>JAFNEO010000046.1 GCA_017886205.1 Candidatus Aminicenantota bacterium | reverse complement strand
ATCGAGGACAAGCTCAAGGAGTTCAACGTGGCCGGGGAGGTCCGGGAATACCACCCCGGGCCTGTCATCACGACCTACGAGCTGTTCCCCGATCCCGGCATCAAGGTCGCCCAGGTGGCCAACCTCACCGAGGACCTGTCGCTCGCCCTCGAGGCCGAATCGGTCCGCATCCAGAGGATCCCCGGTAAATCCTCGCTCGGCGTCGAGATCCCCAACAACAAGCGCGAGGTCATCAAGCTCCGGGACATCATCCAGTCGGAGAAGTTCCTCAAGTCCCCCTCCAAGCTGACCTTCGCCCTGGGCAAAACCATCCATGGAGAAGTCTATGTCACCGACCTCTCGGTCATGCCCCACCTCCTGATCGCCGGCGCCACGGGAACCGGGAAGAGCGTCGCCCTCAACTCCCTGATCGCCAGCATCCTCTACAAGGCGAGCCCGGACGAGGTCAAGCTCATTCTGATCGACCCCAAGCGGCTCGAGTTCACCCTCTACGACGGCATCCCCCATCTCCTGAGTCCTGTCATCAACGACCCCAAGAAGGCCGGTGGCATTTTGATGGACGCCATCAGAAAAATGGAAGAGCGCTACCACCGCCTGAGCTTCCTCAAGGTCCGAGACATCGTCCAATACAACCACCAGATCCACAAGATCCTGCAGGAGAAAAAGGGCAAGCTCACGGACGAAGAAAAACAGAAGTTCAAGCTGCTGCCTTATATCGTCATCATCATCGACGAGCTCGCCGAGCTGATGATGGTGGGCGCCCAGGAGGTCGAGTACTGCATCGCTCGCCTGGCCCAGCTCGCCAGGGCCGTCGGCATCCATCTCGTCCTCGCCACCCAGCGGCCGTCTATCGACGTCATCACCGGCACGATCAAGAACAACTTCTCCTGCCGCATCGCCTTCCGCGTCCCCTCGAAAGTGGACTCCCGGATCATCATCGACACATCCGGCGCCGATAAGCTCCTGGGTCTCGGCGACATGCTGTTCATGCCGCCGAACTATCCCCGGATCATCCGGCTGCACTGCGCCTTCATCTCCATGCCCGAGATCACGCGCCTCGTCAAGTTCGTCAAGGAACAGCGAGCGCCCGAGTTCGACACCAAGCTCGTCAAGTTCATCAAGGCCCCCACCGCCCAGGGATGGGAGGACACGGGCGAGAAAGACGAGCTCTACGAGGAGGCGCTCAGGATGGTGCTGGCCACCGGCCAGGCCTCGGCATCCTGGCTCCAGAGAAAGCTCAAGCTGGGATACGCCCGGGCCGCCCGGATCATCGACCAAATGGAGCAGGAGGGCATCCTCGGTCCCTCGGAGGGCAGCAAGCCGCGGGAGATCCTGGTCGACGCTCAAACCTACCTGGGGAAAAAGGACCAGGGCAAGGAGTCCTAGTTGTTCTCCCGCTTGAGGACACGGCGCCGGGTCAAAAAGGCCCTCAAGGATGTCAACCTCCAGATTGCCCTTGGGCGGGCCTCTAGCCAGCACAATAATAAATACCTCCAGATCAGCCGGGAGATCCCCTGGGAGGAGTATAAGCAGCAGGGCCGGGCCATCCGGGAGAAGAACATCGGCCGGCTGCCGGAACTCATCGAACGGTTCACCCGGGAAGCCGAAAAGGCGGGCGCTCGCGTGCACAGGGCCTCGGCCCCCCAGGACGCGATCGACACCATCGTCCGGATCGCCCGGGAGAGGAAGGCCCGGCTCATCGTCAAATCGAAGTCCATGGTCAGCGAGGAGATCGGGCTGAACGACGCCCTGGAGAAAGTCGGTCTCCAGGTTGTCGAGACCGACCTCGGGGAGTGGATCATCCAGCTGGCCGGAGACAGGCCCTCCCATATCACCGCGCCGGCGCTCCATCTGACCAAGGAGAAAATCGCCGAGGTCCTCAGCCGGCACTTGGGCCGGCCCGTGCCCGCCGACGCCCGCGAGATCGTCCGGATCGCCCGGGAAGAGATGCGAAAGCATTTTATCCAGGCCGATATCGGCGTTTCGGGCGCGAATTTCGCCGTCGCCGAATCCGGGACTTTAGTCATCGTCAGCAATGAAGGCAACGTCCGTCTGGCCACCACCCTGCCTCCCGTCCACATCGCCCTGGTGACGGCGGAAAAATTCGTCGAGACCCTCGAAGAGGCGACGCTGCTCATCAAGACGCTGACAGTCGCCTCCTCTGGGAAAAAGTTAACCTCCTATGTGTCCTTCATCACCGGGCCCAGCTCGACAACGGATATCGAGAAAGAGAACGTCGTGGGCGTCCACGGTCCTCAGGAGGTCCACATCGTCATCCTCGACAACGGGCGTCTGGCGCTGGCCGATAATAAGGATTTCAAGGACCTCCTCTATTGCCTGAAGTGCGGCGGCTGTATGCTGGTCTGCCCGGTCTTCCAGTCCGTGGGCGGCCATGTCTTCGGGGGTCCCGTCTATCCCGGGGGGATCGGGACTCTGCTCACGGCCATGACCCGCTCGCTCCGCGAATCCTACCCGACGCTCGACCTCTGTGCCGACTGCAAGAGGTGCGAGGAGTTCTGCCCCGTAGGCATCCCCACCGGCGATCTTCTGCTGAGAATCAAGGAGGCTCAGGGCCCCCGGCTCTGGGAGAGAGGGATGTCTGCACTGTTCCGGTCCAAGGCGCTGGCCGAGAGGGGCGCCGGTGTCCTGGCTGTCCTGCAAAAGATCTGGCAGAAGGACGGCTATTTGCGGCGCCTGCCGCTTGTCTGGACCCGGGGAAAAAGGATCCCCGTCCTGAAGCCCAGAAAAAACCGGCCGGAAGAGCCGGCAGCAGGACCAAAGGTCTATCTTTTTCAGGGATGTCTGGTCAAGTACTTTTTTCCCGAGGTCCGTGAGAGTGTCGTCAAATCACTGGCCTATTTCGGCTACCGCGTGGCCGTGCCGCCGGAGCAGGTGTGTTGCGGCGCGCCCAGCCAGCATCTCGGGGACGGCAAGGCTGTCCTCGCCCTGGCCAAGAAAAACCTGGAATCGTTCGCCGAAGAAGATCCCGATGTCATCATCACCGTCTGTCCCACCGGGCATGCCCTCCTCAAAAACCTCTATCCCCGCCTCGATCCCCGAGCCTCTCGCTTCACCGGCAAGATCCAGGATTTCACCGCTTTCATGACCTCCAAAGGACATCTTCCGCCGACCAAGGCGGCGGGCAAAAAAAATGTCTACTATCATTATCCCTGCCACTATCTCACTGAGCTCCGGCTGGGGGATAAGCCCCCCCAGCTCTTGCGGTCGCTCGGGTTTGACCTGGCGGAGCAAAAAGAGCCGCCTGCCTGCTGCGGATTCTGCGGCGTCTTCTCGGTCAAGAACCCACAGATCGCCGCGCATCTCTGGAAGAACAAGAAAAAGGACATCCTGAAAAGCCGGGCTCCGCTCGTGGCCACAGATTGCCCCGGCTGCCTGTTCCAACTCCGGTCGGGTCTCGAAACCGAGGATAAGCCCGTGCGGTCTCATCACACCGCGGAGATCTTCGCAGAACTCCTGGAACAGGCCGGGCCGCCCCAGAAGACAGACTCCCGGCTGGGCCGGGATTGCCAAGGAAAGGATATAAAAGAAAATCAGTGAATGGTGGGCAAACGGAGGGTCCTCAGGGTGTCCAGCTTGGCCTTCTGCCAGCGCTCCTGAGGGATGGATAGAAAGACTTCGACCAACTGGGGGTCGAACTGACTACCGCTGTGCCGTTCGACCTCGCGCCGGGCCTCTTCGAAGCTCTTGCCGTTCCGGTAGGGCCGGTCCGAGGTGATGGCATCCACCGTATCAGCGATGGAGAAGATCCTGGCTTCAAGCGGGATCTGCTCGCCGGCCAGGCCATAGGGATAGCCCATGCCGGTAAAGTGTTCGTGATGGTAGAGGACCACCTGGGCCGCTCTTTCCAGGAACGAGAATTCTTCGATCAGTTTAAAGCCCAGGAGGGGATGGTCCTTGATGATTTCCCGCTCGATCTGGGTCAGTGGGCCCTTTTTTCTCAAGATCGATTCGGGGATCCCGATCTTGCCGATGTCATGGAGGAGGGCGCCTCTCTCCAGGTCGACCAGGTAGCGCTGGTCTTCGATCCCCAGCTCCCGGGCCAGGAGCAGAGTATAGTTGGCCACGAACTGGGAGTGGCCGACCGTATCTTCGTTGTCGTCGGTGGCGGCGATGAAATTGATGAGGTTGGAGTTGAAGAACCTCTGTTTCTCGGCGAACCCGTCCTCATCGAGCTCGTCTATGTCCCGGAAGATCTGTTCATACCAATGGTTAAGGTCTTTCATGGCCTCTTTGGCCAGGAAGATTTTGTGGGTGCGGGTGCTCAGGCCGTTCCAGGAGGAATAGTGAGCGCCGCTTTTAGGAGAGCCGAGGAAGTCCTCGTTTCCCCGCAGCGCGAACAGGTACTCGTTCTGGCTCATAAACAATGGAAAAGCGGTCCGGGCGCCCTTCCGGTCCTCGATGACCAGCAGGTTCTCTTTTTCGGCCTGCGCTTTCGTCGGGCCGGCCGCGGTTTCTGGCGTAGAAATGAGGCTTCTCATTTTTGACTCGCATACTTTTAGTCGCCCCACTTCACTAATAATGGAATTCTGATTGAAGATTTTTTCGCGTTCCCCAAGGCGAGGGGCTGTTGGCGATAAACCCGTTTGAGGGCGGAGCGGAAAGTGTTTGTTTTCTTTGACTTATTAGTGAAGCGAGGGGGAATCCCTAGCGAATGCCCTCCGCAGCGAAGCAGGCACGGATTATTCTTCATTGCCAAGGCGAAGGATTCAGGCAAGGAAGTCCGTGGACGACTGAGCGGGCATGGTTTCTCGACTGAAAGGAGAGAAGAGCGAAGGAGGATGCGGAGCGAGTTTCCTCGCTGGGGAAACGAGCGGGCTGACGAGCCGGAATCCGAGCCCATCTCACCCCACCCCCCCTCCATAGGGGGGAGGTTTTCTCCCTAATTCCACCCTTGTTAAGGGTTTAGACACCTTATATAATAGCCCCGTGGAACATCGGCCGCCCGAGATCGACCTCAATGAAGTCGTCGTCAAGTACCGGCCTGTCGTCAGCTTCAAGGTCAAGAAATCCCTGGGTGCCCGGACCCCGGACTGGGAGGACGTGGTCAATGAGGTCATCACTCAGGTGATCGAAAAAGTCAAAAAGGGGGAATTTCGGGGGGAATCCTCGATCGGGACTTTCATCTACACCATCACCAGCCGCCGGATAGTCGACCATATCCGGATGAAGACAAAAATCCTGAGGAGCGCCCCGGAGCCCGCTCCCCTGCCCGACCCCTGTGACCACGCCGAGAGCCGGGAGAGGGGCAGGATCCTCGCCGAGGCCATCCAGCAGCTCAAGCCCAAGTTCAAGGAGGTTTTAAATCTCTATTATTATCAAGAGCTTACCCGCGACGAGGTGGCGGAACGCCTGGGCATATCGCCCCGCCGGGTCAGCGAGCGTCTCAACTACGCCCAGAAACTCCTCCGGAAGATGATCAAGACATGAAAATATTCAGTTTTTCGCTCCATCCGGCGACTAAATCGTTGAAACCGGATGAAAGGTGATGAGCATGAGAAAATGCCTGTATACCGACCAGATCGATGATTACCTCTTGAATAAATTAGAGGGGGGGGCCAGGGAGCAGTTTGAGGAGCACTATTTCAACTGTCCGAGCTGTTTCCGCCAGATGGAAGAGCGCGATGCCCTGATTTCCACGATTAAGAGCCGCGGCGCCTGGCTCTTCAAGGACGAGGCTGCGGCCGAGCAAAGGGATTGGGTGCCCGCGTGGAAGCGAGCGCTATCGTCCTTCACGCCCCGGCAATGGGCAACCGTGGGGGTCGCCGCCGCCGCTCTTCTGCTGGTCGTTTTTGGCGTTCTGCCCCAATTCAGGGGCACGTCACCCCAGTTCGTCCTGAGTGAGACCGAAGTGGTCAGGGGAGAATCCTTGACCTTGATGTCGCCCATCATCGACGTCAAATCCGTCCCCACCTTCTTCGAATGGGGGTCGCTGGGCCAGGACGTCGAATACAAGATCTCCCTTTATAACGGCGGGCTCCTCTGGTCGGCCGTGACCCGGGACAGCCGGATCGCCGTTCCCGAGGAGACCCGGCAGCGGATGCTGCCCGGTCAGCGTTTTGCCTGGCAGGTGAGAGCCTTTTCCGCGCGCGGAACTCTGATCGCCGTCTCGAGCAAGGTCCAGTTCCAGATCGAGCGGGCAGAATAACGCCCCCCTCCCCTAGTCTTCGATCAAACTCTCGTCCTCGGCGTACATCCGGCCGCGGCTTTCCTCTTCGAAGGCCAGGCAGCACATCAGCCGGCCGCACAGCCCCGAGATTTTGGTCGGGTTAATAACGATCTGCTGCTTTCTCGCCTTCTGGATGGTCACCGGCTCGAAGGTTTTCATGAAGCTCGCACAGCAGAGGGGGCGTCCGCAGACGCCGAGCCCGCCGAGCATCTTGGCCTCGTCCCGGACGCCGATCTGGCGCATCTCGATCCGCATCCTCAGCTCCTGGGCCAGGTCTTTAACAAGCTGGCGGAAATCGATCCGGCCGTCCGCGGTATAAAAAAAGATCCCCTTTTTCTCGCTGAAGAAGTATTTCACTGACACCAGCTTCATCGGCAGGTTCCGGGCCTTGATCCTCTGCAGGCAGAGGTCGAAAGCTCCGTACTCCTTCTCCCGGAGCCACTGGAACTTCCGGATATCCTCATCGGTCGCCCGGCGGATGATGCGAACGGCACATCGTTCGGCCTTGGGCAATTGACAGATTTCGGAAGGGATGTCGACCACTTTGGCCAGGTCTCCGCCCAAGTCGGACTCGACCAGAAAGACATCGCCCTTTTGAATGTTCAGGTCGCCTTTATGAGCTCGGAGGACCTTCCCCGTGCTTTCAGAAACGAGACAGATTATCTCGGTCATGTGTGTCTTCTCCCAGGAGTGAATAGAACGCGCTGGCGATCAGGCTCATGTTCAGGTTCTTGGCGAGCCCGTAGACCGCCCCATCGACCCGCCGGAGGAACTCCCAGCACCTTTCTAGGCTCCAGACGTTTTCCAGCGCCCGGATGTCTTCCCCATAATCGGGGTTAAGCAAGAGGGAGAGGTCTCCCCTTTCTTTCATCAGGACCAGGTCCCGGCAGAAGGAGGCCATGATTTCCAGAGTTATCTTCAGATCCTCGCGGATGAGGTTCCGCTGGGCGAACCCGTAGCTCCTCAAGAAAAGGGCCGGCTTTTCCGGCTTGAGGATGGACAGGAAGAGGGTCCACGCTTCCCGGCGCACGTTCTGGACCTCGTCCCAATTGAGGTCCAGCGCCTCTTCCAAGTTCCCTCTGACAAAGAGGGATATGATCCTCGCCCGGTCCTCCCGGCAGCCTTTTTCCACGAGCGCCCTCGTGATCTCCTCTCTTCCGACCGGCACGAACTGCAGGACCTGGCAGCGCGACTTGATCGTCGGCAGGATGAGATGGGGATTGTCCGTGACCAGGATAAAATGCGAGAAAAGGGGGGGCTCCTCCAGAATCTTCAACACGGTATTGGAGGAGTCTTCGCTCATCTTGTCCGCTTCCGAGATGATGAAGACCCGCTTGCGTCCGATCATCGGCCTCATGTAGGCGAACTGGCGCATCTCCCGGACATGCTCCACCTTGATGACCTGGCCGGAGGGTTTGATCTCTTGGACGTCGGGGAACCGGCCGCCCGAAATGGCCAGACAGGTAGGGCACTCACCGCAGGCCTCATCCCTCCGGCGCTCGCAATTGACGGCCATGGCCAAGGCAAAGGCCAGGCTTCTCTTCCCCACGCCTTCCGGTCCGTAAAAAAGGAGTGAGTTGGGGAGCCGGTTCTTCTGCAGGGCCAGCCGCAGGATCTTCTTCACCCGGCTATTCCCCAGGATATTGTCAAAACCCATACTCTTTCCTCAAGCCGCGCTACCGTCCTTGTGCAGCGCCTTTTTCAAAAACCGGCCCGTATGGGAACCGGCCGCGGCCGCGACCTCCTCCGGCGTACCTTGGGCGACGATCCACCCGCCCTCTTCGCCACCCTCGGGCCCCAAGTCGATAACATGATCGCAGTATTTGATGACGTCGAGGTTGTGTTCGATGACGACCACCGTATTGCCCCGGCCCACCAGTTCGGAGAGGAGCTCGAGGAGCTTGCGCACATCGTCGAAATGGAGCCCCGTGGTGGGCTCGTCGAGAAGGAACAGCGTCCGGCCCGTACTCTTCCTCCCCAGCTCTTTGGTCAGTTTGATGCGCTGGGCCTCTCCGCCCGAGAGAGTCGGCGCCGGCTGGCCGAGCCGGATGTAGCCCAGCCCGACCGACCGGAGCGTGGCCAGCTTCCTCTTTAGCAATGGATGGGCCCGCAAGTATGCGAAGGCTTCATCGACGGTCATGGCCAGGAAATCAGCGATGTTCTTGCCCTTATAGAGGACGGCCAAGGTCTCCTTGTTGTAGCGTTTGCCGCCGCACCGGTCGCAGGTCACCAGGACATCCGGGAGGAAATGCATCTCGATCTTCTTCGCTCCGGCCCCCTCGCATTCCTCGCAGCGGCCGCCGGCGAGGTTGAAGCTGAACCGGCCCGACGTGTAGCCCCTCATCCGTGCTTCCGGCGTCCGCGCAAACAGCTCCCGGAGCGGTGTAAGGAGGCCGGTGTAGGTCGCGGGGTTGGAGCGCGGCGTCCGGCCGATAGGTTTCTGGTCCACGGCGATAACCTTGTCGATCTCCTCTACGCCGAGGAGCGCCTCATGGGACCCGACCCTCTGCTTGGCATTGTAAAAGAGGTTGAGCAGGCTCTTGTAAAGGATGTCGTAGACCAAGGTGCTCTTGCCCGACCCGGAGACGCCGGTCACGGCCGTCATCGTCCCCAGAGGAATGCGCACTTCCAGCCCCTTGAGGTTGTGTTCCTTCGCCTTGACAATCGTCAGCGCGCCCCTGGGCTCTCTTCTCTTTTCGGGCACGGGGATGTTTTTCTCTCCCCGCAGATACTGCGCCGTGAGGGAGTCCGCGGACTCGAGAATCCGGCAGAGATCGCCCTCGGCCACTTTGTAGCCGCCGTCCTCGCCCGCGCCCGGCCCCAGGTCGAGGATATGATCGGCCGAACGGATGGTCTGCTCGTCATGTTCGACGACGATGACGGAGTTTCCCTCATCCCGGATGCTGCGGAGGAGTCGGATCAGCCGGCCGTTGTCTCGCTGGTGGAGCCCGACGGTCGGCTCGTCCAGGACATAGAGGACGCCCCGGAGCCTGGCCCCGATCTGGGCGGCCAGGCGGATGCGCTGGGCTTCTCCGCCGGAAAGGCTGGCCGTTGTCCGGCTGAGCTGGAGATAGGGCATGCCCAGCTCCACCATGATCTCCAGCCGCGTCAGGATCTCCTTCAGGATCTTCGAAGCGACGAGCGCGGCCGCGGCGTCGAACTTGAAGGAGCGCATCTCGACGACGAGCTTGTCGACCGGCAGCGCGCTCAGCTCGTGGATGTTTTTGCCGCCGATCCGGACGGAGAGGCTCTCCTTTTTCAGCCGTTTTCCCTGACACTCGGGACAGACGTCGTCGGTGAGCTCGATTTCACCCCACTCGTTGAGCACGGTCTGGAATCCCAGCCCGTGGCAGCGGGAGCAGGCCCCATAAGGGCTGTTGAAGGAAAAACTCCGCGGCTCGAGCTCGGGCAGACTGACCTCGCAGAAAGGGCAAAGGAGCTTGAGCGAGTAGAACACCTCCTCCCCGTCCTTTCGGAGAAGGAGCAGGTCGCCGCCCGAGATCTCGAAGGCTTTATCGACGGCTTCCTCCAGTCTCTGAGCTGTTTCTTTGCCGGGAATGACTTCGTCCACCAGGACCTCGATGTTGTGCTTCTTTGTTCTGGCCAGCTGGACGGATTCCTCGAGCTCCCGGAATTTCCCGTCCAGGCGGAAGCGGAGGAAGCCTTTCTTCAAGTGCTTTTCCAGGAGACGGGAATACTCGCCCTTCCGGCCCCTGACCACCGGCGCCAGGACAGCCACTTTCTCGCCGGAGAATGAGTTCAGGATCTTCCGGACGATCTGGTGGGGAGTTTGCGAGCTGACCTGCCGGCCGCAGCTCGGGCAGTGCGGAGTGCCGACGCGGGCATAGAGAAGCCGCAGCAGGTCGTGGACCTCGGTTACGGTCCCGACCGTGGACCGCGGGTTGGAGGAGATCGTCTTCTGGTCGATGGAGATGGACGGCGAGAGGCCCTCGATCGATTCGACCTCGGGCTTCTCCATCTGCTCGATGTATTGGCGCGCGTAAGCGGACAGGCACTCGATGTAGCGGCGCTGTCCCTCAGCATAGAGAGTGTCGAAGGCCAGAGAGCTCTTCCCCGACCCGCTCGGTCCGGTCACGACGATCAGCTTGTTGCGGGGCAGGTTGACGTCGATGCGTTTGAGGTTGTGTTGCCCTGCCTTCTTGACGCGGATCTCTTCGAGCATGCTTCTATTTTAGCGCCTAACCTGCTGATTCACAAGGAAGGGATTCCCCATTCAAGAAGAGAAAGGCAAAAAATTGACCCGCGGAATTCAATCATGTAGGATGGATTGAGGTTTTTGCCATGACGCGTGAAGAAAACCTCCTCAGGTCCCTGAAGGACCTCCAGGAGATGGGGCTCAAGGAAGACTCCATCACTGCGGTCAAGCACATCCCGGCCCAGGAAGGCCGCTTTGCCGAGTACCCGCCCGGCGTCCACCCCGGACTCCTCGCCGCCCTAAAGCAGAAGGGCTATCAAAGGTTGTACTCCCACCAAAGATCTAGCTGGGAAGTCCTCCAGGGCGGAGGGCATATCGTCGTCGTAACGCCGACCGCTTCAGGCAAGACGCTCTGCTACAACCTTCCCGTGCTCAATGCCATCCTCGGCGACCCGGCCAGCCGGGCCATCTACCTTTTCCCCACTAAGGCCCTCGCCCAGGACCAGAGGGCCGAACTCGACGAGGTCATCGGGCTTCTTCCCGAGGGCGTGCGCATCCACACCTATGACGGGGATACGCCCCAGGACGCCCGCAAGGCCATCCGGTCGATCGGCCAGATCATCCTCACCAACCCCGACATGCTCCACACCGGAATTTTGCCACACCACACCAAGTGGATCAACTTGTTCAAGAACCTCAAATACATAGTCGTCGACGAGCTGCACAACTACCGGGGCATCTTCGGCAGCCACCTGGCCAACGTCCTGAGGCGGCTCAAGAGGGTCGCCAGGTTTTATGGAGCGAGCCCCCAGTTCATCCTCTGCACGGCAACCATCGCCAACCCGGTGGAGGTGGCCGAGCGTATGATCGAGGAACCCGTCGTCTTGATCGACGACAACGGGGCGCCCCGAGGCGAGAAGTTCTTCATTTTCTACACCCCGCCCGTGGTCAATAAATTCCTGGGAATACGCCGGTCCTACATCAACGAGGCGCGGCGCGTGGCCGGCGTTTTTCTGCGGAACAACCTCCAGACCATCGTCTTCGCCCAGAGCCGCCTCAACACCGAAGTCCTCCTCACCTATCTCAAGGAGGACATCGAAACCACGATCCAGAATGAAGGGCTTATCCGGGGATACCGGGGAGGCTACCTTCCCCTCAAGAGGCGCGAGATAGAAAAGGGCCTGCGGGAGGGAAAGATCCTGGGGGTTGTCTCCACTAATGCGCTGGAGCTGGGGATCGATATCGGGAGTCTCGACGTGGCCGTCCTGGCCGGCTACCCGGGGACGATCACCAGCACCTGGCAGAGGGCGGGCCGGGCCGGCCGGAAAACCGGGAAATCGGCGGCCGTCCTGGTCGCCTCGAGCTCGCCGCTCGATCAATTCATCGTCAACCACCCCGACTATTTCTTCACCAAGAGCCCGGAGAGGGCCCTGATCAACCCCGACAACCTCTCCATCCTGGTCAGCCACGTCGAATGCGCCGCCTTCGAGCTTCCCTTTGGCGACGGCGAGATGTTCGGGAAAATGGACATCGCCGGGGTCCTCAAGTTCCTGGAGGAGGAGAAGCTTCTCCACCATTCCCAGGACAAGTGGTACTGGACCTCGGACGCCTACCCCGCCGACGGCGTCAGCCTGCGCAGCATCAGCTCGGACAANNTGCGAGGGCGAGCAGTACTTCGTCGAGAAACTCGACTTCGAAGAACGGAAGGCCTATGTTAAGAAGACCGACGTCGATTACTTCACCGACGCCATCGATTACACGAAGATCAAGATCCTTGACGTCTTCAACAAGAAGAAGCTGGAACGCTGCCTGATCTCTCACGGCGAGGTCCACGTCGCCACCCAGGTCGTCGGTTTCAAAAAGATCAAGCTCTTCACCCAGGAGAATGTCGGCGCCGGAAACCTGAGCCTCCCCCAGAACGAGATGCACACCACCGCCTACTGGCTGACCATCCCCGCCCCGCTCCTCCAGTCCCTGCCCTTCTCCTCGGAGGAGAAGGTCAACGGCCTGTTCGGTCTGGCCTACCTCCTCCACCACGTCTCGCCGCTGTTTATGATGTGCGACCTCCACGACGTCGGCGTCTCCGTCGGCGACAACCTGACGGGCGAGTCCGTGCCGCCCCGGGATATCCCCCTCCGGGTCGCGACCTTCGAAGAGAACCCGGTCTTCATCGAGCCCGATTTCGAGCCCAACATCTTTATCTACGACAACTATCCCGGAGGCATCGGGCTGAGCCCGGCCCTGTTCGACCTGGAGAAGGACCTCCTCAGGCACGGCCTGAAGACCATCAACGTCTGCCCCTGCCAGGAAGGCTGTCCCTCGTGCGTGGGCCCGTCCCGGGAGACGGGGAGGCAAGCCAAGCAGGTGGCGCAGGAGATTTTGAGGGGGCTTCTCGAAGAATAGGGGGCCGGCTTCAGGAAGCCGCCATCTTCTCCAGCATCTTCTCATCCCCCATGACGATGAGAACGTCGCTGTCCTTGATGACGAAGTCCGCCGGCGGCACATAGAGCGTCCGCTCGGGGACGAGCTCCCTGACTGCGATCACCTGGATCCCGTACTTGTTCCGCAGGTCGAGGTCGCGCAGGGATTTCCCGATAAAGCGCTCCGGCGGGGCGACCTCCTCGATGCTCACCCCGGACACGAGCGGCAGGCATTCAAGGATGTGGGGACTGGTCAGCTTGAGGGCGGTCCGGACGGCCATGTCTTTTTCCGGATTGATGACCTCGGTCGCGCCCACGGCGTCCAGGATCTTGCCGTGATCTTCGGTCGAGGCCTTGGCCACGATGCGCTTGAGGCCCAGCTCGTGAAGATGGAGGACGGTCAGGATGGAGGCCTCCATCGCCGACCCCAGGCTGACCACGACCACGTCCATGTCCGTGATTCCCAGAGCCTCCAGGTTCTCCTTGGTCGAAGCGTCAGTGAGGACGGCATGGGAGGAAAAGGACTTGGCCTCCTCGATTCTATCCTTGTCCTTGTCTATGGCGACGACCTCGTGCCCTCTCTCATACAAAGTCCTGGCCACGTTGGAGCCGAAGCTCCCCAGGCCGATGACCGCGAATTTCATCATGGTCTTTCCGCCCTATATTCTAGCCGATCAAGACGTTTTCCTCAACATACTCGTATTTCCCGAACGCGCGGCGCCGGCTGAAAGCCAGGAGGAGGGTCAGGGGGCCGATCCTGCCGGCGTACATCACCAGGACGATCATCGACTTGCTGAGGACGTTCAGCTGGGGGGTTATGCCCAGAGAGAGGCCGACCGTGCCGAACCCGGAGAAGACCTCATAAAAGACCTCTTTCATCAGCATCCCCGGCTGGCTGACCAGGACGATAAAGCCCACCAGGAAGACCAGGCCTATGGACAACGATATCACGGTGAAAGCTTTGACCACGTTATTTTGAGGGATGGTCCGGTAAAAGAGGTGGACCGAGTCCCGGGCTGCGATTTTGGACCGGATGAAGGCGAGGACGACGCCGAAAGTGCTCGTCTTCACTCCGCCTCCGGTCGACCCCGGGGAAGCCCCGATGAACATCAGGAACATATGGAGGAGAACGGCGGCCGTGCCCAAAGTGGTCAGGTCGATGGTATTGAATCCGGCCGTCCGGGGAGTGACGACCTGAAAAAAAGAGGCCAGGATCTTGTCCTTCCAGGAGAAGGACCGCAATGCTCCGCTGTTTTCGAGAGCCAGGAAAACGAAAAACGAGCCGATTATCAGAGCGGTGGTCGTCGTCAGGACCAGCTTGCTGTGGAGGGAAAGCTTTACCTTCATACCTTTGAGAAGCCCAGCGGCGGCCTTGCTGGTCTCCCCGATGACCAGGAAGCCCAACCCCCCCAAGATGATCAAGTGCGCGACCGTGAGGTTGACCAGGACGTCCCCTCTAAAGCCCATGAGATTATCGCCGTAGACGGAAAACCCAGCGTTGCAAAAGGCCGAGATCGAATGAAAGATACCGGAGAAAAGCGCTCTGGGCCAGGGCTCCTTCTGGAGGAAGCGGAGGAAAAGGAGGATAAACCCGGCCCCTTCGATAACGGCCGTGAACAGAAAAACGTTCTTGATCAAGGCCCTGAAATCGCGCGGCGACCCGGGGTGGTAGCCTTGCTGCACCAAGATGCGGTCGCTGATCGTGATTGAGCGTCCTGCGGCCAGAAGGACCATAGTGGAGAAGGTCATGATGCCCAGCCCGCCGAGCTGGATCAGGAGGAGGATGACCCACTTTCCGGCGGTCGTGAAATAGGTCGCCGTATCGACGACGATAAGGCCGGTAACGCAGACGGCCGAGGTCGAGGTGAACAGGGCGTCGATGAACGAGATCCGCCCCGAAGTCGTGCAGAAGGGAAGCATAAGGAAAAGAGCGCCCAGGAGAATGGCGGCCGCGAAGCTGATGGCCAGCACCTGGGCCGGTTGAAACAGTCTTTCTTTATGATGGGTGATGCCGGCTCTCCTCTTCCTGGTCAGGAGAAATCTATTATTTCAGCGCCTTTTTGTCAACAGACCGAGATCGTTTGACATCTCCCCCCTCCTGTGCTAGTTTTGGGCGGATAGCCATGAATATCATCAACTTGATGCTCGAGGCCAGCCAGGTCGTCCAGCTGGTCCTGCTCATCCTCATGTTTTTCTCTGTTTTCTCCTGGGCCATCATCTTTTACAAGAGGAGGACAATCCGGGCCGCTTTCTCCCAATCGGAGAGGTTCCTGCGGACGTTCCGGAAGAGCAAGAACCTATCCGAGGTGAACGAGGCGGCCAGGAGATACCAGGGCAGCCCCTTGGTCTCCCTTTTTCAAGCGGGCTTCAAGGAGCTCACCCACCTCTCCAAATCGAATCCCCAAAACCCGCCCAACGCCAACCGCCTGGAAAGCCTAAGCCGTGTCTTGACCAAGGCATCGAATGCCGAGGTTTCGCGGTTGGAAAAGAAGATGGGCTTTCTGGCCACGACGGGCAGCGTCACTCCTTTCATCGGCCTCTTCGGCACTGTCTGGGGCATCATGGACGCCTTCCTCAAGATCGGCATCGTCCGGTCGGCCAGCTTGATGACCGTGGCGCCCGGCATCGCCGAAGCCCTGATTGCCACGGCCGTAGGCCTTTTCGCCGCCATCCCGGCGGTCATCGCCTACAACCACTTCCTCCACCGGATCAAGGACTTGATCACCGAGATGGAGGATTTTACCCTGGAATTCCTGAATATCGCCGACCGACTCTATGGCACTTAAACCGCAGTCTCTGTTCCCATCCAAGAGAGGAAGGATCGGGACCTCGCTCTCTGAAATCAACGTCACGCCCTTTATCGACGTCATGCTGGTCCTCCTGGTCATCTTCATGGTCACGGCGCCAATGATGCAGTCGGGAATCGGCGTCAACCTGCCCCAAGCCGAAACACAGTCGGCGCCGGCCGAGGAAGGGCTGACCATCACCATCACCAAGGACCGCTTTATCCATATAGAAGGTTCGGTCATCAACATCAACCTCCTGGAGAAGAAGCTCCAGGGCTATTTCGCCGGCAAGTCGAAAAAGATCGTCTTCATCCAGGCCGACGAGGGAATCAACTACGGCTTTTTCATCGACACCCTGGACATCATCAAGAAAGCGGGGGTCGAGGCCGTCGGACTGGTCACCGAGCCGGTCGAGGTTAAGTCGACCCCCAGGAAAAAATGACCGCCAGCGGCGAACGCCTCCATTTCAAGCGGGCGGTCTATTTCTCTTTGAGCGCCCATCTTGCCTTTTTCCTTTTTATCATCCTGTCTCCCCATCTACCCCGGCCATCGAGAACGGGACTGATTCACTACATCCCCTTGAACATGGTGGTTGCCGGCGGAGGAGGAGGCGGGGGCGGCGGCACCGGAAGGCCCGCGGCCGGGAAACCGGCCCCGCCGACTAAAAAAGAGACGCTCCGCGACCTGACAACTCCCCAGAAGGTCCAGCCGGAATCAAAGCCGGCCATGCGTTATCCGGTAGAAAAGCCCGCGAAGGAACCCAAGACAAAGGTCGAAAAAAAGGCTGCTATCACCAAGCCTGAACCCTCTCCCCAGGACAAGGCTGGCCTGAGCGGGACAGCCGGAGGAACCGAGGGTGGAACCGGCATGGGCACTGGCCTGCGCATCGGCGGCGGGGAGGGGCCGGGAGGCCCGGGCTACGGCGCCGGCGGCCTGGCCAATTTTCCCTACACCTATTACCTCGACATCATCACTGACCGGGTTTCGTCGAACTGGTTCTCTTCGCTTGTCGACCCGGGAGTCTCCGGCAGCTTCCAGACCGTCATCTATTTCCGGATCGAAAAAATCGGGCAAGTATCGGACATCAAGATCGAACAGTCGAGCGGAGTGACGCCGCTCGACCTCTCGGCCGTCCGCGCCATCAAGGCGTCGGCGCCATTTCCTCCGCTGCCCAGAGAGTATGAAGACGCCTACCTGGGTATCCATCTCATCTTCGAGCATTCCAAATGATAAAACCAAAACCGACCATTTTCGTCATCCTCAGCCTGACTCTTACCCCTGTCCTGTTCCCGCAACAGGAGGTCTACATCACTCTGAAGGAGGGTGTCCCGGCCATCGGCCTGGCGCTTCCGAATTTCATTTCTCGAAGCTCATCGGCTGGAACGCGGGAAGCGGCCGCCGAGCTTTATCAGGTGGTCTCTGACGACCTGACCTACAGCCGTATCTTCACGCTGCTGCCCAAAAAATACTATGATTATATCCGGCCCCTCGACTCCAGCAACATCTACTTCAAGGACTGGGAGTCCATCCAGGCCAACATCCTGTTCGTCGGGGAGGTCACGGAGAGCGAGGGCGAGAACATCGTCTTCGAGGGCAAGCTCTATGACGTCAAGGGGGCGCGGTTCATTTCCGGAAAGCGCTACCAGGCGTCCCGGAACCTCTGCCGCCTGGCGGCCCACCGCATGGCCGACGAAATCGTCAAGGTCCTCTCGGGAGAGAAGCCGATCTTCACCTCGAAGATCGTCTTCGTCTCCGACCGCGACGGCAACGACGAGCTCTACATGATGGACTACGACGGCCAGAACCAGACCCGGCTGACCTTCAACACGATCCGCGACTACACGCCCGCCTGGTCACCAGACGGGAAGAAGATCGCCTACACATCCTACAAGAACCTCAACGCGGGCCTCTACATCCTGGACCTCGAAGCCGGGAAAGTGTCTCCTGTCTCTACCCGGGGGACGAATTTTTCCCCTTCCTTTTCTCCCGACGGAAAGAGGCTGGCCTTCTGTTCGACCATGGACGGAAACACGGAGATCTATGTCGCCAACTCCGACGGGAAGAACACCAAGAGACTGACCTTCAACGAGGCCATCGACTCGTCCCCTTCCTGGTCGCCCACGAACCGGGAGATCACCTTCATCTCCGACCGGAGCGGCCTGGGCCAGCCTCAGGTCTATATCATGGACGCTGAAGGCTCAAATGTCCGAAGGGTGAGCTTCGGCGGCACCTATCACGACGCCCCCGCCTGGTCGCCGAGCGGAGATCGCATTGTCTATGTTTCACGCGTCGAGAACATCTTCGATCTTTATTTGCTGAACCTCCGCAACAACCAGATCGTCAAGCTGACCGAGAGCAACGCCCGCAACGAGTCGCCGAGCTGGTCGTCCGATGGCCGACACATCGTCTTCACTTCGAACCTCAGTGGCCTCCTCCAGCTCTACGCCATCGACTACGACGGGGCCAACCTGCGCCGGCTGACCTCTCAAGGGAACAACAAGCTCCCCGACTGGTCACATTGAACCGTCTAGCCCAGGCTAAATTTTTTCGTTGACAGGCAAATCCGAGTTTGGATAGAATGAGACGTGAAAATGGAATATCCGTTGTGTATTCCCAGATTTTATCAGGAGGAGGAAGAGGAATGATCAAAAAAATCGTCATCCTAACCTTTGTCTGCTGCCTGGTCGTTATCTTTACCGCGAACTGCAAGCCGAAAGCCAAGACCGCGCCGCCGCCGCCTCCGGCCAAAGAGCAGCCGAAGGTGGAGAAGGTCGACGAGGCCCCGGCCGTGAAGAAGCCGGCGATGACCGAAGAGGAGATCTTCATGTCCAAGTCGCTCGAGGAGATCAACCTCGCCGCTCCGCTGAAGATGATCTTCTTCGATTACGACCGCTACCTCATCCGCGATGACGCTAAGCCTGTGCTCGACGCCAATTCCGGCTGGCTGCGGAAGTTTTCGAGCGCCAAGATCCTGATTGAGGGGCACTGCGACGAACGGGGCACGGAAGAGTACAACTTGGCCCTGGGAGAGAAGAGGGCCAAGAGCGCCTTCGACTACCTGGTGTCGCTCGGCATCTCCCCGCAGAGAATTAAGTTCATCTCTTACGGCAAGAGCCAGTCCCTCGACAACGGCCACACCGAGATGGCCTGGCAGAGAAACAGAAGAGCCCAGTTTCTGATCATCGAAAAATAAGCGCTTGCTGATGTTCAGAAGCCTGGCGGGGATCCTTGCGCTTGTCCTGTGCTTCCCGTTCTCGTTCGGCCAGGACAGGAGCAAGAAGGCCTACGAGCTTATCTACGAGGACATCCAGGTCCTCAAGAAGCAGTTGTTCGTGCTGGAGGAGAAGCTCGATCGCAATGCCGCCGACATCGAGTCCCTGAAGACTCAGGTCCGTGACCTTCAATCTCAGGTGAAACTCCTCCAGGCCGACCAGGGCAACGTCCAGGAAAGCATCAAGAACGTCCCCTCCCAATATCAATTTCTCCTCGACAAGATCGAACGGGTCAACCTGCTCCTGGCGAAGATCTCCGAAGACCTGCTGACGATGAAGGGAGGAGGGCCGGCTCCAGCCCCTGTCTCAGGACAGGCGGATAAGGAGAAAGCGGCGGCGCCCGTCCAGAAAACGCCGGTCGTCCCCTCGACCTCGCTTTCTCCCCAGGAGGTCTATAACACGGCCTACGGCGATTACCTCAAGGGCAACTTCGACCTGGCCACCGACGGGTTCAAGATCTACCGCGACAACTTCCCGGACAGCCCGTTGGCCGACAATGCCCTCTACTGGATCGGGGAATGCTCTTTCAGCCAGCGGAAATTCAGCGAGGCCATCGACGAGTTCAACGACTTGATACTCGACTATCCTCAGGGAGACAAGATCGCGGCCGCCTATCTGAAAAAGGGACTATCCCTGGCCGAGCTGCGGAGGAAGGACGAAGCCTTGGTCGTCTTCAAGCTCCTGATCAGCAAGTACCCGCTGGAGGAGGAAGCCCGGATCGCCCAGGAAAAGATCAAGGAGTTGTCCGTCAAATGAGAGACGTCAACAGCCTGAACAAAGTCATCCTCATCGGACGCCTGGGCGGGAAGCCCGACCTCCGGTACTTGCCGCAAAATCAGCGGGCCATCGCCCGCTTCTCGATCGCCACCAACGAGCGGGTTTTCAACCCCACCACCAACGAGAGCAAGATCCGGACAGAGTGGCACCGCGTCATCGCCTGGGGCAAGCTGGGCGAGTTCTGCGAAAAGTTCCTGACCCAGGGCAAGCAGGTCTATATCGAGGGCAAGCTGCGGACCCGGAGCTGGCAGGACCGGGATGGAAACAAACGGTCGACGACGGAGATCGAAGCCCAGACCATCACTCTTCTCGGCAAACGCGAAGAGATCGCCGAGGTCGAGCCGTTCCCGGCCGAAGGCCCCTCCTCCGAGGCCTCCATAGACGAGGAGCCGGGCCTCCAGGAGGGAGGCGGAGGGGACGACGAGGTTCCCTTCTGAGCTTTCGGGTGTAAAGACCAGAGTGACGGATCGGACGGGTGTCCAGTTCAGGGGAAAAATCGGAGAGGAGGTCCGCCCCTGGGGAAAATTCCGGACTTATCCCCACCGCGCCGCCGGAAGCCTCAAGATCATCACCGTCAGCCCGGGTCGGGCGCTTTCCCTGCAGTACCACCGACGCCGGAGCGAATTCTGGGTCGTACTCGACGCCGGCCTGGAGATGACTCTCGGCGAGCGGGTCTGGCGGCCGAAAAGAGGAGAGGAGATTTTCATCCCCTCCCGGATACCCCACCGTCTTCGCTGCGTCGGCCGTCGGCCCGGCCGGGTGATGGAGCTCTGGATCGGGCGATCGAGCGAGGGGGATATCGTCCGGCTTCAGGACGACTTCGGACGAATCACATGACCTGCCCCAGGAGGAAGGCCTTGGGGTGCTTGACCAGGATCCGCTCGATGATGGATTCTTCGATATCCTGAGCCGTCTTCAAGTTCATCGCTTCTTCAACAACCTTCTCCACCGTCTTCAACTCGACCGAGCGCAGGGTTTTCTTGATCCGGGGGATGAAGATGGGGTTCATGCTGAACTTGCGCAGGCCGAAGCCCAGCAGGACCAGGGCGCAGAGAGGGTCGGCGGCCATCTCGCCGCAGACAGCGACGTCCTTCCCCTCTCTCAAGGCCGTCTGGATGATGAACCGGATCAGCCTCAGTACGGAAGGATGGAGGGGCTTGTAGAGATAGGAGACGAACTCGTTGGAGCGGTCGACGGCCAGATAGTACTGTATGAGGTCGTTCGTCCCGATGCTCAGATAATCGACTTCCTTCACCAGGATATCGGTGATCGCGGCCGCGGCCGGGACCTCGATCATCACACCAAACGGGATCTGCCGGTCGAACTTGATCCGCTCTTTCTCCAGCTCCTCTTTAACCTCTTCGAAGAGAAGCTTGACCTCGCCGATCTCCTCGACTTCGGTGATCATGGGAATCAGGATGCGGACGTTTTTTAGCACACTGGCCCTGAGGATGGCCCGGAGCTGGACCTTGAAGAGGTCTCGATGTCTCAAGGAAAAGCGGATGGCCCGCAGCCCGAGCGCGGGGTTCGGCTCCTTCTCGATCTTCAGCTGGGGGAGGCTCTTCTCGCCCCCGATATCGATCGTCCGGATGTACACGGGCGCGGGGTAGGCCGCTTTGGCGATCCGTGAATAGGCCGCCAAGTGGTCCTCTTCCTTGGGCAGGCTAGGGCTCTGGAGGTAGATGAATTCCGAGCGGAAGAGACCGATCCCCTCCGCCCCAAACGAGAAGGCCATTCCGACCTCATCCGGAAGCTCGATGTTGGCCAGGGGAACGAATTTCACATCATCCAGAGTGACCGATTTCAACTTCGCTGTTTTTTTGAGTTCCCGGAAATAGTGATCGTACTTTTCCTTCTTGCTCAGGAACTCCTTTCTGACCGCCAGAGGCGGGTTGACAATGACCTCGCCGTCCGTCCCGTCGACGATGACAAAGTCGCCGTTCTTGACCTGCTGGGTGATATTGTGGAGGCCGACCACGGCGGGGATGTTCAGCGAGCGGGCCAGGATGGCGGTGTGAGAAGTCGGCCCGCCCATGTCTGTGGCCACGGCCAGGACGTTCCCTCGGCTGAACCGGATGGCCGC
This sequence comes from Candidatus Aminicenantota bacterium, assembly GCA_017886205.1. Classification (GTDB taxonomy): domain Bacteria; phylum Acidobacteriota; class Aminicenantia; order Aminicenantales; family UBA8522; genus UBA8522. The sequence goes on along the minus strand of JAFNEO010000046.1, from coordinate 136,510 downwards.
CTCGGACGGCAGCATTTCATGGGCGACCAGGACCTCCTTCTTCGCCCGCTCCTCTTCCGCCCTGCGTTTTTTCTTGAGCTGCAAGTTGGCGGAGATCCGGGCCAGGACGTCGGACACGTCCGATTTCCGCTGCCGGAAGTACTCGTCGGCGATGGCATCGAAGAGCTCCTGATATTTCTGGTTGACCTGGGTGAGCGCCCACTCCACCCGGACCTTTTCTTGCCGGACGGTGTTCTTGATGCTGTCAAAAAGCGAGCGGTCCTCCAGGATGAGCAGGTGGGCGTCGAAGATGAAGGCATGCTCCTCTCCCATATTGCCCTTGATCTCCTGTTTGAGCAGAAGGAGCTCGTTCTTGGTTCGTTCGACCGCCTTCTTCAGCCGCCGCAGCTCGCCGTCGACCGATGACGGAGAGATGGATTCCTTCCTGGCCGTGAAAAGCACCGGCTCGGTCAGAGACAGCTCCCCCATCCCGATCCCGGGGGATACGCCGTTTCCTCGCAACCGGATAAAGGTCATGCCGACTACTCTTTCTCGCCGAACTTGTCTTTAATGAGCGCCGTCAACGCTTTCATGGCCTCATCCTCATCTTTGCCCGAGATCCGCAGCGCCACAGAGCTTCCCTGGGTCGCAGCCAGAGTCAATATCCCCAGGATGCTCTTGCCGTCGATCTCCGTGTCGTCCTTAGCGACCTTGACCGAGGCGCTGTAGCGGTTGGCCAGGTTGACAAATTTGACCGCCGCCCGGGCGTGGAGGCCCAGTTTATTCCGGATGAGGACTCCTTTCTCGATCATAGAAGCGTGCCTCTACTGCTTCGAGCTCAACAGGGCGCTGGCCAGATGAATGTTCTTCTTCCCCTGTTCGACAACCTTTTTGGCCACGTCCCTCAGGTTGTTGCTCCGCTGCAGGGAGACGAACTTGATGAGCATCGGCAGGTTGATCCCGGTGATGATCTCGACCTGGTTGTCCCGGAGGAAGCTGAAGCTCAGGTTGGACGGAGTGCCGCCGAACATGTCGGTGAAGATGATCACTCCGTTCTTCTGGTCGACGCTCTTCAGACACTGGCTGATCTTTTTCTTGGAGTCCTCGACGTCGTCGTACCAGCCGATCGAGATGGCCTCGATGTTGGGCGCCTCCCCCAGGATGATGGTCAGGGCATTGAGCAGCTCCTCCGCCAGCCGGCCGTGAGAGACGATGATCCCGCCGATCATGATCCGCGCCTACTTGAAAATATCACGGTGATAGACCTTTATATCATATCTTCTTTTCCGAAGATAGCTCCTCAGCTCCTCGGCGATGACGACGGACCGGTGTTTCCCGCCGGTGCAGCCGATGGCGATGGTCAGGTAGCTCTTGCCCTCGGCGATGAACTTGGGGATGAGGTAGTCGACGAACGGGAACAGCCGGTCCCTGAACTCGCAGCTGTCGGCGGAGCGGAGGACATAGGAGCGGACGGCCGGGCTCTTCCCGCTTTTGTCGCGCAGACTGTCGATGTAGAAGGGATTGGGAAGGAAACGGGTATCGAAGATCAGGTCGGAGTCGAGCGGGACCCCGTACTTGTAGCCGAAGCTCACGACGACGATCTGCATGGTCGGAGTCCGGCCTCTAACCAGACGACGGGTGAGCAGCTCCTTGAGCTGGGAGATGTTGGTGGAGGAGGTGTCTAAAACGTCATCGGCCATCTTCTTGATCGGCGCCAGGCGCTTTCTCTCCAGCCGAATTCCCTCGATGACCGACTTCTTCTTGCTCAAGGGATGGGGGCGGCGAGTTTCGCTGAACCTTTTTAGCAGGGTCTCGTCCGAGGCGTCGAGGAATATGATCTTAGGTATGATCCTCTTTTTAATCTCCTCAACGGCGGCTGGGAAATCGGACAGGAATCCGGACTCTCTCATGTCGACGACGAGGGCGACCTTCCGGATCTCGACTTCTTCCCGCAGCCAGAGCTCGACCAGGCTGGGGATGAGCTTGGCCGGCAGATTATCTACACAATAGTACCCCAGGTCCTCAAGGAAATGGCTGACCACCGTTTTCCCCGACCCGGAAATCCCGGTGATGATCAGGAAGCGGTCATCTTTCATCCCTGCCCTCGCCTCTAAGACAGCGCTCTGTCCAGTTTTTTAACGATCTCACGGGATGCATGATACCCCCTTTTTCGTAGCAGATGGACCTTGCAGGCCACCTCGATCAGAAGAGCGATCGTCCTCCCCGGGGCGACGGGGACGATGAGCTGCGGAATCTTCACTCCCAGGATATCAAAATCCGCGGGAAACTCCAGGCCGAGGCGGTCGTATTCATCCCCTTTCTGCCACTTCTTGAGCCAGATGACCAGATCCACCTTGGATTGACGGCAGATCGCCCGCGGCCCGAAAATCGCCCTGATGTTGATGATCCCCAGGCCCCTGATCTCCATGAAGTAGCGGCTCAGCGAGGGAGACCGGCCGACGAGCCCTCCGTCTTTTTTCCTGGTCACCTCCACCGCATCGTCGGAGATGAAGCGGTGCCCGCGGGAGATGAGCTCCAGGGCGCTCTCGCTCTTGCCGATGCCGCTGTGGCCGGTGATGATGACTCCCAGGCCGAAGATCTGCAAGAGACCGCCCGAAAGGACGAGGCGTGAGGAAGCGTTTTCCCGCTCCTTACCCTTCCAGTTTTTCTTCTTCTTCGCGGATGATCTCAAGGATTTTTCTCGGATTCTTGGCCGCCATGATCCTCTTTGGCAGGGAGCCCGCCTTGCGGACGAGATGGGCGATGGAGGCCAGGATTTGGAGGCTCTGGCCGGGGTCGTCGGGAGAGGATACGACCAGGAAAAAGACGTGGGTCGGCTTCCCGTCGAGGGCCTCGAACCGGACCCCTTTTTTGGAGACCGCCAGGACCAGGAGCGGGCTCTCGGCCTCTTTCAGCTTGCAGTGGGGGATGGCGATCCCATCGCCGATGGCGGTGCTGCCCAGTTTTTCCCGCTGAATCAGTTTTTCAAAGAGTTCCTTGTCCTTCCGGACTTTATCCTTGTTCTTCAGAAACCCGACCATCTCCTCGAGGGCGGAGTCCCTTTCCTGAGAGGAGATCTCGGAAATGACCATGTCTTCGGTCAGCAAGTTGTGGATCTTCACGGATTATGCTCTCCTCGTTGTGTCCGGTTCAATCGGGGTCAATCAGCCCGTAGTGACCATCCTTGCGCCGGAAGATCACGGCCCATTTCTCCGAACCCGACTTGCGGAAGAGAAACACCTCTTTCTTCTCCACGTCGAACTGAAGGAGCGCTTCCTCCAGAAGCATGGGCTTGAGGGAGTAATCGTTGCTGCGCACGACCCGGGGCGTTTCGACCTCTCGCTCGGGAGGAAAAGCCAATTGCTTCCGCTTCCGGCCCTTCCGGCGCTTCTTCTCCCTCCATTTCTCCCGCTCTTTCTTGACCTTCTTCTCCAAGTTCTCGAAAGCCAGGTTCAGAGAGTTCATCAGATCATGGGTTTCTTCCACGACCACCAACCCCGCCCCCTTCGCCTTGACATGGATTTCGGCCTTGTGGCGGTATTTCTCTACGGAGAGGATAAGGTCGACCTCGATGACCGAACCCATCAGTTTTTCGAGCGCCTTGAGCTTCTTCTCACAGTAGGCTTTGACCTCCGGCGCGAGGTCCATCTGCCGAGCCGTAAAATGCACGATCATGAACTACCCTCCATGGCAAACTTTCTTTTCCGGATATGCGACGGCGCGATCTTGAGCTGTTTGCGGTACTTGGCCACCGTCCGGCGGGCGATCTTGAGGTTGTTCTTGGCCAGGATGTCCCCGATCTCGATATCGCTCAAGGGTTGGCTCCTGTCCTCGCCCTCAACCAGCTTCTTGATCTTCTCCTTGACCTTAAGCGAAGAGATCTCCTCGCCGAAATCGCCCACCAAGGATTTGTGGAAGAAGTATTTAAGGGAAAAAACACCCCAGGGAGTGGTCATAAACTTGTTGGCTACGACCCGGCCGACGGTCGATTCATGGACGCCGATCTCCCGGGCGATCTCCATCAGAGTCAGCGGCTTGATGTAATCAAGGCCCTTTTCAAAGAATTCGCGCTGCCGATCGACGATATATTTGGCCACCTTGAAAACGGTCTGGTCGCGCTGGTCGAGGCTGCGCAGGAACCAGAGCGCCTTTTTCAGCTTGTCCTTGAGGAACTGATAGGCCTCGACGTTCTCCTTGGCCGCCTTGGCCAGGAGCTTCCTGTAGTAAGCATTGATCCTCAGCCGGGGCAACCCCTCATCGTTTAAGCTGACGGTGAGCTCGTTATCTTCCTTGGTCACGACGATGTCGGGCAACGCGTAGGAGGTCTTCTCCTGGCTGTATTTCCTCCCCGGGGTGGGGTCCAGCCTCTTGATGACTTCGATATGATTCTTGACGTCATGGAGGCCGACGCTCAGCACCCTGGCCAGCTGAGCGAAATCCGACCTTTCGAGAAGAGGGAGATGGTGGTTCACGATCTGGCGGGTGATCTCGTCGTCGATCTTGAGATAATCCATCTGGGCCAGCAAGGCTTCCCTGAGGTCCAGGCTTCCTGCCCCCACGGGATCGAACATCCTGATCTTCGCCCGGACCTCTCGAATCTTCTCGAGGCCCACCCCGGCCATTTTGGCCAGCTCTTCCTCGGAGGAGGAGAGGTAGCCCTCTTCGTTGATATTGCCGATCACCACCTGGGCGGCCTCCCGGTCGGCAGGCTCGAAAAAAGTCAGGTTGGCCTGCCAGTTCAGGTGATCCCAGAGAGTGGGGCTCTTGGACAGGACGTTCTCCAGGGCCGGGATCTCTTTTCTTTCCGAGAAGTTGGGGCGGAAGCCGTCGTCGAAATACTCCTGGAAATGGGACTCAAATTCCAAGTCGACCGCACCCTCAGGAACTCCCTGGCCATCCGCCAGCTCCGTCTCCTCTCGGGACTCCGTCCTCTCTCCGGCTTCCCCATCTTCGCGCTCGTCGGTCTTCTCCGCTTTTTCCTGAACCGGCTTCTCTTGGGTCTCCTCCTCGAGCATCGGGTTCTGGGACAGCTCGCTGTCGATGACTTCGATGAGCTCCAGATTGGTGAGGGGCAGCAGCTTAATAGCCTGCTGAAGGGCCGGTGCCAGGATCAGCTTCTGGACCTGCCTCTGGTCAAGCCGTTGTTTCAAGACCATGGCGGGTTCGATTTCTCCTTTCCTCTGCTCAGAGGCTGAAATCCTCGCCCAGATAGCTTTTCCTGACTTCCTCGGAGAGGACCAGCTCACGAGGGGTCCCTTGCTTGAGAATCCGTCCTTTATCGATGATATAGGCCCGGTCGGTGATCTTCAGTGTTTCCCGGACACTGTGGTCGGTGATCAGGAGGCCCATTCCTTTGTCCCGAAGTGAGAGGAGGATTTTTTGCAGGTCCTGGATGGCCAGGGGGTCAATGCCGGTGAACGGCTCGTCCAGCAGGATGTGCTCAGGCCGGGTGATCATGGCCCGGGCGATCTCCAGCCTGCGCCGCTCTCCGCCGGAAAGGGTGCACGCCTTGGCCTTGGCCAGCCTTTCCAGGCCGAACTCGCGGAGGACCTTCCCGACGTCGCCGTCTCCCCGGGTCACGGACTCCGGCATAACCTCCAGGATGGACAGGAGGTTATCCTCGACGCTGAGCTTGCGGAAGGCGGAGGGCTCCTGCGGAAGCAGGCTGAGTCCCTTCTGCGCCCTCAGGTACATGGGCATCTCGCTGATGTCTTCCTCCCCCAGATAGATCCTTCCCTCGTCCTGGGGGACGAGGCCGATGATCATGGAAAAAGTGGTGGTCTTGCCCGCCCCGTTCGGGCCCAGGAGTCCGACGACCTCGCCCTTCCCGACCTCGACCGAGACGCTGTCGACGACCCGCTTGCGATGATAACTCTTGGTCAGGCCGACGGCCTTCAGCTGGGGACTCATGGATTATGATTTGATGACGGTCGTGGACCGTTCTCGATCTTTGTTCTCCACCTGGATTCTACCCTCGCCCAGGCGAAAAGTCAATTTCTCCCCCTCGATGACCCCCTTCTCTTTATCGATGATCATCGGGTTGCCGGTCAGGACGACGGTCTCCTGCTCGAGGTCGTAAAGGGCCTTCTCTCCCTTGCCCTCTCTGAGCTCCTCGGTGATGGCCACTTTCCCCCTGGCCTCTATCTGTTGGATCTCCGCCGTCTTCTCCCGGAGAAGGACGGCGATCCGGTCGGAATTCAGCCCCACGTCTTTGGACTTGAGCCAGCAGCCCTGCTCGAAGGTGAGCAAGTTCTCTGGGGGACTGAAGCTCAGCCTCGCACCGCCGATCTCGATCTTCTCTTCAGTTGCCTTCTCGCCCTTGGGGAGGCGAGAGAATATGGCCCGGACGTTCCCCTCAGCCTTGATCTCACCTGTCTTCTTCAGGACGGTTAGCTGGTCGGCGAAAAGGACCTCTTTGCCCTGCCACATGCGAACGGCCTCTCTTAGCTCTAAACGATCGAGCTCCTTATCGTATCTCATTTTTTCGGCGGCGCCGAAAACGGGCTGTTCGCTCGAAAAGAAGCCCACGGTTTCGGCCTTCTCCGGCCGGACCTTGACGATGACCTTGACCTCGCCCGCCGCGTCCAGGATCTCCTGCCGCGGGTAGATGGTCAGGGACTTGGCCGTCACGTCGCTGTCGGGGGAATCGACCCGCGCCTCCCCCCCTTCCGGGGCCTTGATCTTCCAGGACTTCCCTTTCCCACCGATGGAGATTTCCTCTCCCGAGATCGAGCGCTCGACCTCGGATGTCGGTCCCCGCTCCACCAGCCGGGCGGCGCTCAAGGCTAAGAATTCCCTCAACACCTCCCGGCGATCGAAGATGATCCTCATCCGGCCCGAGCGGACCTCGGTCGTCCGTCCTTCCGGCGTGGAGGACTTTAGAAAACACTGGTCCCGGGCCTCCACCTTATTGATCTTATTCCTATCTTTGAAGACCCGGACGTCGATCTCATCAGCCGAGATCTCCCTCTCCTGCCGCGTCGGCTTTAATCCTCCCGGCGACGGCTCTTGCTGCTCGACGAGGGTGGCCTGGGCGTTTCCTTTCAAAAAAAAGCTCCGGGCGCGCTGTTCATCAGGAGTCAGCTCAAAGCGCAGAGAATCGGCCCGGCCCCTGTTCTGGTCGAAAGAAAAGGAAGCGTTTTCCTCGACCTGACCCCGTCTCCGCTTCCTCAGGAAGGTGACGATGTCCCCCCGAATCACAAAAGGGGTGCCGGTCTCCGCTTCCTCGCGGAGCTCCAGCGCGACCTCTCCTTCGAGACGGAGGGACCCTGCCCTGAATGAATAGGTCATTTTCTGGGCTTTCCCCGAAATCCTCCGGGAGGAAAAGGCGACTCCACGGTCCGTTGTCAGGGTCTCCTCGTCTTTCAGGTAAGAGAAGGCCGAGGACTCAACAGTAAGCCCCTGATACTGGAGCTTCGCCTTCCCTTCCAGGAAGACGTTTGCCCAGTCTTTATCATAAGAGAGTTTCTGCCCAAAGAGCACAATCTCCTCTCCCTCTTTTTTGCCGAGGTCGCGGATTTCGACGTTCCCTTCCAGGTAATAGCGGCCGTCGTCGCCGGCATAATGCCTCTCCGCCTTAGCCCGGATGACGCGATCTCCCTTGAAGTCAAAATGCTCGATGCCTTCCTGCTGTTCGACCTTCTTGGCCGGTATCTCCTCCTTCTTAGGTTGGACGATGGAGCGCGGCCGGCGGTGAGAGAGAAAATACCAAAGGATGACCACGGTCACGATGAGGAGCGCCAGGGCGACGACGAGCCGGAGCACTCTGGCCAAGGTCAGTTTGGTCATTTTTCTGAGGCTTTAAGGGCCTCGAGAGTAAGGCTGTATTTTTCTTTGCCGAGAAAATTGGAGGCCCGGAGAGAATACACGAGGTCGAGGCGGCCCCCTTTTCGGACCTCCCCCAACCACTCTTTCCTGTGCCAGCCCAAGGCCTCGATCATCCGGTCATCTTGACGGGCCAGGAACTTGAGATGCTTGTCCTGCAGGACCTGAGGGGGGCCGACCACTTCTACGCCTTCGCTGAGAAACGTCGGCTTCGGGTTGCCGACGCCAAACGGAGCCAGGCGCAGGTAGCTATCAAGGAAGGAGGATTGGATCTCGGCCAGGTTCAGCCGGGCATCGATCTTCACTTTTTTCTGGAGGTCATCGTCCTTTAGTCTCGCGCCGACCACCTGGTTGATCCGCTCCTTGAGCAAACCCATCCGCTCTCTCGGCAGGACACAGCCCACAGCCAGGGTGTGCCCGCCGTAATCCAGGAAGATGTCGCGGCAGGCGTCCAGGCATTCGATCAGGGAAAGCTCGCTGATGCTCCTCCCCGACCCATGGGCCTTGCCATCTTCATAGGTGAACAGAAGTACGGGCCGATAGAAGTAGTCCTTGAGCTTGGAGGCAACGATGCCGATGATCCCGCGGTGCCAGGTCTCACACCCCAGGACCAGCATCCTGTAGCGCCGGTCGAGGGACCCTTCCCTGATCCGGTTCAGAGCCTCGGAATATATCTTGTCTTCTTTATTCTGTCTCTGCGAGTTCAGCTCGCTCAGCCGGCGGGCCAGGCGGAGAGATTCGTCATCGTCGCCCGAAAAGAAGAGCCGGACAGCATCGCCCGCGACTCCCATGCGGCCAGCGGCATTAATCCGGGGAGCGACACGGAACCCGACATCTCCCTCGCTGACTTTCCTGTCGAGCAGTCCGCACTGGTCGAGTAGGCTACGCAGCCCGCGGTTGGAGACTTTCTCCAGCCCCTTGAGACCATGTTTGACAAGAAGCCTGTTTTCTCCCCGGAGATCGGCCACATCGGCGATGGTGCCGATGGCCACCAGCTTGGCATAATGCTCGAGCTGAGCCGACTTCCCCCGCTTTTCGAGCAGGGCTTGGAGCAGTTTGAAGACGACGCCGACACCGGCCAGGCTGGGAAAAGGATAGCCGGATTCTCTGAGCACGGGGTTGAGGAGGGCGACCGCTTCAGGCAGGGCATCACCGGGCCGGTGGTGGTCAGTGATGATGACGTCCACTCCCGACTCCCTGGCTTTGGCGGTAAAGTCGACTGCCTTGATCCCACAATCGACACTTATGACCAGCCGAGCCCCCCTCTCCTTGACGATCTGGAGGTGGGCCTCCTTGATCCCATAACCCTCCTTGAGCCGATCCGGGATGAAGTAGTCCACCTCCGCGCCCAGCCCGGCGAGAGCCCTGAGCAGGATAACCACCGACAGGACACCGTCGACGTCGTAGTCCCCAAAAATCAGGATCTTCTCCTTGTTCCGGATGGCCTCCTCAACCCGGAAAACAGCCTTGTCCATTCCCTTCATCAAATAGGGATCGTAGAGGTCTTTGAGGGTTCCGTTGAGGAACCTATCCGCCGCCTCCGCAGAAAGGACGTTCCGGTTTGTCAAGACGCGGGCGATGGGCAGGGGGATGCCCAGCTCGGCGGCAAGGACATCGGCCTCGGGCCGTGGGGGAGCGATAACCCAGCGACAGGGGTTCATTTGCACCTGATATATGTATCATAATCTCCGCCAATGCTCAACCTGCGGTCAGACAGCCCTGGCACGTCTTGGGGGGTTTGAATAAGGTCGGCGTTTCGGGATTAGTCTCCTTTCCGAAACGCCTCTAAGACTCTGTTTGAACCTCATTAACCTCCCCTACCCCTCCTAGCGAATTAGGAGGGGCCAAAATATGTAGGCGTTTCGGGATTAGTCTCCTTTCCGAAACGCCTCTAAGACTCTGTTTGAACCTCATTAACCTCCCCTACCCCTCCTAGCGAATTAGGAGGGGCCAAAATATGTAGGCGTTTCGGGAAAAGGTCGGAGCGGGCATGGAATTCCTTCTTGTTATCGAAGCGAGGGGGAATCCCTCAGAAAGCCCTCCGCAGCGCAGCGGGCATGGTTCCTCTCGGCTTGCCGAGAGGAGAGCGCAGCGAGGACAGGGAGCGGATTTTTCTCGCCGGGAAAAATCCGCGTCTTTCTGAGGGACTCTCCCGAGCTTACCCGAGCCCATCGTTGACGGAAGCAGGACCCATAACTATAATGGGTCTGCCGTGCTCGGTAACCTCAAGGAAAAGCTCGCCAGGACGCGCCAAGCGTTCCGCGAGAAGTTGGGGGATATCTTCCAGAGCGGCCAGCCGAGGGACAAGATCCTGGAGGAGCTGGCCGAAGCCCTGGTCTTGGCCGATACGGGGATCGCCGCCACCGATCGAATCATCCAGGCGATTAGGGACAAGACCCGGAAGGATGATCCCTTTCCGGCGATCCGGCAGGCCCTGAGTGATACGCTCGTCGAAACCCTCGGCCGCTACCCCTCCGGCCTCGCCGTCGACCACTCACCGGCGGTGATCATGATGGTCGGAGTGAACGGCGGCGGGAAAACGACCTCCCTGGCCAAGCTCGCCCTGCATTTTCGGACCCAAGGGAAAAAAGTCCTGATGGTCGCCGCCGATACATTCCGAGCAGCCGCCCAGGAGCAGCTGGCGATCTGGGGAAAAAGGCTGGATATTCCGGTCATCCGTGGACAATACGGGGCCGACCCGGCGGCCGTCGTCTATGACGCCCTCCAGTCCTTCAAGGCGCGCGGCCACGACCTTCTTCTCGTCGATACCGCAGGACGGATCCACACCAACGCCAACCTCATGAGTGAGCTGGAAAAGGTCAAACGGATTATCGGCCGGGAGATCGCCGGCGCGCCTCAGGAGATTCTCCTAGTGCTGGATTCGAGCATCGGTCAGAACGCCCTTGTTCAGGCCCGGGAATTCCTCAAGTTCGCCGGCATCACCGGCCTCTTCCTGACCAAGCTCGACGGAACCGCCAAGGGAGGGAGCGTCATCAGCATCGTCGAGGAGCTCGCGCTCCCTGTTAAATACATCGGGGTCGGAGAGGACGCCCAGGACGTCCTGCCTTTCTCTCCCCAGGAGTTCGTCAACGCCCTGATCTCATGATCAATACCAAGGATTCATCCTATCTCGAAATGGCCTACGGCCTGGCCGAGAAAGCCAAAGGCTGGGCCAGCCCGAATCCCTATGTCGGGGCCGTCATCGTCCGCGGCGGGACGATCATTGGTCATGGTTTCCATGAGAGGCCCGGCCAGCCCCATGCCGAGGCCATCGCCCTGGAGCGGGCGGGCCGGCTGGCTAGAGGGAGCTCTCTGTATGTGACTCTGGAGCCCTGCGTCCATTGGGGAAGGACTCCGCCCTGCGTCGAGGCCGTCATCCGGGCGGCGCCGAAACGGGTGGTCGTTTCCTCTCTCGACCCCAACCCGATCGTCTTCCAAAAGGGGGTCCGGAGGCTGCGCGCAGCCGGCATCGATGTTACGGTCGGCCTGCTCGGGGAGAGGAATTCCGTCCTCAATGAGAGCTACATCAAGTACATCACCCGCGGCGTCCCCTTTGTTACACTGAAGGCCGCCCTCAGCCTCGACGGCCGCATGGCCACCCGGACGGGAGACTCGCGCTGGATCTCCTCTCCCGAAACGAGGGACTATGTCCACCTCCTCCGCGGCGAGCACGATGCCATCATGGTGGGCATAGGGACGATCCTCAAGGACGATCCTCGACTCACCGTCCGTCATCCCCAATGGACCGGCAAGAAGATCGTCCGGATCATCCTTGATTCTGCGCTCCGTTTGCCCGTGCAGGCCCGGATCTTGACCACACTCGCCGAGGGGCAGGTCCTCGTCTTCACGATGAACAGGGCATCCTACAGGAAGAGGGCCGCCCTCGAAAAAAGGGGGGTGGAGGTCATCGCAATCTCGGGCCAATCGCGTCCGATCGAGGCGCCGGAGGTGATGGCCCGTCTGGGCGAGCGCGGTATCGCCAGCCTGCTCGTCGAGGGCGGGAGCCGGCTTCTGACGACCATGATCGAGGAGAAGCTCGCGGACAAGCTGTTCCTGACCGTGTCGCCCCGGCTCATCGGCGGCGAGACAGCGCCTTCTATCCTGGAAGGAGAAGGTGTCCGGCTGGTAAGAAGATCATGGAGGCTCCGCAAGGTCTCCGCCTTCCCGATAGGGGATGATATCATCATCCAAGGATATTTTTAATGTTTACTGGAATCATTCACCATCAAGGCCTTTTCAAGGGCTATCGGTCGGCCAAAAAAGAGCTCGCCGTGGAAGTGCCGCCGTCTTCCCCCACCCTGGAAATCGGGGAGAGTGTGGCGGTCGACGGGGTGTGCCTGAGCCTCCTCCGCAGGGAGGTGAATACGCTCTTCTTCAACCTCTCTCAGGAGACCTTGGCCAAGAGCAGCCTCGGGTCACTCCGAGAGGGAGAAAGGCTGAACCTGGAACTCCCGCTGACTCTCCAGACCCCGGTCAGCGGCCACCTGGTCAACGGCCACGTCGATGGACTGGGCAGAGTGCTCAGGATCGTGGAGAAACCTCCGGGCCGCCGCCTCACCATCTCCTTCGCCCGCGAGCTCCGCCCGTATTTCGTCCCCAAGGGTTCTGTGGCCGTCAACGGTGTCAGCCTTACGGTCGCCGAGGTGCGGCCGACCTCGTTCGACGTCGAGCTCATTCCCCTGACCGTGGCCAAGTCAAATCTCAAGGACCTTAAGCCCGGCCGGGCTGTCAACCTTGAGTGTGACATTATCGGCAAATACGTGTATAATTGGGTTTCTAGAGGAAAAAACAGGGCTTAGAGATTCCATTTTTCTGCCGACAGCCGAGAGAAGAAAACCAGAAGGCCGATTCAATGAGCGCTGAATCCCCCCTCATCACCGTCGAACGGGCCCTGGAGAATATTTCCTCCGGGCGGCTCATCATCATCATCGACGATGAAGACCGCGAGAACGAGGGCGACCTCATGGTCGCCGCCGAAAAAATCACTCCCGAGATCATCAATTTCATGAGCCGGTACGGCCGCGGCCTGATCTGTCTACCCCTGACTAAAAACCGGCTCGAGGAACTCCGTCTGCCCCTGATGGTCAGGGAGAACACCTCGCGTTTTGAAACGGCTTTCACCGTTTCCGTCGACGCCAAGGACGGTGTCAGCACCGGCATCTCAGCCTTCGATCGGGCCAGGACGATTCGGGTCTCGATCGACCCCGAGGCCGAACCGTCCGACCTGGTGCGGCCGGGACATATCTTCCCGCTCGAGGCCAAGGAAGGCGGGGTTCTGGCCAGGGCCGGGCAGACCGAAGCGGCTGTCGACCTAGCCAGGCTGGCGGGGTTGGTCCCGGCAGGGGTCATCTGCGAGATAATGAACGAGAACGGGAGTATGGCCCGGATGCCCCAACTCGAAATATTCAGCCGGCAGCACGGCATCCCCATCCTGACGATCGCCGACCTGATCAAGTACCGGATGAAGACCGAGAGACTGGTGTATAAGATCGACGAAGCCGACCTGCCCACCCGGCACGGACACTTCCGGATCATGATCTTCGAGGACCTGATCAATCACGAGAATCATGTCGCCCTGGTCAAAGGGAAGATCGAAGGGGATGAACCCGTCTTGGTCCGGGCGCACTCCCAGTGTCTGACGGGAGACACCTTCGGTTCCTGCCGCTGCGACTGCGGGGAGCAGCTCCATCAGGCCATGGAGATCATCGAAAAACAGGGCCATGGGGTCATCCTCTACTTCCTCAACCAGGAAGGCCGGGGGATCGGCCTGACCAACAAGATTAAGGCCTACGCGATCCAGGACCGGGGCGCGGATACCGTCGAAGCCAACCGCAGCCTGGGCTTCAAACCCGACCAGAGGGACTACGGGATCGGGGCCCAGATCCTGGTCTCGCTGGGGGTGAAAAAGATCAGACTGATGACCAACAACCCCCGCAAATTTATCGGGCTGTCCGGCTACGGGCTCGAGATCGTTGACCGGGTATCTATCGAGGTGCCGCCAAACCGGGCCAACCTCAAGTACTTGAAAACAAAAAAAGAGAAACTGGGCCATATCCTGGATATGGTTTGAGTTCAGCCCGTTTTCATCAGGGCGGATATGACGATCGAGGAGTTTGCGGAACAGTTCTCACCCCTGCCTCCGCAGGAAAAGATCAAGTTCCTCTACACCCGCATCGAAATGCTGGCCAAGGAGGAGAGGATCGTGTTCCTCCTCTCCATCCTCAAGCAGGAGGAGGCGTCACCCCTGGTCAAGGCGACGGCACTCAAGTTCCTGAGGGAAGCCTCCTACCAGGAGTCCGAGGTCTACAAGAGCTTCCTCGAGGACGACTTCCGGGCGATCGCCAACGCCGCCAAGCGCGCCGTCAAGGAATTCGAAGAGAAAGACAAAAAGGACGGCTATTACTCCGATGCCGTGCTCCGGAAGCTGAGTTCGCTTTCCGACAAAGACAGGCGTCTCAAGGTCCTGAAGGCCATCTCTCGGCTCCAGGCCCCCTGGGTCCTTAGGGTCCTGCTGGAGGGCCTCTCCGATCCCAGTGAATCCAACCGCGATTTCCTGATCAAAGAGTTGAGCCGGCGAGAGATCTGGAACTTCTCACTTTTTTACGATAAGCTATCCAGGCCGCCCTGGTACACTAAGAGCGCGGTGCTCCGAGTCCTCGGCCGGCGGAAAGACAGCGCTGCGGTCCCCGCCATCAAAAAAGCCCTGGCCGACCCGAACGTCGATGTCCGGAAGAGCGCCGCTGAGGCCTTGGGAGAGATCGGGGGAAAGGAAGCGCTGGCACTTCTCGTCAGGCTGACCAAGGACGGGAGCGCCCACGTGAGACAGGCGGCCAGCGATGCCCTCCGCAAGGTCAGCAGCGTCCGCTTCAGCGGCTGAGGACGCCGGCCCTCTCGCGGGTTTTTCGGGATTCCAGGATGAAAGTCACGGGCCCCTCGTTGGTGAGGTGGACATCCATCATGGCCTGAAAAACGCCCGTCTCCACCCGGAATCCTTTCTCTCTGACCAACGCGACCAGATGGTCGAAGAGCTCCGCGGCCAGAGTCGGCTCCTCGGCCCCGTCAAAGCTCGGCCGCCTTCCCTTTCTCGTCGAACCCGCCAGGGTGAACTGGGAGACGGCCAGGACCTCTCCGCCCGCCTCCGCCAGAGAAAGGTTCATTTTGCCTTCATTGTCGGGGAAGATGCGGAGCTCCGTCGTCTTTCTGGCCAGGAACTCTGCGTCCTCGCGGGTATCGCCCTTCTCGACACCCACGAGAAGGCAGACCCCCGGACCGATCCTCCCGGTCGTCCGTCCCTCCACCTCGACCCAAGCCTGTTTAACTCGCTGCAAAACGATAATCATCCGCGCTTGACCTCGACTCCGGTTGACTTTGACGGCTGCATATTCTATCATATGGGCTCAAAACAAGGAGTAGGATATGGCTCATCACAATTCGGCGGTCCGCCAGCGGCGCCGCAGCATCCGGAGGAACGCCATCAACCGGCAGAACAAGTCCGCTCTCCGCAGTCAGGTCAAGAAACTCCGGGAGGCCATTCAGCAGAGCGACAAAGAGACCGCCCAGAAACTGGTTTCCTCGACGGTCTCCCTGATAGATAGATCCGTCAAGAAAGGCGCCATTCACAAGAACAAGGGCGCCCGCTTCAAATCCCGTCTCACCCGGCAGGTGGGACTGATCAGCTCTTCTCCTTCCAAATAGCGCCCCGCCGTTCCCTCGGCCTTTGCTGCCGGCGGCAGTACTCGATCACAAACCTTTCAATCAACGGCTGCTCTGAGACATCCATGGTCTTGATCGAGAGGTCGATCTTCTCTAGCTCCCGGACGGCCCAGTTGATCTCCCCGAGCGACAACTTCTCAAGAAGCGAGAAAAGGGCCTTGAACTCATCTGCGTAGAGCTTGACAAAAGCCTCCTTTATGTAAGGCCTAAGGAAGGCGAAAATCTCCTTCCGGTCGCGGCCCTCCCTGAGCCAGAGCTTGGCCAGCAGGAGGTCGCGGAAGAAGTTGGCCAGCACGCGCAGGACGTGCTCGGGCCTCTCTCCTTCTTGAAAGGCCCGGTTCAGGGTCAACAACGACTGTCTCTGGTCCGCCCTCTTTAGGGCCTCGGCCAAGTCCCATTCGATGAAGCTCCTTGTCCAATCGCAGACCTGGAGGATATCTTCGATAGCGATCGTTTTCCGGTCGGCCGCATAGGCCGCGATCTTCTCGATCTCGCGGTCGATTCGGCGGAGGTCGCTGCCGGCCACCTCCTCCAGCCGGCTCAGGGCGTCGGGAGTGGCCGATTTTCCCAAGGCCGCCAGACGCCGCATCATCCAGGCATAGAGATCGCTTTTCTTCAGGGGCTTCACCTCTTTGAGGACGACCGCCGCCCGGGGCAGGGAGTCGAAGAACCTGACCAAGGGGTGGGTCTTCTTCACCCGTCCCGTGATCACCACGACCAGCACCGTGCTCGAAGCTGGAGACCGAAAATACTCCCGGATGATCTTCTCGTCGAGCGAGGAGAGCTTCCTGGAACTCTCTTTGCCCTCCCTGGCTTCTTTTCCCTCCCTGTTTTCCTCGACGGCCCTGACAATGACGATGCGCCAGGGGGAGAAGAAAAAGGGAGCCGTTCGGGCGGTGTCGATGATGTCCGGCCAGCGCGTCCCGGCCAGGTCGAACCTCTCGACGTTGAACCCCTGCGCCTCCGGCGAGATTAGGACCCCTTTGAGCCTTCGGATGAACTCTTCCGCCAGGTAGTCTTCTTCTCCAAAGAAGACATAGCCGGCGGCCAGGCGGTCTTCCCTGATTTCGCCGGCCAGGGGGTCGGTGGCGGCCATCTCAAAACCCCTCGAGGAGCGTGCTCACCAGACTGCGGGCGAATTTCTCGGCCACTTTGTCGATGGCCTGGCTTTCCCAAGTCTCGTAGCTCGTACCGGAGGGCACCTCGTATTCTTCCTGATAGACATAGGAAGGGTTGGAGAAGAGGATCTTCTTGTTGGCGAGGTCGCGGAGGACGATCTTGGCGACCACCGTGATGGTGTACCGGTCGGCCGTATTCTGGTCGGAAAAGGCGATCGGGTTGACATTAAAGGCGGTGATCTCCCCGACCAGGAGGGCGTCGGCGCCGCCCGATTCGGTCGTCACCTCCACCTTCCCGCGGGCGACCAGCTCGCCGATGACGCTCTGGGTCAGCTTGACGTCCAGGTCGAAGCGGGTGGTCAGGTTTTTGAACATGGGGACGTCGAACTTCTTGATGTTCGGAGGCAGAGAGCTGCCCGTGCCGCGCAGATAGTAGCCGCAGTGGACGAGAAACAGGCAGGCGAGAGCCGGACCGAATATCCTTTTCATCTCCATGGCGCTCAGACGACGATGTTAACCAGCTTGCTCTCGATGCAGATGACCTTACGGACCGGCCGGCCTCCGATGAGGGAACGGACCCGGTCAAGGGCAAGGGCGCGCTCTCTCATTTCACCCTCGCCGATGCCTGCGTCCGCCTCGAACTTATCACGGAGCTTGCCGTTGACCTGGACCACGATGGTGACCCTTTCCTCTTTTGCCAGCTCGGGGTCGAAGGCCGGCCAGGGGAAGCGGGCCAGGACATCCCGATGGCCCGTTCGCTCCCACAGCTCCTCTGAAATATGCGGAGTAAAGGGCGCAAGGAGAACGATCAGGCTTTCCAGGGCCAAGCTCAACACCGTCCTTCCTTCCCTGTCCTGACGCAGCGAGTCCTTCTCTTTCCGGGTCAGGTTGTAGAGCTCCATGATCGAGCTTATAGCCGTGTTGAGGTGGAAACGCTTCCCGATATCTTCTGTCACCTTGCGGATAGTCTGGTGGGTTTTCTTGAGCAGGGCCAATCCTGCGGACGTATCCCGGCTAATCGTGCGGGGCGCGCCCTCCGCGAACAGGTCGCGGTTCTCCTCGATGATCGTCCAGACCCGGTTGAGAAACCGGAAGCAGCCCTCGATGCCGTCTTCGGCCCAGGCAAATTCCTTCTCGGGCGGCGAAGCGAAGAGGATGAACAGCCGCAGGGCGTCAGCGCCATACTCCTGGATCATCTCGTCCGGGTCGACCACGTTTCCCCGCGATTTCGACATGGCCGCGCCGTCCTTGGTGACCATGCCTTGGGCGAGATAATGCGGGAAGGGCTCGCCGATCGAGGCGCAGCCCAGGTCTCTCAGCACCTTGGTGAAGAAGCGGGCGTAGATGAGATGGAGGATGGCGTGCTCCACGCCGCCGATGTAGAGGTCGACGGGAAGCCAGTAGGAAGCGACGGCGCGGTCAAAGGGCGCATCCTTCTGATGAGGCGAGGTGTACCGGAAAAAATACCAGGAGGAATCGAAGAACGTGTCCATAGTGTCGGTTTCACGATGGGCCTTTCCGCCGCATTTCGGACAGGTCGTGTTCACGAATTCAGGGGCCTTGTCCAGCGGAGATCCTTCTTCTCCCGTGAACTTGACGTCATGGGGAAGCTCCACGGGCAAGTCTTCATAGGGAACACCGATGGTCCCGCATCTCTCGCAGTAGATAATCGGGATGGGAGTTCCCCAATAGCGCTGCCGGGAAATGCCCCAATCGCGCAGCCTGTAGGTGAGGCTCTTGCGGCCGAACCCTCGGGTCAGAGCGAATCCGGACATTTTCTCCATCGCTTCCTGGGAGCTCAAGCCGGAAAATTGACCGGAGTTGATCAAGACTCCGTATTCCTCGGTCGCCCCCTCCTGAGGTTCCTCTAGGACGGGGTTGTCGGCGGGCGCGATCACCGGCCGGATGGTCAGGCCGTATTTCCGGGCGAACTCGAAATCCCGCTGGTCATGGGCGGGCACGGCCATGACCGCCCCGGTCCCATAGTCCATCAGAACATAGTTGGCGATCCAGACGGGGATCTCCTCACCCGAGAACGGGTTGACCGCCTTTTTTCCGGTGTCGATCCCTTCCTTTTCCGCCTCTTCCTGTTCCTTCTTCATCCGGGCGTCCCGGACGGCCCGAACCATTTCTTCGCGCCACTTCTCTTTGTCCGGAGAATCAGCCAGGAGCTCTCGGCTGAGCGGATGCTCCGGCGAGAGGAGCATGAAAGTAGCGCCGAAGATCGTATCGATGCGGGTTGTGAATACTTCGATCGTCCGGGAGGACCTCATCAAGGGGAAAGAGATGTGGGCGCCCTCGCTCTCGCCAATCCAGTTTTTCTGCATCAGCAGGACATGCTCGGGCCATTTCTTTAGTAGCTTGTGTCCGTCGAGTAGCTCCTTGGCGTAGGCCGTGATCTTCAGGAACCAGTGGATCATTTCTTTCTGCTCGACGCCCGAATCGCAGCGCCAGCACGCTCCGCCCGCCGCCTGCTCGTTGGCCAGGACCGTCCGGCACTGCGGGCACCAGTTGACCCAGCTCTTCTTGCGGAAGGCCAGGCCGCGTTCGAACATCTTCAGGAAAATCCATTGGTTCCACTTATAGTATTCGGGAAGACAAGTGTTGACTTCACGGGACCAGTCGTAGCTGATCCCTAAGCTCTGGAGCTGGCGTTTCATGTGGGCGATGTTGTCGAGAGTCCAGGTCTGGGGATGGATGCCGTGCTTGATGGCCGCGTTCTCGGCCGGCATGCCCAGGGCATCCCAGCCGATGGGATGGATGACGTTGAGCCCCTTCATCAGCTGGAAGCGAGAGATAACATCTCCGATGGAATAGTTCCGGACATGCCCCATGTGGATGCGGCCTGAAGGATAGGGATACATCTCCAGGCAGTAATATTTCGTCAGCCGGGGGTCATCGGCGGCTTCGAAGACCTTCCTCTCCGCCCAGATCTTTTGCCACTTCTCCTCGACCTCCTGGAATGGGTACATATCTTTCATCTCAGTCCGTCCCGGTCGATTAAGTCCTTGATTATCCTGGGTTTTTCGGCGTACCGCTCAATATTAGATTTAACCCCTCCAAAAAGTCAAGAAAAGGCTCAGGTGAGCTCGGGGGAGTCCCTCCGAAAGACGCGAATTTTTCCCAGCGTGAAAAATCCGCTCCCTGTCCTCGCTCCGCTCTTCTCTCGGAAAGCCGAGAGGAACCGTGCCCGCTGCGCTGCGGAGGGCTTTCGTCAGGGACTCCCCCTCCGACCTTTTCCCGAAACGCCAACATGTTCTAGGTCCCCCTTGATTGGTCAAGGGGGATAAGGGGGATTAATATATTAAAATAGATTCTTGGAGGCGTTTCGGAAAGGAGCTAAACCTTCGAGGTCGCTTCTCCATTCCCAAGTTGTTCATTATACAGATGGAGATGCTTCCGGGAACGCAACCAGAGGACTTCTGCTATAATGAGCCGCATCGGGTCCACTTCGGTGCAGAAACTGAGCCTGGTCCTTTCCGGAGGATTCCTCATCGCCCTCGGTCAAGTCCGCTCGGCCGGCGGAATCCTGCCTATCCTCTTTATTTTTTCCGTGGCCGCCGGCGCTCCGAAGTGTACACCAAGCTCTTATGCCCCTCTCCATTCCTTGATTATTTGGGCGAAAGGGATTAAAACGACAGTCCGATGGGCATCCTGGAAGTTAAGAACTTGCGGGCCGGCTATGGCAGCGGCGATGTCGTCCGGGATATAGACATCAGCCTTGAAAAGGGCGAATTCGCCTGCATCATCGGACCCAACGGCTCCGGCAAGAGCACGCTGATCAAAGCCCTTCAAGGCCTCTTGAAGGACGTCACCGGAGAAATCAGAGTTGATGGCGAAGACCTCTTTCGCTTGACGCGGCACGAGGTCGCCGGCAAGATCGCCTTCGTCCCCCAGATCGCCGACCTTACGTTTGAATTCAGCGTCCTCGAAGTCGTGGCCATGGGCCGGTACGTGCACCAGGGAAGGCTGGCCGGCCTCTCGGCCGCCGATCGGCACGTTATAAGGGACGTCCTGGAGATGGTCGAGGTATCGCACCTCCAAGAAAAGAAGGTCGCCCACCTCAGCGGCGGGGAACGCCAGCGGGTTCTGATCGCCCGGGCCCTCGCACAGGACACCCCGCTCCTTTTCCTAGACGAGCCCAGTTCCCACCTCGACCTCAACTACGGTCTGGAGGTCTTCGAAATCCTGGAGAGGCTCCAGACGGAAAAGGGGAAGACGATCCTGGCAACCGAGCACAACATCAACCTCGTCATCCCCTATGCCCGAAAGATCGTTTTCCTTAAAGAAGGAAGGATCCAAGCCCAGGGAGGCCCCGTCGCGATGATCACCAGGGAAAATATCAAGGACGTCTTCAAAGCCGACGTGGATATCCGCGAGAACCGGCACTCGAAGCTTCCCGAGATCTCACTGATTCCAAGGCCGTCAGAAAAGCGACAGATCAAAGAATGATCCATTTCCTTTTTTTCTCGCTCTTGGCAACTTCGCTCTCTCCGCAGCAGGGGATCGTATACGACGACTTCAAAACGCCCTTTGCGCTGATGGAAGCCCCCCAGCGCATCGTTTCCCTGGCTCCGAATTTGACTGAAATTCTCTTCGCTCTCGGCCTCGGAGACCGGGTTGTCGGAGTGACCCGCTACTGCGACTATCCGCCGCAGGCGCTCCAAAAAGAGAAGATCGGCGGGATGGTGGACCCCAACCTGGAAATGATCCAGTCCCTCCGGCCCGACCTGATCGTCGGCTTCCGGGGAAACCCCTTGGGCGTCCTGAACAAGCTCCGGAACCTCCATTTTCCCGTATTCGTCCTGAACCTCGGAAGCTCGCTCGACGGGCTTTTCCAGACGATCGAAAAAGTCGGCCGGGTGACGCGAGCGGAAGACCCCGCCAAAAATCTCGTCGCCGGACTCAAAGAAAAACACCAGGCTATCGGCCTGGCTCTGCGCGACGTTTCGAAAAGGCCCAAGGTCTTTCTCTCCGTCTACGGCCAGGGCCTCTGGACCTGCGGTGAGGGGAGCTATCTCAACGACCTGCTGGTCCAGGCCGGAGGCGTGAACATCGCCGCACATATCCCCCGGCGCTGGCTCCAGCTCAATCGCGAACAGCTCATCCACGAAAACCCGGATATCGTTATCATCATGGCCAAGGACAAGGAGCGCTTTTCCCAGGCCGGAGAATCGTTCCGCGCCGACCCCCGCCTGAAGGATGTCCGGGCGGTCAAAGACAACAACATCCACTGGCTGGACGAGAATATCGCCGGCCGCTTCGGCCCGCGGCTCATCGACGCCCTGGCGGCAGTCGCCCAAATCCTTCATCCTGAAATGTTCGAGGCCCGCCGATGAAGCCCGGCAGAAAAAGGGTAGCCTTTGCGATCGTACTCCTCCTCATTCTGGCCGTATCTCTCTTGCTCTCGTTGATGATCGGAGCTGTTCGCACCAGCCCCGCCGACCTCTGGGACTTTTTCTTCCATAAGGATCAAACATATCGGACGATCTTCTTCGACTTACGTCTCTGCCGCGCGCTCCTGGCCTTTCTCGTCGGGGCCAGCCTCGCCCTCTCCGGAGCCATCCTTCAAGGCTATTTCCAGAATCCCATGGCCGACCCCTTTGTCGTCGGCGTCTCCTCGGGAGCTTCTTTCGGCGCCGTGCTTTGCCTCTCCATGGGCCTCGGGGCGGCGAGCGCTTTCGGCTTTTCCCTCCAGAGCTTGTTTGCCTTCGGGGTCGGTTTCTCCCTCGTCTCTCTGGTCTATCTTCTCTCCCAGACCCAGGCCGTCTTCAAGGTCGAAACCCTGCTGTTGACCGGGATCGCGGCCGGCGCCGTGGCGTCATCCTTGACTTCGTTCCTGCTCTTCCTAAGGTCGGACTCCTTCGAGCAGGCCGTCTTCTGGCTACTCGGGAGTTTCACCCTGGCCGACTGGCGGCAGGTCGGCATGGTCGCGCCCTACCTGGCCCTCTGTCTGCTCGTCGCCCAATGGCTGGCCAAGGACATGAACCTCCTGGTCCTGGGAGATGAGATGGCCCAATCCCTGGGCAGCCCGGTCGCCAGGGTCCGGCGGACCTTCCTGGCCGTGTCCACCCTGCTCGCGGCCGTGTCGGTCTCGGTAAGCGGGATCATCGGGTTTGTCGGGCTGATCGTCCCGCACTGGGTGAGGATCATCGTCGGCCCCGACCACCGGCATTTGTTCGGCCTTTCCGCTCTCACCGGCGGCACCTTCCTCGTCCTCTGCGACCTTCTCGCCCGGACCGTGCTCTCCCCCACCGAACTTCCCATCGGCATCATCACCGCCCTTTTCGGGGCTCCTTTCTTCATCTACCTCCTGCATCGCAGAAGATAGACTGTGGGCCCGTTCATCCTTGACACGCTCCCAGACACCCGATCATAATGAGGACGTTGGGATACCTCTTCTCCATGAGAACGTCGTCTGCTGCGACCAGCGCCAAGATCTTGTTCTCTTCGCTCGCCCTGTTTGCTTCGCTTCATGTCGAGGCCGACATGTCCGATCGCCGACTCAAACCAGACATCCAGGAGAGCCTCCAACACGAGGTCTTCGTAACGGTGAAGCTGGTTCAGGTTTATGTCACCGACAAAAAAGGAAATCCCATCCGAGACCTCGCCGCCTCGGATTTCGAACTCTCAGACAACAACCAGCAGCAGCCGATAACACATTTTGAAACGCACTTCGGACCGGTTTCAATGCCAAAGGACGAGGCGAAGAGTCTCGGGAGCCCTCAGCCCCCTCCGTCCTCGATGAACCGCAAGTTCTTCCTGCTCTTCGACTTTGCTTTTAACGACCTGCCGGGGATCAAGAAGGCCAGGCAGACGGCGCTCGATTTTCTGGAGACCAAACTCGGTCCCGTGGACGAAGTCGGCCTCCTCTCCTTTTCCATGAACAGGGGCTTGGTCCTCCATGAATACCTGACCACTGACCATCAAAAAGTCCGCCGGGTCATCGAAGGCTTCGGGTCCGCCAAGACCTTGGGCAGAGCCGAGGACGTCGAGGGCCGCTACTGGGAAGATATGAAGAGCTTGGGCGAAGCTCTTGGCAGCACGAGCCGGCAGGGCGGGGGCGAAGGCATGGCCGAACTGGCCCAACATGCCATCGAGAACGACCGCGCCACTTACAAGGCTCAGGTCCTCAATTTCACCTCGGAAGTCTCCGCTCTGGCCCAGGCGCTCCGTTATGTTCAGGGCAATAAGCAGGTTATCCTCTTCTCCAAAGGCGTGGCCGGCTTCATGCTCTACGGATTGACTCCGACGGGTGTACTTGACTTCGGGGAGCCGGACCGGCCGCCGACGCTCAGCCCCACAGACAGCCGCTACGGAGATTCCCAGCTGCGCCGGCAGCATGAGCAGATGAGCCGGGAGCTGGCCTCGGCCAACGTCACCGTGTTTGCGATTAACACGTCCGGAAAGGGTACCACGCATTTCAAGAGCCGGGACTTTTCGGGGGAATATTCGCTCAAAGACATCGCCCGCCAATCCGGCGGGGTCTATTT
This sequence comes from Candidatus Aminicenantota bacterium, assembly GCA_017886205.1. GTDB lineage: Bacteria > Acidobacteriota > Aminicenantia > Aminicenantales > UBA8522 > UBA8522. The sequence continues at coordinate 112,383 of JAFNEO010000046.1, read as the reverse complement.
CGACAGTCTCGCCAACTATGGGATGATCCTGGAAGAGGTCCAAAAAAAGACAAGCCATTATTACGTCTTGGGATATTCCATCGATAGTCGCTGGGACGGCCGGTACCACAGCATCAAAGTCAGAGTCAAACGCCCGGGGTGCCGGGTGGAAGCTCAGGGAGGGTATTTCAACCCCCGGCCGTTCCTGGAATGGACGGAAACCGAAAAGATGCTCCAGCTCCTGGACCTGGCCCTGGGCGAGATTCCTCACTTTGAGAATCCCCTCCGCTTCCCGCTGGAGGCTCTGCCTTATGTATCCGCGGGGCGTTCTCAGCTGGCCCTCATCGCCCGGCTTTCGAAAGACGAGCTCCGGGGCATCGTCGGGCCTAGAACCGAAGTTGTCTTCCTGGTCTTCAATTCGGAAAATGACCTCGCGGAATTCAGGAGGAAGGAAATCGACACCTCGAATCTGCTCCGACGAAACGTCTTTTATTCTGATGTGTTAACCCTTCCCCCCGGAGAATATCGCTGCCGGGTTGTCCTCAGAAACAGAGATACGGGCAAAGGGGCCGTGGCCTCTTCGGATGCCCATGTCCGGGATCCCCAGGTGCCCGGTCGTCTAGTCGTCACACCTCTCCTTCTCCAGCCTGACTCTGCGGCAATCTATATCGATCATGGGAAACCCGGCGCCCTGCTCTCAGCCTTTCCCTTCGACGAGCAGCGTTTCTCCCCGGTCATCGGACCGATCAGCCGAGGCACTTCGCCGCTGCTTGCAGTCGTCCGTTGCGGGACGTCAGGCACGGAGAGTGGGACAATTCAACCGTCTGCCTGGCTGATCAACATTGATTCCGGCGAAAAAGCGTCTATTCTGACCACCCTCCTAAGCCGCAGTCAGGACCCCAAAGAGTGCTTTTTTCTGCAAGAATATCAATTGGGCGATATACCGCCGGGAAGATATGAACTCGTCCTTGACGCTCAAGACAGAGAAAACGCCGAACCGCTGGCTGTGATCAGGTTGGATATCGTCTAGCTCCCTTTTCTCCGTCCCGCGACCATGGAAGCTTTTCTATCCGTGTTGTGAGGAACTTGGGAATGGAGAAGCGACCTCTCAGGTTCAGCCTTCCCGAAGCGTTTTTCTAGGGGAGCCGCTCTAGCGGCCGCGAGGACTGTCTGAGCACGCAGAGATCATACAGAGATGGATGCGAATGGAGCCAATATGCATTTGGCGCCTGAATATATCACGCGGAGTTCCGCAGCGCCGAGAAAAGCGTTTCGGGAACGGCGTTAAGAACCTGAGCGGGAGCGCTGACATTCCCAAGTTCCTCATCATTATCATTGCCAAAAAGGAAATGCTTACGCGGGCCATTCTGTCCTTGCGTCCGATTCTCGAAGAGTGCTAAAATACCCACGCTTCATGGAATTCTTCTTCATCCGGGACCACCGCGAAAAATACCGCTTTTTTTCTTCTGAGCCAGAAAAGGATATCTCCATCCCTGTCTCGCGCACCAAGAGAGCCTGGGAACTGGCCCAGAAGAAGCTCACGCTCCTCCCCCCAAGAATCCTCCGCCAGGAGCAAGCCTTCATCCGCATCCTTAAAGTCGAGGACGAGGCCATCTCCATCCACCACTCCGGCCTCCGGCCCGAGAAGCGCATCCGCCTGCGGTTTTCCTTGTTTCTATACAAGCAAAGATCCAAGCACGTCCTAATTCTCATCGGCGAAACCATTCTCCTCCCCCTCAGCGGGCTGGCCGCCCTGCTCCCCGGTCCCAACGTCGCCTTCGCCGCCCTGGCCCTGCTGATGATCACCCACTGGCGGGCCCTGCAGGGGATCAACCGGCTGGCCGGCAAAAAGTACGAGTTCCTCGCCGCCCCCCTTTTCGCCGAATGGGAAGAGGCCTGCGGCCGGGCTCAAGAGGAACGCTATGCCGAGATCCTTAACAAGATCGAGAAAGAATACCGCCTCTCCCAAGTGAACAAGATTCTCTGGAAATAAGAATTGCCCAGGCCCGCCCCGACCGGACCCATTCTTAAATTGACAAAACCCAGTTTTTATTCTATTTTGGTGGTACCATGCCGCTGACCCTCAACCAGTTCCTGCTTCTCGTCCTCACCTTTGCTGCCGTCGTGGTCGCGGTTTTTCTCGTCCGCTTCCTCGCCCAGCTCCGAGGCGCGGCCGAGGAAGGTGAAAAGACCATGGTCGAGGTCCGCAAGCTGGTCGAAAACCTGAACGAGCTGGATGGGATGATCAAGGACAGGCTCGTCAGCCTGGGAGAGTTCATGGAGGCCTCCAAGAGGACGGCGGTCAACCTATCCGAAGCTTCCTTCTTCCTAACCACGAGGTTCTTGTGGCCCAGCTCAAGGTTTTGGCCCGTGGTCTTTCCTCTGACTTCGTTCTTCTGGAAAAAATTCAGGAAAAGAAAGGAGAAGAAACATGGGGAATAACAAAGGATCGAGTGCCCTGGAAGTCGCCGTCTCCTTCTTAATCGGCGCCGCAACCGGCTACGTCCTGGGGATCCTCTTCGCTCCTGCCAGCGGCAAAGAGACCCGGCAAAAGATCAAGACCCAGGCCACCAAGACGGGGGAGAAGGCTAAGGAAAGCTACGAAAAGATCAGCAAAGAGGCCGAAAAGGGCATCCTAGTGGTCAAGGAAAAGGCCCAGGAAGGCATCGGGGCCATCAAGGAGTTCCTCGAGAAAAAGAAAGAGGAATACGCCAAGAAGCCTCCCCAGGGCTACGGCGAGGGAGACGTCAAGGAATAGGGGCGATTTCCGGTCAAGCCCTCAATTGGAACTCCCTGGTCAGAGTTTCGAGGCCGACTGCTCTCCCCTACTCCCTAGATTAGTACCCGGCGACACCTGTTCTTGCCTGCCCGGCCCGGGAGCGGAAGCCGGATGTCTCCGATGAGCAAAGCCCGAAAAGCCAGGGTCGAGACCTCTTCCGGTATCGAGGTCAAAGTGGTTTACGGCCCCCGCGACCCGGCCGGGTTTGACCCTCAAAAAGACTTCGGAAACCCGGGCGAATTCCCCTTTACCCGCGGCATCTACCCCACGATGTACCGCGGCCGCCTCTGGACCATGCGCCAGTACGCCGGGTTCGGCGCGGCCAAGGAATCCAACCAGCGCTACCGCTATCTCCTTGCCCAGGGGCAGACGGGCTTGAGTGTTGCCTTCGACCTCCCCACCCAGCTCGGCCTGGATTCCGACCATCCGCAGGCCCAGGGTGAGGTGGGAAAGGTGGGTGTGGCCATCGACTCCATCCACGACATGCAGACGCTCCTCCGAAAAATCCCGCTCGACACGGTCAGCGTTTCGATGACCATCAATGCCACGGCGGCGGTCCTCCTAGCCATGTACCTAACCATCGCTAAAAGGCGCCGAATCTCCTGGTCGAGTCTGAGCGGGACCATCCAGAACGACCTCCTCAAAGAATATATCGCCAGGGGAACCTACATCTATCCTCCCCGGGCCTCCCTGCGGATTATCGTCGACATCCTGACCTTTTGTCAGGAGAAAGTCCCCCGCTGGAATACCATGAGCATCAGCGGCTACCACATCCGGGAAGCCGGGGCCACGGCGGTCCAGGAGCTGGCCTTCACCTTCGCCGACGCCGTAGCCTACATCGAAGCGGCCGTCGGGGCGGGACTGGACGTGGACGCGTTCGCACCCCGTCTTTCCTTCTTTCTGGCCGCCCACAACCAATTCTTCGAGGAGATCGCCAAGTTCAGGGCAGCCCGTCGCATCTGGGCCAGGCTGATGCGGGAGAGGTTCCGAGCGAAAAGCCCCCTCTCCTGGGCCTTCCGCTTTCACACCCAGACAAGCGGGGTGACCCTCACCGCCCAGGAGCCTGAGAACAACGTCATCCGGGTGACGCTCCAGGCGCTGGCGGCCGTGCTCGGCGGCACTCAGTCCCTGCACACCAATTCCAGGGACGAAGCCATGGCTTTGCCCAGCGAAGAATCGGTCCGCATCGCCCTGCGCACCCAGCAGATCATCGCCCACGAGAGCGGCGCTGCGGACACTGTGGACCCTCTCGGCGGGTCTTATTTCTTGGAAACCCTGACCGATTCCATCGAGGAGAGAGTCTGGGCTTACTTGCGCAAGATCGACGACATGGGCGGGATGTTCAAGGCCATTGAGGACGGCTACATCCAGCGGGAAATCCAGGAGAGCGCTTTCAGCTACCAGAAGAAGGTGGAGAGCAAAGAGCAGGTCATCGTCGGCCTGAACGAGTATGCCGGCGCCCCGGAAAAGACCGAATTCCGGCTCCACGCTGCGGCCAGGAAAATCGAGAAGGCCCAAATCGAAAGACTGCGGCGCCTGAGGAGGACACGCTCCGCCCGGGGGGTCAAGAAAAGTCTAGAGGCGCTGCGCCGGGCGGCCAGTTCGTCCGACAATCTCATGCCCTTTTTCATAGCCGCGGTCAAGGCGGAAGCAACGATGGGTGAGATCTCCGATGTCCTGAGAGACGTCTATGGTATCTATCAGGAATCCGTCACCATCTGAGATCTTATGCTCTTTCCGTTCCTGTATCTGGCCGGATCGCTTTCTGCAGGGGTTTTTCTGGCCTCCGTTCTCTCCACAGCTCTCTTCATTCCTGTCCTCGCATTCCTGACTTCCCTCGCCTCGGCCTGGCTGGCCTATTTCCGGAAAAGAGACAAGCTCGCTTTCGCCCTGGCTTTGCTCGCCGCGCTGTTTCTTGGGTGGAGCCTGTATGCGGAGCACGATATCGACTATGAGCGAAACCCGGTCAAAAAATTCGTCCTCGACGGCTATGCCGATTTCTCCGGCCGGCTGTACCGGTCACCCTCTTACGGCGTCGGCCGGACCCATCTTTTTCTCCGGGTAGAGAATATCGGCGTCCAGGGCCGCGACATCAAAGCCCGGGGAAATTTGCGGGTCGCCGTCCTTCACCCCTCGGTTTATCCCTCCCCGCTGAGGCTCAAGGCCGGAGATGAGATCACCGTCTCCGCCCAGGTTCTTCCCGGCCGCGATTTCCGCAACTTTGGCGAGTCCCGGCTGGTCGGCCTCCGGAAAAACCAGATGGTCCATAACCACGCGGTCACGAAAAGCGTCCTCCTCGTCGAGTTGAAACAGCCGGCCGGCCGCGCTTCACTCCTACGCCTGATCTCATCCCTCCGGCAGGCCCTGCAGAAGAGGATCGAGGATCATTTCTCCACCGCCGACCGGACCGCGCTCTCGCAGCAGGGAGCAGTCCTCGAAGCCATGCTTTTGGGCGAGCGGGGCCGGATGGACGAGGAGACGACCGCCGCCCTGCAGAGGTCCGGGCTCTACCATCTCATCGCCATCTCCGGGGCCCATATCGGCATTATCTCGGTTCTTTTCTTTTTTGTCCTTCGGGTCTTCCGGGTTCCCAAGCGGGTTTCCTACTCGGTCCTGATCGTCCTTCTGCTTTTCTATTCCCTCCTGGTTGAAGGCCGCGCCTCGGTTTTCCGGGCTACGATCATGGCCCTGACCTTCCTTACGAGCAAGCTCCTCTGGAAGCAAACCCGCCTTCTCAACACCATCTCCTTCAGCGCCTTCGTCCTCCTCCTCTCTAACCCTTTCTACCTTTTCGACATGGGATTCGAATTGACCTTTGCGGCGACACTATCCATCATCCTCTTCTACCCCAAGCTCCTGAGCCTCCTGCCCCGCCTCCCCTTCAGGGTCAGCGAGTTGTTCGCGCTTTCGCTGACCGCCCAACTGGGCGTCCTGCCGCTGCTGGCCGCCTCCTTCAACCGGATCACCTTCGCGGCGCTCCTGCTCAATTTTCCGGCCATCCCCCTGATCGGCGTCGTCATGGGGGCCGGCTTCGTCTTCCTGGCCGTCTCACCGATTAGCCCCGGCCTCGCCGCGCTGCTCGCCCCCGGCCTCCGCTTCCTGGTCGATGTCTTTTTATGGATATCCCGTTCATTGGATGCCGTTCCCGGGTTTTCCTATCGCCTCCCCGCTCCTCCACCGGCGGTCATCCTCGGCTATTTTCTCTTTCTCTCGCTCCTACTTTTCAGGCCCCGGATCAAAGGTCAAAAGCTGCTCACGGCGTTCCTCTTCGCCGTTTTTCTGGTTACGCTCGTCACCTACCCCTTCCCTCCGCGCTTTTCGCCCGCGCTCCGGGTGACCTTCATCGATGTCGGACAGGGAGATTCCATTCTGGTCGAGTTCCCGGGCCGAAAAAGAATGCTGATCGACGGCGGAGGAGTGCCGGACTCGAGCTTCGACACCGGCGAGCATGTCGTCTCGCCTTTTCTCTGGCGCCGCGGCATCAAGAAGCTCGACTACGTGGTCCTGACCCACGCCCATCCCGACCATCTCAACGGCCTTCTGGCTGTGGCCAGGAACTTCAAGGTGGCCGAGTTCTGGGAAGCCTTTTCGCCGGATAAAAGCCCGGCCTATGAGGAACTCAAGAAAAGCCTTTCCGAGTCTGCTCTCCAGAGACGTGTCTTTCGCGGGTTCAGACTCCAGGAAGGCCCGGTGACGATCGAAGTTCTTCATCCTGAACCGTCCGCTCCGCTTGAAAGGGAGGTTAGTAACGACGATTCCCTGGTGCTGCGGCTCGTGGCGGACGATCAATCTTTCCTCCTGGCTTCCGACATCGGGATGGAGGCCGAAAAGAATATCATGGACGCTCGGCTCGAGGTCCGGTCCCGGGTCCTCAAGTCGCCGCACCACGGCAGCCGTACCTCGAGCTCGGAGGCCTTGCTGGCCGCCGTCGAACCTGAGGTCGTGATCATCAGCGCCGGCCGGGGAAACATCTACGGAGTCCCTCATCCGGAAATTCTGGAACGATACCGGGCCGCCGGAGCCCGCGTCTTGAGAACCGGCCGAGACGGGGCTATCGAAGTATCCGCTGCCGGCCGTGCTCTCGTCATTCGGACCGCCGTATCCCCGCCCCAACCGGATTGACAGGCTGAGGCATGTGCGCTAGCATAGCCATAGGATGTCGGTGAAAAGACTGATTGGGCTGGTTTTTCTCATGGCCACGCTCAGCTCTCTCCTTTTTCCCCAGACTTTGGCTGAAATCGCCCAGAAGGAAAGAGAAAGACGGGCCGGACTAAAGGGCAAGAGGGCCGCGGTCATCACCAACGCCGACCTGGCCAAGCTCAAGAAAAAACCCGCCTTGGAAACGCCCGTTGCTCCGCCGGCGCCCGTGACAGAGGAGGTCGTTGCACCCGAAGCCGCTCCTCCGGTCGCGGTCGAGCCTCATGAGCAGCCCGCCTCCGCCCTCCCCGCCGCGGCAAATCCGGTCCCTGCCGATCTCAAGGCGCTGCAGGAGAGATGGGACAAGGCCAAGGAATACGTGGAGCTCTTGACACTCAAGATGGGCGCGCTCTGGCAGCAGTTCTACGGCCTCGAAGATATGACCACGAAGGACGCCGTTCAGCAGTCTATCGCAGAAACTTTCCTCAAGCTTCAGAACGCCCAGGAAGAAGAAACCCGGGCCCGGCAGGACCTGGAGAAATTCCTCGGGCAGCAGAAAAAGGAACCCGTCCCCTCGATCTGGATTCGCTAGAAGAGGACGGCCGCTCAGCGAAAATAGATGAAGGAGATCTGGCAGCCCAGCTCCCGTTCATCCTTGATCTGGGGGAAGACCTTCGAGGGTAAGAAAGTCTTGTCCACGGCGACAGTGAGGGTGAACTCATCCTTTTCTCCGAGCATCTCTTTCTTCACCGTGTAACTTTTCTCGAAGGTGATCTCATCGGGGATGAACTCGTCGAGGACCATATCGTTGATCTTGAAGACGACCTTTTGGTCGGGAATGGCCTCCTTGTTCACTCCCCCCCGAATAACGAGCAGGCTGTCCCGGTGCGGGTTATCGACGATGCAGCTGGCCTCGCGGCTCATCCAGCGCCACTTCTTGAGGGGAGCGTTGGGGTCGGTCTCCTGATCATACCAGCCCTTCTCGTAGACGATCTCCGGCAGGTCAGGGGGCGGCGGCAGGACCTTCAACTTGGTGGTCAGGACCTGGCGCTGGGGTCCGCCGCTCCGATCATAGGGATTATAGAGGCCGACGCTCAGCCGCAGCGTTTCCTCCCCTTTGAAAGTGGGGTCAAACTCGTCGATGAACGACGGTATGTATATCTGCCGCTGGTACTTGTATTCCTGCCCCGGCTCCCACTGCGAGGTCGGAACGGGCGGCATATGGTCGTCCTGGAAGAGCATGTTGCTGCCGTGCCAGAAATGGACGAAGACCGTCAGGTCCTTTCCGACCTTGGGAAAATCGCCTCCGGTCTTCCAATCGTACTGAATATCCGTGATCAGGTTGTCAGTCAGCGTTTTGGCGGAGAATCCGACCGCCAGCTCAACCCCCTTGACCTGGGCTTTCTTCTGACAGGAGAGCGCGGTCAAGACGACCAGCCCGACGGCCATTAGTGTCAACGAGGTTTTTCTGCTCATCGTTTTCCTCCTCCTCAAGAAGTCAATCTATTATACTGAAAAGAGAACCCGTTCTCAATGACCAGATCAGTCCAGCTTGATCCTCTCGGTCGGCGCGATGTAGGGGACGTTGTTCTCGATCATCAGCTTGTTCAGCCGCGGGAAGAGCTTGTCCCGGTCGGTCTGCGTGGGCAGGTCAGATGTCGCCTCCCAATTATCGCCGCGGTCCCGGGAGATGAAGAGCCGATTCCCCCCGTAAAGGATTTTTTTCGGGTTATAGGGCGAAACGAGGATCGGGCTGCTCCAATTGAACCGACAGGCCTCCTTTTCGTCGGCAGGCTCGGGCCGGATGGACGACGACCCGGCCGTTATTGCATGAGGCGTCTCAATTGATGTATAGTCCGGGATAGATGAAGCCCCTGCTGCTCGTCTTTTCCCTCTTTTCCCGGTTCATATCCCGAATCAAGAACTTCCTTTATAACCGCGGTGTTTTTAAGCCCCGTCGGGCACCCCTTCCCGTCATCAGCGTGGGCAACATCTCGCTCGGCGGCACGGAGAAGACACCGCTGGCCATGGAGCTCTTGAGCCGGCTACTCGCTCTCGGCCGCCGTCCGGCCTTCATCTCGCGCGGCTACAAGGGACGTTGGGAAAAGACGGGAGGTGTACTCTCCGACGGCCGATCCATCTTCGGCACATGGCAGGATGGCGGTGATGAGCCCTATCTCATCGCCCGGTCTTTTCCCGCTGTGGGCGTCTATGTGGGAAAGAACCGGCTGACCTCCTGCCGGAGGGCCGCCGAGGCCGGGTTCGATATCGCCATCCTCGACGACGGCTTCCAGCATCGCCGCCTGGCCAGGGACTTCGACATCGTTCTCTATTCCTCGGAAGAAAAAGTCGCCTTGCGGGAGCCGCTCTCCGCCCTCCGCAGGTCGGACATTCTGCTACTCAAGTCCGGGGAGGAAAAGGTCAGGGCGATCGAACGACTTCGCCGCTGCTGGATGGGAAGCATCTTCTCCTACTCTGTTATCGCCCGGAGTGTCTCCGATCTCCACACGGGGGAGCGCGTTCCCATAGCAAGGCTGGCGAAAATGAAGCTCTTGGCCTTTTGCGCGATCGCCCGCCCCCGCAGGTTTGCAGAGACGCTCCGCGAGGCCGGCTTGGAAGTCGTCTCCTTTCTCCCCTTCCCCGACCACCATCCTTACCCCTCTGTTTCTTGGGAAAAGATCATCCGGGCCTGCCGGAGCCAGGGCGCGGACGCTTTGATCACAACCGGGAAGGACGCCGTGAAGTTGGCCGACCGACGCGAGGAGTGGGAAGACACACCCGTCTATGTCCTCGAGATCGGCCTGACCGTCGAACCTGGTTTCGACGATCGCTGGCGGGCTCTTCTGGAGAAGCGGCGGACGGCCTAATGCTGACAAAACATATAAAATTGATGGATTTGATAGGGTTTAGCCTATTCCGCCTCTTCGCCCTTCTCGCCCGGCTCCTACCGCGGCGCGCCTGTCTGTGGTCCGGACAGACGCTGGGAAATCTAGCCTTCCGGATCGACCGCAAGCACCGCCGGCTTGCCCTGGCCAATCTGGAAAAAGCCCTGGGCCAGGAGGCCAGCCCGGCCGTGCGCCGCCGCATCGCCCGGGATTCTTTCCGGCATTTCGGCCGGGTTACCGCGGATATCCTCAAGTGGACGCATCTCAAGGCCGCCCGGCGCGAAGAACTGCTCAGGGTCGAGGGCGAGGGTCACATCCGCCGGGCCCTCCGGGGAGGCAGGGGCGTAATTGTCTTCTCCGCCCATTTTGGAAACTGGGAAGTTGCTGCCCAGGCCATCGCCACGCTCGGACCGCTCAACGTCGTGGCCCGGCCCCTGGACAACCCGCTCCTCGAGGCCAGGCTGGCCAAATTCAGGAACCACCTGGGAGCGAAAGTCATCTCCAAGTTCCAGGCCGCCAAGCCCATCCTGCAGGCGCTCCGCCGCAACGAGATCGTGGCCATCCTGATCGACCAAAACGTCCTGCGCAGGGAGGCCGTCTTCGTGAATTTCTTCGGCCTCGCGGCCGCCACGACTCCAGGCCCGGCCTCTTTCTATCTTCGCACCCGATCGCCCTTGATCCCGGTCTTTTGTCATCCGGCGCCGCACTCTTCCTACCTGGTCAGGATCGGGGCGCCGCTCCTCTTCGAGCCCGGAGGCAATTCCAACCAGGACGTGTTGAAAATCACCCAAGCTTCGACTAAGATGATTGAGGCCGAGATCCGCCGGAATCCGGGCCTCTGGTTCTGGTTCCACAACCGCTGGAAAACGCGGCCTGAAATGGAAACGAACGCGGAGCCGCCGGCCGGCCGTAAAGCCGTCGGATAAGGATAAACTGATGAGGGAAAAACGCGCCTTCGACGAGCTCCGACCCGTCAAAATCCAGACGGACTACTTCGACTACGCCGATGGCTCGGCCTTTATCGAGATCGGCCGGACACGGGTCGTGGCCGCGGCGACCATCGAGGAGAGGACGCCGCCATTCCTCAAAGGGCAGGGCACGGGCTGGGTGACGGCCGAGTACGCCATGCTGCCCCGTTCGACCGAAACCCGGAGCCAGCGTGAGAGGACTCCGGGCAGGATCTCGGGGCGGACCCAGGAGATCCAGCGGATGATCGGGCGGTCGCTCCGCGCCGTGACCGACCTGGAGGTCCTGGGCGAGCGGACGATCATCATCGACTGCGACGTCATCCAGGCCGACGGCGGGACCCGGGTGGCCTCGGTCACCGCTGGCTGCGTAGCCCTGGCCCTGGCGCTGAAAAAGCTCCTGGATGAACGGGAGATCGACAAGATGCCTCTCCGGCACCTTGTCGCCGGCATCAGCGTCGGGGTTGTCGGCGGGCGGGAGCTCCTGGACCTCGACTATGCCGAGGATTCCCAGGCCGCGCTCGACATGAACGTCATCGAGACCGACGGCGGCCAGCTTGTGGAGATCCAGGCGACGGCGGAAAAAGAGCCCTTTTCGAGGAAAGACCTCTCCTCTCTTCTCCGCCTGGCCGACACGGGCATCCAGCAGATCATCCAGGCCCAAAAGACCGCCCTCAAGCGGAAGAGCCTCCTGTTCATGGCCTACGGGCGATAAGGAGTGAGGAATGAGGAGAATCCTGGTCACGGGCGGAGCTGGCTTCCTGGGGAGCCATCTCTGCGAGCACCTTCTCGGCGAGGGGAACGATGTCGTCTGCATCGACAACTTCTTCAGCGGCAGCAAGGACAACATCCGCCATCTGTCCACCCATCCGTTCTTCGAGCTGATCCGCCATGACGTCATCCACCCTCTCTTTATCGAGGTCGACTGGATATTCCACCTGGCCTGCCCAGCGTCTCCCATTCACTACCAGCACAACCCGATCAAAACCGTCAAGACCAACGTCATGGGCACGATCAACATGCTCGGCCTGGCCAAACGGATCAAGGCCCGGATCCTGCTCGCCTCCTCGTCCGAGGTCTACGGCGACGCCCAGGTCCATCCGCAAACCGAAGGCTATTGGGGCAACGTCAACCCCATCGGCCTGCGGAGCTGCTACGATGAGGGGAAACGCGTGGCCGAAACCCTGATGATGGACTACTACCGGCAAAACCGAGTCGATATCCGCATCGCCCGCATCTTCAACACCTACGGCCCGCGGATGGCCGTGGATGACGGCCGGGTGGTCAGCAATTTCATCGTCCAGGCGCTCAATGGTGAGGACCTGACTGTCTACGGAGACGGGACCCAAACCCGGTCCTTCTGCTATGTCTCCGACCTCATCGAAGCGCTCGTCCGGACGATGAACTCCGAAGAGTTTGCCGGCCCGGTGAACATCGGCAATCCCACGGAATTTACCGTCCTCGAGCTGGCCGAGAAAGTCCTGGCGCTCACCGGAAGCAAATCCCGGATCGCCCTCAAGCCGCTGCCCTCAGATGACCCGGTCAGGCGCTGTCCGGATATCTCCCTGGCCAAATCCAAGCTCAGCTGGGAACCGCGGGTGGGGTTGGAGGAAGGCCTGGGCAAGACCATTGAATACTTCCGGGAGAAGCTGGCCGTCCGATGAAGCTCTCCGTGGTCGTGCCGGTCTTCAACGAGCGCCCGACGATCGCCGAGATCATTCACCGCGTCCAGGCGGTCGATGTCGGCCTGGGCAAGGAGATCATCGTCGTCGATGACGGCTCAACCGACGGGACCCGCGAGGTCCTCCGGGCGCTGGCCCTTCCCGAGCTCAAGGTCGTTCTCCATGAGAGAAATCTGGGAAAGGGCGCGGCGCTGCGCACCGGTTTTGCCGAGGCCGGCGGCGACATTATCCTCGTCCAGGACGCCGACCTGGAGTATGACCCGCGGGAGTACCCCCGGCTGCTCGAGCCGATCCTGGACGGCCGGGCCGACGTGGTCTACGGGAGCCGCTTCCTGGGCGGGCCCCACCGGGTGCTCTACTTCTGGCACTACGTCGGGAACAGGCTCCTGACGACCTTTTCCAACATTCTCTCCAACCTCAACCTGACCGACATGGAAACCTGCTACAAGGTCCTCCGGCGCGAGGCCCTCGGGAAGATCGAGCTCAAGTCTTCGCGCTTCGGGTTTGAGCCCGAGATCACCATGAAGCTAGCCAGGTTGAAATGCCGGGTCTACGAAGTTCCCATCTCCTACTCCGGCCGCGACTATGCCGAGGGCAAGAAGATCGGCTGGAAGGACGGCCTGGCCGCCCTCTTCCACCTCATCCGCTTCCGCTTTTTCGACTGACTTGACTTCATCCCCCTATAAATATAGTATTTTTATTCAATTTAGCTGATCTGTGTGCGTGGGTATCATCGCCGCTTGAATCTTCCGATGCAATGGAGGTTAGTATGAATCTCGTCTCCTCATTAATCTTGGCCGGCGCCATCATCCTCATCATCGCCTTCATCTTAATCATCATCGCCAAACAGTACCGGAAGGTGGGGCCCAACGAGGTCCTGATCATCGCCGGCGGACGCAAGAAGACGATCATCGGCCCGGACGGTTCCAAGGTCAAGGTCGGCTATCGCTACCGCTTGGGCGGCGGCACCTTCGTCATCCCTTTCGTCGAGACCGTCTACCGCCTGCCCATGGACGTCATCACCCTGAACATTAAAACACCGGAAGTCCTAACCAACAGCGGCGTTCCGATCATGGCCGAAGCCACGGCCCAGGTCAAGGTCGACTCTTCGGACTCCGCTATCCGCCTGGCCGCCGAGCAGTTCCTTGGCCTTGGTAAAGAGGGCATCCGTGACGTCTCTATGAATGTCCTCGAAGGGCACATGAGGGAGGTCATCGGGACGATGACCGTCGAGCAGATCTACCGCGGACGCCACGAGTTCTCGGCCCGCGTCAACGAGGCCGTCCGGCCGGATCTCAGCCGGATGGGACTGGTCATGCTCTCTTTTGCCCTCAAAGACATCAGCGACAGCCAGGGTTATCTCGAATCCCTGAGCAAGCCGCAGGTCGTGGCCGCCAAGAGGGACGCCGTGATCGCCCAGGCCGAGACGGAGAAAGAGGCCATCATCAAGTCTTCCCAGGCTCGCAAAGAGGGAGAGGTTGCCCGGCTGGCCGCCGAGGCCCTGATTGCCAAGGCGCAGTGGGAGAACGAAGCCAAGAAATCCGAGTCTCAAGTCGCCGTCAACCAGAAAAAAGCCCAGGCGGATTTTTCCTACGAGCTTGAACGGTACCGGCTGAGCCAGCAGATCAAAAAAGAAGAGGCCAAGATGAAGGCCATCGAGAAGGAAGAAGCGATCAAGATCGAGGAATTGGAGATCTCGAGGCGGGAGAAAGAGCTCGAATCGAGCGTCGTCAAACCGGCCGATGCCCGCAAGTACCAGATTAAATCCGAAGCCGAAGCCGAGGAATTCCGGATCCAAGCCGAGGCCAAGGGCAAGGCCGAGGCGCTGCGCTTGGAGGGAGAGGCCGAGGCCGAGCTCATTAAGAAAAAAGGCCTGGCTGAGGCGGAATCCATGCTCAAGAGGGCCCAGGCCTGGGAAAAATACAACCAGGCGGCCGTGCTGGAGATGTACCTCAAGGCTCTCCCGGAACTGGCCAGGGCGGTTTCCGAGCCGTTGTCCAAGGTGGACAAGATCGTGGTCATCGGCAGCGGGGATAAAAGTCTGGGGACGACCAAGATCACAGCCCAGGTCGCCGAAGTCCTCGCCCAGATGCCCGATGTCGTCAAGTCGCTGACGGGCGTCGACCTGAGGAAATACCTCCAAGAGAAGTTCTCGCCCGAAGACAAAAAAGAGAAATAGCCGCCGGCAGAGGACGAGTCCGCCATGATTTCAGAAAAAGTCAACCAGATCGGCACCTCGCCAACCCTCAAGGTCTCGGCCAAGGCCAAGGCCATGCAGGCGGAGGGGATCGACATCGTCGACCTCAGCGTCGGGGAGCCCGATTTCCCCACCCCCGAGAACGCCAAGGAGGCCGGCATCCGGGCCATCCAGCAGAACTTCACCAAGTACACCGAGAACGAAGGCATCCCCGCCCTCAAGAAAGCAGTCCTCGCGCGGATGAAGGAGGACTACGGGCTCAGCTACGAGCCCAATCAGGTGATCGTCTCACCCGGGGCCAAGGCCTCCCTATTCTTGATTTTCCAGGCCCTGATCGACGAAGGAGAGGAAGTCATCATCCCGGCTCCTTATTGGGTGACCTATCCGATGGCCGTCCTCCTGGCCAAGGGCAAGCCGGTCGTGGTCCCGACCAAGGAAGAAAACGGGTTTGTCATGACTCCCGAGGAGCTCAAGGCGGCGATCAACCCGTCCACCAAGGCCGTGATCCTCAACAACCCCTCCAACCCGACTGGAGCGGCCTACTCCAAGACCCAGCTCGAAGCGCTCGCCGAGGTCATCCGGGGCGAGGACGTGTTTGTTATCGCCGACGAGATCTACGGCAAGCTCATCTTCGACGACTTCGAGTTCCGGAGCTTCGCCTCCTTGGGTGAGGATATCAAAAAGAAGACGGTCGTCGTCAACGGCGTCTCCAAGTCCTATTCGATGACGGGCTGGCGCATCGGCTACGCCCTGGGACCGGCCGAGATCATCAACGGAATGGCCAAGGTCCAGAGCCACTCCACTTCCAATCCCTGCTCCATCTCTCAGTATGCCAGCCTGGAGGCCCTGGCCGGCCCCCAGCATGAGGTTTCGCGGATGGTCGCCGAATTCCAGCGGCGGCGGAACTACTGCCTGATGCGGCTGCGGGCCATCCCCAACATCTCCTGTTTCAAGCCGCAGGGCGCGTTCTACCTCTTCCCCAATTTCTCCGCCTACTACAATAAAGAAGCCGCCGGCATCCAGATTCGCAATTCCTACGGGCTGGCCTATTACCTCCTCAAGGAGGCCCGAGTGGCCATCGTTCCCGGCGATTCTTTCGGCGCCGACGCCAACATCCGCCTCTCCTACGCCACTTCCATGGAAAACCTGGAAAAGGGCCTGGACCGGATCAGCGAGGCCATGGCCAAACTCAAGACCCCGAAGAAGGTCAAACGCGTCGCTCTCAGCAACGCCGTCACCCGGGTAAGAAAGTCCGTTCCGGTGGAGGCGACGGTCACGGCCAAGATGAGGGACGCCCTGGTGGCCGAGATGGACGGGCACCTCACGCCCGAGAACTACTACGAGTGGAATGCCAACATCTCGGGGGTCATCGTCCAGCTTCGGACGAACCTCTCCCACTTGTACGACTTTTGGGTTGAGAACTGGTATCCCGCCCAGCTCGAGGCCGAACTCGAGCCGCACGGCATAATCTACGCCGTGGACGGGATCGCCGGGCGGGAGCCGCGCGCCTTCTACAATTCAGAGACCAAAACCGGCGTCATCGTCAACGCCGATAATTACGGCCCCTTGAGGAGCCTGGCCCTGGGCCTGGTCATGGATGTCTCGGAGAGGCTCTTCGGAGTCTGCGGCATTCGCGGTATGTCGGCCGACACTGCGGGGAAGGGGTTGATCCTGATCGGCCCTCCCGGGACGGGCAAGACCGAGCTCTTCTATTCGCTCCTCGAGGACAAGCGCTTTCGCCTTCACTCCAACGATATCGTCTTCGTGCGTCAGTCGGGCGGGAAAGCGCTGGCCGATTGCGCCGAGAGAAAGCTCTATATCCCCACGAACACCGTCGAGTCGTTCCCGCGGCTGGCCCCTCTTTTCGACTCCAGCAAGTGTGAGAACGTCGTCACCCATAAGGATGAATGCAAGAACGCCGAATGCCTCAGGCAGGATGACTGCCGGCTCGACCGGGGATCGCTGTTCTGCTACAAGGCCTCCCCGGAAGCGCATGCCATGCTCGACCCTTACTGGATCGGCGGAAAGGCCGGCCACACGAAGCGCACCGAGCTCGGCTGGATCTTCATCCTCCGCAACGACCCTGTCTCCCCGGCGGCCGTCAGGCTCCAGAAGGACGAGGCCCTGCGTGTCCTCGAATCGGGCGAAAGCGCCGGGGCTAAGAAGGCCTTGAGCCCGGCCAAGCCCCAGCCGTACTACAACCCCCATCTTCTGCTCACCACAGAGGAGAGACTGGAGCTCCAGAAGGGCTACTTCGGCCGGCTGCTGGACAGCGTGTCCTGCCATCTCTTCAACAGCGGGACCGCCGGCGCGGCAGAGATCAAAAAAATCGTGTTGGGAGAAGCTCAGGTTTGAAGCCCCGTCAGCCCGCTCGTTTCCCCAGCGAGGAAACTCGCTCCGCATCCTCCTTCGCTCTTCTCTCCTTTCAGTCGAGAAACCATGCCCGCTCAGTCGTCCACGGACTTCCGGTGTTCAAACCTTCGCTTCTTCTTAAATTGTAGTTGGAATCTAAGCCAGGCGGTCGTCGAGCTCCTGAGCGATCAGGTGCAGAAGTACCAGGTGGACCTCCTGGATGCGCGGCGTGCTCCGGGAGGAGACATCCAGCAAGAAATCGACCAGGGGGCCGAGCTTCCCGCCGCCTTCACCGGTGAGAGCGATCGTCAGCAACCCCTTTTTCTTGGCCGCCTTGAGAGCCTCGACGATGTTCGGCGAAGTCCCGCTCGTGGACAGGGCCAAGGCGACGTCGCCTTCGTCTCCGAGGGCTTCGACCTGACGGCTGAACACGAGGTCGTAGGACGAGTCGTTGGCGATCGATGTCAGCGTCGACGTATCGGTCGTCAGGGCGACGGCCCGCAGGGGCTTTCGCGGCCGGGAGAACTTATTCACCAGCTCCGCCGCCAGATGCTGCGCCTCGGCGGCGCTTCCCCCGTTGCCGAAGACAAGGACCTTGTGACCTGACTTCAGGGCCTTCACCAAGGCATGGGCCGTCTTCTCGAGGAGCAGTCCTTTCTGATGAATAAAGTCCTCCAGGAGACGGTTGATCTCATCAGGAATCGTGCGATATTCCATGGCTATCTCCCTTCATGCCGGAAGGCCGGATACAATGATGCCTTTGACTTTATCGATGAGAGTCTGCATGTTGTTCTGGTCATAGCCCTTTACGGGGACGGGGGGATGAAAGAGGACATCGATTTTCCCCCGGCGGGCAAAAATGGTCCCCCGGGGCATCAGTTCATAAGTTCCTCGAATGGTGATCGGGGCGACGGCCGCCCCGCTCTCCAGCGCCAGGAAGAACCCGCCCCGCTTGAACGCTTGGGTGCGGCCGTCCCTGCTCCTCGTGCCCTCGGGAAACATCAGATAAGAATAGCCCCGTTCCCGCATTAGCTGAGCGGCCCGGTCGATGCTTTTTTTCCCGCCCCGGACACCCTTGCGATCGACGGGGACGAACCCGACGAACCGCATCCCCTGGCCGACAACCGGAATACGAAAAACCTCTTTCTTCAGGATGACCCGGATGGACTGGGGGATGAGGAGGAAGAGCAACGGCCCGTCGAGGAAGCTGAGATGGTTGGACATGAAAATATACGGCGTCTCCTTATCGATCATGTCCCGGCCGGCAATCTTGACCTTGATTCCCAGGATGCCGGGGGCCAGACTGATGGCCCATTTGCTGAGACGGAAGAGAGGCTCGCGCAGCCCGAACGGCCAGAAGATGAGCAGGAAGACGAGGAGGACGAAGATCAATACGACGTAGATCAAGGCCAGAAGGATCGTCCTCATTTCCGGTGGTCGAGATTATACCATAATTCCGTCCTGAGGAGCGCCGGTCAAGACCTGAGCGGCTTGCAACCCGGAAAGAATTCGGATTAAATAAGACCGGATGGACGCGAGCCCCGCGGGCAAGAGATCGGGGATCCCTCTCCCCGTTATCTTGGCCTCTGTTTTTGTCCTCATCTTCTGCAGCCTTTTTTCCGCTCTCGTCTTCGAGCGGGTTCCCCATGTCAACGACGAGATCGCCTATCTCTTCCAGGCCAAGCTCTTTCAATCGGGACGGCTCTACGCACCCTCTCCCTGCGGCCGGGAATTCTTCGACTTCCCCCACATCATCAACAACGGGAAGTGGTACAGCATCTATCCTCCCGGGTTTCCGCTCCTTCTCGTCCTCGGCCTGGCCTTTCGTGCACCCTGGCTGATCAACCCGATCCTGGCGGCCCTGGCCATCGTCCTTTTCTTCCTCCTCGGCACGGAGATCTACAGCCGATCGGTCGGTCTTCTCGCCGCCCTCCTGGCGGCCATCTCCCCCTGGTTCTTGCTGATGTCCTCGACCATGATGTCCCATACCTCGAGCCTATTTTTCAACACGCTTTTTCTTCTATTCCTCTTCCGGTTTCTCCGCAAGCTGTCCCTGGGCCTTGGGCTGGCCGCCGGGATCAGCTGGGGGATGGCCTTGCTCATCCGGCCGCTCAACACGCTATTTTTTTCACTTGTCTTCCTCGTTTTTTTCGTTATCCGCCTGCTGAGAAGCCCGGGGAACAGGGCAAGAAGAAAGGCCTTCGCTCTCCTGGCCGCAGCCTTAACCTTTGTCGGGCTGTTTCTCCTCTACAATTTTCTCACTACCGGCAAACCTTTCCGGATGGGATATCTGGTGCGCTACGGCCCGAGCTATTCGGTCATCTTCGGCCGCCCGGCTACACTCGACTCTGACTTCACACCCCTTACCGGTGCTATACAGATGGCCGACAACCTGCGCGCGCTGAACTCCGATCTTTTCGGCTGGCCGATCTCCTCTTTCCTGGCCATGCTGCCGCTCCTCTGGCTGTCCCGGCTGAGCCCAACAGACCGGAAAAAGGACCTGCTCCTCTTGAGCGGCATCGGCTGTCTCGTAATCGCCTTCTCTTTCTTCTGGGGTGCGTTCGTCTTCATCGGCGCTCGGATGTTGTTCGACGCCCTGCCCCTTTTCTTCCTGTTGAGCGCCCGGGGGATAATCAAGATTCCCGGCCTCGTCGGCCGGGTGTGCCCAAGACTGCCCGAGTCAACAGTAAGAAAGATGGCCGCCGTCCTGCTCTCGGCTTTAGCACTCTATGCCTTTGTCTACCGTCTGCCTCAACGGCTCCGGCCTCCCCATGCCTTCTGGTACTTCGAGCGCTACGACCACCGGTTCGCCGGGACCAACGGCCGGCTGGGCCGGACGATCGCTGCACTCAACGTCGGCCGCGCGGTGGTCATTCTTAAGTTCTGGCACCGGCCTCCCTCTTCTTTCCCCGACGAGGGAGGCTGGGGCTCGGGTTTCTTTCGCAATGACCCGGATCTCAAGACAGACATCATCTACGTAAGGGCTAGAGAGAGAAGCTATGCCGAGCTTTTTTCCTGTTACCGGGATAGGGACATCTTTATCTACGCCGGAACCCTGGACAGGGGGGTGCTCATCCCCTTTAAAAAAAGCGGGCCAGGGGTTGAACTGGGGGAGCCCGTGCGGCCGCCGGGCCGGATCAGGAACTCTATCGAAATCGTTAGTGATCCGGCCGAGATATTCTTTGCCTATTCTTCGGAATTCAGCAACTTCCTTGAGCAGGTCTTCAGGGAAACCAGCCTGCTCGAGATCGATGGAAGGCGCCTCGAAGAGATGGGTGTCGGGTATCAATCCAGAGACGATTTTGAACGGGCCGGCTTTTGTTTTGAAGCCGCGCTCCAGATCGAAAACGACCCGGCGGTCAGGTGGGATCTGCTCAACCGCCTTCTCCCCTGCTATCAGAAAACGGGCCAGGCTGAGGCCGCCGGAAAGATCCTGGCTTTCATGGCGAAGATCGATTTCAACGAGCGCCGGCTCTATAGGGTCTTACCGGAAAGAGGCTTTTAAAGGTTGCCTGCCAAGCCCGGTTTTCCTATAATTGAGCTCGGATGTCCGACGCCCAGAGCCAGTCAAACCGAACCTTCAAAACACGGATCCTTTTCGCCGTCTTGTGCTGTTTGTTAGCCGCGGCCCCTTTTTTAGTCGTCAAGTTCCCCCCGATCACAGACCTTCCTCAGCATGCGGCACAGATTCGTCTTTTCGGAGAAGCCCTCAGCCAACTCGATTCTCCCTACAGAATCCAGTGGATGACCCCGTATAGCCTTGTCTACACGGTGCTCGGAGCGAGCTGGCTTGTCTTTGGCCCCGAAAACGCGGGCCGCATCGGGATGCTCATCATCGCGCTGCTCTGGATCGCCATGCTCCATCTCCTGGCCGCTCGGCTGAAAAGGCCGGCCTTGGCCGCATCGTTCGCCTCGCTGCTGTTCTTCGGCCACATCCTCTACTGGGGATTCTATCAGTTCGCCTTCGGCTGGCCGCTCTTTATCGGATATCTTTTGCTCCTCCGGGCGAATATTCGAAGCCGCTGGAAGGAGGCCCTGGCTTTTTGGGGAGCCTGGATCGTCCTCTACTTCACCCACATTCTCTGGTTTCTCGTGGCCGTCGCCTGGCTGGGCGTGACGCACCTCTTCATCCGACGGGATATCAAGAAGCTCTTTTTGCGGGCTGCGGGCGCCGTCCCCCTTTTCGCCCTGGCCGCCGCCTGGTATCCAAACCTGGCGGCCTACGGTTTCAAGTCACAGACGGTCTGGGCCACCGTTCCGTTCGAGAGGCTCCTCCCGACCTGGCTCACGGACGCATCTTTCGGCGGGCTTAAAGGCGCCCTGGAGCCCGTCTTTTTCGGCCTGATCGTCATCTGGGTCCTCCTGGCCTGGCTTCCAAACCGCAAGGGTTTCCTGGCCCAGGCCGATAAGAGCCTCCTTTTTCTCAGCGCTCTCTTCTTCCTCATAGCTCTCGTCCTTCCGGACAAGCATACCAACACGATCCGGTTCTGTCAGAGGTGGGTGCCGCCGGGGCTGGCCTTCCTGCTGATCGGCCTGCCCGAGATCAAGGTTCGCAAGAGCGTTCTCACGGCCGCGGTGTTCGCCTCGCTCCTCGCCTTTTTTACCCTCACCTCGGTCAACTGGATCGCCTTTGAGAGGAGCGAGCTCTCGGGGCTGGGTGAATCGCTGGAGGCGCTTCCTCAAGGGCCCCGCCTCATCGGCCTGAGCTATATGAAGGACAGCGCCATCGTCCGAGGCCGGCCGTTCATCCAGGTTTTCTCCTACGCCCAGGTCTATAGGGGAGGAGAACTGAACTTTTCCTTTGCTGATTTTGGGCCCAGCCTGGTCATATACCGGGAGCCCCGCCGGCTGGCCTGGACCTCGGGGTTGGAATGGTTTCCTGAGCGGGCCAAGAAGAGCGACTTATTGTCTTTTGATTACGCCCTGGTCAGCGGCGATGACAGGCTTCACGAGGCCGTTCGGCGAGACCAAACCTTCTATGCAGTCACCTCTTCCGGCCGCTGGCGGCTCTACAAAACCGTTCCCAAAACCCAGGAATGATCAGGGATGGCCCAGTTTAGCTCTGAGGAGTCTTCTTGTTTAGCCATTCACGGGACATCTTGATCCCGGTCTCGGCTCTCTGTCTCTCGGCGTCGTTCCGGGCGATGGCCAGGCACTTCTCGAAATAGGGGATCGCCCGGTCGAAGTCGCGCTTCAAGAAATGGTGGCTGCCCAGGTAATACTGGACCTGGAAGTTCGTCGCGTATTCCGCTTCGTGGCGGAAGAAATCCGCGTAGCGGGGCATATAGAGACCGTAGGCCGTCGCGTTGTGGAGGAATTGGTCCCTATTATAGGAGCCAATACCGATCCCGGCCAAGAGGATCAGAAGCCCGCCGACAAGCGCCCTGACCAGCTTCTTAGGGATGACTGCTGTCTCAGGTCTTTCGGCGGGTATGGCGCCTTCCGCCGAGGCATCCTTCCTGGTCAGGACGAGGGCCGCCCAATAGCAGAAACCGGCCAGGACAAAGCCCGCGAGGACATCGGTGACATAATGGTCGCCGGTGTAGATGATGGCAAACTGCATCAGGAGCGCATAGAGGTAGAACGGCCAGGCCTTGGAGCGGTAGACTCTCCAGAGGATCAGGGCGCAGAGAAATGGGAAGGCGGCGTGGAGCGAGGGCATGGCGGCGATGGGGTTGGTATCGAACCCCGAGCTGATATCCGGGATGGCCAGGTTGTAGATGATCGCGTTGAAGCGGATAATCCGGGGCAGCAGGCCGAAGACAGTCGACGCCATCCAGGGGGGGACAGTCGGCACGGCGAAATATCCCAGGAGCCCGAGGAAGATGGCGAGGTAGAAAGAGACCTTGAAGAACCGGAAAAATCGCGGCCGGTACAGCCAGATGATGAACCCGACCATGAGAAAGGCGACGAAGTGGCTGCCGTGGGCCACGGTGATGAACTTTTCAAACCAGCCGAACTCGGACGCGGAGTCGGAACGGAGAAAAAGGTCCTGCAGCATTATGGAGGGGACCCCGCCGAATAGGAACTGTTCGATCCTGATCACATACAGCGTATGGACAGGCAGGCCGAGCCGGCAGGTGGCGATGTAGATGCTTCCCCGGAAGCTGTCGAATAGGTAGATGAAGCCGAGGAAAATGAACCAGTCCTGGAGAAAAAGCCTGACCTTCCCCAGGGCCGCCACGGCCAGGATGACCAGCAGGATGATCAGGATCTTGGGCACGAAAAAAAACCGCTTGGACAGGATCAGGATGAGGATGAGGACGGACAGGAAGGCGACGATCAGAAGGACCGGAGATTGCCGAGGGGAAAACCTCTTCTTGAGCATCGCGAGGCAGGAATATTATCGGTTTGGCGGGATCAAGTCAAATACCCGGCGCCCGGTCGACGGCCTTGAAAAAAAGGACTCGAGACCTTAACATACACCCATGCGAAAAAAAGACCTCCTCTATGTGGCCATCCTGGCCGTCATCCTATTCGGCCTTTACTGGAAGACGTTCAACTACGACTTCATCTGGGACGACGAGATCTTCTTCAAGCACAACCTCCTCTTCATCGAGCATCAGCCCTTGACCTCGGCCCTAAAGTACGGCTATTTCAGCGAGCAGCTCGGCGTCCAGGGACAGGACCACTATTACCGGCCCCTTCTGACGCTCTCCTTCCTCCTGGAGAACGAGCTCTGGGGGATCAGGAACATCACTCTTCGCCTGACCAACCTCCTCATCTTTTTTCTCTCCCTCATCCTCCTCTTCGCCTTTCTGAAGGCCCATTCCGATAAAGCCTACCTGCCGGAGATAACCACGCTCCTATTCGCCCTCTATCCCCTGAACAGCGAGAACATCGTCTGGGTCGTCGGCCGGGGAGATCTCTTCCTGCTCCTCTGGGGGAGCCTCACCTTCCTCTTCTTCGAGCTCTTCCTGAAAAAGGGCCGGCCGCTCTACTTGGTGGGGTCTTCGTTCTTCTTTCTCCTCGGCGTCTTTTCCAAGGAAACCTTCATCCTCTTCCTTCCCCTGCTCCTCTTTTACGAAAAGGTCAGACGCCGGAAGATCGCCTGGCCCTATCATCTCGCCAACGCCTCCATCATCCTGCTCTTCTTCTTCATTAAAAACCTCGTCCTCGGGATCAAGAACATCAAGTTGGTTTATATGCCCAACTCGCTCGAGAACGTGCGGGCGGCTCTGGGGACCCTGGGTTATTACCTCCGGACCATGATCTTCCCTATCCGGTATGACATGTTTCTCCCTGTCACCGATATGAGCCGGGTCCTCTTTCTCGCTTTCGGCCTGCTGGCCCTGGTGTTCATCGTTGGGCTGGTGATATGGGCTAAAAAGGACAGAGATGTGGTGCTTCCGGCGTCGCTTTTCGTCGTCTTCTGGCTGGGACACATCCCCCTTATCTATGCCAATATCCTTCCCTACCAGATCTTTTCCCGCTACATGATGGTCGCCGGCCTCGGCCTGGTCTGGCTCCTGGCCCACTTCCTGATGCGCATCAAGGAGAGGCCCCGCTTCGGGATCGTCTTCCTCGTCCTCATCCTCTTCATCCCCTCGATCGTCCTCAACGCCGGCGCTTATAAGAACAGCACCGTTTTCTGGCAGAGAGCCATGAAGTCCTCATCCCAAGACGCCTATGTCCTCTTCCAGGCGGCCAAAACGGCCATCGAGAACAAGGACTATCTTTCGGCCGAGATCGACCTGAACAGATCTCTGGGTGTCAGCATGAAGCGGGAGACGGCCATCCTGGTCAGCATGCTCTACGCGGATATCGAGATGATGCGGGCGGATTACCCCGGTGTCCTCCGCTGGATGGCGAGTGTCGAGGAATTTAATAAATCGCCGGAAATCAAGATCGCCCCCTTCATCCGCTACCAAATCAACGCCAAGAAGGCCCGGGTCTTTGTCTCCCAGGGAGACACCAGGGCAGCCGAGAAGCTGCTGCTCGAGAACATCGCCGGCTACAGCACCGTCAAAGAAGCCTATTCCGACCTCTACAACCTGTATGTCAGTCACGGTTTATGGCGGGAGGCGGCAAAGCTCGAAGAGACGATGAAGAGCATTTTCCCGGCTTTTTTCGCCGTTATAGACACGGCCAAGATGCGGCAGGAGTTCGAGACGCTCCCCTTCGAGAAGAAGATGACCTTCTATATTCAGAACAGGAACTTCGCCGGGGCAGTTGCCCTGGTCAGGACGCTCCCAAGCCTCAACCTCGACCACCAGTTCCTGCTGGCCAAGCTCTCCTTTTATGAAGGAAAAGGCGAGGAGGGAAACAAGGTCATCCAGGAGATCCTTGACCAGAACCCGGGGAACTATGAGATCCTGAACAAGGCCGGCTTTTTCTACCTTTACAACCTGATCCGGGTCAAAACGGCCATCGGCTATTTCGAGCAGTCCCTCGCCCTGAACCCCTCCCAGCCGGAGATCGTCGTCCTCATCGGCCGTCTCAAGAAAGAGTACTTAGAGAAGATCAAGGGCGTCTGGACGGAAGGCCCTCACTGATCCATCCGGGGGAGTAAAGGCCGCAGCTCCTCAAGCAGTTTTTTGGTCTGTTCGTTGCGAAACAGACCGTAGTCCCGCCCATAGAGGTCTGCCGCCCGGGGATAATCCTTGACGATCAGGTAGAACTTGGCCGCCCGGGTCAGGACAAAGTGGTTCTGGGGATAGCGGCCGACGAGGTCGAGGATAATACCCTCGCCTTCCTCCCGTTTCCCGGCAAAAGCCAAGTAATAGGAGTAATTGAAGGTGGAGTGGAGCGACTGTCCGCCCGGCCTTCTGGACAATTCGCCGAAATAGTATTCCGCTTTGGCAAAATCCTTTTGAAACGCATAATATATTGCCAGTTCTTCATAAATCCTGGCCTGCCACATGGGAAACAGCGGATGCGCTTTCGCCGCCAGGATCTGGTCGAAGATCTGGAGCGCCTTCTTTTCGTCCTGGGGAAGGGTCTTGATCGCGACGTTGAACTGGGCGATGAGATCTTCCCTGTCGACCCGCTTGATCCTCAGCCAGAACCCGGTCTCATCCCGGCCGAAGAGGTCGCTCTTGGGGTATGTCTCGACTACGTAGGCGATTGCCAATAGCCCCAGGAAAGTGTAGGCAACGGCCCGGGGCCGGACCAGACGGAAAGCGAAATGGGCCAGTCCGGCGACGAACACGGCCGACGGAAGATAGAGGAACCGCCAGGCGACGAGGGACAGAGTCAGCGAGGAGAAGATGACGGCTACCGAGGGGAGCACAAAAAGGACGTAGCCGGAGAGGAGGAGAGGGGTATCGATTTGCCTCCGCTTCCTATCCAGGACAAGAATGATCGATACGGCGAAAAGAGCGGCGATTAAAACACCGAGGGCCGTGTACACAGGGTTCGCGAATACCGACGCGGAATCCACGGTCACGGTCAGGCCGAATGGAATGACCAGCCGCGCCGTGTAGAAACCGATGACGGAGAAGAAATCAAGGGTAGACCGGCCGGAGAGGGCGGGCGCGCCATGCCCGAAGGCCATGGCCCTGAGGAAAAACCAGAGGGCGGCACTCAAGACGAACGGACCTGAAACCAGCAGGAGATCCCTCGCCTTCGTTCCCCTCCGCCAGATGACCAGAAGGAACAGGCAGGGAAGAAGAAAGACATTTTCCTTGGCCAGGAGTCCGCCCCAAAAGAAAAGCGCGGAAAGAACGAGCCAGGCGCGCCTTTTCTTCTTAAGGAAAGTGAGAAAGCTCAGGACCGAAAGCGCAGCGAAGAGAAAGGAGAGAAGGTCGGTCCGGCCCGAGATCCAGGCCACGTTCTCGAAATGAGGGGGGAAAACGGAGAACAGGATGGCCCCTGCAAAAGCAGGCACCCGGCCCAGTCCGACGCGGAGAAGGATTAGGAGCAGGAGGATGGAGTTGATGACGTGGAGGAGGATGTTGGTGAGGTGGAAAGCGGCCGTGTTGAGCCCCCAGAGCTTGAAGTCCAGCCAGTAGGACAGCGAGGTTAGAGGACGGAAGAACTGCCTCCCCCGGTCGATCCTCAGGCTGTTCTCGTCTGTTCCCGAGAAACCGCCAAAGGGGCTCCGCCAGAAATCCTGGAGAAAGCGGGCCCCGAGGAGGTTCGAGTTCTCGCTGATGAAATACTTGTCATCCCAGAGAAAATCGCCGGACATGCAGGGGAGAAAGATAAACAGGTTGATTGTCAAAAGGAGAAGAATGAATATCAAGAGGGAGCGACGCAGATCTCCGGGATCCTGGAGAGATGGGCCGGTCAAAAAGTGTTCCTCGACGGGCCTTTCTTAACAAAAGACGGAGGGGCTGTCAAATCGCGGTGCGGGCAGGACGGGCTAATTATGGCCGAGCTGTGCGGCTTTGGGGACATGAATCCAGGAGCCGTTCCAGATGATCAGATCCTCGTTGAAACTGGAAAGGGCCGTCATTTCGAAATAGGCGGTCTGGGGATCCAGCGGGTCAAAAGAAAAGGGGGTCTGTTGCTTGTCTCTTCCGAAAGAGATGATGACAAAATCATCGGATCCCGCTTCTGTCACGCCTCCGATGCCCGCCGCGCTGAGGGCGTCAGTACCGCAGTAGACATAAAAAGCCGTCCCCCACTGGTCTATCAGGGGCATCGCTTTCATATAAAAAGGCGTCAGGTCTTCAAGGAAACTGGACCCGGCGGCCATAGCCCCACTCTGTTCGGGAGCATAGCCGACATCGGTTATGTAATCGATGATCGATTTGGCGATGCCGTTCATGTCCTGCATCGTGGCCTTCTGCTTCGCCTTCTGGATGGACGTTATGAACTGAGGAATAAAAAGGGCCGCCAGGATTCCGATGATTGCCGTTACGCACAGCGTTTCGATCAGCGTAAAGCCTTTTTTTTGCTTGAACATCGTTCAAACCTCATCTTCTTGGGCCATTTCGGGTATCTCATCCGACATGAAAACGGGCGGCAAGGGTATCCTTGCCGCCCGTTTAGAGGTTGACTTGCTGATGTTCTCTGTGAGTCTTTCTCAGTCAGGCGACATCAAGTGTTACCGAGTTGGGCTGACTTGGGAGCATGGATCCAGCTGCCGCTCCAGTTGACCAGGTCGTTATCGAAACTGGACATCCCAGTAATGGGGAAATAGGCGGTGTTGGGGTCCGTATGATCAAAGTTAATGGCATCCGAAGTCTTGTCGCGGCCATAGGAGGCGACAAGGAAGTCATCCACTCCGCAGTCGGTCGCAGAATAGACACCTTCCGCAGCCAAACCGCAGTAGATATCAAACGGCGTGCCCCACTGGTCATTTTGGGGAAGAACCTTCAGATAGAACCCGCCCAGATCGGAGTAGAGGGTATCCCCGGTAGTCAGCCCTCCGTTGTGCGCTGGCGCCGTCCCGTTGTCGGTGATGTAGTCAGTGATGGCCGTGGCGATGGAGTTGATGTCCTTCATCGTGCCCTTCTGCTTCGCCTTCTGGATGGCGGCGAGTGCGTTGGGGATGAGCAGGGCGGCCAGGATGCCGATGATGGCGACAACGATCAGCAGCTCGATCAGCGTGAAACCTCTCATTTTTTTAAGCATTAAAAAACCTCCTTCGAAGATTATTACCCCCGTTTAGGTGGGCAATTAAGCTTTAGCAATAATCATGCCAGCTCGCTAAAAACATAACTCGTTGAAAACAAATAATTTAATTGCATCGTCATCGAAGATTTCACTCTTAAATTAACATTTTTTGTCATTTTTTGTCAAAAAATGGCAATATCAGAGCTGGGGCTTGTACTCCGGCCTCGCCTCTTCTCTCTCCAGTCTCTCGGCTTCCTTCAGCCCGAACTTTTCGATCAGATGTCGCAGAGACCGGTAGCTGACCCCCAGCAGGGAAGCCGTCTTCCTCAGGTTTCCGCCCGCGAGCAGCCGGGCCTCACCGATGTACCTTTTGGAAACCTCATCGAGGTGGTCCATCAGGTTGAAGTTCGGCGGGATGAGGGGCTGCCTGATCTCTTTCTTGGGAGGGAATACGATATCCCGCGGCAGGCTGGCGCCGGTGATGGTCTCGCGGTCTTCGATGGCCACCACCCGCTCGATGGCGTTCTCCAGCTCTCGCACGTTGCCGGGCCAGGCGTACATCTCGAAGTAGTTGATCACTTCCGGGGCGACCCTCTTCATCTTCTTCCCCATCTGCTGGCAGTACTTCTGCATGAAATGGTTGATGAGGAGGGGGATATCCTCCGTCCTCTTGCGCAGCGGCGGCATCTCGAAGGCGATCACGTTCAGGCGGTAATACAGCTCTTCCCGGAACTTTCCCTCCCCGATCCTCTGCTTGAGGTCCAGGTTGGTCGCGGCGATGATCCGCACATCCACGGGGATCTCCTCCGTCCCGCCCACTCGCCGGATCTTCCTTTCCTGTAGCGCCCGGAGGAGCTTCACCTGGGTCCAGGGCGAGGTCTCGCCGACCTCATCCAAGAAGAGTGTCCCCCGCGTCGCGACTTCGAACATCCCCTTCTTATCGGCCACGGCGCCGGTGAACGACCCCCTGGCATGACCGAAGAGCTCGCTCTCCAGGAGATTCTCAGGCAGGGCGGCGCAATTGATCGAGACGAACGGATTCTCCCTCCGCCGGCTGAGGAGATGGAGCGCCCGAGCGGCCATCTCCTTCCCCGTCCCGCTCTCTCCGCTAATGAGGACGGTCGAGTCCGTCCCGGCCGATTTTTCGATCAGAGCGTAGACTTCCTGCATCGCTTTGCTCTTGCCGATCATATTTTCGAACGAGTATTTCTCTTGGAGGTTCCGCTTGAGGAGGATGTTTTCCTCCTTGAGCTGCCTCTTCTCGAGCTCCTTGGCGATGATGATCTTGAGCTCCTCGACGTCGAACGGTTTGAGGATATAATCGGTGGCCCCGGCCTTGAGGGCCTCGACGGCCTGTTTCAGGCTCCCGTAGGCGGTGATCATGATCACCGGGATCTCGGGCCTGTTCTCCCGGACATACTTGAGGACCTCCATCCCGCTGATCTGGGGCAGCTTGATGTCGCAGATAAGGAGATCCAGTTCTTCGTTCTCCAGGATGTCGAAGACCTTGGTCGGCGCCAGGCAGGTCTTGACCCGATAGCCCTCTTTCTTAAGGACCACGCTGAGGAGGTCGAGAAGGCTTTTCTCGTCATCGATGATCAGGATGTTTTCCATCGTTCGTCCTTATCCGCTCAACGGTATCGCCTTCTCCTTTATTGCCGCGTCATCTCCAGAACGGCGGTCCTCGGCCGCGTCTCTTTCATCGGGAAGGTCAAGTTGATTTCCGTCCCGTTCCGAGGCTCCGACCTGACCTCGATCCGGCCGTCATAGTCGTCGACGATACTGCGGACGACCACCAGGCCCAGCCCATGGCCGTTCTCAAAATGTGAGAAGAAGGGCTCGAATAAATGCTGCCTCTCCTCCTCCGTCAGGCCCCGGCCCGTATCCGCAAACCGGACCCGGACGCTCTTTTTTTTGTCCTGGAAGAAATCGACGCTCAGGATTCCGCCCTGGGGCATGGCTTTAAACGCGTTCTTGGACAGATTCCAAAAAACCTGCTTGAACTGGTTCGGGTTGCCGTAATACTCCACTTTGACCGAGGGATAATTCCCGGCCAAGAGGTGCCGTCCGTCGAGCTCTCCGCTGGCTCGGAGCAGCGCCAGCGTTTCCTCGAGGATCCCCGGCAGGTTAATCCAGGAAAAGACCTGCTGGCCGGGCGAGGCCAGGTCCAAGAACTGCTCGATGGACTGGGACACGCGCTGCGATTCCTTGACGACGATATCCATCAGGCTCCGCTGCTCCCCATCCAGGCTGAGCTCTCCACGGAGCACCTGGACGGCGCCGGAAATGGCCGCCAGGGGGTTGCGGACCTCATGGGCGAGCTGGGCGGAAAACCGGCCGGCTGTGGCCAGCCGCTCCTTGATCTCCAGTTCCTTCTGGGCCAGGCGAAGCTCCTCCCGGGCCTGGCGCAGGCTGTTGGCCAGATAGTTAGCCAGAAAAGCGATCAGGAAGATCAGGCTCCAGGCCAAGAACATCGTGAAAAGGACCAGGCCCAACGAACGCTCCCTGTACTGATCGGGGCTGAAATAAGGGATGATCCCAAAGTACAACCCGTCCACGAGCAGGCCGAAGAGGATGGCCGACAGGCCGGCCGTGATGTAGGCGGCGCGGTTGTTGAGGACGACGCTGGCCGCCACGACGGAAAAAACGTAGAGCAGGTACATAGAACCCGACAGCCCGCCCGAGATATAGACTAGCCCGGTAATGAGAAGGAGGTCGATAACGGTCTGGACGTAGGCCTGGACCGAATACTGCTTCCACCACAAATAGAACCCGAGGTAGACGAGCGAGAGGAGGTAGGCCAGGAGGACGAGATAGTAGAATGGGACGACCGGGATGAAAGCGCTCGTCGAGGACTGGATGATCACAACCGCCACCAGGATGGAGGTAACGGCGATCGCCCGGATGAGGATGAACCAGAAAATATGCCGCTTTTGAGTTTTCATCCGTCCTCAGAACTGCTGCATCAGGCTGAAAATCGGAAGGTACATGGATATGACCAGCGACCCGACCATGCCGCCGACGGCGATCATGAGGACCGGCTCCATGATGGAAAGGAGCGAGGCCACTGAGGCATCGACCTCATCATCATAGAAG
The DNA here is from genome assembly GCA_017886205.1 of Candidatus Aminicenantota bacterium. Lineage (GTDB taxonomy): Bacteria > Acidobacteriota > Aminicenantia > Aminicenantales > UBA8522 > UBA8522. The sequence continues at coordinate 80,806 of JAFNEO010000046.1, read as the reverse complement.
TCGGCCAGCTTGGTCAGCATCTCGTCCAGCGTCCCCGTCGCCTCGCCGACGCTGACCATCTGGGTCAGCATGAACGGAAAATGCCCCGTATCTTTCAGGGCGTCGGTCAGGCTCCTCCCTTCGGACACCTTCTGCCTCGAATCCAGGACGGCCGATTCGAGCAGCACGTTTTTCGCCGTGGACGAGGTGATCTTCAGGCTCTCCAGCATCGGCACGCCGCCGGAGACAAGGGTGCTCAGGGTTCGCGTGATCCGGGAGATGGCGACCTTTCGAAGGAGCTCCCCGAACAGGGGGATCTTCAAGATCCAACGGTCGGTCATCCACCGCCCTTGGGAGGTCCTCCGGAAATAGCGGAACGCGATGACAAGGCCGATGATCCCGACAAAGATAAACAGGATGTACTTGGAGACGAAGCGGCTGAGGGCGACGATGAACGCCGTCAGGGCGGGCAATTGCACTCCCAGTTCCGTGAAGATGGACGCAAACACGGGAATGACCTTCCAGAGCAGGAAAATGGCCACCAGGACCGCGAAGACGACGATGGCCACGGGATAGATCATGGCCTGGCGGACCTTGGACCTCAGCTTGACGGTCTTTTCAATGTATTCGGCCAGCCGGCGCAGCATGATGTCCAGCGAACCGCTCTGCTCGCCCGAAGCGATCAGGTTGCAGTAGAGGTCATCGAAAGCCTTGGGGAACTTCCGCTTTGCCTGGTTGAGCGTCGAACCGGCCTCGACGTCCTCCCGGACGGTGTTGATGACCCGTTTAAAATATTTGTTCTTGGTCCCCATTGAGAGGATGTTGAGACTCTGGATGAGGGGCAGCTCGGCGTCGATCAAAACCGAAAGCTGCCGGCTGTAGACGGCCAGTTCCTTGAGCTTGACCTTCTCCCGCTTGAAGAACGGGATGGAGAGGCCCGCCCTTTTATGAGTGACGTTCATGACCTGGATCTGCTCTTTCTGCAGGATCCGGTTCACTTCCTCGACGGAGCTCGCCACGCGCTCCCCTCCGACCGTGTCTCCGTAACGATTCTTGCCTTTCCAAACATAGGTTGCCATGTGCCACCCCTTATCTTCGATGATTGCCCTGGGAGGCGTTGACGGAGTTCGTTTTGAGACCTTCTTTTCTCTGGATGATTTCCGTCAGCTCCTCCGGGAAAGAGGTCACGCCCATCGCCGTCTCCAGCGTGATCGATTTCTTGAAATACAGGCTGGCCAGGGACTGGTTGAAGGTCAGCATGCCGAACTTCTCCTGGCCCATCTGCATGGATGAATAGATTTGATGGATTTTGTTCTCCCGGATCAGGTTGCGGATGGCCGTGTTGGGGATGAGGATCTCCATGGCCAGCACCCGGCCTTTTCCGTCGGCCCGAGGCAGCAGGGACTGAGTCAGCACTGCCTCGAGAGACATGGAGAGCATGATCCGGATCTGGGACTGGTACTGGGAGGGGAAGATATCGATGATCCGGGAGATGGACTCGGCGGCCGAATTGGTATGCAGTGTCGAGAAAGTGAGATGGCCCGTCTCGGCCACGCGCAGGCAGGCCTCCACCGTCTCGTAGTCCCGCATCTCGCCGACGAAGACGACATCCGGGTCTTCCCGCAGGACCGACCTCAGGGCATTGGCGTAGGACAGCGTGTCGACATACAGCTCCCGCTGGTTGATGATCGACTTCCTGGGCACGAAATAGTACTCGATCGGGTCTTCGATGGTGACGATATGGACGCCCCGCTCGACGTTGATGTGATCGATCATGCAGGCGATGGAGGTCGACTTGCCGCAGCCGGTCGGCCCGGTCACAAGGACCAGCCCGCGCGGCAGGTAGCAGAGCTGGGCGATGCGCTGGGGGATGCCGAGCTGAGCGAAGCTCCACATCGTCGGCAGGAACCGCCGGAAGGCCCCGGCCACGGCGCCCTTCTGCATGAAAACGTTGGCGCGGAAGCGGCCCAAGTCCTTGAGCCCGAAGGAAAAGTCGAGCTCGAGTTTCTCTTCGAACTGTCTCTTCTGGCGGTCGTTGAGCACGCTGTAGATGAGCTGCTTGGTCTCCGACGGCGTCATCGCCGGCTGGTCGACCGACCTCAAGACGCCGTTGACGCGGATCCGCGGCGGGATGTAGGTTGTGATGTGCAGATCGCTGGCGTCCTCCTTGACCGCGATCTCCAGGAGCTCCTGGATGGTTTTAGCCATTATTCGATCTCCTTATCCGTCCCGATTAGTCTTTTACGCTCTCGCGGAGCACCTCTTCGATCGAGGTGACTCCGTTCTTGATCTTGATCAGGCCGCTCCGCCGGAGCGTGATCATGCCCTTCTCCGTCGCTTTCTTCTTGATCTCGCGCGACTGGGCCCGCAACAGGATCTGTTCCCGCATCTCGTCATCGATGGGCATGACCTCGTAGAGGGCGATCCGGCCCTTGTAGCCGGTATTGTTGCAGTAATCGCAGCCCCCTGCCTTCCACGCCTGGACCGATTTCACTTCCTCGGGTAAATACCCGATATCGATGAGCGCCTTTTCCGGAAGCTTGTGGGGGACCTTGCACTTCTGGCAGAGCCGGCGGACCAGCCGCTGGGCCGCGATCAGGATCACCGAATCGGCGATCAGGAACGGTTCGACGTTCATGTTGACCAGGCGGATGACGGTGCTGGCCGCGTCGTTGGTATGGACCGTGGAAAAGACCAGGTGACCGGTCAGGGCGGCCTTGATGGCGATGTCCACCGTCTCGAGGTCGCGCATCTCTCCGATCAGCATGATGTCCGGGTCCTGGCGCAGGAACGACCGCAGGACGCGCGGGAAGTCCAGCCCGATCTCGTCCTTGATGTGGACCTGGTTCAGCCCGGAGATGTTGTACTCGACCGGGTCCTCGGCCGTCATGATATTCTTCTCCAGGGTGTTCAGGGTGGACACGGCCGAATACAGTGTGTTGGTCTTTCCGCTTCCCGTCGGTCCCGTGACCAGGATAATCCCCCACGGCCGCTGGATGGCCTGCTGGAACTTGTCCAGCGACTCCTCCTCGAACCCAAGCTCGGTCATATCGAGTTTGAGCATCTGGCGGTCGAGGATCCGGGCGACGACCTTCTCGCCGAAGATCGTCGGCAGGGCCGAGATGCGCATGTCCACTTCCTTGCGGCCCCCGTTCTCGAGCTTGATCTTCATCTTGATCCGGCCGTCCTGGGGCAGCCGCTTCTCGGCGATGTCCATATTAGAAAGAATTTTGACGCGGGAGATAACCGGGGCCTTGAACTTGAGGGGCAGGTTCATCTGCTCGTGGAGGAGGCCGTCCATCCGGAAGCGGACGCGGAAGGTCTGCTCGTAGGGCTCGAAATGGACGTCGCTCGCGCCCTTCTTGATGGCATCGACGAAGATCTCGTTGACCAGCTTGATGATGGGTGCCTCTTCGGTCGCCTGGACCAGCTCCTGGACGTTATAATCGTCCTTCTCTTCCTCGATGATATTGACCCGGGTGTCATCCGCCAGAGCGATATCCTCGATTATCTTCTTGACCCTCAGGGCGCTCGAAGAGCCGTAGTACTTGTTGATGGCGTTCAGGATGCCGGACTCGGAGCCGATGACCGGCTGGATGCTCAGCCCCGTGCGAAAGCGGATGTCCTCGATCACCTCCAGGTCCGTGGGGTCGACCATAGCCAGGGTCAGGAAGGAGCGGATGCGGTGGATGGGCATGATCATGTACTTCTTGACGATCTCGATGGGGATGAGGGTGACGACGTCCGGGTAGACCTCGAACTGGTCGAGGTCGATGTAGGGGTAGCCGAGCTGCCGGCTAAGGGCCTGGGCCATCTCTTCTTCCGAGACCAGCCCGAGGGAGACGATGGCTGTCTGCAGGGGGACGTTTTTTCCCTTCTGGACTTCGAGTGCAGACTTGAGCTGGTCAGGCGTTAAGACCTTCTCACGGAGCAGGAGTTCGCCGAGATTAGAGCCCATGGGAAAAAAGGCCCTCCAAAATAGTCGATTTGGCAAAATTTGTCAATGAACGCCGGGCAATTTGTGTCAACGTTGACATTTTCAGTAACTCAGACGATTTTCCCGGCCGAATCTTCTCTCCGCCGAGGCCAGAATTCTCACGGGAAAGCTCCTTATATCGAACGGCCCATATGATGGCAGGTCCCCCCCTGGAGGGTCAATCACCCCCCGAGAGGATTTGGAAGGTGAATTTCATCCTCGGATTCTCATCGTCGGGGGTGAGAGCGCTAGCCCAGAGCGACTCCCCTTCTCCGGGATCAAATTGACAAGCCCGGATCATTTTGTTAAGATGGTCAGGCTTAAAGCCCGAGATTCACCCCATTTCGACACGCGGAGAAGGAAAAAATAGCGCGAAATAGGCGAGCGGGGAGTGGCGCAGCCTGGTTAGCGCGCCTGCCTTGGGAGCAGGAGGTCGTCGGTTCAAATCCGATCTCCCCGATTCTCCTTCACGGCAGGCAGTTTAAAGACGCGCCTGTAGCTCAGGTGGACAGAGCAGCTGCCTTCTAAGCAGCGGGTCGGGAGTTCGAGTCTCTCCAGGCGCGCCAGATCATATGGACGAGAGAGCCGGACCGGCCAAAAAACTGTCGCTCCTCGTTTTCGTCCTGGCTTTTTGCCTCTATGGTTTTTTTATCTTCTCCTTCTTCAGCCCATATCAATTCCACAAGTACGTGCTGGCTGCCCGTCAGGCGATCGAAGGTGCGCTGCCTGCAGAGAGAATCTCTGATTTCAGCCCGCTCTTTCTTTTCTTTCACATCCTTGTCCAAAAGTCCCTGAAACAACCCGACCTGTTCCTGAAGCTGGCCCAGGTCGTGTGGGCCTCGCTGTCCGCACCGCTTCTCTTCCTCATCCTTAAAAAATTCGTCCGTCTTCCCGTCGCCGTCATCGGGGCGGCCGCCCTCATCCTCAACCCCACCCTCATTGTCTTGACCCAAGCCTACGAACCTGAGGCCCTGGCACTTTTTCTCCTGCTCGGGTTTCTCTATCTCGCGCTCCGGGACGATTGGCCCAGCCATCTGCTGAGCGGCGGCCTCGCCGGCCTCGCCTTCCTCACGCGGCCCAACGTTCTTCCCGTTCTCCTGTTTGTCCCAGTCTACTTTCTGATCAATCCGTCCCGCGTCCGGACAAAGCGCCTCGTTTCCGCACTCTGTTTTTCATTGCCCGTGCTGCTGTCTCTATTCCTTCTCCTCGCCCGCAATGAGCGGGTGACCGGGCGGGCGACGCTCCTGACGATGAACCCGGGGACCGTCTTCTATGAGGGCAACAACCCCCTCTCGTGGGGAACGACGTCCGTGTATCCTTATCTCGTCTACGACTTGGCCAGGCAATACAACCAGACGCCCGACGTCCAGCACGAGCTCTATCGCCGGCTGGCCCGGCTGAGCACCGGAAAGAACCTGACCGTCTCCGAGGTGAACGGCTATTGGTTGGGAAAGGCGGCCCGTTTCATCCGCGACCATCCCCACCGATATTGGCAAGTCCTCGCCCACAAGCTGTTCCACATGTTCCATTCCTATGACTGGCACGACCTCTACAATGCCTACTGGAACCAGAGGAGGCTGAGCCGCTCGGTTACTCCCACCATTCCCTGGGGGATCGTCTCGGCCTTAGCTTTGCTCGGGTTGATCACCCAGGCTCCGCGTTGGAGGCAGAGCCTTTTGTTCTATGCTCTTTTTGCCGGCCAGGCCGGGGTGATGCTGGTCTTTTACGTCTCCGCTCGTCAGAGGCTCGCCCTCCTCCCGGCGCTTTTCTTCTTCGCCTGCGCCACCCTGGATTTCATGGCCTCGCGGAAATGGCGCTGGCTGCTTCTGGCCGCGGTGATTCCGCTATCCGCGGCGCTCGTTATCCCGACGAGCTTGATGAGAGAGGAAGACCATCTGTGGCAGGGAGTCAGAACCTCGGGCGATCATTTGAGCGAGGCCTATCGCCAGCGGAAGGCGATGGACTACCCGGAAGCGGAAATCCGGGCGGCCCTGGCCCTGGCCGCGGCGCCCTGGCTCCTGGATTCCGTGCGGCCCTCGGACCTCGTTTTCGAGCCGGCGGGTTTTATCGGAGAGGCGCTAGCACATCTCAAACCCGCGACTTCATCAGAGACGTTCGACCAGGCGTTTCTCCTGCTCGAAGACGAAAAGCCCGAAAAGGCGGAGCCGGTCTGGGAGGAGCTTCTCGAGCGAGGCCGAAGGTTCAAACGGGACTATTACCAGCCCTCCGCACCTCAATACTATTTGGGGCAAGCCTCCCTCCAGCGCGGCGACCGGGAAGCCGCCCACCGCTTTCTCCTCGAGGCATTGCGATCATCTCCCGGCGACCCTTCCATCCTGGCCGCGCTAAAGGCGCTGACAGGAGATGCCGGGTATTCCCGGATGCTCTTTGGCTACCTGGATGACATCAGCGCACATCTCTATCTTGGCAAGGCCTATCTCCTGGCCGGAGAACCCGGACAGGCGGCTGTCCACTTCGCCCAGGTCGCCGACCGTCTGCCCGAATACCGCCCCGCCCAAATCTACCTGACCGCTGCCAAGGGGTTGGCCGGAGAAGAGGAAGCCGCTGCCTCTCTCTACATGGAGGTGGTCGGCGGCCGGCCGGACCCCGTGCTGCTCGAGAAACCGCTGCTCCGGATCTTCAAAGCCCGGTCCGAGAAATCCCCGGCCGACGTCCGCTCCCTCCTCGAATACGGAGTCGTCCTCCGCCAGTTCGGCCATACCCAGGAAGCCCTCGCCGTCCTGAATCGAGCGGACGACCTCCGCTCTACCCAATGGTCCGACCGGGTGCGACGGGAGATTCAAGCCGTCGAACGGATTATCGAAGCGCACAGATAGGCGCCGTCAAGGAGAAGGGTGATCCCGCACCTGCTCAGGGATTGCGCTTCAACCCTTTTTCGATCTCGGCCTTCTCGATCTTGACGATGATCGGCCGGCCGTGGGGACACAGCGCCGGGTTCGAGGTGCGGAAGAGTTCCTCCACCAGGTAGTCCATCTTGTCCAGCGCCAGCGGCTCATGGGCTTTGACCGCGGTCTTGCAGGCCAAGGTGGCGAGTATCTTTTCCCGCCTCCGGTCCGACTCCTCCTCCCCGATTTCATCGAGAAGCTGGAGGAGGACGTCCCTGGCTTCTTCGGCCTCGAAGATATCGGGAAAGCCGTTCAGTGCATAGGTCCTCCCGCCCATTGCCTCGGCCCGGAAACCGGCCTCCTCCAGGAGCGGTTGGTTTTTTTCGAGGCTCACGACCTGGGGGGGCGAGAGGTCAACGAGGACCGGAATCAGCGGCGTTTTCCGGGGCCATTTCTTCTGGACATCGATCTCCTTGTATCTCTCAAACAGGACCCGTTCATGGGCGTTATGTTGGTCGATGACCAGAAGACCCTCCTCCCCCGCGGCAACAATATACATGTCGAGATACTGCCCCAGGACTCGGGGCCGGCCCTTCTCTTCCTCCGCCGGGCCGGACTTGGGGAGAGCCATCTGTTCAGGGGCCTCCAACCGGGCGGCGCGGGTCAAGGGCCTCGCCGTCGTCTCCCCCACACCCATCGTCGCACCGGCTTCTCCCGCCTTCGGATAGATCTCCTTGACACCCCGCGCTTTGAGCAGGGCCGTCTCGATACTTCCGAGGAGGAGGTGAAATGCGAACTGAGATTCGTGGAACCGGACCTCGGCTTTGGTCGGGTGGACATTGACGTCTACCTCATCGTAGGGCAGGGTCAGAAAGATGAAGGCCTCCGGGAACCGGTCTTTCTCCAGGAAACCCCGATAGGCTTGGTTCAAGGCGGCCTGGAGGACACGGTCCTTGACCAGACGCTTGTTGACAAAAAATAACTGGTGGGCCCTGTCCGGACGGCCGCCGGGCGGCCGGGAGGAATAGCCGAAAACCCACCCCCTGCCCTCCCGGAAATCGATTTCCAGGAGACGGTCCAGGACGTCTTTTCCATAGATCTGGAAGAGCCGCTCCCTATGGCTCCCCACCCCGGGGCAGTTCATGATCTCGCGCCGGCCATGGAGGAGAGAGAAGCGGACGTCGGGATAGGCCAAAGCTACTCCGCTCAGATAGCGGACGATATGGCCCAGCTCGGATTGTTCGGAGCGGAGGAACTTCCGCCGGGCCGGCAGGTTATAGAAAATGTCCTTGACCTCGATGCTCGTCCCGCGGGGGAAGGCGACATCCGTTATGGCAACGGCTTCGCCCGCCTTCCGCTCGATTCGGCTCCCCTGCTCTCCCTGTCCGTCCGATGTCTTGAGGACTATCTCAGAGACGACGGAGATAGAGGCCAGGGCCTCGCCGCGGAAGCCCAGCGTCGAGATCTTCTCCAGGTCTTCCTCGCTGGAAAGCTTGCTCGTGGCGTGCCGTTCAAAACACAGTTCCGCATCCTCGCGGCTCATGCCGGCTCCGTCGTCCTGGACCCGGATGAGCCTCTTGCCGCCGGCCAGAAGCTCCACCCGGATCTCCGAAGCGCCGGCGTCGAGCGAATTCTCGACCAGTTCCTTGACTACGGAAAAAGGCCTCTCGATGACCTCGCCTGCGGCAATCTTCTGGGAGACTTCGAACGGCAGACGCTTGATCCTGGCCATCGGTTGGTTCTTCTCTTCAGACGGCCTCTTCTCCGTACGTCAGCTTCGACTCCACTCGCGTGATCCTCACTTTGACTTCGTCTCCGGGCCGGCCGGAACACGACGGAACGAGGACATCGATATAGTTGATGGTCAGGACCTCCACGCCCTGGGCGCCCTTCCTGATGATGATCCCCATTAGCTCCCGCCCCATGAACCTCTCCCTGAAGGCGCGGCGCTTGTCTTCGGCGACCATCCTCAGTAGGGCCGACCGCCGGCGCTTCTCCGTGTCCTCCACCTGCGGCCACGACGCTGCCCGCGTCCCCGGCCGCGGAGAATAGGTGAAGACATGAAGATAGTCGAGGGGCGATTGGGCCACAAAACCGCGCAGCCGCTCGAAATCTTTCTCTTCTTCACCGGGAAACCCGACGATGATGTCGGCCCCCAACGCGGCCTCAGGCGACCTCTCCCGCAACCGCTCCAAGATCCGGCTGTAGCCGGCGGCGTTCGATCTCCTCCCCATGCGCTTGAGGATGCGGTCGGAAGCGTGCTGGAGTGAAAGATGAAAATGGGGACAGACCCTGGGGCTCCCCGTGATCAGGCCGCCGAGTCCGTCATCCAGGTACCGGGGGTCGAGCGAGCTCAGCCTGAGCCTTCCTAATCCCTCGACTTCCGCCAAGTCTCCGAGCAGCCCAGCCAATGAGTCCTTGGGGTCCCGGTCGAGGCCATAGGAGGAGAGATGGATGCCGCAGAGGACGATCTCCCTAAAGCCCTGGGCGATGAGCCGGCGCGCTCGGGCCAGGATTTCTTCTCGACCGAAGCTCCGGCTCGGCCCGCGCACCGAGGGGACGATACAATAGGTGCAGCGCAGGTCACAGCCGTCCTGGACTTTGAGCAGGGCGCGGGAGCGCAGGGGCTTCGCCACCGGAGCCGCTCGGGTTTTCAGCGGGGAGAGGACCCGGGCCGGAAGCTGCGTTTTAGCGGCGTTCGGTAGCAGCAGCATTTCCGGCGTCAGGTCTTCGCTCCGAAGAGTGCCGCCGTCGATCGAGCATCCGGCGATGATTAGCTTTGCGCCCGAGTTGAGACGGGAGATCCTGCGGATGAACTTGCGAACGTCCCGGTCCGCCCCGGCCGTTAAAGTGCACGTGTTGACGACCACCAAGTCGGCCCGGGTCGGGTCCTCCTCCAGGCGCATCCCGTCGAGCTCGAACTCCTCGGCCCAGGAAAAGGCCTCGGCCTGGTTCACCCGGCAGCCGAAGTTCTGGATGGAGAAGGAGGGCATCAGAGCTTCCGGATCTTCTTCGAAGCGCTCTCCACTTGGGCGGCCATCGCCTTCTTGTGCTCCTCCAGCTTCTTCTTCAAGCGGGGATTTTTCAGGCTCAGGATCTGGACGGCCAGGATGGCCGCGTTGGACGCTCCGGCCTTGCCCAACCCCATGGTCGCCACGGGTACTCCCTTGGGCATCTGGACGGTCGAAAGCAGCGCGTCCAGCCCGCCTAGGCCGGCGCTCTCGACGGGGACGCCGATGACCGGCGCCGCTGTCTTCCCGGCTATGAACCCGGCCAGATGGGCGGCCTTGCCGGCGACCGCGATGAAGACCTTCGCTCCCTTCTTCTCGCTCTCGGCGATGAGCGCCCTCGTCCGTTCGGGCGAGCGGTGGGCCGAAGTCACCTCGAGACGGTGGGAGACTCCGAAGTCCTCGAGGATCTGGAGGGCGTCTTTGACCAATTCATGGTCCGATTCACTGCCGATGAAAATGACAACGTCCATGTCCTCCTCCTAGCGCGAAGCTCCGATGTCCCGCCGGTAATGCATCCCCTCGAAAGAGATGGCCGAGACGGCGCTGTAGATCTTCTCCATGGTTTCGGCCAGGGTCTTCTCGGAAGCGCAGACGTTGAGGACGCGCCCGCCATTGGTAAGATACTCGCCACTATCGTATTTCGTCCCGGCATGGAAGACCTGGATCCCGGGGATGGCCGACACCTGCTTAAGCCCGCTGATCGGTTTTCCCTTCTCGTAGGAGAGCGGGTACCCGCCCGAGGCCAGGACCACACAGCCCGAGGCCTTGGCGTTCCATCGCAGCTCCGACTTCAGGACATTTTCGGAGATGGCGCTGAGCAATACCTCAACCAGGTCGGACTCCATCCGGACCACCTGGACCTGGGTCTCCGGGTCGCCGAACCGGCAGTTGTACTCCAGCACCCTCGGCCCCTCTTCGGAAAGCATCAGCCCTACGTATAGAACGCCCTTGAACTTCCGACCTTCCTCGTGCAGCCGGTTGATGGTCGGGAAAACGATAGTGTTGATGACCTCAGAGAAGAGCTCGGGCGTGATGAACGGGGATGGCGAGATGGCGCCCATGCCGCCCGTGTTCGGCCCGCGGTCCCCGTCAAAGGCGGCCTTGTGGTCCATGGTCGTCACCAGCGGCTGCACCTTGGCGCCGTCCGATATGACGATGAATGAGACCTCCTTGCCTTTGAGGAACTCTTCGATCAGAGTTTTTTTCCCGGCGTCTCCGAACTGTCGCTCGACCATGATCATCTCCACCGCTTCCTCCGCCTTCCGCAGGCTGGGACAGACGATGGCGCCCTTGCCGGCCGCCAGCCCGTCGGCCTTGACTACGAGGGGGAAGAAGAACTCTCCGGACTTCAGGATGCGCAGGGCCTGGGTCGGCGTCTCGGCCACCTTGAAGCGAGCTGTGGGGATCCGGTGCCTCGCCATGAATTGCTTGGCGAAAACCTTACTTCCCTCGAGCTCGGCGGCCTTTCGGCTGGGTCCGAAGATGCGCAGCCCTCGCAGCTCGAATTCGTCGACGATGCCAAGGGTGAGCGGGATTTCCGGTCCGACCACGGTGAGGTTGATCCGTTGCTCGACCGCGAAGTCCGCCAGCCTCTGGATGTCCGTGTCCGGTATGGGGACGTTCTCGGCAACGCTCATCGTCCCCGGGTTTCCGGGGGCACAGTAGAGCTTTTCCAGCAGCGGACTCTGGGAGATCTTCCAGGCCAGAGCATGTTCTCTCCCGCCCGATCCGATAACTAGGATCTTCATCGTCAGGTTCCTTTTATCAGTTCCTCAGCCAGGCTTTCGATGAGCCCCGGCCGCGGAAAAATGCTCCTCAGGATCCGGGCCGCCAGCGGCACCGCCTCCTTCGCCGGCAGGCAGAACTTCATCTCGAGATAGCCCTGGCGCAGCTTCCGGACCTCGTCTCGAACCGTCTTATTGCGGATGACTACCTCGGCCATGTACCCGGCCAGAGCATCGAAATCCTTCTCCACCATGCCGAACCGGGTCATCTCCTGGACTCCCAGCCGGATGCCGCTCGAGTCGAGAAACGTCTCGTCGTCAGGCAGCGCCTGATAGTTGGTGACGATGTTGTTTCTCTCCAGGCGCCGGGCGATCTCCTGGGCAGGGCCATAGCTGCGCACCCGGATTAGGATCTGGTGGGTCTCGGTGAAACCGTCCTTATCCTCGCCCTCGACGGGCAGGCCGTGTTTTTTCAACGCCTTGGCGAAGGCCTTGGCGTTCGCCCGAACCTGTTTCTGGTAGTCCGCCTTGAAGGCGTTCATCTCGTAAGACGCCAGCAAGAGGCCGAGGAGTGTCCCCAGATGGTGATTGCTCGTCGACCCCGGGAAGGCCCGGCTTTTGACATCGGCCCAGAAGCTGCGGAGCGGGCTGTCCTTGGGGAAGCTGCCGGCGATGACTCCCCGTTGCGGCCCGAAGAAGGTCTTGTGTGTGCTGCCGGTAACGACGTGAGCTCCCTCCCGGAGCGGATCTTGAAAGACGCCATAGAGCCCCAGGACATGGGCCATGTCATACATGATCACCGGCCGTTCCGGCCATTCCTTGACGATCCGGGCGACGAACTCCACCGGCTCGGGATAGAGGAACATGCTTTTGCCGAAAATGATGAGCTCCGGCCGGCGCATGGCCAGCAGCTCGGCCAGCTTCTCAAGGTCCGGTTTATACGGGTTGTCCTTAGAGACCGGGAAGTTCAAGACGTTCTCCTTTCCGGTCTTAGGGTCTTCGGAGACGAAGTTGAACAGGGCGCCCATGGGCTGGGAGCTGAGATGGCCGCCCTTGGTGAGGTCGTTATTCATCACCAGGCGCATCTTCCGCGTCGGCTGCCCTTCCGGTCGCGTCCGGTTGAGGAAGCGAACCATGCCTTTGAAGACGACCTCGTTGGCCATCTGGCCGCTGATCGGCCGGAGCTCGACGTCCGAGCAGCCGAAGAACTGTCCCATCTCTTTCTGGGTTTCGAGCTCCACGTCCCGGATGAAGTCGGTTCCCTGGTAGAAATAGACCTCCTCGCCCTTCATCGTCCGGTGCTCGGCATACCGGCCCGCCGGGTCGGAGATCTCGCACAGCTTGACGAGCAGGGATGGGGTCGTCTCCGAGGGAATCAGGTTGAACGACTCCGCCTGACGCCAGCGGCTATTCTGCTCGACCCGCCCGGCCAGGGATATAACCTTATCGGTCAATAAAGACATCTCGCTATCTCCTCTCAAGGTTTGAAGTTCTTTCTCTCGACCTCAAGGATCTTGGCCACCCGGCGCTGGTGCCGGCCCCCTTCAAAAGGCGTCTCCAGCCAGGTCCGGACGATCTCGACAGCCTCCTCAGAAGAAAGGATTCGGCCCCCCAGGGTGAGGCAATTGGAATCGTTGTGGCTGCGGCTCACCCGGGCGGTGAATGAGTTCCAGCAGGGCGTCGCTCGGATACCTTTATACTTATTGGCGACGACGGCCATCCCGATCCCGGTGCCGCAGAAAAGGATGGCCTGGGCGCACTCCCCCGAGACGACGCTGTCCATGGCCATAACCCCATAGTCCACATAGTCCACGGTCTGGCCGGCCCCGGACCCGAAATCCCGGTAGGCGATCTCATTCTCCTCGAGGAAGGCCACGATTCTGCTCTTGAGGTCGAAACCGGCATGGTCGGACGCGACGGCGATTTTCATTCCTCTACCCTCCGCTCCAGGCTCACGGGAATAGCAAAGAAGAAGTTGTTCTTCTCAACGAGAGTTGTTGTCGGCGATGAATTTCGAAGCCTCGGGCATGATCTCCAGGGCCTTGAGCACGACGGCGTCGGTCTTCCGGTAGGCCCTCACGCCTTCTTCGATGCCCCAGAGGGAGGAGACGATCTCCCGCTCCAGCTCCCTCTTGATCTCCGCCTCGGCCTCCTCAAACCTTTGCTCGTCGAAGGCGATCTTGGCGGCCCGGAGATATCCCTTAAAGTCCTCGAGGACCGGAGTCCCGACGGCAAAATCGCGGCCCACCGGGACCTTGCCGGAAACGCCGGAATTCCTTTGGTCGTTGGGAAAAGCGAAGTCCCTGGAGAGGGCGGTCTCGTGGGCGGCGAACTTCCGGGCGTAGCCGAAGAACGCTCCCCTGGTCATCAGTTCGAGGGTGAAGATCTTGAGAGTCGAGGTCACTTCGTAGTCGGGCGCGATCCCCCCTTGGCCGAGGACCTTCCGGCCTTTGGCGGTGTAGCGGACCTCGCGCTGGTCCTCGGGCGCCCGCTTGTAGAGCATGTAATCCTCGATGTGCTCATAATCCCTCTGGATGGAACGGCCGCTGGGAGTGAAATATTTGGCGGTGGTCAGGGCGACGGCCAGGTTCTCCCCGAGCGGGAAGACGGTCTGGACCAGCCCCTTTCCCCAGGAGTCCTCACCAACGATGTAGCCCCGGTCGTTGTCCATGACCGCGCCGCTGACGATCTCCGAGGCGCTGGCGCTCCCCCTGTTGATCAGGATGACGAGGGGGATTTCCTCGAACTGGCCGTCCCTTTGGGCCCGGAATTCCCGGTTGTAGACCCGGTTGCGGCCCTTGATGGAGACGATGACATCGTTCTTGGGCAGGAACTCATCGGAGAGCGTGACCGACTGGAAGAAGGGGCCGCCCGTGTTCCCCCGCAGGTCGAGAATCAGCTCCTTCATCCCCTGGCCGGCCAGCTGGGTCATCTTTTGCTCGAACTCTTCGGTCGTCGTCTCGGCAAAGTTGCGGACGAAGATGTATCCCGTCGTGTCGCTGATCATGAAAGCGTAGGCGACACTGTGCAGGGGGATCTCCTCGCGCTCGATGGTCAGCTCGAGAGGCTTGTCCAGCCCTTCCCGGACGATGGTGATGGTGACCTTGGTACCCTTGGGGCCGCGGAGCTTTTGCATCGCCTCGAAGCTTGATATGGGCTTGGTGCTTTCGCCGTCGATCGTCGAGATAATGTCGCCCGGCTGGATCCCCAGGCGGCTGGCCGGCGTCCCCTCGATCGGGGCGATGACGACCAGGCTGTCCTCGTGCTTCTGGATCTGGATGCCCAGGCCGTAGTATTTTCCCGTGTATTCCTCGCGCATCCGGGAGAGGTTGTCGGGGTCGAGGAAATACGAGTGCGGGTCGAGAGTCTCCAGCATTCCCCGGATGGAGGAATAGACCAGCTTCTCGACCTCCACATCCCGGTAGTAGTTCTTCTCGATCAGGGAGAGGATGGTCGAGGACTTCTCGATGGAACGGTCCCAGATGTCCTCATCCCGGGCCGACAGGCTGACCAGAATGAGGAGGGAGAGAAAACCGAGCAAGGCCTTCTTTTTCATACGCTTCGAGAGGTCTTATCTTAGCAAACCCCCTCCCCATTGTAAAGCCGGCCCATCCTTGACTTAGGGCTGGCCAGGGGATATATTTGATGACGCTCAAGGCAGGACAAGATGTTCGGTAATATCGGTTTCCCGGAGTTGCTTATCATCCTGGCCATCGCCCTGCTCATTTTCGGCCCCAAGAAACTGCCCGAGGTGAGCAAGTCGATCGGGAGGGCTGTCCGGGAGTTCCGCCGGGCCTCGGATGAGATCAAGGGCAAGATCGAACAGGAGATCCAGGCGAGCGAATTCAAGGAAATCAAAGACGAGCTGAAAAAGGACCTCACCCAGGACATCACCAAAGAGGTCACCGAGGAAAAAGAGGAAAAAAAGGATGAGGAAGGCCCAAAAATCTCCTGACGAGATGACCTTCCTCGAACATCTCGAAGACCTGCGGAAGAGACTCTGGTACTCCTTCGTCGCCATCTTCGTGGCCGTTATTCCCGCCTGGATCTTCAGCCAAGATGTCTTCAAGCTCCTGTCCCGGCCGGTGACCCAGTACCTGCCCGAAGGCATGAAGATGGCCTTCACCAGCCTGACGGCTCCCTTCATGCTTTATATCAAGGTCGCCTTCCTCACCGCCCTTTTCGTCACCTCGCCCTTCATCTTCCTCCAGCTCTGGTATTTCATCGCCCCGGGGCTCTACCAGAAAGAAAAAAAATACGTCGTTCCCTTCGTGACCTTCACCACCGTCTTCTTCCTGGCCGGAGCGGCCTTCGGCTATTTCGTGATGTTTCCCTGGGCCTGCCGGTTCTTCCTGAAACTGGGCTCGGACTTCACTCCGGTCCTGACCGTCGATGCCTACTTCAGCTTCTCCCTCAAGCTCCTCCTCGGCATCGCCCTGGTGTTCGAGCTGCCGACGCTCATCTACTTCCTCTCCAAGATCGGCCTCGTCACTTCCCGCTGGATGATCCGCAACTTCAAGTACGCCGTGCTGGCCGTCTTCATCATCGCCGCCGTGATCACGCCGACGCCGGACATGGTCACCCAAAGCATCCTCGCCATCCCGATGCTGGCCCTCTACGGCCTCGGCATCCTGATCGCCTTCTTCTTCGGCAAGGAACGGAAGACGAGGCGGGAGAAGAAAACAGGCGAAGAAATCGCCGGGTAGGCCAGATGCCAACGCCCTCAAGAGAAAACGGGACTCGTACCGAATTCCGCTACCGTCTCGTCGGCCTCACCGGGACCAACGGGGCCGGCAAGGGTGAGGTGGCGGCCTACCTGATGAAGAAAGGGTACGCCTATGTTTCGCTCTCCGACGAGATACGGGAGGAGCTGCGCCGGAAGGGAGAGGAAATCACTCGGGACAGCCTGATCGCTACTGGAAACGCCCTCCGCCGCAGGTACGGAGCCGATGTCCTGGCCCGCCGGGTGATGAAGAAAGTCAGGGCCCGGACGGTCATCGATAGCATCCGCAACGGCCGCGAGGTCGCCTTTCTGCGGCAACAAAAGGGTTTCGTCCTGGTCGCCGTGGAGGCGCCCGTGGAATTGAGATTCGAGAGGGCCCGCCAAAGGGGCCGGGCGGAGTCGGCCGGGACCCTCGAGGAATTCGTGGCCAAGGAAAAGCAGGAGATGCAGGGAGGGACAAGCGGACAGCAGATCCGCCATTGCCTGGACCTGGCCGACATGACCATCGTCAACGACGGGTCGCTCCAGGCCCTCCATCGTCAGATCGAGGAGCGCTTATGACAGCCAAACGCACCACCAAAGATGACTATTATCTCGGGATCGCCAAGGAAGTGGCCCGCCGGTCCACCTGCTTCCGCCGGTCCATCGGCGCTATCATCGTCCGGGATGACCAGATCATCTCGACCGGCTACGTGGGTGCGCCGCGCAAAACAAAGAGCAGCCACGAGCACGGCTTCTGTCTCCGCGACCGGCTCGGCATCCCCCACGGCGAACGCTACGAGCTCTGCCGCAGCGTCCACGCCGAGCAGAACGCCATCATCAACGCCGCCCGGGCAGGGGTGAGCCTCCTCGGCGGCAACATGTACATCTACGGGACCGTCTACAGCGAGGACAAGCCGATCAACGCCTTCCCCTGTTTCATCTGCAAAAAGATGATCATCAACGCCGGCCTCGACCGGATCGTTTGCTCGACGGCCGGGGGCGGGAAAAAAGCCTTCCGAGTC
Organism: Candidatus Aminicenantota bacterium; assembly: GCA_017886205.1. Taxonomy (GTDB): domain Bacteria; phylum Acidobacteriota; class Aminicenantia; order Aminicenantales; family UBA8522; genus UBA8522. The sequence continues at coordinate 63,543 of JAFNEO010000046.1, read as the reverse complement.
AGCCGCTGGGCTCAGGACTGGACCAAGGCCGACATCCTCGATGACAAGCATCAGTATGGATAGAAGAAGGCCGCCCTTTATTCCTCCTATTCCTATTATTCTTATATTTCTTATCGGATTCGGATTTCCTCTTTCCGTCCGGCCGCAGGAGCTCCCTCCCCAGACGGTGCGGGCCGGTCTCCTCAGACTGCTCGGACTAGAGGCCTCCCCGGAATCCATCGACTACGTCCAGAGAAAGACCCAGTTCCAGCTCCATACCCTACTCACCGAGCAGCGCCATCCCAAGACCTGGAACCTCAGCGAGCGCCTGCAGAAGGACGTGGCCGACGGCCTGAAGGCGCTGTTCTCGGTGGACGAAGACATCCTCGCTCGGCTGGAAGCCCTGGCCTCGGACAGGCAAGCTGTGGAGCCGTTCGTCGCCGCGCTCGAACAGGCCGTCCTCGACCAGAGGCGGATCTATATCTACGGCTGCGGAGCGACCGGCCGCCTGGCCAAGCAGATGGAAAGCTCTTTCTGGCGGCCCTTCTGGAGGATGGTCAAGGCCGACCCACGGGTTTGGCCGAAGCTCGAGTCCAGGCTTTCCCCGTCGGTGGAAGACGACCTCATCGGCGAGATGACCGGCGCCGACCGCGCCCTGATCAGCTCGCTCGAGGGGTTCGAAGACCTGCCGCTCATCGGCCGCCTCCAGCTCGCCGACCGGGGAGTCAGTCGCGGCGACGTCGTCATCTGTGTCACCGAGGGCGGCGAAACGTCCTCGGTCATCGGGACCATCCTAGGGGCCCTCGATGAGTGGAAGGAGAACGGCGTCTACGACCCGGCCGAGACCCGGAAGAAACTCTTCTTCATCTACAACAATCCCGACGAGCGGCTGCTGCCCTTCACCCGCAGCCGCCGGGTGATCGAAGAGCCCGGCATTGCCAGGATCAACCTCACCACCGGGCCCCAGGCTATCACCGGTTCGACCCGTATGCAGGCGACCACGATCGAAACCTTCGTCATCGGCTGCGCGCTGGAGGAAGCCCTGGCGCGGGTCTTGGGTCGCTCCCTCTCCCCCAAGGAGATGGCGCGGGTGGGGTTCGCCGGCGGCCTCACGATCGAGCAGAGGCTCGAGGATTTTCGCTCCATTCTCGAGGAGGTGAGGCGCAACATCCCGGCCATCGCTGCGCTGACCACTCTCGAATCCGACACCTACGGCGCGGGCCGATTCTCCACCTACCTGGCCGGCCGGGCGTTGATCACCGTCTTCATCGACAGCACCGAGCGCAGCCCCACCTTTCGCCTCTTCCCCCTCGATACGACGGCCGAGCCCAAACGGAAATGCTGGATCCAGGTCTGGACTCCGGCCGCAGAGCTTAAGGAGGCCTGGCGGTCCTTCCTGGGCCGGCCCTTCCGCGGGCTCGCCCCCGAGATCTACCGCAAACCATTCGAGGAAGAGATCGAAGACCCGTACCTGCATACGGCCGCCCTGGAAAGCTTGAAGAAGGCGGGTGACGACCAGCAATTCCTGTACGACTTTTCCTTTTCGGAGGACAACGTCCGGAAGCGCGGTCCGCAGAAGGACGATCTGGGCGTAGTGATCATGGTCGGCTCTGAGGCGGAGAGCCTGAAAAAGGCCGGTTCGCCCTTCCGGAAGTTCTCCGACCTTTTCCTGAAGAGCGGCTCCCGCCTGGGCCTGATCATCGTCGGGGGAGAGCCGGGCACGAATATGACTGAACTTCTTCCCGGTACCTCTGGTCCCTTCATCTCTCTCGACATCTCCTCCGCCGACGACCCCTTCGGCCTCCGCCGCCAGGTCGGGTTGAAGATGCTGCTCAACGCCCATTCCACTGCCGTCATGACCCGTCTGGGCCGAGTCATCGGCAACACCATGACCAACGTCAGCCCCAGCAACCTCAAGCTCATCGGCCGGGCCACTTACCTCATCCAATCCCACGTCAACGACGTCCTGTCCCGGCCGGACTGGGTGAGACTCAACGGCCGGAGCGAACCCATCGCCTACGGCGAGGCCAACGTCGTCCTCTTCGACGCCATCGCTTTCATGAAGGACAAGAAGGAGGCCGTGGGACAGACTGCGGAGGTCGCCCTGTCGATCATTCGCATCCTGGAATCGCTGCGGCAGAGGAGGGGGCTGACGAACGATGAGGCGCTGGAGATTGTCCGGAAGGTCGGCCTGAATCAGTATCTTGCCCCCGTCGACTAGGGAAGCCGCAAGCTCAGGACTGCGGCGGCGCGGCGGCGCAGGGCACGATCCGCTGCCGCCTCTCCTTCTTCGGCCGGACCTGCGGATAGACGAAGAGCTCGCCGGCGTAATTCCGCAGCACGAGCTGCTCGTCGCTGACGGAATGCAGGTAGTTGGGCACGATCGGGATCTTGCCGCCGCCGCCGGGCGCGTCGATGACGTAATACGGAACGGCCATCCCCGAAGTCCAGCCGCGGAGGGCCTGCATGATCTCGATGCCCTTCTCGACTGTGGTCCGGAAATGGGCCGTGCCCTTGACGCAGTCCGCCTGGTAGATGTAGTAGGGCCGGACCCGCACGGTCAGCAGTTTCTGCATCAGCTTTTTCATGACCGCCGGGTCGTCGTTGACGCCCTTCAGGAGCACGGTCTGGTTTCCCAGCGGGATCCCGGCGTCGGCCAGAAGGCTCAGGGCCCGGGCCGACTCTTCTGTGATCTCATCGGGATGGTTGAAATGGACGTTGACGTAGAGAGGATGGTACTTCTTCAGCATGGCCGCGAGCTCGGGGGTGATGCGCTGCGGCAGGTAGCAGGGCATGCGGGTCCCCAGGCGCAGGATCTCGACATGGGGAATCTCACGCAGAAGCTTGAGGATGTGTTCGAGCCTGCGGTCGCCGAGCATGAGCGGGTCGCCGCCCGAGATGATGACGTCCCGGACCTCGGAGTGAGCGCGGATGTAGTCGATTCCGTCCTCGATATGGCGAGGATGGATTTGGCTCAGGTCGCCGACCTTGCGCTTCCGGGTGCAGAACCGGCAGTACGATGCACACAGGTGCGAGACCAGGAAGAGCACCCGGTCCGGATAGCGGTGGACGATACTCGGCACCGGCGAGTCTTCGTCCTCGCTCAGCGGGTCGGCCGCCCCATCGGCTTCTTCGAGCTCCGCCGGGTCGGGCACCACCTGGCGGTAGAGGGCGTCGCCCTTAGCCTTGATCAGTTCGGCGTAGTAGGGTGTTATCTGGACCCGGAAATTCCGGGCGATTTTCTTGACCTTTTCGGGGTCGAGGTCGAAGAAATGGGCTATCTCTTCCGGAGACTTGAGACTCCGCTTGAGAATTCGTTGCCAAGAGTCTTCCTCCATTGTCGCGTGGACTCCTTTAGTTGAGGTACTTAACATAGGTGATGCGGTCATCCCCCCTCCGATAGAAATCGGGGATGCGCGAAACCTCTTTATAATTCAAACCGGTGTAGAACCGGCGCGTCTTCTCGTACTTGGGCTGGGAGGAAGTCTCGACCAGGATCATCCGGCCGGCCGCCTCTCTCACCGTCTTCTCGAGCCAGCTCACTAACTCCCGGCCAAAGCCGCGGCCCTGCTCTCCTTTCGCAACGGCCATCCAGTAGAGGTCGTACGTCCCCTCGGTCAGCGGCGTCGGTCCGTAGGACATGTAGCCGACGACCCGGCCGTCCTCGTTCTCGGCAACGACCAGGCAATAGTCCCGCTGCTGGGGCTGGTCGAGGTAGATGTCGATAAGCTCGCGGGCTACGGCAACTTCGTCGGGGGTGAACATCTCGGTGGTCTGGACGATGTCGAGGACGGTCCGGCGGTCCTCCCGCGTCATTGGGCGGACCATCTCCTCCCTTTCTTGCGCATCGCGCTCTCCAGCACCTGGTGCCAGAAGAAGGGGTACTCGATCCGCACATCGTCGGAGCTGTACCAGGGCTCTGCCTTGCGGCGGAGGGCGTTCTCGATCATCCGGCTCCAGAACTCGGCGTAGCCGATTCCGGCCGCCTTGAGCGCCCGGACAAAGCCGGCGTCCAGGCTGGTGTCAGGGTTGGGGTTGACCTCTAGAATGGCGATCCGTCCGTCCGAGCCCATCCGGAAATCGACCCGGGCATAATCGCGGCAGCCCATCGCCTGGAAGGCGGCCAGCGCGTACTGGTGGAGTTTATCGCGCAGCGTGTCGTCGATCGGGGCGGGACATATGGCCGGCGTCGTCGCGTAGAGCACATGGTCCTCGAACCACTTAGCTTCATAGCTGCAGATGTGGGGAGCCGATTCCGGCATGGATGAAAAATCGATCTCAGAAACGGGCAGCGCCTGGAGCTTATCGCTCACCAGGACGGCGACGTTGAACTCCCGGCCCTGGATGAACTCCTCGACCAGCGCGGGCTGTCTGTAAGCGTCGATGATCTTGTTCACCTTTTCCTGGAGCGCCTGCGGGTCCCGGACCACCGAGTCCTGGTAGATGCCAAGGCTGGCGTCCTCCTGGTTGGGCTTGACAATGGCCGGGAAGGGGATGTCGATCTTCTGGTCGGCCGAGGTCACCAGGCGCCCTTTGGCCGTCGGCAAGCCGAAGGCGTTGAGGATGGCCTTCGCCTTGAACTTGTCCTGGCAGATGGACAGGGCTTTGGACGTGTTTCCGGTAAAGGGGATGCCGATGGCCTCGAACCCGGCGGCCACATTGGCCTCAAGCTGGGGGCGGCCGAGGAATTCTTCACAGAGGTTGACCAGGACATCGACCTTGAGCTCCCTGATGCGGCGGACGAAGCTCAGCAGGCTTTCGTGGAGGGGAGTAATGGCGGCCGTGTAGCCGATGTCGGTGAGGGCGGTGAAGACGGACTCGGCGACGTCCGCCACGGTAGCTTCAGATAAGCGCTCGTTCGACCGGTTGCTGACGGGATCGTAAGACGTGTAGGCGATCCCCACGGTGATGTTTTCTCTTTCCATGATTCAATCCATACCTGGTCGCCGCTTCGTCGATAACGCGATGAAGCAGCGCCGAATAAGAATAGCCCGCCGTGCGGGCGGCCTTGGGAAGGCAGGAATTGTCCTCCGGCTTGGGCAGGACCCCGGGCAGGGGGTTGACCTCCAGGATGTTCGGCTCGCCCCGCTCATCCAGGCGGATGTCGATCCGGGACCAGTCCCGGATCCGCAAGACCTCGACGGTCTTCCGGATGATGTCCTCGATCCGGTTTTTCAAATCGGGCCCGATCTCAGCCGGACAGCGGAATATTTCCAGCGGCTTGTCCGGCTGGTCCCAGACCCATTTGGCTTCGTAGGAATAAACCGGGTTCGCGCCCGGCGGAAGCTGGGAATGGTCGATCTCGACGATGGGCAGGATCTCGAGGTTCGGCGGGTTGCCCAGCACGCCGACCGTGAACTCGCGCCCGGTCAGGAAGTGCTCGATGATGACCGGCTCTTTGTAGAGAGATTGGATCTCGCGCACCCGGGCCTTGAGCTCCGGACGGCTCCTCACGACCGCATTGTCCTTGATCCCCTTGCTCGAGCCTTCGTGGAGCGGCTTTACGATCGCCGGAAGCTTGACCATGAGGCTGATCCCGGAACCGTTCTCCACGACCCAGAACGGGGGCGTGGGGATTTTGTGATAGGCAAGGATCTCCTTGGCCCTCGACTTGTCCAGACAGATGCCCAAGGTCAGCGGGTCGGAGCCGGTGTAGGGAATCCCGAGCATCTCGCAGATCGACGGGATGTGGGATTCGCGGTTCGGACCGACCAGGCCCTCGGCGATGTTGAAGACGAGGTCGGGCCGGAGCTCTTTGAGATGAATATAGGCTTCATCGTCGGCTTCGATCGGGATAATTTCGTGTCTCTCGCCGAGCGCCCTGCCGATCGCCTCGATGGTCTCGTCTGAGTCGCACTCGGCGAGAAGATCGAGTGGAGGGTCGTCTTCCTCGCGGGTCTCTTCGTATCGCCTTGACTGGAGCGATGAAGCCATGCCGTTCTTGGAGCTATAGAGAAAAGCGATGCGCATAGCTAAGTCGCTCGGCTTCGACTGAGGTTGATGAATGTTCCCAGCAACATGATCATTTTATATCTGCTGCCCGTGCTCTTTTTTTCTTCGACTCAAAATTTTTTCTAGTTTCATTATTTAATATAGATCAATTTTTTCAAATGTCAATACTTTTTCATACTTTTTTTTGCGTGTCATCGAAAAGTGACTCAACAAATTGTGGCGGTCACTCGTCGAAGTGCGCTCAGCAATTTTCATGCCACAGGAAGGCCCGAGGCGATTTGACGAATGCCTTTTAAAGGCCATCTCAGGTGGTGCTGATGGAGCGCGACAAGATTGCCGCCGCGGAGCGGGCCGAGTCCAAGTAGATTATTGCGCCGGCCGAGAGGCCGGACCAGAGCTCAGCGGGTGCGGGAGGGCTCTGGGTTCGGAGTGGGTTTGACCAGCAGAAGATGGGCCTTGCCGGCGTGCAGCACTTTATTGGAAACGCTTCCGAAGACCCACTCCCGCAGGCCGGATTTTCCGTGGGACGACATCGCAACCAGACGCGCGCCGGCCGCCTTGGCGCGCTTGATGATCTCCTCGGCGGCATGGCCCGTCGTCAATTCGGCGCGCGCTTCAACTCCCCGGTCGCGGAATTTCTTAACCGCGCCGTCGAGGTAAGCGGACAGGTCCTGTCTCATCTTCTGGACCTGCTGCTCGGGGAAGCGGATAAAGTCCAGCCCTCCGATCGTGTGAACGCGCTGGCCGGATTCGATGACGGAAAGAAGCGTCACCTTGGATTTCAGCTTGGCCGCGATCTCCAGTACGTACGGCAGCGCGGTCTCTCCGGCCGCCGACCCGTCCAACGGGAGGAGCAGTTTGGCGAAGATGCTCCCGGGGCGCCTTTTTTTGGCCGCCGCCGCGCGCAACAGAAGAACGGGGACTGGCGCCTCATGGATGATCTTGTTGGCCGTGCCCCCCATCGTCCAGGGCATGATCCCGCTGTGTCCGTGGGAGACTATGACCAGCAGGTCCATTCGCTCTCGTCGGGCGTAGTCGATGACCTGGCCTGCCGCCTCGCCGGAGAGGACAACCACCTTGAGGCTCAAGTCCTTCCCCAAGAAATCACGGCGGACATCCTCAGCCTTTTTATCCAGGTACCCTCGCATCAACCCGCAGTACTTCTCTTCCGGTCCGCCACAAACGCCCAGAAGGTGAAGCTCTGAACCGAAGGCCAGGGCCAACTCCCGGCCCTGGTCGAGCGCGGCTTCACCCAGCTTTGCCCCGTCCAGCGGAATCAGAATCTTATCTAGCATGCACTCCCCCTATCAGGTGAACTTGATCACCAGCAGAATCCAACAGATGCCGACGACCAGAATCATGACGGGCAGCGCGTACTTGCAGAACCGCCCCCAGGAGACGGGATAGCCTTCCTTCTCGGCGATGGCTGTCCCCACCACGTTGGCCGAGGCACCTATGGGAGTCCCGTTGCCCCCGATGTCCGTGCCCAGGGCCAGGGCCCAGGCGAGGGGCGGAAGCGGCATTCCCGCTGCGGCCAGGCTGCGGATTACCGGGATCATCGTGGCGGCGAAGGGGATGTTGTCGACGATAGCCGAGGAGAAGGCGGACACCCAAAGGATGATGGTCATGACGATGGCAAAGCTCCCGCCGGAGACGCGGCCGATGAAATCCGCCAGGGCCTTGAGGGCTCCTGTATGCTCCAGCCCGCCAACGCAGACGAACAGTCCGAAAAAGAAGAGCAGCGTCCGCCAGTCCACCCTCGCCATGGTGTGAGCGGCGTTCTTGTACCCAAACGCCAGGGTCAGGGCGGCGGCGATGCAGCCGATCGACGCCACCGAGATTCCGGTCTGGGCGTGAGTGACTAAGAGTGCGATCGTCAGGACAAAAACCCCGATGTAGACCTTGAACAGACGGGGGTCGTCGATGGCCTCCTTCGGCCGGGGATAGAGGCTCGGGTCGATCGGGGTCCCCTTCTGGGACGCGCGCAGCCCTTTCCGAAAAAGAAAATAGAAGAGGACCAGCGTCGCGATCATTCCCACCCAGGCGATGAGGCCGGTATTTTTCAGGAAATCCATGAACGAATAACCCAGCGCTGTGCCGATGATGATGTTCGGCGGGTCGCCGCTCATCGTGGCGCTGCCGCCGACGTTCGAGGCGAAGATTTCGGCGATGATGACCGGCACGGGGTCGAACTTCAGCATCCGGGCCAGCTCGATGGTGACTGTTGCCAAGAAAAGCAGGACCGTGATGCTGTCGATAAACATCGCCAGGAAGCCCGAAAGCAAGATGAACGCCACCAGGATGGACACCGCCCTGTACTTGACAACCCTGGCGACGTAGAGACAGAGCCAGCGGAAAAATCCCACCTTTCCCAGCCCCTCCACCATCACCATCATCCCGCCGATGAAGATGATCGTCTGCCAGTTGACGCCGGACGACTCGAGCGGCTCATGGCCTGGAATCCAGAACGCCGGCTGGACGATCTGTCCGACATTCAAGACGCCGAGGACGGCGGCAGGGCTCTTCATGATCAAAAGGAATACGACCACGATGGTCAATCCGCCTCCGACCAGAGCGGGAATGTAACGGGGGACCTTGTTCAGGATGATGACAATGAACATCGAGAAGAAGATGAGGACGGCAAAAATTTGACTCAAGGTGTGCATTTCACGGAAGGAAGTCTAGGTAAAGATAATAGGCGCGTCTATCCAGCGTCCGCTTCCGGGCCCGGCGTTCCAGGGATCGGAAAGACGACCGCCAGTCGGCGGGAGGGGTCTTGAAGAAGACGAAGGCTCCGGCCTCAAGAAGATCGCGCACGGTCTCGACCGCCAGCCCCTTTTCCAAGTGAATGACGAGGCCGGATCCGGAGGCCGCGGCCTCAGCGGCGATGTCTGCGAGGAGCGCTCCCTGCTCGCCGGCCGGGAGGTTCAGGTCGGAGATGTGGATCCAGCCCCCGGACCGGGCTAAGTCTCTGAGGCCAGCGTCCAGCGAGCCATGATGGTAATAGACCAGCCGGCTCCCCGCTCCCTTGCAGACGTGGGCGATCTCAGCCAGCGCAGCCAGATCTCGCGCCCTCTCCCGGCTCGAGATATGGACGTCAATCCCGTCCCGACCCGCCTCCGCCAGAAAGCCTAGCGAAGTCGGAATTTCTTCCGAATCTGCCGATAGAATCCCATGGTGAAAATAGGCGATGACGGCATCTCCCCTGGCGCAAGATTTGGCAAGAAGGCCCAGCTCGAATCTGTTGGGCCGCGCTTCATCCGAAGTGCAGAGGTCGGCTCCTGCCTCGGCCAGCCACTCAAGCTCGAACGGGCTGAACCTCCCGGTGTCAATCAGGCGCAGGCGGCCGCCGCTCCTCCGAGCCACTCTCGCCGCGTCCAGGAAAGCGGTGAAGTCGTTCTGGTCGTCCCGTGTCGTGATCACCAGGCCTTGTTCGGCCCGGGAGATGAGGTCGTAGGTTCTCTCTTCAGCAGCCGGATGTCTTTCTTCATCCATCATAATGTTCCTGAGACGCTCTCCAAAGCACCACTTTTATCAGGGACGGGCCGGGGGGTGCTCCCCCAGAGAATGCTACAGTATGGCAAAAAGGAAAACTCAAGTAAAGCGTCCGGCTAGATGTTGATCCGGATGGGCAGGATGATGGTCATAATTCCCTTCCAGCGGAGCTCCTGCTGGATAGCAAAGGCGGTTTCGTTGTGAAGGAGCCGGTGGAAGACGCCCGGCTGCCGGAAGACGGCCTGGCCGGCGAAGACGGCAGATTTGGGGAACTCCTTGGCCACAGTCTCACAGAGCCGGCTCGCGGTCTGAACGATATCCGTCCCCATGTCACAGCGATAATCCGCGGCAAACCCCAGCTTGCGGGCCAGGTCGGCGTAGTTTTTGAGCATTCTCGCCGAACAGGCGGACAGCGTTTCGATCGCCTCGGACCCCTTGAACGAACCCACATCAACCTCGGCGACAGAGACAAAGATGAAATTTTTATACAGCCCGGGAAAGCTGCGGACGATCGACAAGAAGGTATGGATGCCGAACCCGTTGTAGCCGTTGACCAGCTGGATGGCGGTCATCTCCTTCCGGTTGACGGGGTCCGTGTTCGGCGGGCCGCTGACGGGGAAGCTGGTCAGCAAGTCATCCAGCTCGCGCACACCCTTCTTCACGTTGTTATAATGTTTTCTTATCAGAAAGCAAAGTGCGATAACCCCGGAGGTGATGAGCAAAGTCAGCCAACCGCCGTGGCTGAACTTCTCCAGCGTCGTGATGACCAGGATCGTGAGACAGAGCGTCAGCCCGGTCAGGTGCACGGGAAGATGCTTTTTCCAGAGAGGATCGGTCTTGCGGTGCTTGATGAAGAACCGGGACATCCCGAACTCGGATAGGGAGAACGTCAGGAAGACGTTGATCGAGTACATGACGACCAAGGTCGAAATGCGGCCGCGGGAATAGAAGAGGAGAAGCGCCGCTGCTCCTCCCATGAGCAGCACGCCGTTCTGGATCGTGAAGCGGTCGGAGAGCGAGGCAAATCGGTGGGGAAACCAATAATCCACAGCCATGTTGGCCATGACACGGGGGCCGTCGACAAATCCGGTTTGCGCCCCCACAAGCAGCAGAGCGCCTTCGGAGAAGATCGTGATCAGGGCGAGCGCCCCGCCGATTTTCCAGCCACCGAACACCCCATCGGCCAGGACTGCGTTTAGAGTTCGCCCCGCCGTCGGCTGGACCCCGATCAAGAGATAGCAAACCAGAATGCCGCCTGCTGTGAAGGCCAGGGAAGTGGACAAATAAACCATGGTCCTCTTCCCCGTTTGAACCCGCGGCTCACGGAGAATCTGAAGACCGTTGGAGACGGCCTCGATGCCGGTGTAAGTACCGCCGCCCATAGAGAAGGCCCTCAGAAATAGGAGAAGCATCCCGGTCCCGCCAAGGCTCACAAGCCCGGCCTTGAAATCGGTCTGGATCTCATTGGAAACGGCTCCAATCTGGGGAACGTGGGAAAGAACGCCGTAGCCGATGAGCACGGCGTGGGTGACGATGAAGACGATAAAGATAGGCGCTAGAAAGGTAACGGATTCCTTGACACCGCGGAGGTTGAGCACAACGAGGAGAAGGATGGCCGCCAGGTCGAAAGGGATCTTGAACTGCTGAAAAGAAGCCGGAAAAAAGCTGAAGATGGCATCGCCACAGGAAACGATGGACACGGTGATCGTCAGCATGTAGTCGACGAGCAGCGCCGACCCGGAGACGACGCCGAACTTTTCCCCGAGTGTATGAGTGGCGACGATATACCCCCCGCCGCCCGAAGGAAAATACTCGATGATCCGGGAGTAAGCGTAGGAGATGATGAAGACGGTCAGGGCGGTGGCCAGGGCGAGAAAGAGGGCCAAGTAGGTGTGCCGGCCGAGCGTTTTGAACGCTTCTTCCGGGCCGTAGGAGGCCGAGGACAGCCCGTCCGCACCGAGGCCGATCCAGGCCAGAATGGGGATCAGGGCCAGCTTGTGATAGAGCGATGGATCTTTGATGTTCCGCGGCGGACCGATGATGCCGTGAAGGATCCTCTGCTGGAGCGGTTCTTCATGCTTATCCATGGCGGACGTCAACGTCCTTTAGGCGAGCGCCCGAATTCGCGCCAAGATCAGCGGCCGTTGCCTTGAACAGGGCCTACGCTCCTTCCTCCTTTTTGGCCTTCGGGTCAACGCCGAGGGCCAGCCCCTCCCCCCATTTTCTATGGACCAGCCGGTTGAGGTTCTTGCGGGCCGGCTCATAGGTGGGATCGAGAGCCAGAGCCGCCCGGTACTGCTCTTGCGCTTCGGGCTGGTGATGACGGACTTCCATCAAGACACCGAGCAGGTTGAACGCCTCCGGGCGGGTCGGGTCCAAAGAAACGGCTTTGCGGACGTGTTCCACAGCGGCGTCGAAAAGCCGCTGCCCGATGCTGCGCTTGGCCAGTTCGATATACGTCGCGTAGTCGGCCGCCCTCCTCTCGTCCAGCAGGTCCCGGTCCATGACCTTGGCCACCAATTCCCTGATCTCGGCCACGGCGAACGGCTTCTGGATGAAGTCCACGGCTCCGAGCTTCATAGCTTCGACGGCTGAGTCGACCGTCCCGTAGGCGCTGATCATGATGACATGGATATCGGGGCGTGTTTCCCGGACCTGCCGGAGCACTTCGATCCCGTCCATCCCGCCCGGAAGCTTGAGGTCCAGGATGATGACACCGTAGTCTTTTTCCTTGATCCGGGACAGGGCTTCCTCGCCGCTTCCTGCTTCCCCGATATCGACGCCGAAAGCCTCCATCGCCTTGGCAACGGTGAGACGGATGTTCTTCTCGTCATCGACGATGAGAATGGGCTTTGTTCTGGCCATCGGATTCCTCCTCTTGTTTCATAGCGCCACCGGAATAGTGAAGGTGAACGTGCTCCCTTCCTTCGGCGCCGAATCCACCCAAATCGTGCCCCCGTGGGCCCGTATAATCTCCCGGCATATCGCTAGGCCGAGCCCGCTCGTCGCGCCCCCCTTCTGATCTCCCACCTGGACGAACTTATCGAAGATCCGGGATTGATACTCGATGGGGATTCCGGCGCCGTTGTCCTTGACGGAGACATAGGCCAGGGCCCCGATCTGCTCGGCCGAAAGCCGGATATATCCGCCGGCCGCCGTGAAGTTGAGGGCGTTGGCCACGAGGTTGGTCAGGACCCAGGCGATCTTATGGGCATCGGCCTTGAGCGGGGGGAGCGATTCGGAGGACTGCCAGCTCAGCTCGACGGACTTGCGCTCGGCTTGGATTCGCATATCCGCGACGACCTTATCGAACAGGGCCGGCAGGGATGCCCGCTCGAACTCCATCTCGATCCTCCCCGACTCGATCTTGGAGAGGGTGAGCAGGTCGTTGACCAGCGATTTCAGCCTCTGGATCTCTTCATGGGCAGCATCGAGCAGTCGTTGCTCCTCTGGGCTGAGTTTCCCTGACGCACTCTCGCGGAGAAGCTCGATCCCCATCCCGATGCTGGTCAGCGGCGTCCGGAGCTCGTGCGAAGCCGTCATCACGAACTCGCTCTTGAGCCTGTCCAGCTCCTTGAGCCGGGTGATGTCGCGGAGGTGCAGGACAACCCCGAGCATGGCGTTTGTTTCGGAGTAGATCGGGGAAATCCGATATTGGAAATGGCTCGACGTCTCGCCCTGGGTAATGGTGATGATGTCTTGTCCTTCCTCGACGCCCGGTGCCTTTCCGGATTCGGCGGACTGCCTGATCAGCTGAAACAGCCGTTCGTCCTTGACGACCTCCAGGAAGTGCCTGCCACTGACGGCCTCGATGGCCAACCCCAGGGCCCGGGCTCCGGCCGGGTTGATATCGAGGACCCGGAAATCGGCATCCACGACCAGGATTCCGTCATCAATGCCGTGGATAATCGCCTCGCTCTTCTTTTTTTCCGCCAGGAGCTTCCCGATGTTCAGGTCGTGATAGCCCTTGAGCTTCCGGGCCATGTCGTTGAATTCATGGGCCAGGCGTCCCAGCTCATCGGAGGATTCATCGGCGATCTCGACGTCATAGTTCCCGCCGGCGATGTCCTTCGCTCCCTTGACCAGGTGGCGAAGAGGCCGGGTGAGGAAGTTGGACAGCATGAAGCTGAATACAAACCCGAGCCCTAGCGCTGTCAGCCCGACGACCAGCATCGAGATGACCGCCCTGTGGGCCACCGATTTGGCGTTGTTGCTCGTCCTGAACATCGCCGTCTCGTTGACTTGCTTCAGGCTGAAGCAAGCGTCTCTCAGCGCCTCGCCGGCCGGAAACAGGGTCTCGTGATAGAAGACAGCCGCCTTGTCTTTCTCGCTCCCGCTGAGGAGCCTGAGCTGGGCGAATTTCTCCAGGTAAAAGGTATAGGCGCCGTCGATCGCCTCGATGATCTCCCGCTCGCCTTTTTCGGTGATGTTGTCTTTAGCCCGGCTGAACCACTGCAGGAACTTGGCCTCCATCTGGCTGAACTGTGTCCAGCCCTCGGATTGATACCCGAGCAGCAGAAGGAGAGAGCTGTGATCCTGCCGTTCGAGGGAGGCGATCATGTTCTCGGCCGCCAGGATACTGTTGTAGTTCTTTTTCAGGATCGCTTCGCTGGCCCGGCCCAGGTGCATGATGTTGTAGAAAGCCCAGCCCAGGACGATGAGGATGAGCAGTATGGCGACGCTGTAGCCGAGAATGATTTTTTTTCTTAAAGTCCAGCGCATGGGGTGTTCTTTGATGACGGGATCTCTCTTGAGGCTGGGCCAAATTTTAGGCTCTTTCGCCGCCTATGTCAAATCTTCATCTCATATGGGGTCCTGTCACGGCGCGTCCCCGTAGGCCTGTTCGGAGATGCTTCCCTTTTCCGGGGCCCCTCTTATTTACTTAAGAGGGGAAGGGGAGATAAATATTTCTACAAATAGAATTTTAACAGCATCTCCGATGGCTGCGGGCGTTGCGGGGACTGGCGCCGTGCCACCCCTACTCCGATCATTGTTCAAATCAGGTATGCGCAGTTGCTACCGCGGGGTTCGAAGCGCCCCGGGGAGCCGCCTTGAAAAAAGCGGGGTTCTCCATTAATATCGAACACAGAATGCCCCAATCCAGGAAAGCGCTTGTCCTCTACTCCGGCGGGATCGACTCCACGACCGCGCTTTACTGGGCTCAAGGCCGGTACGATGAGGTCGCGGCGTTGAGTTTCGATTACGGCCAGCGCCATAGGGTCGAGCTGGCTCCAGCCCGCCGCCTGGCCCGCCGTCTCCGCTTAGCGCACAAGGTGCTTAAGTGCGACCTCCGTGAGGTCGGCGGTTCGGCATTAACTGACCTATCTGTCTCTCTCCCCCGGTTCGTGCGCCAAGAGGACATCGGACCGGGCGTCCCGGCAACCTATGTCCCGTTTCGAAACGGGATTTTTCTGGCTCTGGCCGCCGCCTGGGCCGAGGCCAAGGGCATGGACGACATCGTCTGCGGGTTCAACACCATAGACTCCCCCAATTATCCGGACACACGCGCTTCCTTCGTCAGGGCCATGCAGAGAGCGATCGATCTCGGGACGGGGGCCGCTTCAAATGGCCGCCGCATCCGGATCGTCGCCCCTTTTATCCGGATGAAGAAGTCGGAGATCATCCGCCTGGGGCTCTCCCTGGACGCGGATTATTCTTTCTCCATCTCCTGCTATGGCGGGAGGGAGGTCCCGTGCCGCCGCTGCTCTTCCTGCCTGCTCCGGAAGCGGGCCTGGGAAGAGGCCGGGACAAAAGACCACCTCCTCACGAGACTCAGAAAGGAAGGGAAAATATGAGCTGGCGACTCCGGGTCAGGGACAAATTCCAGGCGGCCCACTTCCTCAAGGAATATCAAGGGAAGTGCGAGAGGGTCCACGGTCATACCTTCCAGGCCGAGGTCGTCGTCGAGGTAGCCGAGCTCGACCGGACCGGGATCGGGATCGACTTCACGCGGATCAAGGCCAAGCTGGCCGAGGTCCTGCCCGACCATACGCTCTTGAACGACGTCTATTCGTTCAACCCCTCGGCCGAAAACCTCGCCCGCGAGTTCTTCAACCGGCTGAAAAAACACTTCCCCGTCATCGAAGTAACCGTCTGGGAATCCGAGGATGCCTGCGCCACCTACTCTGAAGATCATTGAGATATTCCCCTCCATCCAGGGCGAAGGGATGCGCCAGGGCGAGCCGACGGTCTTTGTCCGCCTCGCCGGGTGCGACCGGAGGTGTTCCTTCTGTGACACGAAATACGCCTGGGAGGGCGGCAGAGAGTATGCCGTTGACAGGATCCTCGAAAACGTCCACAGGATCAGGCGGCGTTTTCCCGCCCGCTGGGTCTGCCTGACGGGCGGCGAGCCGTTCATGCAGGATGTGCGGCTCCTGGTCAGGCTTCTCAAGAGAGACCATTGCCGGGTGCAGGTGGAAACGAACGGCACCCGGTACTATCCGACGGCGGCCGACTGGATCACCGTTTCGCCAAAACCGAAAGAATACCTCGTCCGGCCGGAGTTCCAGCGGCTGGCCAAAGAAGTGAAGCTCGTCGTGACCAGAGAATTGGATTTGGCCGTTATCCGCAGAATCCGGGCCGCCTTTCAGAGCCGAATTCCCGTCCTCCTCCAGCCCGAGTCCAACCGGCGCTGGAGCCAAAAACAGGCCCTTCGCTTGCTCAAACAGGCTTCGGCCGCCAACCTGGACAATATTCGCTTCTCCGTCCAACTCCACAAGATCATCGGCCTCCGCTGAGGATCTTACTTTTTAAACCATCTATAGCCGAAGCGGGTGAGGTAGAATCCCAGGATGATGACAAGAGCTCCGATGACCTTAGTGAGACCGATGCGCTCCCCGAGAAAAAGCTGGGCGAAAAAGACGGTGAGAACGGGCGTAATGTTGCTGTAGATTCCCGTCTTGGTGTTTCCCACGCGTTTTACCGAAGAGTACCAGATGACATAACTTAAGGCGATGGCGAAGACGGCCGAAAAGGCGAGGGCGGCCCAGCTGCGCGCCGACAGCGAACCCCAGTCGAGTGCGGCGATCTCCCGGACGGTCAGCGGAAGATAGAAGAGCGTACCGAAGGAAAGCGTCAGGGTGGCCAGGCGGAGCGCTGACATCCTCTCCAGAAGGGGCTTTGAAAAAACTGTGTAGATCGCCCAGAACAGGTTTCCGACCAGGATCATCAGGTTCCCGCTCAGGACCTTCTCTCCGAGGGAAATCCCGGCCGAATTCTCGAACACGACAAAATAGAGCCCGAAAAAGGATGTGAGGATCCCGAGCCAGCCGACCCAGTGGATTCTTTCCCGGATGAAAACGGCGCTGAGCAGAGCGATCAAGATAGGGGTCATGGTCAAGATGAGGGACGTCGTTGAAGCCGAAGTCCGGTGGATCCCGTTGATGAAGAGGAACTGGTAGAAAGTGTTGCCGACGACCCCGAGGACGAGGAGCCTCAGGAAGTCGCCGCGGGGCGGCGCGACGCTTCCCTCCTTGAGCCGGAGGAAAAGAAGCAGCAGAAGCGAGGCGATAGTCAGCCGCGGACCGTTGAAGCTCCCCGGCGTGAACTCCTTCAGCGCGATCTTGACAACCGAGAAATTGAACGCCCAGATCAGGACGGCCAGGAGCATGAAGAGGTCGGTGGCGCCCAGCCGGGAGGAGTTTTCGTTATTCTGCGGGCTGACCGGAACGGGGGTAGCGGGCTTCGACAACGGACTTGATTCCTCCTCTTGGGTTGAACTCCCCCGTAACCACGGCCCGGACCGGACAGCAGGCCTTGACGACATCCTCGAGGATGCGGTTGACCACATTCTCGTAGAATATGCCCAGGTTCCGGTAGGCCAGGATGTAGTCCTTCAGGGACTTGAGCTCCAGGCAGGAATCCTTGGGGACATAGCGGATGGTGATCAGGCCGAAATCGGGCAGGCCCGTCCTGGGGCAGACGGAGGTGAACTCCGGGATCTCGATCTTGATTTCATAGTCGGGGAACTGGTTGGGAAAAGTCTCGAGGCGCGGCAGGCGGGCCTTCAGCCCGGCTCTGGCTTCCTTCTCTCCGTAGGTTTTCCGGCGATCGTCTTTCATTCGCACCATCACGATTTCCCAAGCAGTATATACCATCCCCGAGGCGAAGACAAACGCGAACACCCACTTGTTTTTTGCGAGACGCTAATCTATTCTTAACCCTCGAGACGCCGTTTCAAAGCCGGAGGAGACGCCGATGGACAAGTGCCGCCAAGAGAGTAACCTCACGCGCTGCAACTGCACCTACGAACCGTGCGGCCGCAAAGGCGTCTGCTGCGAATGCCTGGCCTACCACTGGAGCCACCAGGAGCTCCCCGCCTGCTTATTCCCCGCCGCGGCCGAGAGGACCTACGACCGGTCGCTCCGCAAATTCATCTCTCTATATAAAGATAAATGCTGAAAGACCAGGAAGCGGCCTCTCATATCTACGGCCCGGTCCCTTCGCGGAGGCTCGGCTTCTCGCTGGGAGTGGATATCCTCCCCTCCAAGACCTGCTCCTTCGACTGCGTCTACTGCCAGCTCGGACGGACGGGCCGCAAGTCCGGTCGCCGGGGACGTTACTTCTCCTCCCGAGATATCCTGCGGCAAATCAAAGAGGCCATCAACAAAAACCAGCGGACCGACCACATCACGTTCTCCGGTTCGGGCGAGCCGACACTCCACACCGAGATCGGAAACCTCATCCGGAAGATCAAGAAGATGACCGAGATCCCGGTTGTCGTCCTGACCAACAGCTCCCTACTTACCCGCAGACCGGTCCGGCGGGCCCTGATGGCGGCGGACATCATCGTCCCCTCCCTCGACGCCGCTACGGCCGCTACTTTCCGCCGCGTCAACCGGCCCCTCCCCTCTGTTCAAGTAAAGGATATCATCGGGGCCCTGGCCCTTTTCCGCCGCGAGTTCCAGGGTCGCATCTGGCTCGAAGTCATGCTGGTCAAAGGGATCAACGATTCGCCGTCCGACATCAAATCCCTAAAAAGGGCTATCGCCCGGATCCGGCCGGACAAGGTCCAACTCAACACGGTGGTCCGGCCGCCGGCCGAAAAATGGGCTCAGCCGCTCTCCCGGAGGGCGCTCGATAAGATAAAGAAAGATTTGGGCGGCCGGGCGGAAGTGGTCGTCGATTTCCGAAGACGGCCGGGCTCTCCTGCCGTCTCGGACATCCGGAGAGCGATTCTCGCCATGGCCGAGAGGCGCCCCGTCACCCTCGAGGACATCACCTCCTCTCTGGGTCGGAAAGAGAAGGAGGTCCGGCCGCACCTAGAGACGCTGTTGCGCTGGCAAAGGATCAGTCGGCATAAGCATGGGGGCACAATCTACTACGCGCCGCCGCAGCCGGCCCAGAAGAGGAAGAAAAGCCTGCGGTGGGAATCCGGCCGAGCCGAGAAAAACTCATGACAGAAATCAAGGAAATTAGCGACTTTTCTAAGGACGAGCTCATCGAGCTGCTGCGGGACGCGGCCGTCAACTGGCTGGCCCACGACAGCCTCTGGTTCCGGGCCGTCGAGGACAGGTTCGGACTTGAGGCCGCCATGGAGCTCGACGGGAAGGCCTGGGAGAAGTTCACCGTGCTCGAGGCCAAACGGATCATGAAACGGCTCGGCCTCGCGGAAGGCGGCGGCATCCCAGCGCTCGTCCAGGCCTTGAAGCTCCGGCTTTACGCCCATATCAACGTCCAGGAAACGAGCGAGGTCACGGCGGACCGCCTGGTCTTCCGGATGCGGAGCTGCCGCGTCCAGGAGGCCAGGGAACGGCAGGGCCTGACTGCGTTTCCGTGCAAACCGATCGGAATCGTCGAATACAGCGGGTTTGCCCGGACGATCGACCCACGGATCGATACGCGCTGCCTCACCTGCCCGCCCGACCCGAAGTCCAAAGACACCTGGTGCGCCTGGGAGTTCACCCTAAAGAAATAGGAGAAAAGAGCACAAAGCTCCTTCCGGATGCGCCCAAATATATCGTTGTCAAACGCAGGAAGTCAAGAGAGCGCGGCGGGAAAGAGGAAAATTGGGGGGTTGAAGCGGGGGGTTTACTGTGCCCTTCCGAATGTGCTAAGGTAACCTCTAATACAGAGGCTCGCCATCAAAACTGATAGCGACTTTAGCCCGCCGCTCGCCGAGCGGACATCAAGGGCCTATCCCATCATCATAACCTTATCCATCTCATAACCAGAGGAGTCATCCATGTTCAACACCACCCACTTCCCTAAAGCCCTCAAATACTGGCACGAGGGAAAATTCTACAACTGGTCGGACGCCCATGTCCATCCGATGGTCCACGCCCTTCACTACGGATCTTCCGTCTTCGAGGGGATCAGGGCTTACTCGACGACCAGAGGCCCGGCCATCTTCCGGCTCAAGCAGCACCTCGACCGTTTCCTCTACTCCGCGGCCGTCGCCAAGATGGACGTCCCATACAGTAAAGAGGATATCAACCGGGCTATCAAACTCACCCTGAAGGAGAACAAGCTCGAGTCGGCCTACATCCGTCCCCTGCTCTTCTATTCCTACGGAAACCTCGGCCTTGTCCCCAAGTTCTGCCCGGTCGAGCTCATCGTGGGGACCTGGGAGTGGGGCGCTTATCTCGGCGAGAAATCCATCAACGGTGTCTCTGTGTGCATCGTCCCCTGGCGACGTCTCCATCACAGCCAGTTGGACATGAAAGCCAAGTTAGGGGGGGCCTACATCCAGTCGACCATCTGCGGACTGGAGACGCGGGCCGAAGGCTACGACGAAGCCATCTTCTTAAACCTGGAAGGGAACGTGGCCGAAGGGCCGGGGGAGAATATTTTCATCTCCAAGGACGGCGTGCTCAAGACCAACGACACCTCGGAATCCATCCTGGAAGGGATCACCAGGGCGAGCCTGATCGAAATGGCCAAAGACTCGGGCATCAAGACGGTCATCGGCCCGATCAGCCGAGAGGAATTTTTTGCGGCCGATGAAGCGTTTTTCTCCGGCACGGCCGTGGAAGTCACTCCCATTATCCGCGTCACCGACGGATCTGACCCGGCCGGCCCAAAAAAAGAATACGTTATCGGTTCCGGGCAGGTTGGAGAGACGACGCGCCGGTTGCGGCAGATGTTCAAGGAAGTCGTTACCGGGCGAATTAAGAAATATGAGAGCTGGATCACTTTCTTGGAGGAGTAAGGGACTGAGGTGGAAAAAAAATTGATTTTCTATTTGGATCGATTTTCGATATAATTTTTCGCTCCCAGGATCGCCCGATGACCGAGCCCAGAGACTTCTTGAAGAAGATCAGTCCCTACAAGCCGGGCCGACCTATCGAGGAAGTCGCCCGGATCCTCGACCTGAAAGGAGAGATCATCAAGCTGGCCTCCAACGAAAACCCCCTGGGACCCTCACCCCTGGCGGTCCAGGCCCTTAAAGAGGCCTTGACCGAATCCAACCTCTACCCCGATGACATCTGCTTTTACCTCAAGAAAAAGCTGGCCGAGAGGATGGGGGTGGAGCCCGGAAACCTCTTTGTCGGAAACGGCTCGGTCGAGATCCTGCCTCTCGTGACCCTGGCTTATCTGGGTCCTCAACACAGCGCGGTGGCCAGCCAGAGCGCCTTTATCTGGTTTAAGATCGCCGCCCAGATTGCCGCCGGCGAGCTTATCGAAGTGCCGATGAAGGACTATCGGCATGACCTCAGGGCTATGCTCAAGGCCATCAAGAAAAATACCCGGCTTCTCTACATCGCCAACCCCAACAACCCCACGGGAACCATCGTCACCAGGGCAGAGCTGGAGGATTTCTTCAAGAACGTCCCGGAGGACGTCCTGGTGGTCATGGATGAGGCCTATTTTGAATACATTGACGATCCGGATTATCCCGACTCATCTCAATATCTCCGGGAAGGCCGGAATGTCCTGATCCTCCGCACCTTTTCCAAGGTCTACGGCCTGGCCGGTGTTCGCCTCGGATATGGAATCGCTGCCCCCGATGTTATCGCCAGCTTGTCCAAGCTGCGGGTTTCCTTCAACGTCAACCGCCTTTCCCAGGTCGCCGGGATGGCCGCCCTGGATGACCATAAGCACGTCGAAAAAAGCCGGACGACGAATGAGGCCGGGAAGAAATATCTCTATGAAGCTTACCGGAAGCTGGGCCTATTCTATCTCCCGACGTATGCGAATTTCATTTTCGTCGACTTCGGTAAAGACAGCCAGGTTGTTTTTGAGTCCCTCCAGAAAAAAGGGATCATCACCCGGACGATCAAAGAGTACGGATTCCCCCATGCCCTGCGCATCACGATCGGCACCGAGACCCAGAATCAGAGGCTCATTAAGGCACTCGGAGAGATTTTATAAATCATAAACCCTAAAGGAGGAGGTTAGAATGATCGTCAAATTGGCTGATGGAAGGGAGATTCCGGTCGAAATGCACAAGGCCAGGATGGTGCAGAAGATCGTCCTCGCCCCGGCTGAAGAGAGGCTCAAGGCCATCCAAGAGGCCGGGTATAACACCTTCCAGCTTAAAACAAAGGACATTTTCCTGGACATGCTCACCGACAGCGGCGTCAACGCCATGAGCGACAATCAGTTCGCGGCTTTCCTCAACGCGGACGACGCCTATGCCGGGAGCATGACCTTCTACGATTTTGCCGATGCAGTCAGGGATGTCATGGGCTACCGTTACGTGATGAACGTGCATCAAGGAAGAGCCGCCGAACACCTTCTGGCCAAGATATTCGGCAAGCCCGGGGGCGCGGTCATCACCAACTATCATTTCACCACGACAAAGGCCCATATTGAAGTCACCAGCGGCTCGGCCTGTCTTGAGCTCTATGCGGATGAAGCCTTGAAAACAAAGAGCACCCATCCGTTCAAGGGGAATATGGACATTCAGAAGCTCAAGGACGCCATAAAAAAGTGGGGAAAAGATAGGATCGGCTATGTCCGGATGGAGGCGACGACCAACTTGCTCGGCGGACAGCCGTTTTCGATGGAAAACCTCAAGGAGGTCATAAAGGTCTGCGACCAGCACGGCCTGCTCACGGTCATGGACGGCAGCCTGATCACGGAGAACGCCTATTTCATCTGGAAGAGGGAAAAGGGGTACGAGAACAAGACGGTCGCCGAGATCATCAAAGAAATGTGCAGCCTGGTCGACCTCTTCTACCTCAGCGGAAGAAAGAACACCAGTGTCCGGGGCGGGTTCATCGCCAGCAACAAAAAGGAGTTGATGGAGCAGTTGGAGCCCTGGCTGCCCTTCTACGAAGGGTTCTACACCTACGGCGGGATGTCGATGAGAGAGATCGGGGCCATGGCCGTGGGATTGCGCGAGATGGTCGACCCCGCGGTCGCCGGCTGCTCCATCGAACAGATCAAGTATTTCGTCGAGAAACTCGACGGGATGGGCATTCCGGTGGTCACTCCTGCCGGGGGGCTGGCCTGCCACGTCGATGCCCGGAAATTTGTCGATCACATTCCCAAGGAGCACTATATCGCCGGGGCTTTGACGGCCGCGCTCTATATCGCTTCGGGAGTCCGGGCCATGGAGAGAGGCACGATTTCTACGGACCGCGACAAGGATGGAAAGGAAGTCTACGCGGACCTGGAGCTCACCCGGATTGCACTGCCCAGAAGAGTCTATACGATATCTCATATCGAATACATCATCGACAGACTCAACTGGATCTACAAGAATCGAGAGCTGATCAAAGGACTCAGGTTTGTCTCCGAACCCCCGGTGCTCAGGTTCTTCTTGGGCAAGCTGGATGCGCTGGACAATTGGGGCAGAAAATTCTGTGACGCCTTCAAAAGAGACTTTGGAGGGACGTGGTAATAAGGAACGAGCCGAAGAATATTCGGCTGGAAACGGGCTCAGAGCGGGTTCTCCCGGGCCTATTTTCATGGGAATAAAACTGAAGCCCATCGGCGTTGTCCATTCTCCGTTCCATGTCCGCGAGGACATCGACCCGCGCCGGAATTTTCGAACGAACGGCTTCTCCAACATCCGGGGCGAGCTCGAGGTCGACCCGGCCTACGCTGCCGGGCTCAAAGACATCGGCGGTTTCTCCCACTTGATCGTCATTTTCGCCTTTCAGAAGTCAGGGCCCGGCCATCTCCTCGTCAAGCCGCCTTTCGAGAGCCATCGGCGGGGGGTTTTCTCCACCCGTTCCCCGCTCCGGCCCAACCCGATCGGGATGACGGTGGTCCGGCTCCTCGGGCGCCGCGGGAATGTCCTCCGGGTCTCCGGGATCGATATGCTCGAGGGCACGCCTATCCTGGACATCAAACCCTACACATCCCGGGACAGCAAGCGTGGCCTTCAACGCGGCTGGATGAGGGGCTCGGGGTTGGCGACTCGTAAACAGGCGGATTTGTACCGGCGAGCCCAAGAGAAAGAAAAATAAAACTGTATGAGGAGGTCCCGGCCATGCTCAAATTCATTCTTCCGGTTCTCTCGCTTTCTTTATTCCTCATCCTTCCGCAGCCGGTGAAAAGCTCAGACATCTTTCCTTACGCCTATAAGATCGAAGAGCTGGACAACGGGCTCAAAGTCGTCTCCATCCCGCTTCCCAACCCGAACATCATTTCCTACTACACCATCGTGCGCTCGGGCTCACGCAACGAGGTCGAACCCGGGAAGTCCGGGTTCGCCCATTTCTTCGAGCACATCATGTTCAAGGGCACGAAGAAGGTCCCCCGTGCCGCCTACGAGGAGTTCCTGACGCTCCTGGGAGCGGGCACTAACGGCTACACGAGCGACGACTTTACCTGTTACTTCGTCGTCTTCGCCGGGCGAGAGAACCTGGGGAAGGTCGTCGAGACCGAGGCCGACCGGTTCATCAACCTCACCTACGACGAGGAGATGCTCAAGACCGAGGCTCCCGTCATCGAGGGCGAATACTACGCCAGCGTCTCTAACCCCGGCCGGCGCCTGGAAGAGCTGCTGCGTGACACGGCTTTCATCAGCCATTCCTATAAGCACACGACCCTCGGCTACCTCGGGGACATACTGGACATGCCCAACCAGTTCGAATACAGCCAGCTCTTCAAGCAGAGGTTCTACGCTCCCGACAACACCATCCTCCTCGTCGCCGGCGACTTCGACCACGGCCAGCTTATGGAGCTCATCCGGAAGCACTATGGTTCCTGGGAGCGGTCGAACTACACGCTGGTGACTCCGACAGAGCCGCCGCAGACAGAGGCCAAGCGGGCCCACTACGAGTGGCCGACGCCGACGCTCGCCCGGCTGGCCATCGGCTTCCACGGACCCGCCTACTCCGATGTCGCGATCGACCAGGCCGCCCTCGACCTCATGGCCGAGGCCGCCTTTTCGCCGTCCTCCCCTCTCTACCAGAGGTTGGTCATCAGCGAACAGAAGTGCCTCTCTCTTTCCGCCGATTTCGAGAGCCACCGCGACCCCTACCTTCTCAGCCTGAGCGCGGTCGTCAAGAAGGACGAGGACCTGCCCTCTGTCGAGGAAGCTATCTGGAACGAGGTCGAGCGGCTGAAGAGCGAGCCGGTCGCCCCGGACCTCCTGGCCAAGATCAAGTCCAACCTCAAGTACGCGCTCGCCAACCAGCTGGGGACAACGGACGGAGTGGCCGGGGTCCTCTCTTTTTATGTCAGCCTGGCCACCGACCCGGCGACACTAAACAGGCTCTACGGCCTCTACGAACAGGTCACTCCCCAGGACATCACGGCCATGGCCAGGAAGTACTTCGTCAAGGCCAGGAGCACCGTGGCCACACTCAGCGGAGGGAGCGCCCGATGAGAAAGAGGATGCTTTTCGGAGTCCTCGGAATAATCGCCTTGGGGATGATGATCATGAGTATATCCTGCCACAAGGAAAACCCGAATACGCTGACCTCGGAGCTGCTGCCACTCGAGGGCAATCCGCTCGTCCACATCAGGATCCTGGTCAAGGTGGGCTCGGCCAACGACCCCACGGGAAAAGAGGGGTTGGCCAGCCTCACCTTCGGCCTTCTGGCCGGCGGCGGCACCAGGACCAGGACATACAAAGAATTAACTGACGCTTTCTACCCGATGGCGGCTGGCGTCGCGGTGCGGGTGGACAAGGAGATGTCGGTCTTTTCGGGGACCGTCCATCGCGACAACCTCGACCGCTACTACGCTATTTTCAAGGAGATGCTGCTCGACCCGGGGTTCCGTGAAGAGGACTTTAACCGCCTTAAGACCAACCAGCTCAACTTTCTCGAGAAGACTCTCGTCAGCAACATGGACGAGCCGTTCGGGAAGGAGATCCTCAACCTGATGCTCTATGAGGGGCATCCCTATCATCATCCGCCCTCGGGAACGGTCGAGACCGTGAGCAGCATCACGCCGGACGATGTCCGGGCTTTCTATAAGGACCAGCTGGTCCAGGGGAATATCGTCATCGGCCTGGCGGGGGGATATCCCGCCGATTTCGCGGCCCGGATGACAGCCGACTTCGGAGCGCTGCCGCAGACGTTCACGCCGCACTTCAGCCTGCCCCCGCAGCGGATGCCGGAGGGCCTCGAGGTCGTCATCGCCGATAAGCAGACGCCCGCGACGGCCATATCCATGGGCTTCCCGGTATCCCTCACCCGGGCGAGCGATGATTTCTTCGCTCTCTGGATCGCCGGCTCCCATTTCGGCGAGCACCGCCAGCACGTCTCCCATCTCTTCCAGAAAATCCGCGAGGAAAGGGGCCAGAACTACGGCGATTATGCCTATATCGAGCATTTCATCCAGGGCCGCGACAAGTTCCCGTCCACCAACACCTGCCGGCAGCAGCAGTATTTTTCCATCTGGATCCGGCCGCTGGCCAACTCCAACCGGCACTTCGTCATCCGGCAGGCGCTGCGGGAACTGAGGAAGCTCGTCGAGGAAGGGATCTCGGAGGAGCGCTTCGAGCTCGTCCGCACGTATCTCCTGAACTACACCAAGCTCTACGCCCAGACGCTGGAAGAACGGCTGGGTTGGAAGAGTGACTCCCGATACTACGGCTACGAAGATTTTCTGGCTGAAGCACAGGCGCGGTTCCCCAGACTCACCCGGGAGGACGTCAACCGGGCCATCCGGAAGTACCTGAACTTCAGGAACGTCTACATCGCCGTTATCACCCAGGACGGCGAGGGCTTGAAAAAGGCGCTCGTCGAGAACGCGGCCTCGCCGATCGTCTACGCCAACCCCAATATGCCCAAGGCGGTGCTCGACGAGGACCAGGTCATCCAGGCCTATCCTCTCGAGGTCAAGGCCGAAAAGGTGATGGTCATCCCGGCCTCGAATTTCTTCCGCAAACCCGGGCTCCCTGGGAGGTGAAAACACGGCGATACATGCGGTGTGTAAGAAATCGGCGGCTCCATGGATCTTCTTATCTTTTGTTTTCGGCTCGACACTCCCGGCCCTCGGACAGGACGTCCTCAGCAGCCTGGGCCAACCGCAGGATTATGTCAGCCGGCGGATCTCGTCCTACGACCGCAGCGGCGGGAACCGCGACTCCCTGACCATCGAGCCGGGCGCGACGGCCGTCCTGGCCGAGATCCCCGGTCCCGGCGCCATCCACCATATCTGGGTGACCATCGCCGCCGAGCCGTTCTACGGCCGCAAGCTCGTCCTGCGGATGTACTGGGACGGCGAGACGGCACCTTCGGTGGAAGCGCCGATCGGCGACTTTTTCGGGGTCGGCCACGGCCTCGACCGGAGTTTCAGTTCCCTTCCCATCAACTGCTCGAGCGAGGGCCGGGCCCGCAATGGCTATTGGCATATGCCCTTCCGCAGGTCCGCCCGCATCACGGTGACCAACGAAGGCCGGAAGCCAGTAGCGGCCTTCTATTACTATGTGGACTACCGAGTACTCAAAGAACTCCGAGAGTTCACTCCGTACTTTCACGCCCAATACCGCCAGGAGATGCCCTGCGCCCCGGATCGGTACTATGTCCTGCTCGACGCCGAGGGTCGGGGCCACTACGTCGGCTGCAACCTGAGCGTGCTGCAGCGGGCCATGGGCTGGTGGGGCGAAGGAGACGACATGATCTTCGTGGACGGCGAAAAAGCGCCGTCCCTTCATGGCACCGGCTCCGAGGACTACTTTTCCGACGCCTGGGGCATGCGCGAGGACGAGAACCTGTTCTACGGCTGCCCGCTCCAGGAGGAGGATTTCCAGGCCGGCTCCAAGGCGACCGTCTACCGCTTCCATATCCCCGACCCCATCCCGTTCACCAGATCGATTCTCGTGACCATCGAACACGGCCACGCCAATGACCGCGCAGACAACTTTTCGTCGGTAGCCTACTGGTACCAGGCTGAGCCCCACAAGCCTTTCCCGCCCCTCGCCCCTGTGGACAAAAGGCTCCCCTATGCGCTCGAACCGCCGGACGACTTTATCCTGCCGACGTGGGAGAAAAAAGAGTCCCCCGCGGGCGCCGTTTTCGAGGACAAGGAAAAAGGACTGACCATTGAATCGGCGAGTCTTTCCCCGCTCGCGACGTCGTTCTACGGCCCGGACGGGTCTCGCTACGCGGCGTTGACGACCGAGGGAGCGCAGACCGAAGGTGTGAATAGGGGGACAGAGGCCAAGCTGACCTTCCCCGTGGAGGCCAAAGAGCGCTATAACATCGACCTCTATTTCCTCAAAGGACCGGCCAGGGGAGAGGTGTCGGCGTTCGCGGCCGGAGCGGACGGAAAACCGCTCTGCGCCGCCCTGGACGGATATGCCCTAGAGGCCGGGATCGCCAGGCTCTCCCTCGCCGGCGTCCTGCTCGAGGGGGAAGCCAACACCATCAGCTTGCGTGTCACCGGGAAGAACGAGAAAGCGCTCGGCACGGATATGGCCTTTGTCGGACTAAGCCTCGTCCCGGCCGAGCGCCGCTTCATCACCGAATGGTCGCTCGTCGGGCCGTTCGATGCCCCGGATATGGACTATCTCTCGGTCGCCTATCCCCCGGAGAAAGAGATCGCGCTCAACAAGAGATACGCCGGCAAGGGCGGGATGGAAGTCGCCTGGAAAAAAGCCGCCGCGCTGGCCGACGGTTTCCTGAACCTGAACGATCTCTTCCAGCCGAACGAACGGGTCTTGATCTACGGCCTGGCCTATGTCCATTCGCCCGACGATCGGACGACTCACATTCTCCTCGGGAGCGACGACGGGGTGCGCGTCTGGCTCAACGACGAGCTCGTCCACTCTAACCCGGCCTACCGGGGCCACTATCCCGACCAGGACAAGGTCAAGGTCTCGCTCCGTAAGGGCTGGAACAAGGTCCTTATCAAGGTGCTCCAGGGCGACGGCGGCTGGGGCTTCTACCTGCGCTTCGCCGATCCTGACGGCGCTCTCCGCTACGCCACAGAGCCGAAAGATTGAAACACAAACTCAGTTTGTCGCCGCGAGAAATTTGGGGACATGACCGAATTCTCTGGAATTCGGATCGTGTCCCCAAAATTTCGTGTTTTATAAAACTCAGAAAGACCTGATATGGAAACCTGGACCAAAGCGGAATTGCGCTTGTTCGGCAAGCTCTCCAGCCCGATCAAAATCCAGCTCTACCTGAACCGGATGGCCTATGATCCGGATTACGGCGCCCGGTCGCCGCGTTGGATCATCAAAGAAAGAAAGGCCCACTGTTTCGAGGGAGCGATCTTCGCGGCGGCCGCCCTGCGTCAACTCGGCCATCGGCCGCGCCTCGTCGACATCCGTTCCTGGAACGACGACGACCATGTCATCGCCGTGTTCAAAGAGCGCGGGCTCTGGGGCGCCGTGGCCAAGTCCAACTACACGGTGATCCGCTTCCGCGAACCGGTCTACCGATCGCTCCGGGAAATTGTCATGTCCTACTTCGACGTCTATTTCAACCCTCTCGGCGAAAAAACCATGCGCAGCTATTCGCGGCCGCTCGACCTCAGCCAGTTCGACGGACGGCATTGGATGACGACCGACGAAGACCTGGAGTACATCGGCGATAAACTGAATGCTATCAAGCACATCCCCGTTATTACACGAGGTATGATCCGCCGGCTCAACCGGACGGACAAGGATTTGGTAAAGGCCGGCCTGATGGGCGCCAAGCCCGAGGGCCTGTACAAGCCAAAGCGAAGTTAGTCGACCAGGACGAGCGCGATGCCGGTCCCAGTCCGCAGGTTGATCTCCTAGCTCGAAAACTAATCTGCTTTGAGCATTTACTCGGTCAGCTTGATCCGCGGATGCTCCCGCGTAAGTATCTCATAGCGGGCCCGTCCCCCGCAGAATCGCCTGATTAAGTCCATGACTCGCCTGCAGATCTCGTCGACTTCCGAGACGGGAATGGGCGGGAGTCCGTCAACGTTGTACTCGATGGCCTTTGTCGTGGGCAGCGTCAGGGTGTGATTCGCCTGCCGCCACGTCCACCGCCGCGTTAGGACAATGTTCCCTTCGGCAAAGATGATCTCTCCGGGCAGGGGCGACTCAGCTTGTTCCGAGCCGAATGGGGTAAACGTCTCATCGCCTTTCGCCGGACGCAGGGCGATGTCTTGGGTAAGGACATCGATAGCGTGTCCGCCCGTGGGGACTAGATATCGCAAAGACACGGCGTTTCCGATATCAACCAGGGCATTGATGGACGGCAGGGAATCATGCCGCAAGGCCCGCCGCGCCATCGCCTCGATGGATGAACGGAACTCGCTCGGCCTGGCCCCGAAGGACCGGTAGGCCTCTCTCCAGGACTTTATTCTCGGATGCTCCGCTATGGTCTCGATCTTGAGCTGATTATAAACGGAAGCTTCCGCATCGCGCAGCAGTGAGACAACCTCACTCGAAGACTCTCCATTCGCCACATCATAGGCGAGGACAACACCGCGAGCATACCCGGGGAACCGAGCGAATATCTCATCGGCTATAGAATAATGCAGCTCTTTCATATCTCGACCCTCTCAAGTTTTTTAATCGCTCGTTGATAATCCCACCAGCGTCGCCCCCAATGGCACGCGAATGCCCTTGTATCGCAAGAATTCCTCGACGGCCACAAGAAAATCCAACAGGTATTCCCGTGTGGCGGCCTTGCCCAGATGTCCCACCCGGAACATCTTGCCCGCCAGCTCACCCAGGGCCCCGCCGACGACCAAGCCGCGCTCGTTCTCCAACCACCTACTGAGTTCCGCAACTTCGAACTCGGGCCGCGCCTTGACGGCGGTGACGATCGGCGCGGCGTACTCATCGGGCACAAACATCTCGAACCCCGCGTTGCGCAGGCCCGTGCGCACGATCCGGCTGGCCCGCACGTACTTGGCCAGGTGCTCCTCGAGCCCGCCTTCGACGATCTTGCGCAACCTGGCCAGCACCCCCAGCAGGATGTTCACGGGCATGGTCACGGGAGTGGGATGCCAGGAACCCCATTCCTGGGCATAGTGGCGCCAGGTTTTGAGGTCGAGGTACCATCCATGTCCCAGGCCGGGTTGACTGTCCACCAACTCCCAAGCCCGCGGGCCGACACTCACAAAACCAACGCCCGGCAGCGCTTCCAGGCATTTATTTGAAGCTGTCACACAGACGTCAATGCCCCACTCGTCGACGGGCAACTCGATGCCGCCCAGCGAGGATACCGCATCCACCACAATCACCCTGCCGGCCTCGCGGACCGCCTCGGCCAGGGCGCGCAGCGGGTTCACGACCGTCGTGGCCGTTTCGTGATGAACCAAGGCCACCGCCCGCGCGTCGGGATTCTCGCGCAGCAGCCTCCGCAACTCATCCGGGTCGAGCGGCTGGCCCAACGGCGCCGCCAAAGGCACCACGGTCAACCCGTACGCTTCAGCTATGGCGACCAGCCGCTCGCCGAAGAATCCGTTGTGACCGACGATAATTTTCTGACCGGTCGCCAGCAGGCTGCCGATGGCCATATCGTGCAGGGCCGAGGCGGCACCGGGTACGAGGAACAGATCATTCTGCGTCCCGAAGACCTGCTTGAGAAGCGTCTGAAGTTCGTTGTAAATCCCCATCCACCCCGGCCCGTAATGGCGAAGCATCGGCCTCCCCGCCGCCTCAAGGACGTCGTCGTCCACGTCTCCGGGCCCGGGTGTAAAGAGTTTGAAATGCCGGTTCATGGTCCGTTATCTCCTGGCTATAAGCGGTGTGATTTTGGGCTTTTCTCGGCTTCATTCTATAAAAAACAAGCCAAACGAGTCAAAAACGGCAGAAACGGCGCCTTTATTTCCAGGGTTAGCGCCGAAATCGCGTTAAAAGAGGCCCTTTTCCTGGGTAAAAACTGCTCCCAAAACATCCCCACAAGAATTTTTTAATTATTATGAAAAAATGCTTGCATTGAAGTAAGAAACTATGTTATAATATTCAGTGAGTTTAAGAGGGGGATATAAAAAATCGAACGGTTGAATAAGTCTGCTTAATCTTGCCGTCCCCTATCCGAAGTCCGTTCATCACCCGCCAAAATCGGATCAACCCGGATTCCTGGCCCGTCCGCTGCAACTTTTTTCACCGATCGAGCGTATATATAAATGAGATGATAAAGAAGAGAGCTCCTGAAGGAAACCTCCCAAGCAAGCGCCTCCTTTTTACCCCTCCTTTATTCCAGGAGTTCCTGATACACACTGCTTATCTATCCATCCATTCCCTTGAGTAGGCTGCCTTCCTGCCGTAAGGTCAAGAAGGCAGCCTATTTTTCTGTCCAGCCGAATAATTTGACAACTGCGATCCAACTTTCTATAGTAGGAATGTTCTTTGATAAGAGAGTTCAGGGTTTAAAGCGCTGGGAAGTCCGTGGGATGCGGACACAGCCCCCGCTACTGTAACCGGGGACGAATCCCAGAGGACGCCACTTTCGGCCGCCGCGCCGAAAGGAAGGCCTGGGAGGAGGATGATCCGGGAGTCAGGAGACCTCCTTTAAGCCCTCGACAGCCCGTCTTCGGGAGGAAGACAGGGTTGGTTTTTTATTTATGAGGACCCCTCCCAGCGAGGAGTCCTGTCCAAAAAGCAGCGGGGGAACCAGCGAAGGAGTTTGGCGATGAAAAGACACGTCCTCGCTATTGCCCTCGCCTTTCTTTGGGCTTCGCTCTTCCTCTATTCTGATGAGGGGCAAAAAGACAAGCCGCAGGCTGCGTCCGAGCACCACGAGGTCGTGGTCACGGCGACGCGCCTCGAGACCCCGGCCCGGGAAGTCGGGAGCGCCATCTCGGTCATTTCCGGGTTCGACCTCAGCCGCTTTAAAAAGACGTTCGTCCTCGAAGCCCTGCGCGAGGCTCCGGCCGTCTCTATCGCCCAGAACGGGGGCATGGGCGAAGCCGCGTCGGTCTTTCTCCGCGGCGCCAATTCCGAACACACCCTTGTCCTCCTGGACGGCGTCGAGCTCAACGATCCCATCAACCCGTCCCGTTCCGCCGACCTGGCCCATTTCTTTCTCGCCAACGTCGACCGCCTCGAAATCCTCCGCGGCCCCCAGGGCCCTCTCTACGGGTCCGATGCCCTCGGCGGTGTCGTCAACATCATCTCCAAACGCGGCCTGGGCAGGCCTCGACTGACCCTGACCTCAAGCGGCGGGACCTTCGGGACGTTCACCGGCCAGGCCGCGGTCAGCGGGTCGGCGAAAGCGGTCGATTATTCCCTGGGCCTTTCCCGCTACGAGACGGGCGGTGTCTCGGCCGCGGATTCGTCGCTCGCCGGAAACTCGGAGCGAGACGGCTACAAGAACTGGACGCTGTCCGGAAGGGTGGGGATCGCGCTTCTCAAGAACCTGGAGGTCGATTTCGTCGGCCACACCATCTGGGCGAAAACCGATATCGATAATTTCGGCGGGCCCTACGGTGATGATCCCAATAACACGCAGGACTACCGGTCGTTCTTCCTCAAGGGACAGGTGCGAGGGCTCTTCCTGAAAAACCGCTGGGAGCAGAGGCTTGCGGTTTCCGTTGTCGACTCCCGCCGCAGCCATCACAATCAGCCTGACGAATTCCATCCCTTAGAGACCGAAGAGGGCCTGTTCAAGGGCCGGATGCTCACCCTCGATTGGCAGAATAACCTCTTCCTCCACCCCACGCATACCTTGACCGCCGGCCTTGAATACGAGAGAGAACAGGGAGAGTCGGAATACCTGACCGAGGGTCCGTGGGGCCCATTCTCGAGCCTATTCTCGCGCCGGAAGGCGGAGACCGTTGGCCTCTATCTCCAGGATTCTATCCGGATTGCCGGGCGGCTGTTCGCGACGGCGGGCCTGCGTTTGGACCATCACAGCCGGGCGGGTGACGCCATGACTTACCGACTGGCACCGGCCTATATATTCACGGCCACTCAAACCAAGATCAGGGCCAGCCTCGGCACCGGGTTTAAGTCGCCTTCCCTCTACCAGCTTTATGCACCCGGAACGATCTACGGCCCGATCGGGAACGCCGCACTCAAGCCGGAGAGCTCGTTGGGTTGGGACGCCGGGGTCGAGCAGCCGCTCTTCGGCGGAAGGGCGAAGGCGGCCGTGACCTATTTCCACAACGACTTCAAGAACCTGATTGATTTCTCCGTCATCCAGGGATACATCAACATCGGACGAGCGGAGACCAAAGGTGTCGAGGTTGAATTCTCGGCCCGGCCCTGGGAATCTCTCTCGTTCAACCTGGTCTATTGCCGTCTCGAAGCGCGAGATGAGGTCCGGGAGACTCCCCTTCTCAGACGTCCGGAAGACATGATCTCCGCGCGCCTCTCCTATTCTTTCCTAACGAAGTGGACGACCTCCGTCTCCTTCGATTATGTGGGACTAAGGAAAGACGTGAATTACAATGTCTGGCCGGCTCTGACCGTCACTCTTCCCTCTCATTCCCTCCTCAATGGAGTCCTCTCCTACGAGGCGGGAAAAAACACCCAGCTATTCGTCCGCCTGGACAACATTCTCGATGAGCGCTATGAGATGGTCTGCGGCTATGGAACGCTGGGCTTCTCCATCCAGGCGGGGGTGAGGCTCGGTCTCTGAGCTAATCGAAACAGAGCAACGTCCCAACGATAGAATCAGAAAGAACTATCTTTCTATTGACTTGGCCGAAAAATAGCCCTAAACATGGAGGACAGGTAGATTCCGCGTGACCGCCATAGCCATCGACCGATTGCACAAGTCCTATGGCGACATCCGGGCGGTTGATGGGGTGACTTTTGAAGTCAGTCCCGGCGAGATTTTCGGGATGGTCGGCCCCAACGGCGCCGGAAAGACGACGACCATCGAATGCCTGGAAGGGCTCCGCCGCCCGGACGAGGGCCGGCTGAGCGTTTTGGGCCTCGACCCGCAGCGGCAAGGGTATGAACTTCGCGAGCGGATCGGTGTCCAATTGCAGGAGAGCTCGCTCCCCGACCGCCTCAAGGTCCGGGAAGTCATGGGCCTTTTCGCCGCCTTCTACCGCCGCTCGGCGGATTCAGCGGCTCTTCTCGAACAGCTCGGTCTCTCCGAGAAGGCCGGCGCGGCCTTCGGCCAGCTCTCGGGCGGCCAGAAGCAGCGCCTGTTCATCGCCCTGGCCCTGATCAACGACCCCGAGATCGTCTTCCTTGACGAGCTGACGACCGGGCTCGACCCTCAGGCGCGCCGGGCGATGTGGGATTTAGTCAAAGGCGTCCGGGACCGGGGAAAGACCGTTTTCTTGACGACGCACTACATGGAAGAGGCTGAGAAGTTGTGCGACCGCGTGGCCATCATAGATCACGGGAAAATCGTGGCTCTCGACACGCCCCGGAATCTTGTGGCCTCGCTCGAGGCGGAAAACAGGATTGTCTTCAGCGTAGAGGCTCCGGTCGACGAGGCGCCGTTCCGGGCGATCCAGGGTGTCACCCGCGTGGAGCAATCCGGCGGCCGCATTATCATTTTCGGCCGGGAAGACGGGCTTCTCGTCCGTGTCGTCATGGCCCTCGACTCCGCCAAAATCCGCTTTCGTGACCTCCGCACCGAACAACCGAGCCTTGAGGACGTCTTTCTCGCCCTGACGGGAAAAGAGATGCGGGAATAGGAGCCTTCTGATGCGCGGCCTCTGGAAACTCATCCTCGTCGAGCTGAAGCTCTATCTCCGTGAGCCGGCGGCGACTTTCTTCACGATCGTTTTTGCGCCGATGCTCCTCCTACTCTTCGGCACGATCTACGGGAACAAGCCGAACCCGTTTTTCGGGGGCCGCGGCATGGTCGATGTCTCGGTTCCCTCCTACATCGCCCTGATCATCATTTCCGTGGGCTTCATGGGGATACCGGTCGCCACGGCCGCGAACCGTGAGGCCGGAGTCCTGAGGCGGTTCCGGATGACTCCGCTGCGTCCGGAGGCCTATATTATCTCGAACATCGCCTCCTACTACGTCATGACCGCTATCGGGGTCGCGGCGCTTGTCGTCGTCGGCAAAGCCGTTTACGGGATGAAGTTCGAGGGAAATATTCTTTCGGTCTGGGCGGGGTTTACACTGGGAAGCCTGGCCTTTTTTGCCCTGGGCTACCTCATCGCCGGGGTGGCGTCGACGGCGCGGATCGCCCAGGCGGTCGGCATGATCGCCGCTTTCCCGATGATGTTTCTCAGCGGCTCGGCCATTCCCCTGGAGGTCCTTCCCCAATCCGTGCGGAACATCTCAAGGTTCCTTCCCCTGACCCACGTCGTTACCCTGATGAGGGGGCTCTGGGCGGGAGAGGGCTGGGCGGAGCATCTGACCGAGGTCGCTGTGCTTGGCGGCGTTCTTATCGTCGGGATCATCCTCTCCGCCCGCTTCTTCCGCTGGGAATAGGCCGCCGTTTTCTTTCTGTAGGAGGAGCCATGACGCGTTTGAAATTCTGGATGTTCTTGCTGGCCGCGGTGGGTGCGCTGTCCCTTGTCGCCGCAGCCCAGAACCAGGGGGAGACCAAAATGGTCAACAACATCGAAAGGAAAACTTGCCAGGCTCCGGACGGGGTGACGATCGTCTACTCGGCAGCCGGAGCCGGGGAGCCGGCCCTGGTCTTTATCCATGGCGGGCTGGCCGACCGCACGTTTTGGGACGCCCAAATCAAGGCCTTTTCGGGCCGCCACCGGGTCCTCGCCCTCGACCTCGCCGGCCACGGAGAGTCGGGAACAAATCGGCAGAAATGGGGAATCCCCGAGTTCGCCGCCGACGTCCGCGCGGTTGTCGAGGCGGAGAAGCCGAGGCGAGTCATCTTGATCGGTAACTCGCTGGGCGGGCCCGTGGCGATCGAGGCGGCCCTGCTCCTTCCCGGCCGCGCCCTGGGAGTGGTCGGCGTAGACACATTCCAGGATCTCGGCTCTAAGATCGGTGCTGATGAGGCGCGGCAAAGGGCGGAGCTATTTCGCGGCGATTTTTCCGGCGGCTTAAAGCAGATGTTGCGCGCCCTTTTTCACCCCGACGCGAACCCAGCGATCGTAGCCGAGGCCGAACGCCGCATGGCCAGGACCTCGCCCGAGGCGGCCTACGCCACGCTTCTGTCCCTGGCCGGGTATGACACCGGCCCTCCGGCCCGCCGCTTGAGCGTCCCGATCTGGGCGATCAACGGCGACCTTTTTCCGACGGATGTGGAAGCGGTGAGGCGCGTGAAGGCCGATTTTGACGCCGTTATCCTGCCCCACATGGGGCACTACCCGATGCTCGAGCGCCCCGAGGAGTTCAACCGTCATCTGGCCTCGATCGTCACCGAGCTTTCCCGATAGCCGGAGACGGCGCCGGACCCGACGAGAATAACCTATTTTTGATCCGGGAGAGGCCCGCCCCGGAAAGAACGGCGGCGACGCCGACGCTTCATCCCCTTGCCTCCCCCCGGAAAGCCCTGACGAAACAGGGCTTCGAAGGATTCGTCTTTTCCCGGCAGCCGACCTTTGAAGATCAGAAAATAGAGCCGCTGGGCCGGCCCGAAATGAGGCCTTTGAAGCAACGACCAGCGTATCCGGCCCGTGCGCAGGGCCCGGTCCATGGCCGCGACGATGATCAGGACCTGGCCCGAATCGGCCCTCAGGTTCCGGGGGATGTTCACCCTCATCCCGGCGTCTCGAAAAGCGCCGCTGAGGACCTTGTGATAATCCACTCCGCTCGCCTCGAGCAGCGGCTGAACCCACGGCCAGAACAGCACGGCGTACATCTCTTCGATCGTGAGCAAGAGTCCCGCCGTCCTGGCCCGGTCCACAATATCGAGAAGCGAGCTTAACCTGGAGAACAGCTCCGCGTCGCTTTCGTAGGCCTCGCCCGCCTTCCCGAAGACGTGCCTGAGAATGGCGTATTTCCGGAGTGTCTCCAGCACCGGCCGGGTTTCGAAGGCGAGGTCCTTGTTGAGCTCTTCGTAGAGACGCGCCCCGGAAGAGGCGGCGATCAGGTGGGCGTGGCCGGGGATCTCCCGCTCGGCGGCCTCCTCGACGGCGAACCCCAGGCGGGCGGCATAACGAAGGACGCGCCAGATGCGGATGGGATCCTCGGTGAAACGCTCCGCTGGATTCCCGATGACCCGGACGGTCCGGCGGGCAATGTCCGCGAGGCCGCCGACGTAGTCGACGACGGCATCGTTAATGACATCATAATAGAGGGCGTTGATGGTGATATCCCGGCGGAAGGCGTCTTCCTGGGGCGTTCCATAAGGATGCGCCGGAGCGCTTTCCTCGGCGGGTGTTTCCCGCGCGGCCTGGTCGGAAATCCTCCGGAAAGTCGCCACCTCGATGTACTTCCCGCCGCCGAAATGGACGTGGGCCAGCCGGAAGCGCCGGCCGATGATGTAGGCCCTAGGGAAGCGCTTCTTGATCTGTCCGGGACGGGCATCGGAGACGACGTCGAAATCCTTGGCCGGACGCCCCAACATAAGGTCGCGGACCGCCCCGCCGGTCAGGTAGGCCGTGAAACCCAGCCGATGCAGTCGGTAGATGATTTTTAAGGCATCGGGGTCGATGTCTTGCTGTGATATCGGGTGGTCAGGCTTGGTCACTACGACCGGTTGGGCCGGCCGATCCGGAGCGCTGTGAGTGTCATCCATGAATCATCAAAAAATCGAGGCGAATCAAGAAGCTATTTTGCGATATCTGGCCGTCCGTGTCAATTGCCCCCGGCTTCTCCAGGCGGGCCTGGTTCCGGACGAGAAGAGAGATCCGTCCCCACCTTTCCTTGCTTTTCGTTAGGGAGCCTGATTCGGGTTGATTTTCTCGCGCCGTTGCTATAAAGGATTAGGGAGATCCTGAAAGGAGGCCTGCCATGAAACGGAGGGAATTGTTGGCCGGGGCGCTCGGGGCCGCAGTGCTTTCCGCCGCCGGGTCCGCGACGCTCCGCGCTTCCACCCAAGCCGAGCCTGGGCCGAAAAAGGGACGCTTCAAGCTGAAATACGCCCCTTCCTTCGGCCAGTTCAAGAACCATGCCGGCAACGATCTCGTCGCCCAGATCCAGTTCGCTGCCGACGAGGGGTTCGGCGCCATGTTTGACAACGGGATCATGGGGAGATCAGTATCCGATCAGGAGCTCATCGCCAGAGAGCTCGCCAAACGGGACATGATTCTGGGGCCGTTCGTCCTCTACGCCGACTTCAAGGTTAAGAGCTTCATCACCCGGGATAAAGAGGCTCGCACCATGCTCGTGGAGACGATGAGGCAGGGTGTCGAAACCTCCAAGCGGGTCAACTGCCGCTGGGCGCTCGTCGTGCCGGGAAGGTACGACGAAAGCCTGGCCTGGGAATACCAGACGGCCAACGTCATCGATAACCTGAAGGCCTGTATGGAGGTCTGCGAGCCTGCCGGTCTCATTCTGGTGCTCGAGCCCCTTAACCCCAAGGACCATCCGGGCCTGTTCCTGACGCGGATCCCTCAGGCCTATGAGATCTGCCGGGGCGTGGCCAGTCCTTCCTGTAAGATCCTTAACGACATGTATCACCAGCAAATCAGCGAGGGCAACCTCATCCCCAACATCGAGATGGCCTGGGATGAGCTGGCCGCATTTCACATCGGCGACAACCCGGGCCGGAAGGAACCGAACACGGGAGAGATCAACTACAAGAATATTTTCAAATACATCTATCAAAAGGGATACCAGGGGGCCCTGTGCATGGAGCACGGCCACAGCCTGGAGGGCAAACAGGGCGAGCGGGCCGTGATCGAGGCCTACCGCGCCTGCGATTCATTCTAGGAGGAATCAATGAAACGAAGAGAATTTATTAAGACGACGGCGGCGGTTTCGCTGGCGGCGGCGATGCCCCGCATCCCCGAAGCCCACGCTGCGGGCTCGGACACAATCCGGGTCGGGGTCGTCGGCTGCGGCGGCCGCGGGACCGGAGCGGCCATCGACTGTTTGAACTCCTCGGCCGGGGTCGAAGTCGTGGCCATGTACGACCTCTTCATGGACCGGATCGAGTCTTCCCTCAAGACAATCAAGGAAAAGCATCCCGACAAGGTCAAGGTCACGCCCGAGCGGATGTTCACCGGGTTCGACGGCTTCAAGAAGCTTTCGGCTCTGCCTGAAGTAAACCTGGTCATCATGGCTTCTCCGCCGGGGTTCCGGCCGATGCAGCTCAAGGCGGCCGTCGAGGCTGGAAAAAACGTCTTCATGGAAAAGCCGGTGGCCGTCGATCCGGTCGGGATCCGTTCGGTCCTAGCCTCGTCGGACTTGGCCAAGCAGAAAGGCTTGGCCATCGTCGCCGGAACGCAGCGCCGACACCAGGCGAGTTACCTTGAGATAATGAAGCGGATCCATGAAGGGGCCATCGGCGAGCTCGTCGGCGGGCAGTGCTACTGGAACCAGGGTGACCTCTGGGTGAAGCAGAGGGAGCCGGGCATGTCGGAGATGGAGTGGCAGTGCCGGAACTGGCTGTATTTCACCTGGCTTTCGGGCGACCACATCGTCGAGCAGCACGTCCACAACATCGACGTCGTCAACTGGGCCTTCCAGGCGCTCCCAGTAAAGGTCATGGGGATGGGAGGGCGGCAGGCGAGGACGGGCCCCGAGTTCGGCAACATCTTCGACCACTTCGCCGTCGAGTACGAGTACCCCAACGGCGTACGTGTCATGAGCATGTGCCGGCAGACCAAGGGAGCCGCCGACAGGGTGGAGGAGAGACTGGTCGGGACCAAGGGAGTTGCCTTCGGCTACGGCGAGATCAATGGCGCATCCCCCTGGAAGTTCGAGGGCGAGGAAATCAACCCGTATGTCCAGGAGCATACGGACCTCATCGCCTCGATCCGCGGCGGGAAGCCGCTCAACGAGGGCCGGCAGGTCGCCGAGAGCACCATGTGCGCCATCATCGGCCGGATGAGCGCCTACACCGGCCGGGCGATCAACTGGGACTGGGCCATGAGTAGTTCATTGCTCGACCTGACCCCGAAAAACTTCGGGTTCGGTCCGAACCCGGTCGACCCCGTCGCAGTCCCCGGCTTCACCCCGCTCGTATAAAATGGGGACAGCATATCATTTTCCTAATTGATTTTTGCCAATTGCCCGCTTAGCCCGTATAAGATATAAATTAAAGGCGTCAGATCTATCGATTATTCCGTGAAAACGCGGAGTTAAATCGGAAATTGATATGGTGTCCCCAAATTGGGAAAGTCTTTCCTCTCCCTGGATGGGAGAGGGGAGGGAGAGGGTGAAAGGAGAAAGAGAATGAAACGCCGCCAATTCCTGAAGACACTTCCCGTGGCCGTCGCCGGTGTCGCCGGATTCCCGGCGATCGTCCCGGCCTCGTCCCTCGGCCGACAGGGCGCCGTCGCGCCGTCCAACCGCATCGTCATGGCCGGGATCGGGTTTGGGATGATGGGCATCCCCAACATGGAGGCTTTCCTGGGCAAGGACGAGGTCCAGTGGGTGGCGGTCTGCGACCTCGACAAAAATCACCTCGCCGAGGCCAAAAGCATTGTCGATAATAAACTCGCGAACACGGACTGCGCCGTCTACACCGACTTCCGCGAGCTCCTCGAGCGTCCGGACATCGATGCCATCTCTCTCGCTATCCCCGATCACTGGCATGCCTTTCTCTCCATCTCCTGCGCCCGCGCCGGCTGGGATATCTACGGCGAGAAGCCCTTCTCCCACGACCTCCGCGAAGGCCGGGCCATGTGCGACGCCGTCAAACGCTACGGCCGCATCTGGCAGACCGGCTCCTGGCAGCGTTCGGTGGAAAAATTCCGCCCCGCCTGCGAGCTCGTCCGGAACGGCCGGATCGGAAAGATCAGGCAGATCGAGGTCGGCCTCCCCGAAGGCCACTACGATTTCGCCCGCACGTTCGGACAAGAAGCCATCACCGAACCACCGCCCGAGCTCGACTACGACCGCTGGGTCGGACCCGCGCCCTACGCTCCTTACTGCAAGGCTCGTGTCCACATGAACTGGCGCTGGAACATGGACTTCGGCGGCGGCCAGCTCATGGACTGGATCGGCCACCACGGCGACATCGCCCACTGGGGCATGGGTTGGGAATACACCGGACCGGTCGAAGTCGAGGGCCGCGGCGAGTTCCCGACGAGCGGGATCTACAACAGCGCCCTCCGCTACCGCGTCACCGCCAAGTACGCCGATGGCACGCCCATGGTCATCGCCGGCGGCCATCCGGATATTCAGAGCGGCACCAGATGGATAGGCGAATACGGATGGGTCTATGTCGACCGGGGCAAGTTCGAAACCCACCCCGCCGACCTGGTCAACGAGGTCATTGGCCCGAACGAGATCCAGCTCTATAAAAGCACTGACCATTACCAGAACTTCCTCGACTGCGTTAGGACGCGCACCCCGACTATCGCACCGGCCGAAGTCGCCCACCGTTCGGCCAGCGTCGGCCACTTGAGCGTTATCGCTATCGAGCTGGGCCGGAAGATCCGCTGGGAACCGGCGACCGAGACGATCCTCGACGATCCCGAGGCCGAACGGCTCCTCAGTCGTTCCTACCGAAAGCCCTGGGTGCTGCCTCAGTGAAGGGCCGAAGGAAGGCGAAGATGAAAACACTAAAAAGAACGATATCGGGTGCGATATTGGCCCTGTTTGTCCTTCTCTCGATGCTTCTCTCCCCCGCTCTTAGCGCTCAGAACGCAGCGCCGCCCATAAAAGCTCTCGTCGTCACCGGCCAGAACTATCATCCCTGGAAGGTGACGAGCGCCGCCTTCAAGCAGATTCTCGAGGACACCGGCCTCTTCCAGGTGGACATCGCTGTCAGCCCGCCGGCCGAAGCCTCGATGAAAGGCTTTCGCCCGAATTTCTCCGCCTACCGACTCGTCGTTCTAGATTACAGCGGCGAAGCCTGGCCGTCCTCGACCCAAAAAGCCTTCACCGCCTACGTGAAGAACGGGGGCGGTGTCGTCGTCTACCATTCGGCCAACAACACTTTCCCTAAGTGGCCGGAATACAACGAGATCATCGGCCTGGCCGGATGGGGAGAGCGCACCGAGAAGGCCGGTCATTATGTCTACTGGAAAGACGGGAAGGAAGTCCGGGACGCGGGGCCAGGTGTCTGTGGCTACCACGGCCCCGAACACCCCTTCCTCGTCGTCAATCGCGAAACGAATCACCCCATCACAGCGGGCCTGCCTCCGAACTGGATGCACGGAAGCGACGAACTCTACGGTCTCCTGCGCGGTCAGGCAAAAAACCTGAGTGTGCTGGCAACAGCCTACTTCTCTCTCGAACAGAGCGGCACGGGGCGCGATGAGCCGGTGCTCTTCACAGTGAATTATGGCGCGGGCCGCGTCTTCCATACCGTCCTCGGCCACGCCCGGCCGGAAGGGCCGCAGCCGGCGCTCGAGTGTGTCGGGTTCATCGTCACTCTCCGGCGCGGCGCCGAGTGGGCGGCTACAGGCAAGGTGACCCAGAAGACTCCGGCCGATTTCCCGGCCACGAACCGGGACATCCCGACATCGGAGGACGTGAGACGCTGGCCAGCTTATCGGCCGCCCTCGCTCGACGCCATCCTCCAGGACCTCTCTTCATTCCAATACAGCAAGAACGAAGATATCCTCTATCGTCTCCGTGAATATGTCCTGAATAACAGATGGACCGTAGAATCGCGGGCCGCCTGTGAAGACAAGATCCTGGCTTTCCTGGGGTCTGCGGCCAACCTGGATGCCAAGCTGGCCGTCTGCCGCCAGCTTCGCCTAATCGGGAGCGAAAAGTCTGTCCCCATCCTCGCACAGATGCTCCTCAAGGACGAGACCACAGACATGGCCCGCTACGCGCTCGAGAAAATCCCGGGCGCGGCTGCGGACAAAGCCTTTCTCGATGGGCTGAATACAGTGCGGGGCGACGCGAAACTCGGGCTCATCTCCTCTCTCGGGCAGCGGAAGACTCGGGAGGCGGTAAAGCCTTTGGCCGTCCTGCTCGCTGAC
This sequence comes from Candidatus Aminicenantota bacterium, assembly GCA_017886205.1. Classification (GTDB taxonomy): domain Bacteria; phylum Acidobacteriota; class Aminicenantia; order Aminicenantales; family UBA8522; genus UBA8522. Next base: position 19,947 of record JAFNEO010000046.1, on the reverse strand, counting down.
CAGGAGCCTGCCGTCGCTTCCGCCTCTGCTATCGCTCTAGGCCGGACCGGCGGCAAGGAAGCGGCCGCGGCCCTTTCCGAGACCTATGATAAAGCCCAGGGAGCGTTCAAGTCCGAGATCGCCTCCTCCCTGTTGTGCTGCGCCGAAGAATTTCTTTCTTCGCGGGATTACGCTTCGGTCGACGCGATCTTCGACAAGATCCTGAACCCCCAGCCTCCCCTTGTCCCCGTCGTCCTTCGTCAAGCCGCCCTCAAGGGAAAAATCTTGGCGGCCGAGAAGAACGCCGCCTCCGGCCTCATCCTGGAAACCCTGACTCGCGGCCCTCAGGAGATGCACGAACCGGCTATCGGCCTGGTGCCGATGGTCTTCAAAGAAAGCGACATCACGTCGATCCTGGCCCTCCTGCCCAAGCTTCCGGAGCCAAGCCAGGTCCAGATCCTCGCCGCCCTGGTGAATTACCTTAAGGATGTCGTCCGGCCTGCGGTCCTGGCCTCCGCAAAGAGCTCCTCGCCGGACGTCCGTATCGCCGCTTTCAGAGCCCTGGCCAAAGTCGGCGATCCATCGACCGTCCCGCTCCTGGCTGAACGCGCCGCCGGGTCGAAAGGCGAAGAACAACGGTCGGCCCGTAACAGTCTTTGGACACTCCCGGGGAAAGATGTGGACGGTGCCGTCCTCTTCTGGCTCGTCGGCTCTCCCAGCGATCTTGTCAAAAGCGAGCTTATCCAGGCCATCGGCCAACGCGGAATCGCCTCCGGCAAGAGTCTTCTCATGACTCTCGCCGGGTCGGGCCCGGTCAGCAACAGCCTTGAGGCGGCCAAAGCCCTGCGGGTGGTCGCCTCTCCCGGCGACATTCCCGCGTTGCTCGGGATCCTGCTCGGGATGAGCGATGAGACGGCTCAAGAGGAGATGGAAAGCACGATCGGCGCGCTGGCCCAAAAAACGAGCGATTCTTATTCACGCGCTATTGATATCGAAGCCCTGCTGGCCGCGGCACCGAACTCAAAATTGGCGCCTGTCACCGATATTCCCAAGCGGTGCCTGCTTTATAAGACGCTGGGGAAGATCGGCGACGACAGCTCGTTGCCCCTCCTCCGTGCCGCCCTCAAGGATCCGAATGCCGCCGTCCAAGACGCCGCCGTCCGGGCGCTGGCCGACTGGCCGAACCCAACCCCGCGCGAAGATGTGCTGGAGATCGCCCAGCAATCTAAGGACTTGATTCATCAAGTCCTGGCGCTCCGCGGCTATGTCCGTATGATCGGCCTGGAGAAATATCAGTCGCCCGAAGCGGCCGTGCGGTCGCTCGAAACCGCCCTGGCGCTTTCGTCGCGGCCTGAGGAGAAAAAGCTGGTGCTCGGCGCGCTTCCGGATTTCGCCTGTCCCGAGGCGCTCACCCTGGCCGAGTCGCTCCTCAATGTCGAGGGTCTCCAGGAGGAAGCGCAGGCCGCCGTAGAGAAGATAAAAGAGAAGATCTAACAGAACCGGGAGGCGATTATAGGGTGAACATCACCCCGGCGGTCAATTTCAGCCCGCCGAGCTTGACTTCCCGCACCAGGAGACTGCTCTTTCCCGTCGGCATCGGGTCATAGCGGACGTTCGCGAAAATGGACCATCTCGCATTGAAGCGGTATCCCCCTAGGAAGGAAATGAGGGGCCCCAATTTTTGGCCTTTGACGATTATGTCCAGGTCTTCCCAGTTTTCTTCGTACCAGGAATAGCTGGCGCCGCCGCCAACCGCTAGAAAGATATCCTTAATCCAAACTTGGTAAAAAAGGGTGACGGGAATTGAGGTTACTCTCAACCTCAAGGGAAATTCGTCCTGCCCGCCGTCAAGAGGCAGGGCGTGTCCGCGCTCGAACAGATATTCGAAGCCCGCCGAGACAATCCAATTCTTCGATCCCGTCCAGGCTTGTACGCCGACCGGGAACCCCGCCCCATAGATATCCCGTACCTCTTCCTGCCGGAGCACGCAGATGTTGGCCCCGGCCGAAAATCCCCAGTCCATTCCGGCCAGCGATTCGGCGCCGAAGATAAGACCCAAAACGGCGAGGAAGATTATTCTTCTCATTGCCATCTCCATCTCCAGAGCCTCAGCGAGACCTCCCTATCCGATTCCGCCTGCTCGTACCTGGGGAGCTCGGCCGGCGATTCGACTTCCCGGGAAAAATTGCTCTCGACATCCCCCGGCCCGACGGTGGTGACGACATAATAGTAGGTGGCATCGGCCTTGAGCGCCCGGTCGGTAAAATTTGCCGCCGTGAGCGGCGAGCCATTGATCTTAGCGTAACCAAAATGGGGAGCGCTGGATCGGTAGATGTTGTACCCCGCCGCGTCACTCCTTGACTGCCAGGTGAGGTGGGCATTTTTGACCGCCGTGAAGGCGGAAGCGTAGGTCGAGGATTCGGCCACCAAGCCTGCGGGTGTTCCCGGATATCCCGATCTCACGGGCTGGGCCAGGTCGGACAGGGCGGCCAGCGCCGTCCTGGCGGCGTCTTCAAAGAAATCGAAATTCAAGGTATCTATGGTGTCTCCGGGAGTATGGTAATACGGGTTGTTAACATCCTCGTCCTCGCTTGCGCAGAAGGCGGAGTATCCTCTGTCCCAGAAGGGAGAGTGGTCAGAGTAGACAAAGGATGGATTGATGCTCTTCCGGACCGCCAGTCCAGTATAGGCATCGGCCACCCATCCCGTTCTCTCCGCCATCCACCACGAAGCCGGGTTGACAACGACGTCCAGGTCCTCTGGCATATTGTCGGCATAGGAGATCATGTCGAGGTTGACGACCCCGACGATCCGCTCGGAACTGGCTCTGGCTCCATCGGAGTAATAGTGGCTCCCGTAGAGCCCCCACTCCTCGGCGGAAAAGGCGATGAACCGGACGGTGAAATCGAGGGGGTACCTGGCCAGGATCCGCGCCGCTTCCATGACGGCCGCGACGCCGCTGGCATCATCGTCGGCGCCGGGTGCACGGATAGTCGGCTCCCCCGAATTCGAGTCGGAGTCGTAGTGAGCGCAGATGATGACGATTTCCTCCGGCTCGGTCCGGCCCTTTATTTCGGCGACGACGTTCCGGGTCGAAATGCCCTGGCCGAAGGTGAAAGGCTGGAACCGGGCCTCCAAACCAAGGGACTGGAAATAGCTAAGGATGAACTGGCCGGCCAGCTCGCAGTTGGCTGTCGATGTATAGCGTGTCTCAAATGACTGAAGGCTCTGGACGTGCGACCGCAAGTTGGCGCGGCTGACCTGGCCGACGATCGTGGCGATGACATCGTTCACCTGAAGCCCGGGGGTTAAACCCTCAGGATGCGGGTAAGTCTTAAGGAACGGAAGGATGGAGAAGCAAGGAAGGGGCTTCCTTTCGAAGTCCGGGGTGAGGAGGGTGAGAGGGTCGCCGCTGTCCGCCCAAAAGAGGAAGAGGTCCGGCTCGACCTGTTGGACGTGGCCTCTTCCAGTCAAGACATTGAGCCTGGCGGGGGAAATAACACGAACCAGGAAATGCTCTTTGCCCTGGCTGTCCCTGTCCAGCACCAACACGGAGACACCCTTTCTCCTCAGGAGACCCGACTCATCCCGATTCGCCCTGGCCAGAAAACAAGTCTCGAGCTCCTGGAGGACATCAACCTGATAGGTCCTTAGGATGTCGACCAGGCCCGGCGTTCCCTTCGAGATTTTAACCAGGGGGATCGGCCGGGGAAGAGAAAAGAGAGAAAAGGCGAGGAAGAAAACGAGGAGAAGCCTGAAGGGTTTCATGCATGTTTCCTTAACAGAAAGTGAGGGTTTAAAGAAGGTCTTTCTTTTGAAGGATTCCGGTCGCTGGGCATGATTACGTCTTTATGTTAGGATAATACGTAAGGCCAGAGAAGGGGTTTAAACCTCAAGAGGTTTTTGCTAGTCTAGCCGCTTCAGCAGCTCAGGGGACCATACTGTGAGGACTTCGCCCGTTTGGGCGCTCCGTTTGGCCGCGGCTTCGTTGTAGGCGGCGAGAAGAGCCGCCGAATCGCAAAGGCAGTTGATGAGCTTTTCCCGCCCGAATGTTTCCTCGATCAACGCGGCCATTTTCCAGCCCACCGTGTACCAGGGCCCCTGTATACCGAAGAAGGAAAAGCCCGCTTCCCTGATCGCCTCCTCCCTTTCCAACCTGCCGTCGAGCACGTTCAGGAAGAAGCCCTCCACTTTCTTCAGGTCGCTGTTGAAATTGGCCATATCCTTATCCCATCGCTCCCGGTCCGGGGCAGGGCTTACGACGTGTGGATGGACGTCAGGGCCGCCGGCAGCGGCCAGCATGGCTACCCCTTCGCCGAACGCTCCGGCCCACTCAAGCACGGCGCGGACCTCTGCAGGTTTGTTCTTGAATTCTTTGTTTTCATAGGCCGGAAGGCAGGCGGCCGCGAGTCCGATGTGGTGGAGCTCGTGGGCCACGGTGTTCTCGAACTGGGCCGAGTTCATGTCGGGATTCAGATAGAGGAAGATGGCGGGGTCGGTCTGGAGCTCGGTTACGAAGCTGTTGGTCTTGGGCTTGATAACGGGATAGACCTTGCCCCGGATGGCCGTTCCGGAAGGAAGGTAGGCCAGGGCGCGGGCGGCCGCTGCGCTCAAGTCGGTTCGTTTCCAGTGTTCAAGCGTCCCGGCGAGGGCATCGGTCCGCGCCGCAAGCTCGGCCGAAAGTGCAAACTTCCGGAAATCCTCGTCTTCGAAGGGACGTTTCAGAGACTGCTCACGCTTCTTTAGCCGGACATAGCCTTCACTGGAAAACAGATGTTCCCAATCCGAATCAGCTACGGGTTGTCCGGACTTGAGCTCTTGGAGAATCAAGAGAACCGCGTCCGCTTCATCCGTCACGATGCGAACGTCCAGCGCCGAGGCTGCGGGTTCCTGAGGCGCAGCCGGCAAAACCGAGAACCCAATGAGTATCAAGGGCAGGAAAAAAGTGATCCCAATAAATCGGTGGACGATATTTTGCTCAGGATGCCTAATGGTTTTTCTCTGACAGTGTTTTCTATGCACGGAGAGTCTCTCTATGAAGGAGAACATTGTGAAGATCTGAATTGCCTGGCACCTACTTTTTCGAGAACAAGTAGGAAAACGGGATGGCGATCAGGTTACCGATGATATAAGTGAGAAAGACAGCGGAGATGAAGACGACATAAAGGGGAAACTGTCCTTTGAGGAAAAGTGGAATGGCTACGACAGCCAGCCAGATCGGCTTATAAACCAGCTGGATCAACAGCAGAGGAGCAAACTTAAGGGGAGAGCGAAGAGCCGGGATCGCCATCAGGCCGGAAGCCAACAAAAAGCTCCCATAAAGCCCGAGGACGACCGGGTCTTGGGGGGGAAAGCGAAGCGCGGATTGAATCGTGCCCGGGAAAAAAAGCATCCCCAGCCCGAACCCGCCGGCTCCGAAAAAGGTGTAGATGTACATGGCCTTGAGCCATCCCCATCTGACAGACGCATCGCTCGGCATCGGTGTGCCTCCTTTATTTAAGTATGCAGACAAAGAACCTAATCGTCCGGCTAACTGTCGGGGCGACTCGATGGACTGCCCCTTTTAGTTATGAGTCAATATCACTCCATGACCCTCTTGTCAAACTCATTTTCTCGATCCCAGCGTTCCCGGAAGGGCAGCCCTGAATTTCTCACCCCTGACTCCCGATCGCCGGAAATCAAACCAGAAGATTTCCGCATCTAAAGGGCTGCGCAAACAGGGATTAATGAATATAATAAGGGGCGGAAGGGTTTTTTTTGAGGCTATGACAACACCAACAAGAGAGGCTGGTCAGCCCGCAGAAATAGCTCGACGGATTCGCGTTCTCCTGCCCAGGGCGATGCTGCGGGACCGGGCGGCGGTCGGCCGGAGGCTCTACCACCTCCGTCAGGGCCGCCGGGGCGGCCCCTGGCTTCTTGAGCAGCTCGCCGGCCTCGAGAAAAGGCTGGAGCAGTCGATGTCGGAGCGCGAGCAGCGCACCCACCTCCGGCCCACCCTCCACTATCCCCCCGCCCTCCCCATTACGGCCAAGCGCCACGAGATCGTCCGGGCGATCCGGCAGCATCCGGTGGTCATCATCTCGGGCGAGACCGGCTGCGGCAAGAGCACCCAGNNAGAAAGAAATAAGGGTCGTCCTCGATACGAACGTCCTCGTCTCGGCCCTGCTTTTCGCCGGTCCGATCGGCCGTCTTGTAGCGCTCTGGCGGGCACGCCGGATCATGCTCCTCCTGTCCAAAGATGTGTTCATCGAATACCTGCGCGTCCTTACCTATCCAAAGTTCAAGTTGAGCGGGGAGGAGATCAAGGCCATCGTCGAAGAATACGTTCTGCCTTTCGCGGAGATGGTGACGGTCGTCGAGGCGCCGGTGGTCATCCGCGAAGACCCGGCCGACGACAAGTTCCTCACGTTGGCCGCCGCCGGGCGTGCCCGCCATATCGTTTCCGGGGATAAGCACCTTTTGGCGCTTCGGGAATATCGTGGCGTCAAGATCGTGACGCCCCGCGAGTTCCTGGAGTCGGAAATAATGTAAAATAAGATCCGATGGACAAGAAAGAGCCGGCGCAGACAGGCCGTAGGGCTACCCGTGCCCGGGCCGAAGCCTGGCTCGCCGCCCGCGCCCGGAACGCGCCGCGCGTTTCCTACCCGCAGGAGCTCCCCATCGCCGCCCGGGCCGACGAGATCGTCGCCGCCCTCCGCTCGCCGCGCCAGCGCGTCGTCATCATCTCCGGTGAGACGGGCTGCGGCAAGAGCACCCAGATCCCCAAGATGTGCCTCGAGGCCGGCCGCGGAATCGCGGGCAAAATCGGCTGCACCCAGCCGCGCCGCATCGCCGCCATCACCATCGCCCATCGAATCTCCGAAGAGCTTGGTGAAACGCTCGGCCGCTCGGTCGGCTACAAGATCCGCTTCCAGGACAGGACGGCCCGCGAGAGCTACATCAAGATCATGACGGACGGCATGCTCCTTGCCGAGACCCAATCCGACCACAGCCTTCACGAATACGACACGCTGATCATCGACGAGGCCCACGAGCGGAGCCTGAACATCGATTTCCTGCTGGGGATCATCCGCACTCTGCTGGACGCCCGCCCTGAGCTAAAGGTCGTCATCACCTCGGCGACACTCGACACCGAAAAGTTTTCTGAGGCCTTCGGCCGCGCGCCGGTCATCCACGTCGGCGGCCGGATGTACCCGGTGGACGTCGAGTACATGCCGCCCGAATCCTTCTCCAAGGACACCGAGGAGGGCGATTACGTGGACATGGCGGTCCGGGCCGTCGACAAGCTCAAATCCCGCAGGCAGGACGGCGACATCCTCGTGTTCATGCCGACCGAACAGGACATCCTCGAGACCTGCGAGAAGCTGGAAGGAAAACATTTCGCCGCCACGACGATTCTCCCGCTCTACGCCCGCCTTCCGGCCGCCCAGCAGGGGCGCGTCTATTCGGTGTCGGGGCCGAAGATCGTCGTGGCCACGAACGTCGCCGAGACATCCCTGACCATACCGGGCATAAGGTATGTCATCGACACCGGCCTGGCCCGCATCTCCCAGTACCAGCCCGGCACCCGGATCAACAGCCTGCCCATAAGCCCGGTCTCTCAGGCCAGCGCCGACCAGCGCAAGGGCCGCTGCGGCCGGGTCCAGGAAGGGCTATGCGTCAGGCTCTACTCCGAGGAGGATTACGAGGCGAGGCCCGAGTTCGCCCCGCCCGAGATCCTCCGCTCCAACCTAGCCGAGGTCATCCTGCGGATGATCTACCTGGGCCTGGGCGACCCGGCTCAATTTCCCTTCGTCGACCAGCCTCATCCGCGAAATATCAAGGACGGCTACGAAACGCTGCTCGAGCTCGGCGCCATCACAGGGAGCGGCCGTGATTATGAGCTCACTCCGCTGGGCCTGAGGATGGCCCCGATGCCGCTCGACCCGCGGATATCCCGGATGCTCATCGAGGCGGAGAAAGAGTCATGTCTTCGGGAGGTGGCCGTCATCGCCTCCGCCCTGAGCATCCGCGACCCCCGGGAGAGGCCGCCGGACAAGGCCGGCCTGGCGGACCAAGCGCAGGCGGCCTTCGCCCATCCGGATTCCGACTTCCTGACGCTCCTCAATATCTGGGACCGCTTCCACAGTCCGGCCGAAAGCCTCACCTCAAAGAGCAAGCAGAGGAAGTACTGCGAGCAGCATTTTCTTTCTTATGCCCGGATACGGGAATGGGGCTTTGTCCATGACCAGATCCTATCCATACTGAAGGAGCAGGGAATCGCCGCGGGACGGACGGAAAGGGCGGAGATGACTCCGGCGCTTTACGCCGGCACCCATCGGTCCATCCTCGGCGGGTTTCTTTCGAACATCGCGGTGCACAAAGAAAAAAATATGTATCAAGCCGCCAAAGGACGCGAGGTCATGATCTTCCCGGGCTCGACGCTCTTTCATAAATCGCGGCCCTGGATCGTGGCGGCGGAGGTGGTCCGGACATCGCGCCTCTTTGCCCGGATGGCGGCCAAGATCGACCCGGCCTGGCTTGAGGAATTGGGCGGAGACCTGTGCCGGTATTCCTATTCCGAGCCGCGCTGGGACCGGGACCGCGGTGAAGCAAGGGCCAAGGAACGGGTTTCGCTCTTCGGGCTGGAAGTCATCACCGACCGAGATGTGGCTTTCGGACCGAAGAATCCCGAAGAAGCCCACAAGATATTCGTGAACGAAGCCCTGGTCGAGGGTGAGGTGAAGGAGCCGCCGCTCTTCCTCCGGCACAACCTTAACCTTCAGAAAAAGGTCCGGGAGATGGAAGAAAAGCTCCGGCGGCGCGATCTCATGGTCGCGGAGGCGGCAGTCGCGGATTATTATTCGCGGCGCCTGGCCGGCCTGTACGACCTCCGCGGCTTGGAGAAAAGAATCCGCCAGGCGGGGGGCGACGATTTCCTGAGGATGAGCGAGAAGGATCTCGTCCTTATCTCCCCCGATGAGGCCGAGCTCCAGGGTTTTCCGGACGAGTTTTCCCTCGGAGAAAAGCGTTTTGCGGTCTCCTATAAATTTTCTCCCGGCGTCGAGGACGACGGGGCCACTCTGCGGATTCCCTTTGGGCAGATCGCCGCCATCCCCTCCGAAGCTTTGGAGTGGGGGATGCCGGGCCAGTTCAAGGAGAAGATCGCCGCCTTGATCAAGGGACTCCCCAAGTCCGACCGGAAGCAACTCATGCCTTTTGCCGAGACGGCCGAGACAATCGCCCGCGAGATGAGGCTCACCGATCCATCTCTCTTCGAAACGCTGGCCAAGTTCGTGAAAAGAAGGTTCCAGGCAGATATCCCCGCATCCAGATGGGCCAGCGCCGATATCCCCGGCCACCTGAAGATGCGGGTGGCGGTCGTCGATCCCGAAGGCCGCGAGCTGGCCGTCAGCCGGAATATCGAGGTGCTGCGGCGGGCCGGCGCCGTTCCCTTCGTCCCCGAGCAGTCGACCGACTGGAAAACCGCCCGCGCCAAGTGGGAGAAGGAGGGCCTGGAGTCCTGGGATTTCGGTCCGCTCCCGGAGAGCGTACCCGTAGGGATGTTCATGACGGCCTACCCGGGCCTCGAGCCCGGAGAAAAGGGCGTCAACATCCGTCTTTTCAAGACGGAGGAAGAAGCGGTGGCCTCGCACCTCAAGGGCGTGGAAGCTCTCCTCACGGCCAAGTTCGCCAAGGATGTGGAATTCCTGCGCCGGTATCTCACGGTGTTCGAAGAATACGGAAAGACCGCGCTCTATTTCGGCGGCAAGGACGCGGTCGAAAAGGGGCTCATGGAAAATATCAAGCGGGAGATCTTCCGGAAAACCATTCGCAGCCGGGAAGAGTTCGAGTCCTACGCCGAGACAGTCATGCGGTCTTTATTCGAAAAGAGCCACGCCCTGCGGGAGGCGGTTTTCAAGATCTTCGATGCTTACCAGGAGACGAGGCGGACAATCCAGCAGGTTGAGCAGTCCGCCGGATCGAGCCGCGCCGCGGCAACGCTTTGCGGTGAAATCAAGGAAGAACTCGAGGCTCTCGTGCCCAAAGACTTCCTGGACATATATCCCCTCGAACGGCTTAATCATATCCCGCGTTACCTGGAGGCACTCCGGATGCGCTTGGGTCGGGGGAAGGTTGACTATGAGAAAGACCGGAAAAAGGCCGAACAGGTGCGGCCGTTCGTCGATGCCCTTCGAAGAATAGAGCACGATGACCTCGCCGAGAGGGGCCGGTCAAGGCAAAAGGCGCCGGAAGCTTCACCGGAGAGAAGGAAATTTATTGACGAGTACCGCTGGATGGTCGAGGAGTTTAAAGTGTCCCTTTTCGCCCCCGAGCTCAAAACGGCCTTCCCGATCTCCCCCAAGCGCCTGGCCCTTAAGATCAAGGAGATCGAGGCCGATGAGTCATGAATGGGGGGCCCATAAACTCAACCCAGGGCCAGACTTATCTTAATGGCTTGATCAATTTCCTTCATGACCGAATGGCTGAGATGCCCCAGTCTTCTGACGATTCGTTTCTTGTCGACTGTTCTTATTTGATCCAACTGGATGATGCTCGGAACATCTAGTTCCCCCTCTCCTATCTCCACCCATACATCCACCGGATATTTCTGGGACAAGCGCTTTTGACTTGTGATCACCGCCACTATGGTGACGGGCGAGTACTTGTTCCCCACATCATTCTGGATGATGACACAGGGCCTGACTTTCCCTGTTTCCGAACCGATGGTCGGATTCAGGTTCACCCAGACCACATCCCCCCGCTTGAGGTCGGCCTCCATCAGAGGTTTTCTCCGTCTACGGGTTCGAATTCCTTGCAGGTTTCAATATTCAGCCTCGACTTGGCCAGATAGCCCTGCTTCAGTTTTTCTTCAAGCTCCTCCCGCTTGATCTTGGCGATATATTCATTCACCGCCTCTCTGATAAAATGGCTCAATTTCAGGCCCTTTTCGGTCATTAGCCTTGTCACTTCCTCATACTGAATGGACGAAATATCCAGGGTGATCCTTCTCATTCGCGAACTGGGCATATTTTTCTCCTCGTTTAGAATGGGCAAAAAGCCAGGTAATATACATAATAATTTAATTATATTAATACTTATATTTATATGTATAATTTTATATAAAATTATCGGCGCATGTCAAGCACTCTTGCAGCCTGTCGGCCCCAGTTTCTCCACAAGGCAATTTTTTTTTCAATTGGGGGACAGCATATCAATTTCCGAATTTTCTTCATCCACTAATCAAAGAAATTGATATAGTGGACAGCGTGCCGCCGACTCTGCCAGGAGGCACTTGCCTCCATAGATAAACGGCACGTTAACCATATAGGGCTTTTGCCTGATGTGGGCGAATTGACATCCACCGCGTCTCGACCTACCATTTCCGGCGACCAAAAAGGAGGAAGAAATGGCCATGTTTATAATCCCTCTGTTTATCTACCTGCTTAATGTGAGCCCGTTGGCAAGCCCGCCCGAATCGCCCAACCTGGCGCGGGAGGCGCAGGCCAGTGCGTCCGAATCCTGCCAGGTGCTTACACCTGAAAAGGCCAATGACGGGAGCGCAGCCACGCGCTCGTCCGGCATTCCCGGCCACAACAGCGGAGTCTGGTTCGAACTGGACTGGAAAGAGCCGGAGCGCATCGCCCAGGCTATTATTCATCAAGCCGACGCTTATGTTATGGAACTGGATGTCCAGATGTAGGACTCTGCGAAAAACGACTGGGGCGCCGTGCGGCATCTGGGCAAGCCGGGGGCCAAGCTGCCAAAAGTCATTATCGTCTCGTTCCCGGTGGAGGAAACGGAGCGCCTCCGGATCGCCAATATCACCAACGGCCCGAGCTTCAGCGAGGTCGAAGTCTATGCGGAACCTCTGCCGCGCCGGCTATCTGTCCAGGTCGCTTCCGACTTGAACGGCCATGTCCTCGGCATCGTTACGGATCAGTGGGGGAGCGAGCCGGTTTCCGGAGCGCAGGTGGCCCTGAGCGGGCAGGGGAAGCTCGGGCAATGGACAGAGATCTCGACGAGCGATGAGCTCGACAAGATGAGCCTGTACGTGGACTTTCCGCTGGCGGGAATCAGGCGAAGCGCCTTCTATGATGATGTGATGCAAGTACTTTCTTATCCCAAAAATAGAAGAGGGTTTGATGTCTCTCGGCAGGCACCTTAAAGTGCCGCTTCGAGCTCTCGGAGGAGCTCGGCGATGAGTTCTTTCACGGTGACGATTTCTTGGCTTCGGTAAGCGTTCTGTCCGCAGAAGATGATGCCTTCATCGACATTCCCCAGATATGAATTCACCAGCGCTCTGGCGATGCAGTAGTTCGCTTCTTCCATTTTGCAGGCCATCAGGCAGCGGTAGGGGCAGGTCACCTTGAGCTTTCCCTTGAGTTCTAGATCCTTCAAGAATCTATTCCGAATAGCCCTGGCCGGCATGCCGACGGGAGATCGGATGATAACGATATCTTCTTCGGCAGCATCAACGTAGGATTGTTTGAACGGCAGTGAGACATCGCACTCTGTGGTGCAGACAAAACGAGTGGCCATCTGGACCCCTGAGGCGCCAAGGGAAAGCATCCGGGCGATGTCACGGCCGTCATAGATTCCGCCGGCGGCGATAACAGGGATCTTTTTGACGTAACGGTCCTCGAAGGGTTTGACGGCTTCGAGGACTTCCGGGAGAAGTTTTTCCAGCGAATAGTCTTCTGGATGCTCTAGCTGTTCCATCGAGAAACCGAGGTGTCCCCCTGCCAGTGGCCCCTCGAGGATCACTCCGTCGGCCGTCCTTTTATAGCGTTTGTCCCAGGTGCGGAGAATGAGGCCGGTCGCCCTCCCCGAGCTGACGATCGGCAAGAGATTGACAGAGTCGTCCTCGACGATAGCAGGGAGTTTAAGAGGGAGTCCTGCCCCGCTGACGATGATCTTGATCCCCTCACGCACGGCAGTCCTGATGAGATCGTCGGCATTGCTCAAGGCGCACATAACGTTGACCGCAAGATGACCCCTAGTCAGGCTCTTGGTTTTCCGGATTTCGGCCTCAAGAGCTTCCCGGCACGTCTGCTCGAAGGCGAATTTTGACGCTTTGATGTCTCCCAATCCGACGCTGGCAATAGTTCCAATCGCACCCTCATTAGCCACCGCTGAAGCCAGCGAAGAGAGTGAGACCTTGACTCCCATGGCGCCCTGGACAATGGGGATATCGGCGATAATATTTCCAATCTGAAGTTTCGGGACTCTCATGTTCATCTCCAGAAGCGCTTGACGGCTAAACAGACGTTTCCTCCGCCGAACCCGAAGGAGTTGGTGAGAGCAACCTCAAGGTCGGCTTTTTCGGCCCCGCGAGTTACGTAGTCCAGCGGGCAATCAGGGTCCCGCTCTTCGTAATTGATAGTCGGGGGGAGGATGCCCGTGGAAACGCTCAGGACGGTGGCGATGAATTCCACCGCTCCCGAAGCGGACATGAGGTGACCGACCATGGATTTGATGGAACTGATCTTCAGACGACGGGAGTCTTCTCCGAACACCTTGATGATGGCGGCGCTCTCGACCCTGTCGTTCAGAACCGTGGATGTGCCGTGGGCATTGATGTAGCCCACCGCCGGGGGTTTGACATGTGCGTCATCAAGGGCCGCCATCATCGCACTGGCCATTCCGTCTCCGTCGGGCGCCGGAGCCGTCAAATGAAAGGCATCAGAGGCGTTTCCGTAGCCTACCACCTCGGCATAGATGCGGGCCCCCCGTCTCATGGCATGGTCGAGCCTTTCCAGGATGGCGACTCCGGCGCCTTCACCCATGACGAAGCCGTCTCGGCGTCCGTCAAAAGGGCGGCTGGCCTTCTCCGGGCAATCGTTCCGGCGCGACATGGACCGGGTGGCGCAGAAGCCGCCGTAGGCCAGCGGCGTAATGCACGCTTCGGAGGCACCGGCCAGCATGATGTCGACGTTTCCCCGCTGCAGAATCCGGAAGGCATCGCCAAGAGCGTTGGCGCCCGTCGAACAGGCTACAGACGGGGAAGAGAGAGGGCCTTTGAGCCCGAACCGGATCGAGACCAGGCAGGCGGCCATGTTGATAAGAATCTTGGAGACGAAGAAGGGATTCAGAGAACGAGGCCCTTTTGCCTGGAGTTGCGCATAGCCTTTCTCGATCGTCTCCGATCCTCCGATCCCCGAGCCGATGATAACCCCGGCTCTCTTGGGATCAAATGGATGAGAAGTCAGCCCGGCGTCTTCCATAGCCATGACGGAGGCGGCCATGCTGAACTGTGCGAACCGGTCCATCCGGGCGGCGGATTTCAAGTCCATCCAGTCTTCCGGATGAAAATTCTTGACTTCGGCGGCCATCCGGGAGGGAAAATCAGAGGGGTCAAAGTGAGTGACTCCGCTGACGCCGTTTTTCCCAGCTTTCAACCCATCCCAGAATTCAGTCCATCCTATCCCGATAGGAGTGACGGCGCCCAGGCCGGTCACAACGACTCGATGTTCTTTCATGATTTCTCGAAAACCAGCCGGAAATGGTCCAGAATTTCCCTCTCAAAACAAGGCTGGTTAGCGTCTTCGGCCAAGATATCGACTCGCTCACGCAGCTGCCGGCTGAAGATATATTCGGGAATCAGGGAAAGATAAAACACGTATTTTTTCAGACCGAAGGACCGAAATTTCCGGCTCCATTGTTTTAGCGTTTCGATATAATCCAGCCTGCCGCTGCTCTTGTCAAGTAGACAGAAGCGAGGGCGAGCGGCGGCAACAATCTGATCAACGCCGGCGGGCAGCCAATGTCCCGGAAATTGCTTCTCCATCAGGGCACAGATGTGAGCGTCGGAGTTCCTCTCGGCGTTGATGTCCACTGTGGTAAGGTCGATCATCTTTCTGCCGAAGACCATCGTCTGCATGTAGAATCGGCCGCCCGGCGGCAAAAGGTCGGCGACCGTCTGGAAGAAATTTTGGTAGATCTCGTCCTGACGCCCCGCTTCAGATTCCTCTTTCGAACAGAAGGCTTCAAAAGCGCCGATGCACGTCACGGCATCAAAGAGGCCGAAGGTTTCGGGTGTGATTGTCCGGCAATCCATGAGACGCACATCCAGTCCGTTCTTGACGCAGGCTTTCTGTTGCCCAGAAGAGAGAGTGACGCCGACACCCACCGCGCCGATCTCCCGGATATGCCCCAAAAAAGAACCCCAGCCGCAACCCATATCCAGGACCCTCGATCCTCGGCGGATATTGAGATTCTGGACGATATATTCATGCTTTCGCAGCTGGCCTTCTTCCAAAGTGAGGGAGAAATCCCCGTCATACTTGGCTCCGGAGAAGTCTCCCGTCTCTCCAAAACAGTGCCGGAAGATACGATCGATGAGAGTGTAGGTATATTCAATGTCTGTCCTGCCAGCCATTTCATATTTCTCCTTTGGAAATAGAGGTCAGAGGACGTCTCCTTTCAAGGATTCCCTGCCGACTACTTTTCGTCCTCCCCTGGTATTCCCAGCTCTTTAAACAAGTCCTGCGCCTTCCGAGCGTAAGCCAAGGCTGAAATGCCGTTCCATTCCCGGAATCGGCTTAGGTCTTCGCGCATCCTCCGGCTCATTTCGGCGTAGGTTCGGGCCAGGTCGGGAAGTGCACCCAGATCCTCAGCAGTTTTAACGGCCCCATCCCACCACAGCATGGCCGTTTTCTGCTTTCCGGCGAGCCAGTGGCTAACGCCCATCAGCTTGAGGATTTCGGCTCGATAGACGGCGCATTTTCGGGCATTCTGAACCGCACGCCTGCCGCTTTGGAACGCTCTTTTCTGGAGGACTGAAATCTCAGGGCCGGCAGAAGAACTCAGGGCTTCTTCCCATAAGACGTTATCATGAAAGAACCGGCCGAGGAGGAAGGAGCTGATATAAAGGGGAGCGATGTGTTTCTCGACGGAGGTGACTTTCTCTCCCTGTTTTAGAGCTTCGCCGGATTGGGTCTCATCTCTCAGGAGCACGCTGCAGACAAGTTTGATTCCGATGAGGCAGAGAGCCCACAGCTTTTGATCGACCTGAGTCAACCAGGCGACTGTCTCATCCGCCTGCTGGATCGCGTCCTTGTATCTCCCCGCCTTGAACAGGTACTGGCTATTGAGCACATAAGACCTCACGCGGGCGTAATCGTTTTCATAGACCTCACCGATATCCCGAAGT
Organism: Candidatus Aminicenantota bacterium; assembly: GCA_017886205.1. Taxonomy (GTDB): domain Bacteria; phylum Acidobacteriota; class Aminicenantia; order Aminicenantales; family UBA8522; genus UBA8522. The sequence goes on along the minus strand of JAFNEO010000046.1, from coordinate 3,833 downwards.
TTTTGGATGAAGGCCTCTGCCTCGCGGAACCTTCCCTGCTCTGTTGCGATGACGCCTGAATAATAGACATAGCCGGGCGGTGTATACGGATCGCCTTCCCTCATGTTCCGGTCGATAATGCGTTCGTCGTATACTCTGTCCTTTTTCCAATGGCCAGCCAAGGAATCCATGGCCAGCTCCCAGAACTTGTATTTGTAAAGGGCTTTGGTATCATCGGCGTCGATGTTCCGGAAAGCATAGTCGAGAAGCCTGCGGGCAACCGGGAATGACAACCCCGAGAAAAAGAAAAGGGCGCTGGAGGAGGCGTACATCGTAACGCCGTTGGGGACCCTTTTCAAGTCGTACTTCCGGATAGCGCTGACAAACCGAAGCGAATCAGTGATCATCCTCCAGGTGTCGATCGAGACGAGCGCCGTTCCGCGATTATAGATGACTTCGAAGATGGCGTTCATTTGAGGAGAGGGAAGTCGCCGATAGTCTTTCATGGGAAGATACAAGGTCCTCAGTACTTTCACCATGTTATAAGCCAGCACCAGCAACTTGGCAAGCTTGTGTTTCGGCTGTCGTTCTCCCCACAACTCCATCACTCTGTCAAAGTGTTGCACGGCCTCCGCCATGTGGCCCTTGTTGAGGAACGCTTTGGCGATATTCCATTCCAGATGGGCGATGGTGTCGGGGTCGCCAGCCGGGCCCTGTTTCCTCAGATAGAGCCTGAGCGCCTCCTGGTAGTAGTAGATAGCCTCAATGGAGGCAGCGGCCTTCAGGGCTTCCTCTCCGGCTTTGACCAGGAAGATTTCGGCTTTTTCCAGGCTTTCGCCGCAGCTATAATGGTAGGCCAGCATTCCGTAGAATTCATGGAGTCTCTCGGCAAAAACGGATTCGATGGCCTCGGCGACTTGTCGATGGAGCTCTTTTCGTTTCTTTATCAGTATGGAATCATAGGTGACTTCCTGCACGAGGGCGTGTTTGAAGAGATATTCCAGCTCTTCCAGCCTCTGGCGTTCAATGATGAACTGCACACGCTTGAGGAATTCGAGCTTGTCGTCGATGCCCTCGACCGACTGGGCCACGCGGACGAGAATTCGGTAGAAAAAATTCCTGCCGATGACCGACGCTACCTTGAGAAGGGACCGGGTCTTCTCGTCGAGGCGGTCGATCCGGGACATTAGGATCTCCTGGATGGTTTCGGGAATGACGACAGTATCGATCTTCTCGGTCACCCGGAATCCGTCCGGGCCAACCACCACCGCTCCTTCATCGATGAAGGACCGCACGACCTCTTCGATGAAAAAGGGATTTCCCTCCGTCTTTTGGATGATGAGTTCCCGGAGAGAGGCGGGCAGCCCTTTGATGTTCATTAAGTTTTCGATCAGGAGCTCGCAATGGTCCCGGCTAAGAGGTCCCAGTCGAATTTCGACGCCCCGCGCAGCATGACGTTCGCGGACTTTCCGCGCGATGCGGCCGCTTGTTTCCGGGTAATCCGGACGGAAGATGTTGAGGAAGAGGATGCGGTGGGTTTCCGCAAGGCGGAAGAGAGATTCCAGGAACTCGAGAGTCGTCAGGTCCGCCCAGTGCAGGTCGTCGATGGCCAGGACGACAGGCCGAACCTCGGAAGCCTTGATCAGCAGTTCCCGGAGGCTCTTGAGAATGAGCTTTTCGAGCGCTTCGCCTTCGATGCCGCGGAGACGTTCCGCGTGAGGTCCGGTGAGCTTCAGGCCCATCATCGTCGCTACAAAGGGGAACACCTCCGAGACGCCCTGGGGATGCACTTCTTGGATTGCTCGCTCGAGCTTTCGGGCCGAAGAGATAGGTGTGTCCTCGTCTTTGATCTGAGCCCAGCCCCTCAGTATGTCCAGCAGCGGATGGAAGCTCAGATTCTTCCCCACCGAGAGGGCACGGCCTTTGAGGAAGGCCACACGCTTTATTTCCTCTTGAGCCGTGAGCTCGGCCAGCAGTCGTGATTTTCCGATCCCGGCATCTCCGATGATGTTAACGATGGACCCCTCGCCGTTGATGACCTTGAGGACCTGGAGATTGAGCCGATGGAGCTCCAGATCTCTGCCCACCATCTCAGAATGAATCATCCGCTCCGCGCCGAGCCAGCCGCGGTGCATTTTTTTCTCCAGAGACATGAGCTTGAAGGCAACGAGGGATGCTTTTCTCCCCTCGACGGTGAGGGGTTTCAGAGGTTCGAATCGAAAATCATCCTGGGCGTGCTTGTGGGTGAGGGGACCGACATAGATTTCTCCCTTGGCACTCAAGCGTCTCAGGTGATCTGCCAGGCTGACCGCATCCCCAAGGATGGAGAACTCCTTTTTTCCGCCCGCGTCGATGGCTCCGGCGATGACCGTGCCGGTGTCGATGCCGATATGAACACCGAGCGGAATTTTCGGCATATCATCCCTGTTGAATCGCTCCAAGCTTTCTCGCAATTCGAGGGCCGCATTAATGGCTTTTTGGGGAGCGTTTTCGATGGCAACGGGAATGCCGAAGACCGCCATCACGGTCCCGCCAACGATTCTATCAATCCGGGCGCCATACTTCTCAAAGATGGAACCAAAGATAGCGAAAAGTCGACTTGTGACCGCCGACATCTCCTCGGGGTCCAGGAGGCCCAGCATCTCGGCGTATCCGGATATTTCGGCAAACAGGACGGTGGCTTGCCGGCGTTCTGTTTCTTCTCGGATTTCCGGGGCTTTCTTCTGTTCAATCAGGGTTTTGTACCTTTCGAGGTCAAGGGAGCCCTTCAGTTTCTGGAGGTCAGTGATCAGCCGTTCGGCTGACGCGTAGCGGTCGTTGGGATCTTTCTGGAGGCACTTGAAGATAATCCGCTCAGCGTCATCTGGAATTCCCTTCTGGAGTTCGGAGGGAGGGAGTGGTGAGGAATTCAGTATCGCCTGAATGACGGCCTGTTCCCGATCGCCCTCAAAAGGTCGTTTTCCCGTCAGCAATTCGTAAAAAACGACTCCCAGAGCCCAGAGGTCCGTCCGCTGGTCGACATCTTCGCCGCCAGTCTGTTCCGGAGACATGTAATAGACTGTGCCCACTCGGGGTTGGGTCCTTGTCAATAGCGGTTGATCACAGAGCTTGGCCAGGCCGAAGTCGAGGATCTTGATGGTCCCTTCGCTGGTGACCATCACGTTCGAGGGTTTGATGTCCCGATGGATGATGCCCGCCGAGTGGGCCATAAGAAGGCCACGGGCTAGCTGAATCACGATATCGACGGCCTGCTCAAGGGCGAGCGCCCCTCGGTCGATTTTCTTCTCCAGCGTCTCTCCAGTGTAATAAGCCATAGCGATGTAGGTCTGACCGCTTTCGACCTCACCGATCTCATAGATTGTGCAGATATTCGGATGCTCTAGAATCGATGCGGCCTGAGCCTCCTGCATAAAACGCCGCCTGGCGTCCTCGTCGGGTTCTAGCCAGGGGGGCAGGAATTTGAGGGCGACCTTGCGTTTCAACCGAAGGTCCTCGGCTTTATAGACAACGCCCATACCCCCTTTACCAAGTTTTTCTATCAGCCGATACTTACGAGCGATGACGTCGTCAGGGGCCAGATCCTGACTGGGGGCGGGAGTCAATATGGCCTGACCGTCCATCGTCTCCTCGGGCCGCAGAAGCGAGGAGGTGCACTTTAGGCACTGCCGGGAGCCTTCGGGATTTTCGAAGCCGCATCCTGGACAAATCACGGGAGTTTTCAATCAACCCGCTTAAAGCATCATATCTCGTCTATTTTTTGTGATCCCTGGGATTTAACATCGATTCACAGACCATGGCTTCTCTGATTAATCAGAAACTCCTTTTCTGGTGCGCTGACTGGATGAGCATTCGTG
>JAFNEO010000045.1 GCA_017886205.1 Candidatus Aminicenantota bacterium | reverse complement strand
CGTGAACTTGGAGATCGGGCTGATCGCGGACGTGGCGATGGAGAAGGGTCTGCGGTTTGCGATCCGGGAGGGGGGACGGACGGTCGGAGCAGGAACAGTCACGGAGATCTTGGAGTAAGAGGGAACTCAGGGAAGGCAGAGGACGACAATGGAAAAAATCAGGATCAGGCTTCAATCGTTCGACCACCGGTTGCTCGACCAGTCGGTGAAAGACATCGTCACTAAGGCCAAGCGGACGGGCGCGCGGATCTGCGGTCCGGTCCCCCTGCCTACGGCCATCCATCGCTATTGCGTCCTCCGGTCTCCCCACGTCGATAAGAAATCGCGCGAGCACTTCGAGATGCGCATCCACAAAAGGCTCATCGACATATCTGAGTATAACAACGAGACGATCGAAGAGCTCCAGAAACTGGACCTGCCGGCCGGGATCGATGTCGAGATCCAGGCCTTCGGCACGGGAGGAGAATGAGATGGTGGAAGGGTTGATTGGCAAGAAGGTCGGGATGACCCAGAGCTTTGACGCCAAAGGCAATGTCATCCCCATCACGGTGATCAAGGCCGGTCCGTGCTCCGTCATCCAGAAGAAATCGAAGGAGAAGGACGGCTACGCGGCGGTCCAGCTCGGGCTGGTCGAGGACAAAGGCGTGAAGAAGCCCACCAAACCGCAGTCCGGGCATTTTCAGAAGTCGGGCCTTCCGCCGGTCCGGATCCTCCGGGAATTCCGGGCCAGCGATCCGGCCGAGCTCAAGGAAGGAGACCAGGTCTTGGTCGATATCTTCCAGGAGGGAGAACTGGTCCATGTGACCGGGACATCCAAGGGGAAAGGGTTCCAGGGCGTGGTCAAGCGGCATGGGTTCCGGGGAGGGGGGGCCAGCCACGGCTCGATGTTCCACCGGGCTCCCGGGTCGATCGGCGCCTCCTCCTATCCTTCGCGCGTGTTTAAGGGCACCCGGATGGGAGGCCACATGGGCCAGGACAGGGTCACGGTCCGCAACCTGATGGTGATCCGGACGGACAAGGAGAACAACCTCCTCCTGGTTAAGGGAGCCGTCCCCGGCCACCGGGGCAGCTATCTCCTCATCAGGAAGGACGGGTTCGAGGTCAAGTCGGCCTGAGAGGCGGAAGAGAGAGAGAAATGGCGAAAGTTCAAGTCCTCAACGAAAGCGGCCAGGTCGCCGGCGAACTCGAAGTCCCGGCCAAGTTTTTCTCCTATCCCGTGAAACAGCACCTCCTCTACGAGGTGGTCGTCGAGCACCAGGCCAAGGAGAGACGGGGGACCGCGGCGACCAAGACGCGGGCGGAGGTCAGCGGTTCCAACCGTAAGCCCTGGCGCCAGAAGGGCACCGGCCGGGCCAGGGTGGGAAGCATCCGTAGTCCGCTCTGGCGCAAGGGCGGAACCGTCCATGGACCTCAGCCCAGGGACTACGAGTACGAGATCCCCAAGCAGGCCAGGCGAAACGCCCTCAGATCGGCGTTGGCCCTGCGCTTCTTTGAGAAACGTCTGCTCGTCCTGGCCGAAGCCAGCTTCAAGGAGCCCAAGACCAAGGAGGCTTCCAGATTGTTGAAGGCTCTCGAGCTGGATTCGGCGCTCATCGTCGACCGGGCCGCCAACAAAAACCTGTTCATCGCCGTACGCAACATCCCCAAGGTCAAGGCCGTTGACGCCGACCACCTGTCCGTCTTCGACGTGCTCGCCCACAAGTGGCTCGTCTTCACCCAGCGCGCCCTCGAATCCTTGATGGAGAGGATCAAGTCATGAAAGACGCCTACCACATCATTCTCAAGCCGATCATCACCGAGAAGAGCACTCGCCTCAAAGAAAAAAACCGGGAGGTCTGTTTCCAGGTGGCGAGCCGGGCCAACAAGACGGAGATCAAGAAGGCCGTGGAGCTGCTGTTCAAGGTCAAGGTCGAGAGCGTCCGCACCCAGAACAAAGTCGGAAAATGGCGGCGTGTCGGCCGCGGCCAGGGCCAGCGGAGCGATTGGAAGAAGGCCTACGTCAAGCTCAAAGAAGGCGAAAAAATGATCGAATATTTCGAGGCGGTCTGAAATGGCCATCAAATCATACCGACCCCAGACTGCAGGCTTGCGGCACAGGACAGGACTGACTTTTGAGGAACTCACGACTCGAGACCCCTATAAGCCGCTCCTCGAGTACCTCCCCATCTCCGGAGGGAGGGATTCGCGCGGCCATCTCTCCATACGGCACCGTGGAGGCGGCCACAAGAGGATGTACCGCGCGCTCGACTTCAAACGGGACAAGATCGACATCCCGGGCACCGTGGAAACGATCGAGTACGACCCCAACAGATCCGCCTTCATATCCCTCATCAAGTACAAGGATGGCGAACGGCGCTACATCCTGACGCCGCTGAACATCAAGGTCGGGCAGACGATCGTCTCTTCGGACACCCAGGTGGATATAGTCCCCGGGAACGCCATGCCCCTGCGCTTCATCCCGCTGGGAACCATCATCCACAACATCGAGCTCCGAAAAAACAAGGGCGGGCAGATCGCCAAGTCCGCGGGGAGCGGTGCCCAGATCCTGGCCAAGGAGGGAGACTATGCCCAGGTGAGACTGCCTTCCTCGGAGATCCGGAAGATCCACCAGGACTGCCGGGCAACGGTGGGTCAGGTCAGCAACTTGGACCACCAGAACATCTCGATCGGCAAGGCTGGACGGAGTCGCTGGCTCGGCTGGCGTCCCCATGTCCGCGGCACGGCCATGAACCCCGTCGACCATCCGCACGGCGGGGGCGAGGGGCGGTCCAAGGGCGGACGTCATCCGGTCAGTCCCGAAGGGATCCCCACCAAGGGATACAAGACGAGGCGGAACAAGCGGACGCAGGTGTTCATCGTCCGGAGAAGGAGTAAATAGCCATGACCCGTTCTCTCAAGAAAGGTCCGTTCATCGACACCCCCCTTCGGGAAAAGGTCCTGGCGATGCGCTCCGTCAAGGAGAGAAAGGTGATCAAGACCTGGTCCCGCCGCTCGACTATCATCCCGGAGATGGTCGGAGTCACTATCGCCGTGCACAACGGGAGGAAATTCATCCCCGTCTTCATCACGGAGAACATGGTCGGACACAAGCTGGGGGAATTTTCCCCGACGCGAACCTTTAAGGGCCACACCTCCAAAGCCGCCAGGGCCATTAAAATAGGCAAGTGAGATGGAAGAGAGAAGCTTCGTATCGCACGCGATCGCCAGGTTTGTCCGGATCTCTCCCCAGAAGGCCCGGCTAGTGGCGGACCTCGTCCGTGACCGGTTTGTGGGAGAGGCGCTGACCATCCTGCATTTCTCGAATAAAAAGAAGGCCAGCCAGATCATCGAAAAGGTCCTCCGCTCGGCCGTCGCCAACGCCCAGCAGAAGGTCCCCAACCTCGATGTCGACAACCTCTTCATCGGCCAGATCTATGTCAACCAGGGCCCCCAGATGAAGAGGATCCGGCCGGCGCCCATGGGCAGAGCTTTTCGCATCCAGAAGAAGATGAGCCATGTCCATGTCTATCTTGAGGAAAAGAAAGGGAGATAAACAGTGGGCCAGAAGACTCATCCACTCGGTTTTCGTTTGGGGTTCAACAAGACGTGGTCCTCACGGTGGTTCTCCAGAGGCAAGGACTACAGCCGGCTGGTCCATGAGGACCTGAAGATGAAGAAGGCGATCAAGGAGAAGTACTACCACGCCGGCATCGCCGAGGTCGTCATCGAGCGGGTCGGCCCCAAAGTGAGGATCATCATCCACACCGCCCGTCCCGGGATCATCATCGGGCGGGGAGGGAAGGAAATCGAAAGCCTCAAGAACTTCCTTGAAGGGATCGCCAAGCGGGAGGTCTATGTGGATATCCGCGAGGTCGACAAGCCCGAGCTCAACTCCCTGCTGGTAGGGGAAGGGATCGGGGTCCAGCTCGAGAAGAGAATCGCCTATCGGCGGGCCATGCGCAAGGCCGTGGACATAGCCCTGAAAATGGGCGCCAAGGGCATCAAGGTGATGTGCTCGGGCCGACTGGGCGGGGTTGAGATCGCCCGGTCCGAGTGGTATCTCAAGGGCCGGCTTCCCCTCCAGACCCTGCGGGCCGACATCGACTACGCCTTCACCAAGGCCTTCACCGCGTACGGACAGATCGGGATTAAAGTCTGGATCTACCGGGGAGATGTCGAGAAGGCCAAAATGACTTCCCAGACGGCCGAGGTCGAGGAGATCTGACCATGTTGATGCCGAGCAAAGTCAAGTTCCGCAAGAGCCAGAGAGGCCGGATGCGGGGCAAGGCCAGCCGGGGCGCCGAACTCTCCTTCGGGGAATTCGGCCTCCAAGCCCTCGAACCCTGCTGGCTGACGGCGCGCCAGATCGAGGCCGGCCGCATCACCATCACGCGGTATATGAGAAGGCGGGGCAAGCTCTGGGTCCGGGTCTTCCCCTGGAAACCCATCACCAAGAAGCCGACCGAGGTGCGGATGGGAAAGGGCAAGGGCGACCCCGAGTTCTGGGTTGACGTCATCCGGCCGGGACGGATCATCTTCGAGCTCGAGGGCATTCCAGACAGCGTGGCCAAGGAAGCGATGAGGCTGGCCGCCCACAAGCTGCCCATCAAGACACGCTTTATATCGAGAGAGAATCGAGAACTGAGATGAAAGCGCGAGAACTGAGGGAATTAACCGAGGACGAGCTTCAGCAAAAGGAAAAGGACCTCGCCGACCAGCTCTTCAAGCTGCGCTTCCAGCATGCTGTGGGGCAGGTGGAGAACGCCATGAAGCTCCGGACCATCCGGAGGGACCTGGCCCGGATTAAGACCGTGCACAAGGAAAAGGGTCGGAGAAAGGAATAGCGATGGAAGTGAAGCCCACTAAGAGAAAGACAACCAAGATCGGTGTGGTCGTCGGGAAAAAGATGAAGAAGACCGTCACCGTCCGGGTCGAGCGGCAGCTGCGGCATCCCCTTTACAAGAAGATCATCAAACGGCAGAAGAAGTTCCTAGCCCACGATGAATACGAGAAATGCAAGCTGGGCGATGTCGTGCGGATCATCGAGACACGTCCCATCAGCAAGCGCAAGCGCTGGCGGGTCACCGAGATTGTCGGCCTCTCGGCGGCCGAGGTCGAGCCTGAGAGCGGGGAGATGAAAGAATGATCCAGATGCAAACGATGCTCAAGGTGGCCGATAACTCCGGCGCCCGGATGATCATGTGCATCACTCCCCTGGGGGGAGGCGTCGGTCGGCTGGCGACCCTCGGCGACATCATCTCGGCGACGGTCAAAGAGGCCGAGCCGGAGAGCAAGATCCCCAAGGGCAAGGTCGTCCGGGCGGTGGTCGTCCGGACGAGGAAGGAAGTCCGCCGCAAGGACGGATCCTACATCCGGTTCGATGACAACGCCGCCGTGATCATCGACAAGGCCGGCGAGCCGGTGGGCACCCGCGTGTTCGGCCCGGTGGGGAGGGAGCTGCGGGAGAAGAAATTCATGAAGATCGTCTCGCTGGCCCCGGAGGTCCTCTGATGAGCAGACTGGCGCTGAAAAAGGGAGACGTGGTCATCGTCCGGAAGGGAAAAGACAAGGGCAAGACCGGTAAGGTCCTGATGATCCTGCCCGAGAAAAACCGGGTCATTGTCGAGAAGATCCACTTCGTTAAGGAGTTCATACGTCCCGACCGCAGCCGCAATATCCAGGGGGGTATCATGGAGAAGGAGGCGCCCCTCTCCGTCGCCAACGTCATGATCTTCTGCTCGGAGTGCGGGCAGGGCGTCCGGGTGAAGAAGAAGGCGCTCGAGGACGGCAGCCGTATCCGGATCTGCCAGAAGTGCGAGCTGAGCCTGGAGAAACAGAAGTGAGGGAGAAGCGATGAGCCGCCTGTATGAAAAGTACAAGAACGAGATCGTCCTCGAGCTCCAGAGCGAGCTGGGGATCAAGAACAAGATGGCCGTCCCGCGCCTGGAAAAGATCGTCCTGAACATGGGGGCCGGCGACGCCATCCAGAACATCAAGCTCTTGGACTCGGCCAAGGCGGAGCTCGGGCAGATCACCGGCCAACTGCCGGTCATCGGCCGGGCCCGCAAATCGATTTCCGCCTTCAAGCTGCGCAAGGGGCAGGCCATCGCCTGTTTCGTAACTCTCCGGAGCAAGCGGATGTACGAGTTCTATGACCGGCTGGTCAACATCGTCCTCCCCCGGGTCAGGGACTTCAAGGGCGTTTCTCCCAAATCGTTTGATGGCCGGGGGAATTACACTCTGGGCATGAGGGAGCAGCTCGTCTTTCCGGAGATCGACTACACCAGGGTCGAACGGTCCCGGGGGATGAACATCACCATCGTCACGTCGGCGCGAAATGATCAAGAGGCCTTTGCCCTACTAAAGAAACTGGGCATGCCCTTTCGTGAGGCCTAACGGATAAGGAAGGACACCATGTCAACAACAGCGGCTTATGCCAAGTCCCTGCGTCAGCCCAAGTACGCCATCCGCAAACATCGGAGGTGCCGGATCTGCGGACGGCCCAAGGGCTATTATCGGAAGTTCGACATGTGCCGGCTCTGCCTGCGCGAACTGGCCCTCAAAGGGGAGATCCCCGGGGTCATCAAAGCTTCGTGGTGAAGGGGCGAAAGGATCGAACGATGAGTCAAACGGACCCGATTGCAGACCTGCTCACCAGGATTCGGAACGCGGCGCGCGTCCGGAAGCGGGAGGTGGCCATCCCCTCCTCGAAGCTGAAGGTGGAGATCGCCAAGATCCTCAAGGAAGAAGGATACATCCGGAACTTCAAGGTGGTCGACGACAACAAACAGGGGGTACTGAATATCGCCCTCAAGTACACGGATGACAATCAGAGTGTCATCTCTGGGCTCCGCCGGGTCAGCCGGCCGGGCTGCCGTCTTTTCTGCACCCGGGACTCCATCCCCAAGGTGTTGGACGGGCTGGGCATCGCCGTCATCTCGACGTCGAAAGGGATGCTGACCGGCAAGAGATGCGAGGACCTGGGAGTCGGCGGAGAGATCCTGTGCCATATCTGGTAAGGTCGCCGGAAGGGAGGGCCTGAAGATGTCGAGAGTCGGACGGAAGCCGATAGCGTTGCCGGTGGGAGTGAAGGTAACGATCCATGCCAACCGGGTCGAATTCGAGTCCTCAAAAGGGAAGCTCGAGTCGCCCCTCCTCCCGGGAATCCAGGCAAAACTGGAGGACCAGACGCTCGTTTTCAGCCGGGCTGATGATTCCAAAGGGATGAAGGCCAACCACGGCTTGGTGAGAAGCCTGGCCAACAACGCCCTCCTGGGGGTTACGGTCGGCTTCTCCAAACAATTGGAGATCGTCGGCGTCGGGTACCGGGCCAAACTGGAGAAGGAGGGACTCGAACTCAGCCTGGGCTATTCGAAGCCCGTTCTGTACAAAATCCCGGCCGGAATCCAGGTTGTCGTCGAGAAGCCGACCCTGATCACGGTCAAAGGAATCAACAAGCAGCAGGTTGGCCAGGTGGCCGAGGACATCAAGCGCTTCCGCAAGCCCGATCCCTACAAGCTCAAGGGCATCCGGTATGCCGGCGAGCGCCTGATCAAGAAGGAGCGGAAGGCGGGGGTGGTCAGTGCATAAAGACAAGTCCGAAACCCGGAAGAAGGTCAAGGCCAGAATCCGCCAAAGGGTTCGGGCGAAGATCCGGGGCAGCGCGGAAAGGCCGAGGGTCTTTGTCTTCAAGAGCAATCGCTATATTTATGTCCAGGCGGTCAACGATGAGAACGGCAGCGTTCTCGTCTCCGCCTGCACGCTGGAGAAGGCCCTCAAGGAGAAGATCAAGAACACCAAGAACAAGGACGCCTGCCAGAGCCTGGGTCAGGTCCTGGCCGAGCGCCTGAAGGAAAAGAAGATCGAGCGGATCGTTTTCGATAGAGGCACGTATCCCTATCACGGCCGGGTGAAAACCCTGGCTGACGCCCTGAGGAAGGGCGGTCTGGCCTTCTGAGGCCGGCCGGTAAGGCGATCAAGGAGGAACGAGAGTGGACAAGGACAAATCGAAGAGCCCGGCGGCGGAAAAATCGGAGGAGTTTGAACTCAGAGACCAGGTCATCTCCATCCGCCGCGTCACCAAGGTCGTGAAGGGTGGTAAGAACCTCAGCTTCTCCGCGCTGGCCGCCGTGGGAAACGAGCACGGAACGGTCGGCGTCGGCAAGGGTAAGGCTCGAGAGGTCCCCATGGCTATTGCCAAGGCCGTCCAGGCCGCCAAGAAGCGCCTCATCCACGTGCAACTCGACGGCACGACCATCCCTCATCTCGTCCGCGGGGAGGAAGGGGCCGGCACGGTCATCCTCCGGCCGGCGTCCAAGGGGACCGGCGTAATCGCCGGCGGGGCTGTCCGGGTAATCGTCGAGCTGGCCGGAATCAAAGACATCCTGACCAAATCCATCCGGAGCCACAACCCTTTTAGTGTGGCCAACGCTACGCTCAAGGCGCTGAAGCAGCTCCGGAATCCGGAAGATGTCTCCCAAAAGAGGGGAAAGGCGAAAGAAGTGATATGGCAGTGAAAAAGACTCCGGCAGCAAAGAAAGTGGGCGAAAAGCGCGAGCTGCGCATCACGCTGGTCCGCAGCCTGATCGGCTATCCCCAGAGGCAGCGGGAGACGGCCAAGGGACTGGGCTTGAGGAAGATCAATTCTCAGGTCGTCCGTCCCGACCGGCCGGAGATCCGGGGGATGATCGCGAAGGTTTCGCATCTGGTGAAGGTGGAGGTCGTGGAGAAATGAACCTGAGCAACTTGCATCCTTCCAAAGGGTCGAAGAAACAGGACAAGAGAAGGGGCCGCGGCCCGGGCTCCGGGCAGGGGAAGACGGCAGGACGGGGCCACAAAGGCCAGAAATCGATCGCCGGCTATTCCCGGAAGAAGGGCTTTGAAGGCGGCCAGATGCCTCTTCATCGCCGCCTCCCCAAGAGAGGTTTCACCAACATTTTCAAGACCGAATACACGGAGATCAACCTGGTCGACCTGACCAAGCTGACCGGTCAGGAGATCGGCCCGAAAGAGCTCCGGGCGGCCGGGTTGATCAAGAAAGAAGCGGAGCGGATCAAAATCCTGGGACGGGGAGAAATCTCCGCCTCCAAGACGATACAGGCCCACAAGTTCTCCCGATCGGCGCAAGAGAAGATCGAGAAAGCGGGTGGCCAAGCCGTAGTCATCGGGAACCCATAATGTTAGACAGCATCAGAAACATCTTCAGCATCCCAGAGCTTCGAAGGAGGGTCCTGTTCACCCTGGTCCTACTGGCCATATACAGGATCGGCGCCCAGATCCCGAACCCCGGGATCAGCGCCGACGCCCTGGCCGAGTTCTGGCAAACCCAGAAAGGTACGATCTTCGGGTTCATCGACCTGTTCTCCGGGCGCGCCATGTCCAGGATGACCATTTTCGCCCTGGGCATCATGCCCTACATCAGCGCCTCGATCATCCTCCAGCTCCTCCAGGTCGTCTGGCCCTTCCTGGAGAGGTTGTCCAAAGAGGGCGAGCTCGGCCGGAAGAAGATCACCCAGTACACCCGGTACGGCACGCTCCTGATCTGCTTCATCCAGGCCATGGGGATCGGCGTCTACCTGCAGAGTCTGCGGAGTCCGGGAGGAGCCCGGATCGTCCCCAACCCCGGAATGGGCTTCCAGCTTCTCACCGTGCTCACCCTGACCACGGGGACGATCTTCGTCATGTGGCTGGGTGAACAGATCTCCGAGCGGGGGATCGGCAACGGCATCTCCCTCATTATCTTTGCCGGCATTGTGGTCGATATGCCGCGGGGTCTTCTAAGTATCGTCAGCGGCCTCCGGACGGGGAATATGGATCCGCTCCGGCTCATTTTCCTCGTCGCCCTGATGCTCGCGGTCATCGCCATCATCGTCTTCGTGGAGAGGGGCCAGCGCCGGATTCCGGTGTCCTATGCCAAGAGAGTCGTCGGCCGACGGGTCTACGGCGGTCAGAGCACGCACCTTCCGCTGCGGGTCAACACCGGCGGCGTCATCCCGATCATTTTCGCCGCCTCGATCATCACCATCCCCCAGACTTTTGCCCAGCTGGTCAAGGTCCCTGTCTTCCAGAGGATCTCCGAGCAGTTCAACATCGGCATGCCTCTATACAACCTGCTGTACGTCTCGGCCATCATCTTCTTCACCTATTTTTACGTCTCTATCGTTTTTAATCCCGTGGATGTGGCCGATAACCTGAGGAAATACGGCGGGTTCATCCCGGGAATCCGGCCTGGGAAGAACACCTCGGACTTCATCGACAACACCCTGTCCAGGATCACCCTGGTCGGGGCCGTCTACCTCGCGGCCATCGCCATCCTGCCCGAGTTCTTGATTACGGGGATCAAGGTCCAGTCCTTGCCCTTTATCGGCAACTTCCTGGACGCCAACCTGCCGCGCTGGTTCACCGAGGGGCTGAACGTCGATTTCTATTTCGGCGGCACCTCCATCCTGATCGTCGTCGGTGTGGCCATGGACACCATGCAGCAGGTCGAGGCCCAGCTGGTGATGAGGCACTATGACGGGTTCATGCGGCGCAGCCGGCTCAAAGGCAGGAGGGGATAGGGAATGAGGATCATCCTCTTCGGGCCTCCCGGAAGCGGCAAGGGCACGCAGGGGGATCTTGTCGAACGCCACTACGGCTTTCCCAAGATCTCCACGGGCGACCTTCTCCGCCGGGCAGTCCGGGATAGGTCGCCTCTCGGGCTCAAAGCGGAGACGATGATGAACCGGGGAGAATTGGTGAGCGACGAGATCGTCGAGGGGCTCGTCCGGGAGAAAATCGCGAATCCCGACACCCGACGCGGGTATCTCCTCGACGGCTTCCCGCGAAACGCGGCCCAAGTCCGGGCCCTCGAGGCCATGGACGGAGGGCGGCCAGAGGTCGTCATCGAAATCGAGGTCGACGGCCCTACTCTGATCGAGCGCATGCAGGGCCGGCTGACCTGCCGGAAGTGCGGAGCGGTCTACAACCTTCGTCTCCAGATGCCCCGGACCGAAGGGCGATGCGATATTTGCGGCGGGGAGCTCTACCAGCGGGCGGACGACCGTCCCGAGGTCATCAGCGAGCGTCTTAGAGTCTACAAAGAACAAACCGAGAAGATCAGGGCCCATTACCAGGCCAAGGGTGTGTTCCACCGGGCAGACGGCTCCGGGACCGTGGACGATGTGTTCGGCCGCATCTCCGGGGTCCTCGACCGCGAGTTGGCCCGCCGGGAGGCGGACAAGGCGCAGAGATGATCATCTACAAGACCCCGCAAGAGATTGCCGTCATGAGAGAGAGCAATCAAATCGTGGCCAAGGTGCTCACCGAACTGAAGGCCATGGTCCGGCCCGGCGTTCGCACCCGAGACCTTGATGCCTATGCGGAGGCCAGGGCCCGCGAGCTGGGGGCTGTGCCCGCGTTCAAGGGCTACCGGGGCTATCCGGGCTCACTCTGCACCTCGGTCAACGAGGAGATCATCCACGGCATCCCCTCGGACCGTGTCCTCAAGGACGGGGACATCATCGGCCTCGATTTCGGCGTTCTCTTCGAGGGCTTCTACGGTGATGCCGCGAGGACCGTTCCGGTTGGCGCCATCGGTCCGCAGGCCCGGCGCCTGATCGCCGTCGCCGAAGCGGCCTTCACCAAAGGCATCGAACACATGAAGAAAGGCAACCGCATCTCCGATATCTCCCATGCCATCCAGGAGTATGTGGAGTCGGAGGGGTTTTCCGTCATCCGCTCCTTTGTCGGGCACGGCATCGGCTACTCCCCGCACGAAGAGCCCCAGGTGCCCAATTTTGGACCGCCCGGACGGGGGCCCAAGATCAAGGAGGGACTGACCTTGGCCATCGAACCGATGATCGCGGCCGGAGATTGGGAGGAGGAGATCCTCGAGGACGGCTGGACGGCGGTCACCAAGGACAGGAGCCTGTCGGCGCATTACGAGCACACCGTAGCCATGACCGCCCGCGGGGTGGAGATACTGAGTTTGGGCGAACCGGAAAAGCCGCCGCTTTTCTCGCCAGAGGGTAAACGATATGCTTAAACAGGATGTCTATGAGGCGGAAGGGACGGTCATCGAAACCCTGCCCAACGCCATGTTTCGGGTCGAGCTGGCCAACAAGCACCGGATCCTGGCCCACATCTCGGGCAAGATGAGGAAGCACTTCATCCGGATTCTGCCCGGTGATAGGGTCCTGGTCGAGCTCTCTGCCTACGATCTCACCAAGGGACGAATCACCTATCGGTTCAAATAAAGGAAAGGCCCATGAAAGTCAGAGCATCGGTCAAGAAGATCTGTCGCAACTGCAAGATTGTCAGGCGCAAAGGTATCGTTCGGGTGATCTGCATCAACCCGAGGCATAAACAAAAGCAAGGCTAGACGAGGGTAACATGGCAAGAATCGCAGGTATCACGCTGCCGCCGGAAAAGAGGGTCGAGGTCGGACTGACCTATATCTACGGGATCGGTCGCTCCAAGTCAAACCAGATCCTCCAAGAAGCCAAGATCGATAGGAACAAGAAGGTCAAGGCGCTGTCCGAGGACGAGATCAACAAGATCCGCCAGATCATCGAGAAGCGCGAGAAGATCGAGGGCGACCTCCGGAAAGAGATCAGCACCAACATCAAGCGGCTGATCGATATCGGTTGTTTCCGGGGGATGCGTCACAAAAGGAAACTGCCCGTCCGCGGGCAGAGGACGCGGACCAACGCCCGCACCCGGAAGGGACCGCACGGCCACGCCATCAAGAAGCTGAAGGCCTAGGCGAGCAAAGGAGGGAGAGAGCCCATGGCGAACGCAACAACCAAGAAGAAGAAGGTCAGGAAGGAAATCGGGTTCGGGGTCGCCCACATCCAATCGACCTTCAACAACACCATCATCACGATCACCGACCACGAGGGCAACACGGTCTGCAGCGCGAGTTCCGGGACGGCCGGATTCAAGGGCGCCCGCAAGGGGACCCCCTTTGCCGCCCAGCTGGCCGGCAAGGAGGCCTCGACCAAGGCCAGGGACATGGGAGTGAAATACGTCGACGTCCGCATCTCGGGACCGGGGGCGGGTCGGGAGTCGGCCATCCGGGCCCTGCAATCCTCCGGGCTCGAGATCAAATCCATCCGGGACGTGACCCCCATTCCTCACAACGGCTGCCGGGTCCCCCGCCGGAGACGAGTCTGAGGGGATGAAGCGACAAGGAGAGAAAGATGTCGAGATATGGTGATCCTGTTTGCCGACAGTGTCGGGTTGAAAAAACCAAGCTGTTCCTGAAGGGAGACAAGTGTCTGTCCGAGAAATGTCCTGTCGAACGGCGCGGCTATGCGCCCGGGCAGCACGGCCGGGCCCGGAAGCGCATCCTCGGCTACGGTCTCCAGCTCCGGGAGAAGCAGAAGCTCAAGAGATTCTACGGGATGACCGAGCGTCAGTTCCGGCTGTTCTTCAGGCGGGCCGAGCGGCAGAAGGGCATCACCGGCGAAAACCTGCTCGCTATGCTGGAGAGACGGCTGGACAACGTGGTCTTTATCATGGGGTTTGCCCGCTCCCGGACACACGGACGGCAACTCATCAGCCACGGCCATTTCAGCGTCAACCAGAGGAAGGTCACGGTTCCATCCTTCATCGTGGATGAGGGAGACGAGGTCAAGATCCGGCCCCGGTCGGCGCAGTGTGAGGACATCAAGCAAGTGGTCGGTCAGAACAAGAACAAGACCGTGCCCAGTTGGATCGCGGTCGATTGGGATAATATGAGCGCGAAGATCGCCGCCCTGCCCACCCGCCAGGACATCACGCTCCCCGTCGAAGAGCACTACGTAGTCGAGCTCTATTCCAAGTAACCGGAGCGGCGGGGAGAGGCGAATTCAAAAGGAGGGAGTATGATAGAGATTGGTTTTCAGAGACCCAAGTACTTGGAGTGCGATTACGAGACCCTGACCGAGAAGTACGGCCGGTTCTGGGCGCAGCCCTTTGAGCGCGGGTACGGCGTCACAGTCGGCAACGCCCTGCGCAGAATCCTGTTGTCCTCCATCACCGGCGCGGCCATCACCGCCCTGCGTATCCAGGGCGTCCTGCACGAGTTCTCCACGGTCTCCGGTGTGGTCGAGGATGTGACCGACATCATCCTGAACATCAAGGGCATCCCACTGAAGATCAAAGGGACCCAGCCCAAACGGATGACTCTGAAGATGGAGGGCCCGGCCGAGGCCAAGTCTTCGAACATCGTCCATGACGGGGACATCGAGATCCTGGATGCGGATATCCATATCGCCTCCCTCGACCGGGACGGCCAGCTGGATATCGAGATGATCGTCAAGAACGGCCGCGGATATGTCCCGGCCGACCAGAATTTCGACGAGACGCTGAGCGTCGATTACATCCCTCTTGATTCCTCGCACTCGCCCATCCAGAAAGTGAACTACCGCGTCGAGCAGGCCCGGGTGGGGAAAAGGATCGATTATGAAAACCTCAGCCTGGAGATCTGGACGACCGGTGCGATCTCGCCCCACGAGGCGCTTTCTCAGTCGGCCAAGATCATGCGCGACCACTTGGCCATCTTCCTGAACATCATCGACGAGCCGCTGGAGAAGGAGCCGATCATCGCCAAGAAGGAGATCCCCTACATCACCCAGATCGATGTCCTCCTCAAGCCTATCGAGCACCTCGAGCTCTCGGTCCGGTCCTCGAACTGCCTGAAATCGGCCGGGATCGAGCGAATCTACGAGCTCGTCCGGAAGAGCGAGGACGAGCTGCTCAAGACCAAGAACTTCGGCCGGAAATCTCTGGCCGAGATCAAAGAGACCCTGTCCAACCTGAACCTGGGCTTGAGCCTGGACCTCCATCCCAAGCTGGTCGAACGGATTCAGGCGGATGTCCAGGAAGAGAAGAAACGAAAGGAGTTGACGGAATGAGGCACCAGGTCAAGGGGCGAAAACTGCGGCGGCCGACCGCCCACCGGCTGGCCCTGCTGCGCAACCTCGTCACCTCCTTTCTGGAAAAGGAGCGGGTCCGGACGACCCTGGCCAAGGCCAAGGAAACCCGGCCGCTGGCGGAGAAGATGATCACACTGGGAAAGAAGGGGACGCTCCACGCCCGGCGCCAGGTCATGGCCTTCGTCCGGAAAGAGGCGGTCGTGACCAAGATCTTTGACGACCTGGGACCGCGCTTCGGCCAGAGGCCCGGCGGGTATTCCCGGATCGTCAAGCTCGGCCGGCGCATGGGTGACGGCGCCCATCTGGCCATGCTGGAGCTCGTCGGCTCGGAATTCAAGAAAAAAGAAAAGAAGAAAAAGAAGGACAAAGGGAAGTCCGCTAAGAAGTCCAAATAGCGCGATTTAGAGAAGGCCGAAGGGGATTAGTCCCGGGGGAGCACCCAGAGCTGCTGACCCGGGAATATCTTGGGGGCACCCTCAAGTCCATTCAAACTGAGGAACTCTTCCAAGTTCATCGCATGGCTCTTGGCAATACTGTAGAGAGTATCACCTCCCTTGACGGTATAGGCGATCTTTTTCTCGGCCTTGTCGTCCGGTGATCGCCCGGCCGCAGCGGACGAAGAAACCGCTGCTCCGCGGCCCGGGATCTTCAGTCTCTGCCCCGGTTTGATGAAGTGGACGCTGCGCAGGCCGTTCAGCCGGGCGATAGCGCTGACGCTCGTGCGGTAGCGGGCGGCGATGGTGGACAAGGTCTCTCCCCTGCGCACATAGTGCCATGTGTATTCGGCTTCGGGGGGAATCCATTTGGGAAGGCCGGCCGTCACCGCCCCGATCTTCTCCCCGCAGCCGACCGGAACGCGCAGGATATATCCATAGCCCGGGGTCGAGTCATACCGCAGCTCGGGGTTTAGGACAGTAAGCTCTGAGGCGTCCACCCCCAGCGTCGCCGCCAGGGCGGACAGCTTAAAGGGCTGATCGATGGGGACCGAGTCGAACCGCAGCGGAGGATCGGGCTGGGGAAGGTCGAAGTCGTATTTTTCTGGATTGTTGATGATCAGGAGTGTGGCCATGAACCGAGGGACGAACCGCGCCGTCTCCCAGGGAAGCTGACGGTAGAGGTCCCAGAAGTTGTCGAGGTAGTCGATCCGCTGGGTGCGGATGACGTTCTGCACCCGGACCTCGCCGCAGTTGTAGGAGGCCAATGCGGTCGACCAGTCGCCGAAAAAGGAATGGAGCTCGACCAGATAGCGCACCGCCGCCCGGGTTGACTTGAGAAAATCCATGCGCTCGTCGACATAGCGGTCCCGCTTGAGCCCGTAGCGGTAGCCGGTCGAGGAAATGAACTGCCACATGCCCAGGGCCCGCGCTCGGGAGAGCGCTCTCACCTTGAATCCGCTCTCGATGAGCGGCAGCCAGGAAAGCTCCTCCGGCAGGCCCTCCTTTCGCAGCTCCTCCACGATCATTTCGCGGTAGAGCCCCGACCTACGGTAGGCTTCGAGAAACTGGGCCTTCTCTTTGGTCTGGAACGACTTGATCTCGTCCAGAACTTCCTTCTTTTCCTCGAGGGGGATGGTCTTGTGGTTGTCACCGATAGTGACCGGCCGGGAAGCGTAGATCTGCTGGATGCGCTGGGCGATCAGGAGCCGAAGGTCGTTTTTTTCCTGGACCAAGGGGGAATCAGGGGGAAGTTCGACCTTGAGAATGAAGCCGTAGGCTTCGTCAAGCGCCTGGAACGCCGAATCCCAGTCCCCCTTTTCCCAGGCCGCCTGGGCGTCCTGGTAGGTGTTGAGCGCCTCTTCGAGAAGGACCGAGGGGTCTTCTTTCCCGGTGAGGGCTTCTGTTTCCTGGTTCTGGGTTTCCGGCGGAACTTCTTCCTGAGCCTGAGGAGCTTCCTTTAGTTCCGGGGGCTGCTCCTGGGGAGGCGGCTCAGCCGGCTGCTTTTCCTGAACAGGGGCAGGCGTCGGCGGGGTGACAGTTTTCGGCGGGACCTTGGACGAGGAGCAGGCCCAAGAGAGAAAAAGGGCTATTCCTAGTGATATAAGAGCGGTCCGGTTCGGCCTTTTCATCTTCTAAGGTCTCATTTTATAGCATTTTATGATATAGAGGTCAACCTGTTTCTTTAATCTCCTAGCGATAGCGTGCCGGCCATTTGTACTCATTTTGAATACAATTCAATCTATTCTCGGAGCGGTTTTCCTGTGCCAACGCCAGGCGGTCTCGACGATCGTCTCCAGGCCGGAATAGCGGAGCTTCCAGTCCAGCCTTTGCTCGGCCCTTTCTTTGGAGGCCAGAAGAACCGGCACATCTCCCAACCGTTTAGGCCTGGCATTGAAGGACACCTTCCGGCCGGTCATCTCTTCTACCTTTTTGACCACTTCCAAGACCGAGAAGCCCCGGCTGGCCCCCAGGTTGATGAAATCGCTCTCCGCCGAGGCCACCAGCTTCCGTAACGCCAAGACGTGGGCTTCGGCCAGGTCGGTGACATGGATGTAGTCCCGGATGGCCGTGCCGTCCGCGGTGGGGAAGTCCGTTCCGTAGAGGTCGAAGCTTTGCTTTTTCCCGAGCAGGAACAGAAGGATGTTCGGAATGAGGTGGGTTTCCGGGTTGTGCAGCTCTCCCAGCTCGGCATCCGGGTCCGCCCCGGCGGCATTGAAGTAGCGAAGGGAGATGAACTTCAAATCGTAGGCTCTCTCGTAGTCCTGGAGGATCCTCTCCACGAAGAGCTTGGTGTGTCCATAGGGGTTGATAGGGTTCAGTGGGTGGGATTCTGTGATCGGGATCTCCTGGGGAGTCCCATAGACCGCGGCGCTCGAGGAGAAGATGATCTTCTTGACGCCGGCCTCCAGCATGGCTTCGAGCAGGTTCAGGCTGGTGGTGAGATTGTGGGTATAGTATCTCTGGGGGTTGAGGTACGATTCGCCCACCTGGATGAGGGAGGCAAAGTGCAGGACAGCCTCGATCTTCTTGGTGCTGAAAACCCGGCGAATGGGCTCCTTATCGTCCAGGTCGCCGCGGATGACTTCTCCGCCGATCACGAGCTCCTCCTTCCCGGATGAGAAATTGTCGAAGATGACGACTTCAAACCCTTCGCGGAGCAGGGACTTGACCGTGTGAGAGCCGATGTAGCCCGCACCCCCGCAGACGAGGACCTTCATTTCTTTTTCCCCTTGATCAGGCCTTCGGCGGCCCGGATCCCCTGGGCTCTGGTCTCGAAGGCGTTGTCGAGCTGCATCCCGTACAGGCGCTTAAGGATCTTGCCCATGGCCGGGCCCGGCTGGACACCCAGGCCGATCAGGTCCCGGCCCAGGACGAGCGGCTTGATGGTCTCCCGGCTGACGTTCAGTTCCTCGAACCTGCGGAGGAGCCATTTCCCCTGCCGGTCCAAAGACCTGACCAGCCGCTCCTTCCGGCCGGCCCGGTCGGCGGCGTCGAGATAGACCAGGAGCTCGATCTCTCCCTGGGTTTCCGCGGCCAGGCGGTTGAAGGCCTTCTTGGTAACATTCTCCCGGTTCAGCCAGAGCTCGGACAGCCGGTGATGGGAGCGGATGAGCAGGGGCACCATCTTCCTGAGGTTGTAGCCGTTCCAGGAAAAGATCCGGAATCGGGCCAGGGCCTTTTTGACGATCCGCTCACTGGCCAGGTCGTGGCCGTTGTTGGTGATGGCCATCCGGCCCCGCTTGTATTCCCAGTGGGCCGTCGCCGGTTTGCCGACGTCGTGATAGAGCGCGGCCAGCAGCAGACAGAGTTTTTTCTCCTGGCCGAGGCCGGCGAACCAGGCGATGGCCTTGGCCTGGTCGACCGTGAGCCGGGTATGGTGCCAGACGCTGTGATGGCCGAAATCATCCTTCTCCGGGTGGAAAAGGGAGTCCTGGATGGACAGAGTGAGCCGGTAGAGCTCAGGGAAGAGCTGCTTGAGCGCTCCCAGCTTGAAAAGCTCTTCCAACCCAACCGAAGGGCATTCCGAGAGCAGGAGGATCTTGAACACCTCCTCGTTGATTCTCTCTACACTCAGGCCGCGCAGGTCGATTTCTTTGGCGATATTGTAGGTCTCCGGGTCGACGGAGAAGCCGAGGACGGAGGAAAAGCGGGCCACCCGCAGCACCCGAAGCGGGTCTTCGGGAAAGGCCCGGCGGTTGGTCAGCCGAATCCGCCGCGCCTTGATGTCTTCCCGGCCCCCAAACGGGTCGATGAGAGCCCCGTCAGCAAGCCTCAGGGCCATGCTGTTGCAGCGGAAATCACGGCGCTCGAGGTCCTTCTCGATGGGAAGAGCGGGGTCGGCCGCGATCAGGAAGTCCCTGTGGCGGCGGGCCGGCAGGTCGGCCGCGGTGTCCGTCCTGGGCAGGGCGATGTCGTAGGTCTTTTTCCGGACTGTGAACTTGATGATCCCGAAGCTCCGGCCGACAAGGTCGACCTTGCCGTGGGGACCGATCCGCCGGATGATCTCGTCCAGGGGGAATCCGGTGACCAGGATATCGACCTCATCGGACGGCGTGCCCATGACCAAGTCACGGACGTACCCGCCCACCGCATAGACTTTCCGGCCGAACAGCCGGACGAAGAAGCCCTTGTCCCGGAACTCCGCTTTGAAGTCTGGCATGATCGTGTTCTCGGACGTCTATTTTAGCACGCCTTTTCCCTATTATAGAGAGAGGCGCTCTCGGCTTCAAACGATATTTAGGCTTGTCCTTTGGACGGCCATCGTGTATTCTAGGGGCTTCGGATTGAACATGGGCATTCGGCTCCTACTGCGGACGGTTTGCTGTCTCCTCTCCCTTCTGATGGTGGCTGGGCTGGTGGCCTCTCCGGCGAAAAAAAATATCGTCGTCTCCCTGGAAAGGAAAGAGATCCGGGATATGGATTCGTCCGGTCTCATCCTCGTCTTCTTCCTCGAGATCGCCAGTTCCGCACGTTCGTCCTATTCCTTGGGCGAGTATGACTATCGGGTCGTTGTCGAGGGGACGGATTATTTTGCCCTAAAGACGAGCCTGGAGTCGCCGATACTCCTCGAAAAGGATAGGACCACCCGCATCTCGCTTCCGGTAAAGATCACGTATGCCGACCTCCTGGAGAGGGTGCCCGGCGTTGCCGAAGTGCCCAAGGCTTCCTGCTACGTAACTGGCGTAATGATATTCGCCGACAGCCGGGGGCGACAGGAAAAGATTCCGTTTGCTTTTTCCGGGGATTTCCCGATCTTCCGGGAATTGGAGGTCGAGGTCAAACCTCTCGCGGTAAAGACGTTGACCATCGGCGGCGCGGAGTTCACGCTCTCCTTCTCCATACGGAACAAGAACAGCTTTGAGTTGGCGCTCGGGAAGCTGGCCTACAAGTTCGAGGTCGAAGGCCGCACCGTCGCCGAGGGCGTCATCCCCGGCGGAAAGAAAATCGAGAGCCAGGCCGAGCTTATCTTCAGCCTATCGCTCATGCTGGACTTCTTCGAGGTCGGACGGGAGGTCTTCGAAAGCTTCCAAAAGCCTTCTGCCGTCTGCCTCTTGAGTGGCGATTCACAAGTCGATTCTGTCTGGGGCGTGCTCAAGCTGAGTTTTGCCAAGAAGGGTGATATCCAGATCATCCGGGCCCAATGACCCCGGTCCTCATCCCGGTCTCGTGACGTTCAGAACCAATAGTTGACCCCGAGCGAGATCTGAAAGCCGCCGAGGTCGAAGTCTTCGAACCCCTCGAAGGCCTCACCCAGACTGCCCTTGCCCTTGCTGTACTTGAACTCGGCCTCGATGGCCAGCCGGCTGGCGACAGGAATCATAAACCCGGCGAAAGCCTGGAAGCCGACGGAGAAGCGGCTCTCGGCCCGGGCCTGGGCTTCGTAGATGCTGTAGATCGGGACGTCACCCAGGTCCGGATCTTCATAGACCCACTCGTCGGTGAAATCGACCATGTCGCCCAGGAGCTTGACGCTCCAGATATAAAGAGAAACTCCGCCTCCGATGTAGGGGATGAAGCCGGAGCGCCGGCCGAACGGGGTTAGTTTCAGAGACATCTGGACGGGAGTGCTGGAGACGCTGAAGTTGTGGGCGATGGCATAGTCGCCATCATAAATATTGGCGGGAAAGGCGAAATCCCCTTCATCGAAAGAGTACCCGACGTAGTCCCTGTAGTTCCCGAGGCGGGTCTGGCTGTAGCTGTCAACCCCGATGACGAGGCTGAGCTCCTTGGTGAGGAAGTGCTCGTAGTGGATTCCCAGGATCGTGGTCTGGAAATCCGATTTCTGAAAAGACATGTTCTCGAACTCGATGGCCCAGAGATCGCTCTGGGCCCGGGGGACAAAATAGCCGAGACGGAACGAGAGGGCTCCCGAGATACCCAGAGTGGGAAGCAAAAGGACAAGGATGGCAATGAGGCCGATCGTTTTTTTCATTTTCTTTCTCCTCATCCCTATCATTAGCAAAATATATGCCAAAATAAATCTCGCCGGGGCACCGAGGCCGGTCCAAGCCCGGCTGTGCCCAAAAGGGGTCAGTTGTCACCTAATTCGGGGCTTTCCCCGGGGGATTGTGTTTATATCCCAGGGGAAAAGCCTTGTCAAGAAAGGCTCGGATTCAGGTTCGTCAGCCCGCTCGTTTCCCCAGCGAGGAAACTCGCTCCGCATCCTCCTTCGCTCTTCTCTTTTTTCAGTCGAGAAACCATGCCCACTCAGTCGTCCACGGACTTCCTTACCTGAATCCTTCGCCTTGGTAAAATAAGATGTGCCCGCGCCGCTGCGGAGGGCTTTTAGACGGACTCTCCCTCGCTTCACTAATCAAAGAAAACAGGAGATCCATGCCCGCTCCGACCTTTTTCCGAAACGTCCACCATTTTTTGGCCCCTCATAATTCAATAGGAGGGGTAGGGGTGGTTAATGCTATTCATTAAGAGTCTTGGGGGCGTTTCGGATCGGGTTCCTTACCTGAATCCTTCGCCGACCATGGTCAAACCGCCGACCTTATTCAGGCCCCTCTTAATTCCATAAGAGGGGTTGGGGAGATTAATATAATACAAATGAAGTCTTAGAAGGCGGTTTGGCCCCTGGGAATATGCCCGCGGCGTTGACTTTCCCCGATACTCCGATTAGCATCGTGTCGGAGGGAAGGGCCATCCGGCCGCGACAGGAATGAAGACCCGCGTCCTAAAAATTGACCCTCATGCTATTAAGCCCATGACGATTCGGGATATCGTCCGGGTTCTCGAGGGAAACGGGGTGATTGTTTACCCAACCGATACCTTCTATGGCCTTGGGGGGAATTGCTTTTCCCGGAAAGCGCTGCATAAGATATTCGAAGTCAAAAAGAGGCCGAGCTCCAAAGGGCTGCCGGTCCTCGTCTCCGGCCTAGAGATGGCCGAAGGGATGGCCGCCGAGCTTCCACCGATTTTTCACACCCTGGCTTCCCGATTCTGGCCGGGTCCATTGACCCTCGTCTTGAAGGCGGCGCCTCATCTGCCAGCGGAGCTCGTCGGGCCGGGCCGAACCATCGGGGTCCGGCTTCCCGCGTTTCCCTGGCTACAAGCGCTCATCCGGGAGACCGGCGTCGCTCTTGTGACGACGAGCGCCAACATCTCTGGTGAAGGGGAGATCGATTTGGCCGAGGAAGTGATCCGCGTGTTCAAGAGAAAAGTTGAGCTCATTGTGGACGCCGGACGGACGCCCGGAGGCAAGCCCTCGACCGTCGTCGACTTGACAGGAGAGAAGCCGATCCTGCTTCGTGAAGGTGTCCTCGGCATAAAAGAGCTGGGAAAATTCTTGGTGAATTAGATCTCAGCTGATTCGATCCTGCTTTTTTCATCTCAACGTCCAGGCTCTCGTGCCTGATTGCCGATTGTCCCTTTTTCTTTTTATGATGTTCCGCGTCGTCAATGCCTCGATCGAGAAATAAACCCAGAAGCCGACCTAACTGAGAGGGGAAGAAAACGCTCTAAAATCACCCCGCAAATCCTTCTGAGAGGTGATTCTCCTTTTCCAGGACTGCCAGTAGGCTGAATAGAAAGGAGAATTGGGCCATCATATTTCAGGGCCAGAGGAAGCCGGGATCTGGAAACGATAAATCGATAATGAAAAGTCCCGATCCTGCCGAAATTCTTCTTAAATACTGGCCTCAAATCAGCTTCAGGGTCAAAAATTCCATTGGCCGCTCCACGCCCGATTGGGAAGATGTGGCCAGTGAAATCCTTGTTGGCGTCATCGAAGCCCTTCGCAAGGAGAAATTTCGGGAAGAGAGCTCTTTGGGAACATTTATCTATTCTATTACGACCAACAAGATCATCGATCACATCAGGCAAAAAAAGAGAACCTTGAACGAGATTCCCGAGCTTGGCCATAGCTTCGATCCTGTCCTCCAGGTGGAAATCCAGGAGCGAGCCAAGCTGGTCGCCCGATTCATGAAAAAACTAAAGCCGAGATGTGCCGACATTCTGTATCTTTATTATTATCTGGACCTGCCTCAGGGTGAAATCGCGCAGATCTACGGCATTTCCATGGGGACGATGAACAAGTTGATCAGGGCGGCGCGAAGCACCCTTAAAAAGCTGATGAAAAACTGGCTCGTGGAAGAATCCAAAAAGAAAAAGTAAGCACTCAAATTCGCTGAAACACAAACGATTACAGAAGAATGAATTTCGGCAGTCGGGTGACTATCAACCTCGTTGATATGTTTCGGCCTGTAGAGGCATGAGGGCTTGACTTTGGCCCATATCAAAATAGAATAAAAACGATGCCACCGGGCTCGGGACAGACCATAAAAAGGCGCGCCCCTGAATATCAGGCTCATGCTTGGGGATTTTATTAAGGAGGTGAGCGGAATGCCAAAGGTGAATCTCTTTGCCGATAGTCTTCGAGTTCTGCACAATGGAAAACCCGAGGATATCGACAAAAAGTACATCAAACGAAAGAAAAGTTTTATCGTGAAGGTGGGTTTGTATTCACCCGGTTACAATAGCAACAAGAATATGGAAGGGGCCATCTCCTTCCTGGATATCGACAGGGGAGAGGTGGATTTCAGTTCGTCTTTTGGCCTCGAAGATATACATCTCTTCACCTGCAGTTTTGGGAGAAGGGTTGAGCTGAAGGCGCATATCTACTATGTGGAATATGAAGACTTTCTCGCCGCCGTTTTGCGGAGCGTGGTTGAGCGGTTGGCGGGCAAATTCATCGAATATGCCAAAAAGCTCGACCTCAAGAGGATCGCCGTAATTCCGGCAGAGATCCTACCCGTGTTTATCGATGTGATCAAAAACGGAGTGGAGAGAAAATCCAACATGTACG
This sequence comes from Candidatus Aminicenantota bacterium, assembly GCA_017886205.1. GTDB lineage: Bacteria > Acidobacteriota > Aminicenantia > Aminicenantales > UBA8522 > UBA8522. The sequence continues at coordinate 145,832 of JAFNEO010000045.1, read as the reverse complement.
AAATCGGCGCGGGCAAACTGACAGGCCTGGAGATGGGAATTCACGAAATTGACTTATCCGTCGATGAAGAGGTGAGAAGAACTCTGGCTTTCTGGAGGCCGGATAGAGACGACTATGCCCGCGAAGAAGTCGTCCTGGTTCCCCGCGGCCCGAACGGAGAACTGAAACTACTCGTGGAACCCGTGTAGCTCCCTACTCAGATCACCAATGGATCGCGAAAAAAAGGATGTCCATACGGTGTCGGAGCTACTTAACCTTGGCCCCCGCCGGGACGTCGCGGTCGAAGAAGGGGATGATGGCCTTGCCGCCGGTCTCCGCGGCCAGGAGCATGGCCTGGGATTCGATCCCCCGGATGACGGCCGGCTTCAGGTTGACGATGACGATGAGCTTTTTCCCGACCATCTCTTCCGGCGTATAGACGTCGCCGACACCCGCCACCATCGTCCGCTTCTCCGTCCCCAAGTTGACCTCGATCTTGAGAAGCTTGTCCGTTCCGGGGACCTTTTCAGCCTTGAGGATCTCTCCGACCCGGAGGTCCATGCGCTTGAATTCATCGAAATTGATAATGTCCATTCTCTCCTCCTTTTTTGGCGCGGCCGACGACGGGACTTCCTCTTGGAGGAAGTCCTTAAGCGCAACCCTTGGAAATAGCGGCGACGGCCTCTGGATCTTGGTTCCTGTTCTCAGGTTTTCGAAGCGGCATCCCTCGTAAGGCTCTTCCGCCACGGCCTTTGTCTCTCCCAGCAGATTCCAGATTTTCTGGGCCGATCCGGGCATTACGGGATAAATCAGATAGCTTATGCCACGGATAGCGGCCGCGCTCTGATATAGGATCCGGGCCAGCCTCTGCTTTTTCGTTCCATCCTGCGCGAGCTTCCAGGGTTCGTTATCAGCCAGATATTTATTGACCGCGTTGATATACGCCCAGATCTCTTCCAGGGCCTTGCTCAAGGCATAATCTTCAAAGAGCTCCGACACCCGCCCTTTGAGCGCCTCGAATCCTTCCCGGATTGCCCTGTCGTTCTCCTGCTCATCATCGCCCGCTTCGACGACACCCTTCTGGTAGCCCAGGATCATGGTCAGCGTCCGGTGGACGAGGTTGCCCAGGTCGTTGGCCAGGTCGGAGTTAACCCGGTGGAGGAAACCCTCGTGGGAGAAGTTGCCGTCCACCCCGATGGGGATCTCCCGGAGCAAAAAATAGCGCAGCGGGTCGGGTCCAAAGGTCTTAAGGATTACATGGGGGTCGAGGACGTTGCCCTTGGATTTCGACATCTTGGCCTCGTCCTTGAGCCACCAGCCGTGGCCGTAAACCGTATGGGGGAGCGGGAATCCGGCGGCCATCAGGAAGGCCGGCCAGAAGATGGCGTGAAACCGCAGGATGTCTTTCCCGATCAGATGGATATCGGCCGGCCAGAACCGCTCGAACTTCTTCAGATCCCAATCATACCCGGCGCCGGTGAGATAATTGTGGAGCGCGTCGAACCAGACGTAGATCGTGTGCTTGGGATCATCCGGGACGGGGATGCCCCATTTGACCGTCGTCCGGGTGATGCTCAGGTCCTTGAGCCCCTGGCGGACAAAGCTCACCACCTCGTTCATCCGGCCGGGTGGCCGGACGAATCCGGGGTTTTCGGAATAAAATTTGAGAAGCGGTTCCTGGTAGGCGGAGAGCCGGAAGAAGTAGCACTCCTCCGAGACGAGCAGGGCCCGCTTGCCGCAGTCCGGGCAAATCTTATCGCCCTCCGGCTGAAGGGGGACATCCTCGGCCAGGAAGTTCTCGTCGGAGACGCAGTACCATCCCTGGTAGGTCCCCTTGTAGATATCTCCCTTTTCTTTCAGCCGGAGGAAGATCTTCTGTACGCCCTTCTCGTGAAAAGGCTCGATCGTCCGGATGAAAAAATCGTTGGAGATGTTGAGGGCCTTCCAGAGGTCTTTGATCCGTCCGACCACTGTGTTGGCCAGGGCCAGCGGCGTCACTCCCTTTTCCGCCGCCGCCTTCTCGATCTTTTGGCCGTGCTCGTCCGTCCCCGTGAGAAAGAAGACATCTTTCCCCCGCAGCCGGTTGAACCGGGCGAGGGCGTCGGCGATGATCGTGGTGTAGGCGTGGCCGATATGGGGGATATCGTTCACGTAATAGATAGGAGTCGATATATAAAAGGTCTCTTTAGACGTCTTTGACACTCGTCGCTCCTCCTCGGATAAGCATCATGGCCTCGGCCCGGGTGGCGCTATTGGTGCGGAATGAGCCCCGGACTGCTGATGTCACGGTCACTGATTTGGGCTTCTTGGCCCCGCGCATCGACATGCACATGTGCTCGGCTTCGATGACGACCATGACGCCGAGAGGCTTGAGATGCTCGTCGAGGATGTCGGCCACCTGCTTGGTCAGCCGTTCCTGGACCTGGAGGCGGCGGGAAAAGATGTCCACCACCCGGGCGATCTTGCTCAACCCGACGATGCGGCCGGCCTTGGGGATGTAGGCCACATGGGCGACCCCGGCGAAGGGGAGGAGATGGTGCTCGCACATGGAATAGAGCGGGATGTTCTTGATGATGACCATCTCGTCGTGTTTCTCTTCGTGGATGGTGCGGAGGTGCTTGGCCGGATCCTCCTTCGAGCCGCCCAGAATCTCCAGGAACATGCTGGCCACCCGCCGGGGCGTACCCTTGAGCCCCGGCCGGCCGGGGTCCTCATCCACACCCTCCAGGAGGAGCCGGATGCCTTTTTCGATCTTCTTCGCGTCCATTTCAATTCCTTGTAAGCTCTAAGGCCTTTTCCTCTCCTCCTTGAAGTATTCCAGGAGCGCGAGCTGAAGGACTCTCTTGACTGGGAAGCCTTTCTTCTCGGCGACCTTCAGGCAATCGGAGAACTCGGGCTGGACGTTGACTTCGCCCCCGCCCCAGACAGCGACCTTGATGCCAACAGCCTCACCCGAGACCCGCACCTTGCGGATTTCTCTCTCTAGGACTCTTCTCTCGACGGGGAAATACCGTACGCCGATGGAACTCGTCTCTCGGAAGACGGCCTCGATCAGCGCATCCATTGTAGCAGCATCGGCCAGGAGGGTCAATTTGGCCCCCAGACGTCCCTTTTTCATAGTAACGGGAGTCAGGAAGGCGTCGAGGGCGCCGATCCGGAGCGCTTTTTCCAGGAAATGAGCCAATACCTGCGGGTTCGAATCGTCCAGGTTGGCCTCGATTTGATAGACCTTTTTTTCCGCCCGGAATTCCTTCTCGTCTCCGCAAAAAACCCTGAGGATATTGGGAAGGCCCAAGAAATCCCGGCTTCCTGCGCCGCAGCCGATCCCGGAATAGCTGGTCTCGGGAAAGGGGATGAAGGCTTCGGCCCAGGTGGACAGGATGGCCGCGCCGGTGGGCGTCACCAGTTCCTCTTCCACCCAGGCTGAATAAACCGGCGCATCCTTCAGGATTTCAGCCACGGCAGGGGGAGGCACCGGAAGAACGCCGTGGGAGGTCTTGACCCAACCGCTGCCGACGTTCAACGGAGAACAGAAGACTCGACCGACCCCGAGGGATTCGGCGAGATACGAGCTTCCGATGACATCGACTAGGGCGTCGTCGGCCCCGGCCTCGTGGAGATGGACCGCCTGGAATTTTTCACCGTGGACCTTGGCCTCGGCCTCAAACAGCGTCCCAAAAACGGCCAAAGAATTGGCTTTGACCGCATTGGAAAAGGGGCTTTTCCGGATGAGCGCTTCGATATCGCTCCAGTGGCGCGGCCGGGATTCTTGTCCTTTTTTGACCCGGACATCGACCTTGAGTCCCCTCAGCCCGGCCCTTTTTACGGAGCGTATCCGGATGTCCATGGGGAGACGAAGCTCAGCCATCTTTGTGAGGAACTGGGCCCGCGAGACCCCGAGGTCGAGAAGAGCTCCCAGGATCATATCTCCGCTTGCCCCGGCGGAGGCATCGAAATAGAGGTATTTCATCGACAAGTTTCCTTTCATGCCTGGCCCCGGCCGGCAAGCAGGCGTTCGTCGATGAGCGGCAGGAACTCACCCGCCTTGGCCAGGAAGGCGAAGTCGGCGCTCGAGCTAAGGGGAGTCGGCTCCGGGTTCACCTCGATGATCTTGGCTCCCCGCTCGGCGGCGAGAAGAGGCAGCGAAGCCGCGGGCTGCACATAGGCCGATGTGCCGACGACAAACATGACGTCGCAGCTCGCGCTCGCCGCGTAGGCTTCCTCCAGGGTTTCGGAAGGCAGGGCCTCTCCGAACCAGACGACATTCGGCCGGAGCATCGCCCCGCAGGCCGGGCAGAGAGGCGGGATCTCTCGGAGGGGAGATTCATAGTATTCAACGACGGTGCCTTCTTTTGTGCAGCGCATTTCCCAGATATTGCCGTGGAGCTCGAGGACGTTCTGCGAGCCGGCCTTCCGGTGGAGCCCGTCCACGTTCTGGGTGATGAGGACGAAATACGGAAAATGCCGCTCCCAGCGGGCCAGGACGCGGTGCCCGGCATGGGGCTCTTTGGCCCCGATGATCCCTCTCCGCCAATCGTACCATTCCCAGACGAGCTTGGGATCACGGAAAAAGGCTTGCGGTGTGGCCAGCTCCTCGGCCCGGAACTGCCTCCAGAGGCCGTCTTTCTCCCGGAACGTGGGGATCCCGGATTCCGCCGAGATCCCGGCGCCGGTGAGGACGGCTATCCTCGACCCGGTTCTGAGGAGCTTGACGAGCTCGTCTAGCTGCCTTTCCAATTCACTCATTTGGGCTTCGATTAGGATAACCCAAAGGTGCCGCTTCTTCAAGGCAAAAGGGGACGGTCCTGTTTTTAGATTTGCGGCGTTTTTTTTGGATCAACCCAACCGGGCCACGGAAAGTGAAGCCAGGTTGATCAGGGCTCCGAGAAGCTGGCGCTGCTCGGGCATCATGTCCCTGACATCCATCTGTATCCCAACGACACCCAGCGCCGTCTTTTCCGCTTTGACCGGCTCGAAATATGTCTTGATTCCGTAGAGTGTCTGGGTCCCCGAACCGGCCGGCTCCCCGTTCTCGAAAACCCACCGGGCCGCTCCGTGTTCCTCGTTCGTCAGCCGGCTCTCCGGCTGGCTCCTTGCCCACACGCGGAGCTCTCCATCGGCGGAGGGGAATAACACAAAGGCGGGTTCCGCGAATGTCTTGGCCAACTGCCGGATCATGATCTGGGCAATCTCGTCGAGGAGGTCGACTCGGATCAGTTGGTAGGCATAATCTTGCTGGGAGGCTCCGGGCAGGACGCCGGAAAGAAATTGTTCGGCCGCGGGCAGGGAAAGCAGTTCTTTGCCCACCTCTTCGATCAGTTTTGACCTTTCGAGCCTGAACTTAAGCGCCGCGTACTGTCTTTTGTTGATCTTGATGAGCTGTCCGACCGCAATCGCGATCATGAAAAATATCAAGATGTTGATGATTTCGTCAGCTCGGTTCATGCTAAAACTCAAGCGTGGCTCGGTAAAAAGGAAATCATAGACCAGGACACTGAGGACTGCAGTAAAGATGGAGTGCGCCGTGCCGAAGGCCAGACCGCTGCCCAGGACCGCGATGAGGTAGAGGACGTCCAGGGACTTGGGGCTGATGAATCTCTGCAGGACAAGAATGAGGAGCGTGACAGCCGCGACCAGTGAGCTTGAAATAAGGTACTTTTTGAGGTCCGTCTTGGAGGGAGTCCTGAGGGTAGGTTTCCCGGGTCCTTCTTCTTCCGAGAGCGGCGTCACAAGATAAAGGCTGAACCCGGTCTGCATCTTAAGGATTTCGGAGACCGGGGATCTCTTCCAAAACTTGAGAGGGTGATAGCCGAGAGGCTTTCCCAGGACGAGTCGAGTGATGTTGTTCTGCCGGGCAAAACGGACGATCTCATCGGCCACACCCGCTCCGGAAAGGGACGATACCTTGGCCCCCAGCTCGGCGGCCAGGTTGAGTGCTTCGGTGAGATGGAGTTTTTGCTTTGCGGACAATTCCCTCAGCCCGGGCACGGTGACGGTCGCCACCAATAATTCGGCCTTGGATTCCGTCGCCATTTGATAGGCCGTCCGGATGAGCTGCTTGGCGTAGGGGTTTGGTCCGATACAGGCCAGCACCCTTTCCGCCGCCGGCCAGATCTTGGAGACGGCTTTGGCTTTCATATAGCTGAGCAGCTCGCTGTCCATCTTCCTCGCCGCCCGAAAGAGCGTGATTTCCCTCAAAGCCACCAGGTTTCCGCGCTGGAAGAAGTTCTGCATAGCCTTTTGGGCCTGTTCGGGGATGTAGACTTTGCCTTCTCTCAAGCGTTCGAACAGCTCTTCCAGGGGGATATCGATGATCTGCACCTCGTTGGCGTTATCCAAGATTGTGTCCGGGATGGTCTCCTGGACGCGGATGCCGGTGATCTGCTCGACCGTATCGTTGAGACTCTCGAAATGCTGGATGTTGACTGTCGTATAGACGTCAATGCCGTTGTGCAGCAAATCCTCGACGTCTTGATAGCGCTTGGCATGCCGGGAGCCCGGCGCGTTGGTGTGGGCCAGCTCGTCAACAAGAACCGCCTGGGGTTTCCTGGCCAGGATTCCGTCGAGGTCGAGCTCGGTCAGGGTGATCGTCTTATAGAGGACCCGGCGGCGCGGGAAAAGTTCCAGCCCTTCGAGCAAGGCGTCGGTTTCGGGACGATTGTGGGTTTCGACAAGCCCGACAACGACATCCTCCCCTCGGCCCTTCAGGACATGAGCCTCCTTGAGCATGGCAAATGTTTTTCCGACTCCCGGGGCGTAGCCGAGAAAGATCTTCAGTCTTCCCACGGAGCGCTCTTCGCGGCTGACTTCCTTAAGCAGGGCGTCGGGGCTGGGCCGTTCGTCTTCGGGTTTTCTATTCATTCTTGTTGGCCTCTTCTTCGGGCAGGAGTCGATCGAGACGCCGGTTGAGATCGAAGACGTTGACCCGCCATTCTCCGATAAACCCGAGCAGGGGAGACCGGGCGCTCTCCCTGACCAACGCTTCTATCCTTTCCCTGGGCAGGCTCCGTGCCCGGGCGACTCTCGGGAGCTGCCAGAGGGCGGCTCCCAGGCTGATGTGCGGGTCGAGCCCGCTGGCCGAGGCGGCCACGAGCTCGAGCGGCACTTTGACCTCCTCAAGCGGATTGGCCAGCCTCAGTTTCCGAATCCGTTCCCCGTATATCTCGAGAAGCTTGGCGCTCGTCGGCGCTAGGTTGGACCCGCCCGAGGACATGGGATCGTAGCTGCAGGCCGACGGCCGCGGCTGAAAATGCCCGGGCAAGGAGAAATCCTGGGCGATGAGGTCCGAGCCGAGAACCCGATTTCCCTCTTTGATCAACGATCCGCCTGCCCGGAACGGAAAAAGCGCTCGGCCGGCGACAAAGATGACCAGCGGATAGACGATCCCGAGCAGGACGAGAGAGAGAGCCAGGACCTTGGCCGAGACAAGCCATTGAGTTTTCATAGTCATTGCACCAGCCTGAGGAGATGGACGATGAGGTCGATTATTTTTATCCCGATAAAAGGAAGGACGATGCCACCCAGCCCATAGATGAAAAGGTTTCGCCGGAGCAGGGCGGTCGCGCTCTTGGGGACATACTTCGCTCCCCGCAGCGCGATCGGAATCAAGGACGGAATGATGACCGCGTTGAAGATGATAGCGGAAAGGATGGCGCTCTGCGGCGAGGCCAGCTTCATGATGTTCAGAACCTGGAGAGAAGGAAAGAAGGGGACAAAAAGTGCCGGAAGGATGGCGAAGTACTTGGCGATGTCGTTGGCGATGCTGAAGGTCGTCAGGGTGCCCCTGGTGATCAGGATCTGCTTTCCGACTTCGACGACTTCGATGAGCTTGGTGGGATTGGAATCCAAGTCCAGCATATTGCCCGCCTCCCTGGCCGCAGATGTTCCGGTATTCATGGCCAGGCCCACATCCGCCTGGGCAATGGCCGGAGCATCGTTTGTCCCGTCGCCGATCATGGCGACCATATGTCCTTCCGACTGATAGCGCCGGATCAGCGAAAGCTTGTCCTCCGGTTTCGCTTCGGAGACAAAATCGGCCACACCCGCCTCTGCGGCGATAGAGGCAGCCGTCACCGGGTTATCCCCGGTGATCATCACGGACTTGATGCCCATGGTGCGGAGCCTCTTCAGCCTTTCGCTGATCCCCCCCTTGAGGACGTCTTTGAGATGGATGACTCCAAGAGTTTGGTCATTCTCGACGACGACCAGCGGCGTTCCTCCCGCTCTGGCGATCCTGTCCAGGCTGGCCAGAGTCTGCCGGTCGATCTCGGCCTCGGGATTGATCGTCTTGATGAAGGCACGGATGGCATCCATCGCCCCTTTCCGGATTTTTGTGCCGTTCATGTTCACGCCGCTGAGCCGGCTCTGGGCTGTGAACGGGATGAATTCGACCTTCTCCTTGGTCCCGAACTGATGTTCCCGGATGCCGAATTTTTTCTTGGCCAGGACGACGATCGACCGGCCTTCCGGCGTCTGGTCGCTCAGGGAGGCGAGCTGCGACGCTTCGGCGAGTCGCCGTTCATCCCGGCCTGGAGACGCTATGAACTCGACCGCCTGCCGGTTGCCCAGGGTGATCGTACCCGTCTTGTCCAGAAGCACAGTGTCGACATCTCCTGCCGCTTCGACCGCGCGGCCGGAAAAGGCCAGCACGTTGATCTGGAGGAGCCGGTTCATCCCGGCGATTCCGATGGCCGAAAGGAGGGCGCCGATCGTCGTCGGGGCAAGGGCGACGAAAAGCGAGACGAGCTGGGTCACCGACGAGGTGCCGCCGTAGAAACGGAGAAAGGGCTCGATCGTCGCGGTGGCGAAAACGAAAATGATGGTCAGGGAAATGAGAAGAATGCTGAGGGCGATTTCGTTGGGCGTCTTGCTCCGGATGGCCCCCTCGACCAGGGAGATCATCTTGTCGAGAAACGTTTCTCCGGGGTTGGCGCTTATCCTGACCACGATCCAGTCCGAGAGGACTCTTGTCCCTCCCGTGACCGCCGAGCGGTCTCCGCCGGACTCCCTGATGACGGGCGCTGATTCCCCTGTGACCGCCGATTCATCGACCAGAGAGACACCCTCGATGACCTCTCCGTCTCCGGGGATCAAATCGCCGGCTTCGATCAAGACCAAATCTCCCTTTTTCAAATCGGCGGCCGACACCGTGGAGACGGACTTCCTGTCCCTGGAGCTCAGCCGTTTGGCCATCAGGTTTTTCCGGAGGCTTTTCAATGAGTTCGACTGAGCCTTACCCCGGATCTCGGCGAGAGCTTCGGCAAAATTGGCGAAATAGACGGTGAGCCAGAGCCAGAGGGCGATCTGGGCGTCGAACCTAATCTCCCGAGTGCCTCCTTGGAAGAGCCGAGCGACGATCAGTGAGGTGATGAGAGCGGCGCCGATTTCGACACAGAACATCACTGGATTGTGCCATTGGGTTTTGGGATGGAGCTTGCGGCCGGCGTTCCTCAGGGCTTCCAGGACAAATTCCCGCCGCCAGACACTGAGTTTTGTCGGTTGGACCATGGTTTCACAGCCTTCAGAAGACACTCCCCGAAAGCATCATCAGGTGCTCAACCACGGGGCCAAGGGTCAGAGCCGGCATAAAGGTCAGGCCCCCGACCAGGATGATGATAGCGACCAAAAGGAGGACAAAAGTCCAGCCGGTCGTGGGGAAAGAGCCGGAGGTCACAGCCGTGTATCTGCGCTGGGCCAAAGCTCCGGCCAGCCTGAGGGTCAGGATAATGGGAACATAGCGGCCGACGAGCATGGCCAGAGCCAGTGAAATATTCCAGAAAAGGGTGTTCGCGTTGAGCGAGGCGAAAGCGCTCCCATTGTTAGCGGCTGCGGAGGTGGCGGCGTAGAGAATCTCGCTAAACCCATGGGGGCCGGGGTTTCCGACCGAGGCCTTGGCCCCGGCCACCAAGGAGCCCGCTGCGGCCACGACCAGGATCATGATTGAAGAAACCAGCACGGCCAGCACGGTCAGCTTGATCTCGAGCGGGCCGATCTTTTTCCCGAGATACTCAGGGGTCCTTCCGACCATCAGCCCGGCGATGAACACGGTCACGACCGCAAACAGGATCAGCATATAGAGGCCCGACCCGACACCACCGAAGACGATTTCTCCGAGCTGCATGTTGAAGAGGGCCACAAACCCCGACATCGGGGCCAGGCTGGAATGCATGTTGTTGACGGCGCCGCAGGAGGTGGCTGTGGTCGATGTCGTGAAGAGAGAAGATGCGGCGATCCCGAAGCGCTCCTCTTTGCCCTCCAGGTTGCCTCCGGGTTGATACTGAGAATGACCCGTCTCGACGATCGCGGCGAACTCTTTCTGGACGAGGGGATTGCCCCTCCATTCCGAAAATACGACGACGGCCAGACCGGTCGCATAAAGAACCAGGACGGCCTTCATCAAGGCCCGGCCCTGGCGGATATCTCCCGTCATTTTGCCGAAGGCATAGATCAGGCCGGCCGGGATGAGGATAATCGCCAGAAGCTCGAGAAGGTTGGTGAGGGGAGTCGGATTCTCATAGGGATGGGAGGAGTTGGCATTGAAAAAACCGCCGCCGTTTGTCCCGAGTTCTTTGATGGCTTCTTGAGAAGCCACAGGGCCCTGGGGGATCACTTGGGTATCGCCTTCTAGGGTAGTCGCTTGGACAGAGGGCCCAAAATTCTGGGGGACCCCCTGCCACAGGAGAACCACGGAGAAGAGGAGCGAAAGTGGCAGGAGGACATAGACGATCGACCGGCTGAGGTCAACCCAGAAATTGCCGATGGATTTCGCCTCCTTCCGGATAAACCCGCGGATGAGGGCGAGAGCGACGGCGATCCCGGTGGTCGCGGAGAGGAAGTTCTGCACGGCCAGCCCGAGCATCTGAGTCAGGTAGGACATGGTTCTCTCGGGAACATAGGATTGCCAGTTGGTGTTGGTCCCGAAGGAGACGGCCGTGTTGAAAGCCAGGTCGAAAGGGACATTGCCGAGGCGCTGGGGATTTAGGGGAAGCCATTTCTGGATGAGCTCGAGCAGGAGCAGAACTCCTATCCCCATGGCGTTGAAAACCAGCACAGATTTTCCGTATTGGGCCCAACCCTGCTCTTCTAGAAACCGGGCTCCGGCGGCTCGACGGAACAGGCGTTCGAGACGCCTCAGCGGTGCGGTCAACCTGGAAGGATTCCCATTCAGGCTGCTGTAGAGGTACAGGCCGACCGGTTTGGCGGCGATGAGAATGAGCGCGATGAAAAAGGCGCACTCGGCGACCGGCTTCAAGAAATAAAGATTCGGGTTCATAGGTCCTCGGCATGGAACAACGCATAGAGAAGATAGCCGACAAGCAATACGGCGATCAATGCAGCCGCGATCCACATCGTCAGACCGCCCGGTTCAAAACCCCGAAGAAATAAACCACTAGCCCTTGTCTTGTCATCGTGGTTTCGCTCGTTGAATCGATTGTCCTGAGTGAGTAAATGATACCCCCGGGTATGTCGCCTGTCAATATCCCCGGTTGCGAGCATCTCTGATTCCGTGAGGACATCGATCGGGGTCCTGTCACGACGCGTCCCCGTCCGTCCTCGCTCCACCCATCCCCCCGTGGGGAACCCCTTCCGCTGCGGGCGTTGCGGGGACTGGCGCCGTGCCACCCCTCCTTCGATCATCCCTCAAGTCACGGAGACCGAGATGCTCTGTCTCGGATTTCTTGACTTAGCCGAGCATTAATTATATATGAGTATTCATCTCTGAGGAGGACCTATGGCGCGCGCGGGTAAGACGAAGCTCCCCCAAGTCGATATCGGCATCCTCGGCGGCACCGGGCTCTACGAAATCGAGGGGATCACGGATGTCCGAGAGCTGCGCCTGGAAACACCGTTTGGTCCGCCTTCCGACGCTTTTTTCCTGGGCACGCTGGCAGGGAAAAGCGTCGCCTTCCTCAGCCGTCACGGCCGCGGCCACCGTCTCCTTCCTTCCGATATCAATTTCCTAGCCAATATTTATGGATTCAAGATGCTCGGCGTCGGGCGGATCATCGCGGTCAACTCCTGCGGTTCGCTCAAAGAAGAGATCCGGCCGCGGGATATCGTCTTCTCCGACCAGTTCTTCGACCGGGCACGGCGCCGGAGCACGTTTTTCGGGGAAGGGATCGCGGTCCACATCAGCTTCGCTGACCCCGTCTGTCCCGAGCTCGTCGATGTCCTTTATGAGGCGGGAAAAGCGCTCGGCCTGCGGGTCCACAGAGGCGGCACCTACATCTCGATCGATGGCCCTGCCTTCTCGACAAGGGCCGAGTCTAGAGCCTACCGTCTCTGGGGCTGTGACGTCATCGGCATGACCGCGGCCACCGAGGCCAAGCTCAGTCGTGAAGCAGAGATCTGCTACGCCACCATGAACCTGGTTACCGATTACGACGTCTGGCACGCCGAGGAAGAGCCGGTCTCGGTCGAGCTCATCCTGGAAAACCTGCGCCTGAATATCGAAAACGCCAAGTCGATCATCAAGAGGGCGGTGGCCGCTCTTCCCACGGTCAGGGGCGAGAAGTGTGAGTGCGGCCGCGGCATCGAGAACTGCATCGTGACCCAGAGAGACCTGATCCTGCCGGAAGCCAGGAAACGCCTTCATCATCTCATCGCTAAGTACATAAAAGAGTAAAGCCGTATGAGTCTCGTCATCGTCGGATCGCTGGCCTTTGATACGATCCAGACGCCTTGGGAAAGGCGCGAACGGATCGTCGGCGGCTCGGGGACTTACTGCTCCCTGGCGGCGAGTTTCTTCACGAACCCGAAGATCGTCGGTGTCGTGGGCAAGGATTTCCCGGCAGCCGTTCTCAAGTTATTCAAGGCCCGCGGCGTCGACACCGAAGGCCTGGAGGTCAGGCCCGGCAAAACCTTCTACTGGGAGGGCCGCTACGGCTACGACCCCAACCAGCGGGAGACCATTCGGACGGATATCAACGTCTACGAGGGATATCGGCCGCAGCTTCCCGCCGCCTACCGGAAGGCCGATATCGTTTTCCTGGCCAACATCGACCCCGACCTCCAGGACGATATCCTGGCCCAGGTCCGAAAGCCCGAGCTCGTGGCTATGGACACGATGAACCACTGGATCCGCTCCAAGCCCGAGGCCATCGGGCGCGTGCTCAAGAAAGTGGACATCTTGTTCGCCAACGATGAGGAGATCCGGATGCTGACCAAGGAAGCCAACCTCATCAAGGCGGGAAAGAAGATATTGGCCGCCGGTCCCCGGCTGGTCGTGACCAAGAAGGGAGAACACGGCGCGCTCGTCTTCGGCCGGAAGTTCGTCTTCGGCGTCCCGGCCCATCCCTGTGAGGACGTCGTCGACCCGACCGGCGCCGGGGACAGCTTTGCCGGCGGCTTCCTCGGGTATCTGGATAAAATGAAGAGGTTCTCGCATCCCGACATCCGCCGGGCCGCCGTCTACGGCAGCGTCCTGGCCTCGTTCGCCATCGAGGATTTCGGGATTGACCGGCTGAAGACTCTCACCCAGCGGGAGATCGAAGCCCGCTTCCGGCGCTTTAAGAAGCTCGTCTCGTTTTAAGATATCCTCCAATGAAAAATCATCCAGGGAATGAGATTCCTTTCACAAGGGTCACCGAATGCCGCACAGGGAGGTGCAGACTGCGAGCTCACCGGTCCGGCGTCCGTCCCACGACGGTGCTGCTCATCACAACCCTCTGTCTGGCCGGCTTCGCGGGCGTTTTATTGTTTAGTGAAGAAGGCACAACCGGAGTGCTGCTGCCTGACGGGCGCGAGTTTATTTCCTGGGAGCGGCCACTTCAGTTCGCCAGGACATACTACGCAGATAACCGGAATCCTCGCGCCGCTGATTCGAACCCCGGCACGAAGGAACGGCCTTTTCTCACCATCAGCAAGGCCGCACAGGTGTTGCAGCCGGGCGAGCGGGTGGTCATCATGACGGGGGTTTATCGCGAACGTATCGATCCGGCGTGCGGCGGCACCGGCCCGGACAAGATGATTAGCTACGAAGCGGCGCCCGGTGCGAACGTCGTCGTCAAGGGCTCCCGGTTGGTCAAGACCGGTTGGGAGCCTTCGACCGGTTTCAAGCTTGCCTTGCCCGCGGCGGCTCGCGCCAAAGTGAAGATCTATCATCGGCGCCTGGACGACCTCGATTTCCAGGGCTATAACCCTTTCGGCATGGTCAGCATCATGCAAGACCGCGTCTATTTGAAGCCCAAGCCGGAAGAGTTGTGGCGGCATCTCAAGCGGCGGGGGATGGTTTTCATGGACGGACGGCGCCTCGAGCAGGTCGAGCTTTACCAGGAGCTCAGCGGGAGAGACAGCGCCTTCTGGTGTGAGCATGACGGGCTTGCGATCCACGTTCGCCTTCCCGGTGATGCTGATCCTGCCCAACACGAGGTGGAGCTGGCGATCCAAGAGCAGCTGTTTGCTCCCCGGACGCGCGGGCTCAGTTACATCCGTGTCAAGGGGATCTCCTTTGAACACGCGGCCAATGCCTTCCCGGTGCCGCAGCGCGGGATGATTTCATTAAGCCGGGGCCATCACTGGATCATCGAGGATTGCGTCCTCCGGCACGCCAACGGTGTCGCACTGGACATCGGCGCCCAGGATTGGGACATGGAGCCGCCCGCCGTCATCGGCCACGCTATTGTGCGCCGCAACCATATTGACGACGTGGGCGTATGCGGAATTGCCGGGATGGCGGTCCAGGATACGCTCATCGAATCCAACCTGATCGAGCACGTGGGCTACCAGGACGTGGAGCTGGCCTGGGAGACCGGCGGGATCAAACTGCATTCGACCAAGAACTGCCTGCTCCGCGGGAACGTCATTCGGCACACGATCCACGCGGAGGCCATCTGGCTCGACTACCAGAACACGAACACGCGCGTCACCGGGAACGTGATGGGGGACACGCTGGAAACGCTGCGTGGCGGCATTTATCTCGAAGCCTCGCACGACTCCAACATGATCGACAACAACATCATCTGGAAGGCGACTGAAGGCGCTGGGGGCGGGTCCTACAACATGCCGCCCCACGGAGGCTGGGGCATTACCGTGGATGGAAGCGACGAGACGGTCATTGCCCATAACCTCATAGGATATACCCAGGACGCGGCCATCAAGTTTCGGAACATCGAAGGCCGGATCGTGGGTTCACGCGGCGGAACCACGCGTGGCAACAAAGTCTTGAACAACATCTTCTACCGCTGTGGTAAGGCCATCGATTTCTCCAATCGCGACAACACGGCGGACGGCAACCTCTATATGAGAGATTGGGGCGAAGTCCGCGACGAGACCCAGCCGGTGGGGCGCGGGCTGAACTGGATTCCCGATGCGGGCGCGACTTTGCATCTTGATTTGGAGGCCTGGCAGAAGTTCTTCGGGTTGGACAAAAATGGCGCTTACGCGGACATGAGCATTGAGGTCGATCTCGATGCGCTGACCATGACCTGGTCGGCCTCAGGCACCATTCCCCAAGCCCCGAGCGGGAAGCACTTCCAACGGGATCTCGTCGGGCAAGCTGCGGGAAATGTCCGTAAGCCTGGCCCTCTGCTGCGTTTGCCGGACACGCCGACTAAAGTGAATATCGATCCCCGACGGTAGGGGATAGGCTTTAGGTCGTCTTCGATCTATTCCAGCCCCAAGACGGTTCGATACGCGAAGATATCCAGAAAACCATGACCGCTGATATTAAAGGCGATCACCTTTTTCTCGCCTGATTCTTTGCACTTATTGGCCTCGTCGATGGCGCAGCAGACCGAATACGCCGATTCCGGAGCAGGAAGCCATCCCTCTGCTTCCATGAACAGCTTGGCCATCTCAAAAATGTGTTTTTCGTTGCGCGGGTAGGCGACCGTATCGATATAGCCCTTGTTGCGCAGAAGACTTATGATCGGCGAACAGCCATGGTAGCGCAGTCCGTCTCCCTTGATCGGCTCCATGTCCGTCTTGTGTCCTAATGTGTACATCTTCAGCAGGGGCGTTATTTCGGCATAATCCGCGAAGTCATATTCATACTTCCCCTGGAGGTTGGGGGCTGCATCGCTCTGGGCGGCGATGAACTTTATTTTCTTGCCTTTCTTCAGGACATCTCCGACAAACGGCAGAGCAAACCCGCCGAAGTTGGAACCTCCGCCAAGGCAGGAGATGACCAGATCCGGATAATCATCAAAAAGTTCGAACTGTTTTTGGGTCTCCTGGCCGATGATGGTCTGATGCAAGAGGACGTGATTCAAGACCGAGCCCAGAGAATAGGTGGCCTTGGGGTCTTTCTGAGAATCCTCCAGGCCCTCGGAGATGGCGATCCCCAACGACCCGACGTGTTCGGGGTTCTTATCGTAGAGAGATCTGCCGAACTCCGTCATCGGACTGGGCGAGGCATAGACCTCTGCACCCAAGAGATTCATGAACGACAAGCGATCTTTCTTCCAGTTATAAACACTTCTCACCCAGAAGACGGTGCACTTGAGGCCGGTCACCGCTGCCGCATAAGCGAGCGCTGTTCCCCATTGCCCCGCTCCAGTCTCCGTAGTTACGCGCTCAAACCCCTGCTGTTTTGCATACCAGCACTGTGCCAGGGCGGTGTTGACTTTGTGGCTTCCGGTCGGGCTGAAGAATTCGCTCTTGTAATAGAGCCTTGCCGGTGTCCCGAGTCTTTTCTCCAGGTTGGTGGCCCTGAAAAGGGGCCTCGGTCTTCCGGCTTTGGCGTAGAGGTCCATGATACCGCCGGGGATATCAATCCATCTGTCGGTCGAAAATTCTTGCTTCAAGCATTCGCCGATCATGAGGTTCGGCAGGTTTTGCAGGCGAGAAGGACCCTCTTTGGGGTCCTGTGGCGGCGGCAGCGGCACCGGCAAATCGGGTAAGATATTGTACCATTGCGTCGGCAATTCATCGTATCTCAGATTGACCATGCTTTTCTCTCGCGCGATCATGTAGCTATCTCCTTTCGGATTACTTGATCCGGTAGAACCACATCAGGGGGAGCCAGAGCTGATGGGCATAAGGAATCCGCTTGTGATTGACCAGGACTTCGGTCGTCTCCCACTCGTGGACGAGGTTGAAGAGGGCAAAGAGCTCGTCGGCCTGGGGCGGGGCGAAGGTGGCCGAATGGCGGACCCATTCGCCGCTCCCTTCTTCGGTATAGGCGGGGTTCCTCTTGGCCAGGTCGACCGCCTTGGCGTAATCAGGCGATGTTTTAAAACCAAAAACCAGCGTGATTTTGAACTCTTTCGCTTTGGTGCTCGGATGAAGGATATCGGCGAGCTTCTCTTCCATCGCCTTGTCTTCACTCATCGTTTCGATTTATAAGCCAGGCCGTCGCATTTGTCAAATTTGCGAAAAGATTTGCGGCCGCTTTTTTTTTCTGGAATCATCAGCAGCCATTCGGGAACGTCTGCGCTCCCGCTCAGGTTTTTAACGCCGTGAAGGCTCGGGTATGGGATTCGTCAGCCCGCTCGTTTCCCCAGCGAGGAATGTCGTTGCGAGGAACCCGGTGACGAAGCAATCTCCACGGGATCGCCACGGCGTCTTCGGCGCCTCGCGACGCCCGCTCAGTCGTCCACGGACTTCCTCACCCACACCCTTCGCCTTTGTCGTGCAGAAGCTGGCTGCCCTCGAAAAACGCCTCGGGAAGGCTAAACCTTCGAGGTCGCTTCTCTATTCCCAAGTTATCCCTCATATTAATGGAGATGCTTCCAGAGCCGTGCAGGGGCGTTGAAAGAGCCCTACCGAAGCCTCTAAAGAAGATTGACAGCATTATTCTGCTGCGATATAAAATAACCAGACAGTAGTATAAAGGGCAAAATTTATCATGCCTTCCCTGGGTGCCTCGTAGGAGCATGACGTGAGAAAGGCTTTGCTGAGTTCGTTCTGCTCCAGAGTCATTTATCTTTCCATCTTAGCTATCCCGCTTGGCTCAGGGGTTGATCATCCTGAGCGACAACAGGAAGCGCAGAAAAAGCTGCAATACGACGTCTCGGTGACGTTGAAGCTGGTCCAAGTCCATGTGAGCGACAAGAAGGGTAATCCTGTAATAGACCTCGACCCATCGGATTTCGAGATCCATGACAACGGGGAGATAAAAAGCATCGCCCACTTTGAAAGACATGTTCTGTCCCGGACAGAAGCGGGGCCACCTGCTAAGCCCTTCGTCGACTCCGCATCTCAGCCGAAATTGGACAGGAAAACGCTTTTCCTTTTTGATTTCGCCTTTAACGATCTCGCCGGGATCATGAAGTCAAAAAGGGCGGCGCTGGCCTTTATCGATACCCAAGCGAGTCCCGAAGATGAATTCGGAGTCATTTCCTACAGAGCACGGAAAGGGCTGACCCTGCATGAATATCTTACGACAGACAAAAAGAGGGTCCGCCAAGTCATCGAAGGTTTGGGCACAAAGGAGATTATGGGCAGGGCGGCCGAAGTTGAAAGTGAATATTCTCAGGATCACGAAAAGCTAGACGAAGCTCTTGGAGTGGATGGAGATATCATCAAGAAAACGAGGGAGGCTGACGAGAGAATTTATGAAGTTCAAGTGGGCGATTTTATTTCGAGCTTGGCTGAATTAGCCAAGGCCCTGCGCTATATCCCGGGGACGAAAAATATCATCCTCTTTTCATCTGGGATTGCCAATTTCGTTCTCTATGGCTCGGAGAAGTATGATACTTCTTTTTATAGTAGATACGGCAATCCCGCTCTGCGTGAGAGATACATGGCTCTAGGCAGAGAACTATCGGCCTCCAATTGTTTGATCTATGCGATTAACGCCGGGGGCCTGGGAACGAGTCATCGCAAAGACAGAGATTTATTAGGAGATCTTTCCCTGGGTCAACTGGCCAAAGATACCGGGGGAAAATATTTTGATAACATTGCGAGCCAGGATGCGATCAATAGCCAAATCCAGGACCTGACCGGGACTTACTACGTTCTGGGTTATTACATTAATGAAAATTGGGATGGAAAATATCATAAAATTGAGGTTGTCGTGAAGAGAAAGGACTGCCAAGTTCTCGGGCAGACGGAGTATTCCAACCCGAAACCGTTTTCGGAGTATTCTTCCAACGAGAGGTTCTTGCATCTTATCGACCTGGCCTTGAGCGACAAGTCCCATCTCCAAGAAGCGATCGACCTCCCTGTGCTCGTCTTGCCGTACGAAATCAGGACGGGAGTCGGCCTTTTCATTATCGCCAAGATCCCGGGCCAAAAAATCGAGGAAATTGGGAGGGGCAAAACCGAGTTTGTTACCCTTATCCTCAATGATCGAAACGACGTCATTGAGCTCCAAAAGAAAGATATCGACAAGAAACTCTCACCTGGGGTTGATTCCTTCATTTCCTCCTCGGTCTGGCTCCCATCCGGAAAATATGAATGTCGTGTCGTTCTTAGGGATATGATGACGGGAAAAGGAGCCAGAGGCTCCTGTAGTATCAATGCTCCTGAAAAACCAGGATCAGGGATGATCCTCTTGCCTATATTGCTCTTGAAGTCAGGGTGCGGGACTTTTATGATCGGAGAAGAGACCAATACAAAGAAAGAAACGGAGCCGGTCCGTCTTTCTGATATCTACCCCTTCGACCGGGCCAAATACTGTCCCATTATTGGAACTCTCGATAGAGCGAATACAAGGCTCTTCGCCCTGGTCCGCTGCCAAGTCTCCAATCCCAATAGGCTTGAGGTCGATTTTTCAAGCTATGCCAGCTTTGTTTCTTCTGGAGAAAAGACTCCAGTCCCGACTCGTGTTATGGGCAGTTATCAACAAGAAGGAGCGCAGCTCTATTTCTTAGAGCTTTTCACGGGAGAGCTTAGGCCGGGCCAATGGTCATTGGATATTGTTGCTGAAGAGGCGTGGTCGAACCAAAGAGCTTTGACGAGCCGTGATTTCGTCGTCGAATAGCTTCTATAAGATCAGCATGCAGTCGCCGTAGCTATAAAACCTGTATCTCTCTCGGACGGCCTCCCGGTAGGCCTTCACGATAAGCTCACGGCCGGCGAAGGCAGACACCAGCATTAAAAGCGTCGACTTGGGAAGGTGGAAATTGGTCAGCAGCCTGTCCACAACGTGGAATCGGAAGCCCGGAAAGATAAAAAGGTCAGTTGAGCGGCTCCCATCCCGGACCCGGCCGTCTTGCCAGGCGCTCTCGAGCGTGCGGACAACCGTCGTGCCCACGGCCACGACCGGACGGCCCTCTTCCTTCGCCCGATTGATCGTCCTGGCCGTCTGCAGACCGATGGCATAGTTTTCCTCGAGCATCCGGTGGCCCTCGACCCGCCCGGCCTCCACCGGCTGGAACGTGGCCAAGCCCACCTCGAGGTTGATTGTGCAAACCTGGATGCCTTTGGTTCTAAGTCCTTTCAGTGATTGGGACGTGAAGTGCAGCCCGGCCGTCGGCGCGGCGATCGCCCCTTCTTTCCGGGCGAACACGGTCTGGTAGCGCTCCAAATCGAAGGTCCGCTGGTCGTCCTCGGTTTTTGCCCTCTTGATGTAGGGAGGAAGTGGCGCATAGCCGATTTTATGAAGTTCGGCTAAAACATCTCCGGAAGAGAAATCCAAAAGGCGTTTTCCCCTGGGCTCCATTCCGACAACTCGTGCCTGGAACCCGGATGAAAAGATTATCGTCTTCCCCAGACTGACTCTCTTGGCCGGGCGGCAGAGCACCTCCCAGATTCCCTTTTGCCTTTCTTTCAGGAAGAGAAATTTGACGTCCCGGCCATCCTTTTTCCCCCACACTTTGGCCGGGATGACTTTGGTGTTGTTGAGGACGAGGACGTCTCCCGCGCCCAGATATTCGGCCAAATCCTTGAAACGGGCGTGGATGATCTCGCCCTCCCGCCGCCGCACGACCATCATCCGCGAGTCGTCCCTCTGGGGAATTGGTTTTTGAGCGATGAGTTCTGGGGGAAGGTGGTAGTCGAAGTCGGAGGTTCGTAGATTTGGGGACACGATCCGAAATTTGGCAATTTCGGTCATGTCCCCGAATGCTATTCCTTGAAGAGCTTTTTCTGTGAATTAGGCGAAGGGCTCGGAGCCGGGAGTCCGAGGTGCTCGTAGGCACGAGGCGTGAGCTTCCGTCCCCGCAGAGTCCGTTCCAGAAACCCGATCCTCATCAAGAAGGGCTCGTAGATGGATTCGATGGTGTCCTTTTCCTCGTCGATAGCAGCGGCGATGGTGGTGATCCCGACCGGCCCCCCTCCGTAGTTCTCGATGATGGTGAGGAGAATCTTGCGGTCCACTTCGTCAAGCCCCAGGGAATCCACCTCCATCATGTCCAGAGCCTTCTCGGCCTCTTTTGCCGTGATGACTCCGTCCGCTTTGACGTCGGCGTAGTCGCGCACCCGGCGCAGCAGCCGGTTGGCCACCCGCGGTGTTCCCCTTGACCGCCGGGCGATGTGCTCGGCGCCGCCGTCGTCGATGGCCACGCCCAGGAGCTTAGCCGACCTTCGGATGATCCTGTTCAAGTCCTCATCGCGATAATAATCAAGCCGGTGGATTATTCCGAACCGGCCGCGGAGCGGCGCCGTGATGCGGCCGGCTCGCGTCGTCGCGCCGATCAGGGTGAATTTGCGGAGCTGCAGCTTGTGGCTCCGGGCGCTCGGGCCCTGGCCGATGATGAGGTCGAGGCTGAAGTCTTCCATGGCGGAGTAGAGAAGTTCTTCGACCGAAGGATGGAGACGGTGGATTTCGTCGATGAACAGGACCTCTTTTTTCTGCAGGTTGGTCAGGATGGCCGAGAGGTCGCCCGTCCGTTCGATGACCGGGCCTGCCGTGGGCTTCATTGCGACACCCATTTCCTTGGCGATGAGGTAGGCGAGGCTCGTTTTGCCCAGCCCCGGCGGCCCGTAGAGAAGCACATGGTCGAGCTGCTCGCTTCTTTTCTTGGCAGCCTCGATGAAGATGTGGAGGTTGGCCTTGATCGTCTCCTGGCCGACGAACTCATCGAACGTCCGGGGCCGCAGGCTGTCCTCGAACTGGATGTCCTCTTTCGTCCGGACGGGAGTCAGGATAGCCGGCGTTTTCTGTTCTTTCATACTCGAGCCAGCTTTCTCAGGCACTCTCGGAGCAGCTTCTCGATCCCCGCCTGCGGCTTGAGGGCCCGGATGGTCTGATCGACGACGCCTTCGACTTCCTTGCGCCTGAACCCCAGGTTCATCAAGGTAGAGATGAGGTCTTCCTTCTCCTTCGATCCCCTGGCGACGAGCACGTTTTCCTTCTTCTCGATTTTTTCCTGGAGCTCGAGGGCGATCCTGGTGGCTAGTTTTTTGCCGATCCCCGGGATGAGTGTAATCCGGGCCACGTCGCTATTCTGGACTGCCTCTTCGAGTTCGGCCGGGCCGATCCCGGAAAGGACGTTCAGGGCCAACTTGGGCCCGATGCCGGAGATGCCTATAAGTTTTAGGAAGATTCCCTTTTCTTCGCCCGTGGAGAACCCATAGAGGGCGAGGGCGCTGTCCGTAAGATGAGTGTAGATGTGGAGCTCGCAGGAGCTTCCCTCGTCGCCGAGACGTAGATAGGTCGAGACCGGGATGAAGGCGCAGTAGCCGACCCCGCCGATGTCCACGATGACTTGGCCGGGTGTTTTCTGCTGGATCTGACCTTTGAGGTAAGCGATCATCGCTTCCCCCCTCCGGCCGATTCTTCCACGGCCTTCTGGAACATCCGGGTGTTGAGGTGACATATCGCCGCGGCCAAGGCGTCCGAAGCGTCGTTCTCGACCTCCTCCTCGACGTTGAGCAGGGCTTTGACCATGGTATTGACTTGCTGCTTCTCGGCCTGGCCGTAGCCGGTGACCGCCTTCTTGATCTCCAGGGCGGAGTATTCGGCGAGGGGCCGGCCGGTCGAGGCGACGGCCACGAGGACCGCGCCGCGCACCTGGCCGAGGGCGATGGCCGTCTTGATGTTTTGAGCGTAGAACGGGCTTTCGATGGCCACTTCGTCCGGGGA
The DNA here is from genome assembly GCA_017886205.1 of Candidatus Aminicenantota bacterium. Lineage (GTDB taxonomy): Bacteria > Acidobacteriota > Aminicenantia > Aminicenantales > UBA8522 > UBA8522. Next base: position 122,941 of record JAFNEO010000045.1, on the reverse strand, counting down.
ATGGGCGGCGATGATCTCTCCCACCTTCAGGGCGATCGCGTTGAGCTTTAAATGAAAGGGAAGCCGGCGGGAGGGCTTGATGGTGCCGAAGGCCCGGACTATGTAGCGGGCTTCGTCCTGGTCGATGATGCCGTATCCCGTGGACTGACTTCCGGGGTCGATGCCGAGAACCCTCATAAAGTGTCTCAGGCCGAGAAGCTGGCGATCTCCTCTTCCGAGATATCAAAGTTGGCCCAGACGTGCTGGACATCGTCATGGTCCTCGAGCTCCTCCATCAGGCGAAGGAGCTGCTGGGCCGGTTTTCCCTCGAGCTTGATGTAGTTCTGCGGAATATAGCCGAGGCTGGAGGTGTCGACCTCGATGTTGTTCTTTTTCAAGGCTTCGACGACAGCCTCGTATTTTTCCGGCGATGTAAAAATCTCCCAGTTGCTGCCGTCGTCCTCGAGGTCTTCGGCGCCGCTGGAAAGGGCGATGTCCATGAGTTTATTCTCCGAGGCCTTGGACTTCTCGATGACGATATAGCCCTTGCGCTTGAACATCCAGGCGACGCAACCGGATTCGCCGATCCGGCCGCCGTTCTTGGTGAAGACGTGCCGGAGCTCGGAGACCGTCCGGTTTTTGTTGTCCGAGAGGACCTCGACAAAGAGGGCGACGCCGCCGGGGCCGTAGCCTTCGTAGTTGATCTCCTCGTATGAAGAACCCTCGAGCTGGCCGGTACCCTTGAGGATGGCCCGCTTGATGTTGTCGGCCGGCATGTTCTCCGCTCGGGCGTCCATAACGGCCTTGCGCAGGCGGGGGTTCTTGTCGATATCGCCGCCGCCGGCCCGAGCCGCCACGCTCAACTCGCGGATGATCTTGGTGAATATCTTGCCGCGCTTGGAGTCGGCCGCGGCCTTTTTATGTTTGATCGAATGCCATTTGGAATGTCCGGACATGGATTTCTCCTTGGAGGCTTCTTCGCCGAAATCTTAGCACAAAAACAGAGGGCCTGCAATAACGGGGTCAGGTCTCAACAATCGACAAATTAGGGAGATGCAGAGCGTAATAGATTCAGGAATGTGGTTTTGTTAAATGTTGAGACCTGACCCCTTCTGGTATAATGGATTCATGGCCAAGGATGTCGTCTGCGGAATGGAGGTCCCCGAGGACAAGACGGCCGCGACCTCTGCTTATGAAGGAAAGACGTACTATTTCTGTTCGGACTATTGCAGGACGGAATTCGACAAGAATCCCGAAAAATATCTCTTGGCCGCTTGGATCCCATCTGGTATGCCGGGTCCCGGTAAGAAGGCCCCTGACAGAGAAAGAGGAGTCCGGAAGGATAAGGATACGCCGGCAGGGGCCCAGCGGATCGACCTTCCGGTCCGGGGGATGAGCTGCGCCTCCTGCGTTCAGAAAATCGAGAAGGCCCTCCTCGAAGTCCGAGGTGTAGTCAAAGCCGCGGTCAACCTGGCTACCGGCCGGGCCCGGGTGGAATTCCTGCCTTCCGAGACCAGCGTCGCCGAACTCAGGCGGACGATCGAGAGCACGGGATACAAGGTTCTCCAAGTGCCGGCAGACGGTGCGAGCGAGGACATCGAGCGGGCCGCCCGGCTGAAAGAATACCGCACGCTCAGACTCCGCTTCCTCTCAGGGATCGTCCTGGCCCTCGTCATTTTCATCGGGAGCATGCACCACTGGTTTCCCTGGGCGCCGCACTTCCTCGGCAATTTTTACTTCCTATGGTTCCTGACCACACCCGTCCAGTTCCTCATCGGCTGGCCTTTCCTGCGGGGCGCCTGGAAGTCCTTTCGGCATCGCATAGCCGACATGAACACCCTGGTCGCCGTGGGCACCCTGTCGGCCTACCTCTATAGCGCCGCAGCCACCGTCTTCCCCGCTTTTTTTCGTCGGGCGGGGATAGCGCCGGCGGTCTATTTCGACACCTCCGCCTTCATCATCGCTCTCATCCTCTTCGGCCGGCTCCTCGAAGCCAGGGCCAAAGGGCAGACGTCAGAGGCCATCCGCAAGCTGGCCGGCCTCGAGCCCAAGACCGCGCGCGTCATCCGGGAAGGCGCCGAGATAGACATCCCCATCGGCGAAGTTCAGGTAGGAGATCTTGTCCTCGTCCGGCCTGGAGAGAGGATACCGGTAGACGGCGTGGTCGGGGATGGCCGTTCCACGGTCGACGAATCCATGATCACCGGCGAGAGCATGCCGGTCCCGAAGGTTCCGGGCGACGAGGTCGTCGGTGCCACCCTGAACAAGAGCGGGAGCTTCCGATTCCGGGCCACCAAGGTCGGAAAGGACACCGCGCTGGCCCAGATTATCCGGCTGGTCCAGGAAGCCCAGGGTTCGAAGGCACCCATCCAGAGGCTGGCCGATGTCATCGCCGGGTATTTTGTGCCCATCGTCATCTCGATTGCCGTCGCCACGTTCGTCATCTGGTTCGATTTCGGACCCGCTCCACCGCTGACCTTTGCCCTTCTCAACTTTGTCGCTGTCCTGATCATCGCCTGTCCCTGTGCGCTGGGGCTGGCGACACCGACCGCCGTGATGGTTGGGACAGGCAAGGGAGCGGAAAACGGGATCCTGATCAAAGGAGGGGAGAGTCTGGAGACTATCCACCGCGTGGACACCATTCTCTTCGATAAAACGGGGACCCTGACCAAGGGCGAGCCCGAGGTCACCGATTTGATCATGCTGCCATCCTTCCCGGAAGACAAGCTTCTCATGCTGGCCGCAGCAGCGGAGAAGAGGTCCGAGCATCCGCTCGGCGAGGCCATCCTGAGAAAGGCGCGAGAACGGAATATCGTCATTGGAGAGGCCCAGGACTTCCAAGCTGTTGAGGGGCATGGTGTCGAGGCGACCGTAGATGGGAAAAAAATCCTCCTCGGGAATTCGAAGTTGATGACTGACCGTAGCGTCGAGACAGGGGCGTTGCAGAAGAAGGCCGATGACCTATCCGGCGAAGGAAAGACGGTCATATTTGCGGCTGTTGACGGAAAACCGGCCGGACTCCTGGCTGTGGCCGACACCCTGAAGGATAATTCAGTCGAGGCGGTGGCCGAACTCCGCAAACTTGGCCTCGAGGTGGTCATGCTGACCGGAGATCACCGCAAGACCGCCGAAGCCATTGCCGCCCAAGCCGGGATCAGCCGAGTTATCCCGGAGGTCCTGCCCGAGAATAAGGTCCAGGAAATCAAGAAACTCCAGGAAGCGGGACGCTGCGTGGCCATGGTCGGCGACGGGATCAACGATGCCCCGGCGCTGGCCCAGGCCGATGTCGGGATCGCCATCGGAACAGGCACCGATATCGCCATGGAGGCGTCGGATATCACTCTCATCCGGGACGACCTGAGGGCCGTGGCCTCGGCCATCGCCCTGAGCAAGCGGACCCTGAAGGTCATCAAGCAAAACCTTTTCTGGGCCTTTTTCTATAATGTCGTGGGAATCCCCGTTGCCGCCGGCGTCCTCTATCCCTTCTTCGGGCTCCTTCTCAACCCGATCATCGCCTCGGCGGCCATGGCCTTCAGTTCCGTGTCGGTCGTCTCCAACTCGCTCCGCCTGCGCCGATTCAAGCTGCGCACGTGAGGAGGAAAAGATGCTGGTCAAGATTGTGGTGACCGTCGCCGGCCTCGCCCTCATCGTCTTCGTCAACTGGTATTTCCTTCTCTCCCGCCGAAAGCCCTCCGCAGCGTAGCGGTCCATCTTGCTTGCCCAAGGCGAGGGGTATGGATGAGGAAGTCCGTGGACGACTGAGCGAGCACGGTTTCTCGACTGAAAGGAGAGAAGAGCGAAGGAGGATGCGGAGCGAGTTTCCTCGCTGGGGAAATGAGCGGGCTGACGAATCCATACCCCGAGCCTATTTTTGACAATTCTTATAGGAAAAGTGTAGAATAGATCTTTACTCAGGAGGTTCGAATGAATAAAAACAGATTTGCCCTTGCCCTGCTACTGACCCTTTCTCTGGCCTTTGTCCTTTCCGGCCTTGCCCAGCAGAAGGCCGATGACACCGCTATCGACCCGGTCTGCGGGATGACGGTGAAGAAGGCCGAGGCCAAAGCGACCTTTGATTATAAAGGGACAACTTATTATTTCTGCGGCGCTGGATGCAAAGAGGCCTTTGCCAAGGACTCGGAAAAGTACATCCAGAAAAAAGAAGAGGCCGCTCCCGCCCAGCCCATGCATCACGGCCGGATGATGGGCAAGTGCCCGATGATTCAGCACGAGCACGGCCAGATGGCGGGCTCAGCCGGTGGGATGAACTGCCCTCTTCAGTCCACGGATGTCGAGATAAAGACCGAGAACCTGCCCGACGGAGCGGCGGTTAAGTTCACCTCAAAAAACCCGGAGCTGGTGAAAAAAATCCAGGAACACTTGGCCAATATGAAGGGCTGCTGCTGCGCGGGTGGATGCCAGGCTCAGCAGGACGTCAAGAAATAGGCGCGGTCCCAGCCGGGAGCAACCCTCAGAACAGGTATTTAAACCCGAGGTTGAGCCTGTAAAAACTCGGGTTGACGGTGAGTTTTTGGAGGTTCATCGTCTCTTTGACCTCATCAAACGTAATCCCTTCAAAGGGAGGGGGAGGGGGTGTGACCAGACCTTCGTCGATGATTTTCATCGGTAGGGTCGATGAAGGACAGGCAAAGTAGCGCGCGTCCAGGACGAAACACATATTGCCCCACAGCACCCAGTTAAATTCAGCGCCCAGATTGAGCCCCAGTTTGTCTATCGTCCCGATCTTGGTCTTGATGTTAAAGGTGCGGCCCTTGAACCAGCCATCCTCCCACCAATAATAGGAGTAGGCTATCCCGGTTCCCTCGCCGTCGATATGGAAATAGGTCAGCCCCCCGGAAAGATTGAAAGCCAGCCTCTTTGAGACCGGTAGCCGGAAGGCGCCGTTTAGGCTTAGACAGACCTCGGTGAGTTGCCCGCCCGTATCAGGCCACCCATACGTGTACTCGAAAATGTTGGGGTAGGGAGGGCTGGCATCAAAGCTCAACGCATAATTCAGCCAGACATCGTACTCCTTGTTCCCTCCGGAAATCTTGGGCTTCGCGTAATCGACGAGGAACTGGACTCCGAAATTGGTGACTGGGAAAAAGGCCAGACCGGCATTGAATCCCCACCCGTCTCTCCCCCGGATTTTGATGGTTTGATCGGCCAGGCTTTCATAGGCTCCCGAAAGAAAGGGCGGTGAGTATTGATGGAAGTAGGAACTGTCAAGCAGAGACTTGTGGTAGCTGACGGCAGTGGTGAGCTCGAACTTGAATCTGGACCAGTAGCTGGAAGAACGATCAGGGCTGGCCTGCGTAGGACTGGTCTGAGAAAACAGGCCCTGTGGCGTATGAGTTAACATAAAAATAAAAACGAAAAGACCGAAAAACCAATATTTTTTCATTCTGCTTCTCTCCCGATCAAAAACAAGACAGATACCCTGTATCACGTTTGTCCAGCAGTGTCAATGGAAAAAATGCCTTTGATTTGGGAAGGCCGGGTTTTTTTGCTATCCTACGCTAAGAGATAAGACCGTTGGAAAGGAATGGACGGAAAGTCGTCGTGGCCATGAGCGGGGGAGTGGATTCCTCGGTCGCAGCCGCCCTCCTTAAAGAAAGGGGATACGACGTCACGGGCATCACCATGAACCTGTTCTTCTTGCCCGGGGAATTGTGCCGATCCGAGGAGCTCCGCAGCTGCTGCGGCCGGAAGGCTCTGGAAGATGCTCACAGGGTGGCCATCCAGATGGGCATCCCTCACTTTGTGGTCGACCTCCGCCGGGAATTCGAAGCTGCAGTCATCGCCGATTTTGTGCGGGAATACGGCCGGGGGCGGACTCCCAACCCCTGCATCCGCTGCAACGAACGCATCAAGTTCGGGCTTTTGCTGGAGAGGGCCAAACGTCTGGGCGCGGGTTTGATCGCCACAGGGCATCATGCCCGGGTGGTCAGGGACTCCGCAGTCGGGCGGTATCTCCTCAAGAAAGGAAAGGATAGGGCCAAAGACCAGTCCTACTTTCTCTATCGACTCAGTCAGGCGCAGCTGGCCAGGGTCCTGATGCCGGTCGGGGATTTCACCAAGACCGAGGTAAGGGAGATGGCCAGGCGCCGGGGCCTCCCTGTAGCCGAGAAACGGGAGAGCCAGGAAACCTGTTTTGCTCCTCTCGGGGGCTACCCGGGATTCCTGGCCGGACGGGCCCCCAGGGCCTTCCGGCCCGGCCCGATTGAGGACTTGGACGGCCGCATCCTGGGCAGTCACAAGGGGATCGGTAATTACACCATCGGCCAGCGCCGGGGACTGGGCATCTCAGGTCCGCGTCCGCTCTACGTGGTCGCCATCGATGCTACGCGAAATGCCATAGTCGTCGGAGACGAAAGGGACCTCCACCGCAAGAAACTCCTCGCTTCCCAAGTCCGCCTGATCTGCGGGAAGAGGATCGAGGAGCCGGTCATGGTCAAGGCGAAAATCCGGTATAAGCACCAGGGAGAAAAGGCCCGTGTCATCCCTGTTTCGGCGCGTCGAGTGCGCGTCGAGTTCGACCGGCCGCAGCGGGCCATCACTCCGGGCCAGTCCGTGGTTTTCTATCGACGCGATGTCGTAGTGGGCGGGGGGATCATCGACCGATCGCTCGATTGACTTGGGATTGAAATCGCCGCAGCTTTGACGGCGCTGTGACTGTTGCTCACCAGGAGACTCAGTGAACCATTGGGACTCTTATGGACGCAATGACTTGTGATACGTGTCATTGCGAGCGACCTGGGGGAGCGAAGCAATCGCTATCCGAGCAACTGAGATTGCTTCGTCACTTCGCTCCTCGCAAAGACGCATGGTTTAACACGTTCGTATTAAATCGGCTGGGTTGCCTTTTTTAGCCAGGCGGCCTCGTCCTTTTCCAGGAGAGGAGTCAATTCCTTCCGCACCCTCCGGTGATAGGCGTTGAGCCAGCTGACTTCGTCCTTTGTCAGAAGGTCTTTATTGAGCAGCCGGAGTTCGATCGGGCAGAGGGTCAGCGTCTCAAACGTATAGAAAGGCGACGTCTCGCTTGTCCGGTCAGGGTCCTTGACCACGAGTGCCAGATTCTCCACCCGGAGGCCGTATTCTTCCTCCTTGTAGTAGCCCGGCTCGATCGACAGGATCATCCCGGGTTCGAGGCCAATACCGAAGCCGCGCGCCGGGGCGATTCCCTGCGGCCCCTCATGGACGTTGAGGAAGGCGCCGATGCCGTGACCGGTTCCGTGCCCGTAGTTCAACCCTCTCTCCCAAAGCGCCCGGCGGGCCAGGACGTCGAGCTGGGGCCCGGATGTTCCCTGAGGGAATGAGGTTCTGGCCAGGTTGATGACTCCCTTGAGGACGCGGGTGAAACGGTCCCGCTGCTCGGCCGTCGGCCGGCCCAGGCAGACCGTCCGCGTAATGTCCGTAGTCGCGTCCAGGTATTGGCTGCCCGAATCGATCAAATAAATCCCCTTCGGCTTCAAAGGAATATCGGTCTCCGGAGTGACCTCGTAATGGACGACAGCACCGTGACTGCCGTAAGAGGAGATCGTCTGAAAGCTGAGCCCTTTAAAGCGGGGCTGGCGTCTCCGGATTTCCTCGAGCTTCCGGGCCGCCGATAACTCGGTCACTCCGCCCTTGGGAACGGCCTTTTCCAGCCAACAAAGGAACTTAACCATGGCGGCGCCGTCACGGCGATGGGCCTGTCCCGATCCCATGATTTCCGAAGCATTCTTGACGGCCTTGGCGAGTATCACCGGGCTCGGTTTGAAAGCGAGCTCTGCTCCCGCCAGGCTGCTCACGACCCACTGGCTTACGCTCGCCTCGTCCAGCCAGACCCGCTGCTTGGCCTTGGCCAGGCCGTGCAGACACGCCGGGAAATCGGCATAACCTCTAAAGTTCACGTCCTGTTTCAAGACGGCCCTGACCTCTGGGCTGACCTTTTCTCCGACCACGAAAAGCAGAGCTTTCTTCCGGGTGATGATAGCGTAAGCTATGGTCACGGGGTTGAACGGGACGTCCGAGCCGCGGATGTTGAAGAGCCAGGCGATGGCGTCGAGCTGGCTGAGGATGTGGGCATCGGCGCCCTCCGCAACCATCTTCTGGCGCAGCCGGTCGAGCTTGCTGCAGACGCTCTCCCCGGCATATTTCTCCGCCAGGACGGTGACCGGCCCTGCCGAAGCAGCCGGCTGATCTCGCCAGATCACATCCACGAGGTTGGCGGTAACCGGTCTGAGCCGGACGGACTTCGCAGCGAGCTCTTTTTTGAGCTTGGCATAATCCCGGTGGCTAATGAGCTGGGGGTCGAGGCCCAGGATTTCGCCGGGCTTTAGGTTCCGGGCTGCCCACTCCTGCCAGGACGGGACTCCGGGCAGACCCCACCGGAACAGAGTGAAGCCCGTGCTGCGAAGCTCCTGCTCGGCCTGGAGATAGTAGCGCGAATCGGTCCACAAGCCCGCATTTTTCATCGTGACCAGCGCGTCTCCCGCCGACCCCGTAAAGCCCGTGATGAACGCCCGGCGCCTCCACAATTCCGGTACGTACTCGCTCTGGTGGGGGTCGGACCCGGGAATGAGATAGGCCTGGATGTTGTGCTTCCTCATGAGCCGGCGGAGTTTTTCAATTTTGTCGGTCATTTTTCTTCCCCTAGTCCAGGAGACACGCTACCGAATGCATGAGATTGCTTCGTCGCGATGCTCCTCGCAATGACACGCTATGGTTTTCCCCATAGGTCTTGCAGGCAGACCAGCGACGGCGTGGCTATTTTCCTCATCTCGATGGCCTTGACGGCGGCGCTGGCAGAGGGGATGGTCGTGTAGCAGGGGACGCGGTAGCTGAAGGCCACCCGCCGGATCTTCTGGGCATCGCTCATTTCCCGGCCTCCGGCCGGCGTGTTGAAGATCATCTTGACTTTGCCCCGGCTGATATCTTCTAGGATGTTCCTTCGCTCCATGTGGACTTTGCCGATGGTGTCCACTCGGAAACCGTGACGCCGCAGGTACTGGGCCGTCCCCTCGGTGGCCAGGAAGCTGAACCCGAGCAGGTCGAGCTTCTCGATCAGGTTCAGGATCCTGGGCTTATCCTCGTCCGGCACGCTGACGAAAACCTCGCCTTCCCGGGGCAGGAAAAATCCCGCTCCTTCCTGCGACTTGAGGAAGGCGAGGGGGAATTCGCGGTCGATGCCAATAGACTCCCCGGTGGAGCGCATCTCCGGCCCTAAAACAGGATCGACCTCGAGGAACTTGTCAAAGGAGAAGACCGCCTCCTTGACTGCATAGAGGCCGAGCTTTCTCCGCGGCAGCTTGAGGTCTTTGAGCTTCTCTCCCATGATCAGCCGTGTCGCAACCTTGGCCAGGGGAATCCCGGTCGCCTTGGAGACAAAGGGCACCGTGCGCGAAGCTCTGGGGTTGACCTCCAACACATAAATCTTGGTGCCTTTGACCGCCATCTGGACGTTCATCAGGCCGACCACGCCCAGCGCTTTGGCCATGACCTCCACCTGCCGGCCCACCTCCTCGACCAGCCGGTCCGCCAGGAAGAATGGCGGGATGACCATGGTGGCGTCGCCGGAGTGAATCCCCGCCTCCTGAATGTGCTCGAGGATCCCGCCGATGAATACATCCTCGCCGTCAGCCAGGAGGTCGACATCGAGCTCGACCGCGTTCTCGATGAACTCGTCGATGAGCAGCGGATGTTCCCTGAAGTATTCGCGGTTTCGGGAGAGGTAGTCCACCATCTCCACTTCGTCGTGGATGACTTTCATCGCCCGTCCGCCCAGGACATAGGACGGCCGGACGAGCACCGGATAGCCGATCCGGTCGGCGGTGCGAAGCGCCTGAGCGGAGTTTTTGGCCAGCCCGTTCCGCGGCCGGAGAAGGTCGAGCCGGGTCAGGAACCGGTCGAACTTCTCCCGGTCTTCGGTTTCGTCTATGGCCTCCGAGCTCGTCCCCAGGATGCGGGCCCGGTTTTCATTGAGCCCGACCGCTATCTTGAGCGGGGTCTGCCCTCCGAACTGGACGATGATGCCCTCGGGGTTTTCCTTCCTGTAGATGGCCAGCACGTCCTCCAGGGTCAGCGGGTCGAAATAGAGGCGGTCGGAGATGTCGTAATCGGTGGAGACCGTCTCCGGGTTGGAGTTGACCATGATGGTCTTGTAGCCGGCGTCGCGAAGGGCGAACACCCCGTGGACACAGCAGTAATCGAACTCGATGCCCTGGCCGATGCGGTTCGGCCCGGAGCCGAGGATGATGGCCTTTTTGTCGGGTATGGCCGTGACCTCGTCTTCTTCCTCGTAGGTCGAATAGAAATACGGCGTCTCCGACTCGAACTCTCCGGCGCAGGTGTCCACGACCTTCCAGACGGGCACAATCCCCTCTTTTTCCCGAAGCGCCCTGACATCGCCCTCCGGCATCCCGACGAGCTGGCCGATCCTCCGGTCGGAGAAGCCCAACTCCTTGGCGCGCCGCAAGAGGGAAGGGGGGAGCGCTTTCCGCCGGCAGGCCTTGAGCTCCTCCTCGAACCCGACGAGGTCCTGGATGTTCCGCAGGAAGAACGGGTCGATGCGGGTGAGGGCGGCGATCTCTTCGACGGTCATGCCCAGGCGGAAGGCGTCGGCGATAAGCCAGAGACGGTCGGCGTTGGGCTGGCGGAGGTTTTCCTCGAGGAAGGGGCGATCGCCCTTCCTGTCCGTGGAATCGAGGCCCGACCGGCCGGATTCGAGGGAGCGGATGGCCTTCTGGAGCGCTTCCTTAAACGTCCGGCCGATGGCCATGGTCTCGCCCACCGATTTCATCTGGGTGGTCAGGTGCCGGACCTCCTCGGGGAATTTCTCGAAGGCGAAGCGGGGGATCTTGACGACGACATAGTCGATGGCCGGCTCGAAGCAGGCCGGCGTTTTTTTGGTGATGTCGTTCAGGATCTCGTCGAGCGTGTAGCCGACGGCCAGCTTAGCCGCCATCTTGGCGATCGGAAATCCGGTCGCCTTGGAAGCGAGCGCCGAGGAGCGGGAGACGCGCGGGTTCATCTCGATGACCATCAGCCGGCCGTCCTCGGGGTTGAGGGCGAACTGAATGTTGGACCCACCGGTCTCGACCCCGATCTCCCGCATGATGGCGACCGAGGCGTCGCGAAGCCTCTGGTATTCCTTGTCGGTCAGGGTCTGGGCCGGGGCCACGGTGATGGAGTCACCGGTGTGGACGCCCATGGGGTCGAAGTTCTCGATCGGGCAGACGATGACGACGTTATCCTTCCTGTCGCGCATGACCTCGAGCTCGAACTCTTTCCAGCCGCTGATGGACTTCTCGATGAGCACGCGGGAGACGGGACTGATGGCCAGCCCGAGCGGAACGAACCTGTGAAAATCATCCCAGTTATAGATGATGTTGCCGCCCGTGCCGCCCAGGGTGAAGGAGGGACGGACGACGATGGGGAATTGGAGACGCTCGGCGATGTTCATCGCCTCCTCGAGGTTCGAGGCGTAGCCGGAATCAGGAACCTCGAGCCGGATTTTCTCCATGGCCCGGCGGAAGAGCAGCCGGTCCTCGGCCTTGCGGATGGATTCGGCGCTTACCCCGATGAGCTGGACCCGGTGTTTCTCGAGGATGCCCCGGTCGTCGAGCTCGAGGGCGAGGTTGAGCGCCTTCTGTCCGCCCAGGGTGGCGAGCAGGGCGTCCGGCTTCTCCTTTTCGATGACCCGCTCCAGGTACTCCGCGGTCAGGGGCTCGAGATAGGTCCGGTCGGCGAACTCGGGGTCGGTCATGATAGTGGCCGGGTTGGAGTTGACCAGGATGAGCCGAAAGTTCTCCTCTTTGAGGGCCTTGAGCGCCTGGGTCCCGGAGTAATCAAACTCCGAGGCCTGGCCGATGATGATCGGCCCGGAGCCGATGATCAGGATGGAATGGATGTCCTGGCGCCGCGGCACGTTATTTCCCCTTGAAATCGTCCATCATCCGGGCAAAATCGCGGAAGAGATAATGGGAATCATGGGGGCCCGGTGAGCTTTCCGGGTGGTACTGGACCGTGAATAAGAATTTCTCACGGACCGAGAGTCCCTCGGAGGTCAGGTCGTTGAGGTTGAGATGGGTCAGCTTGGCCAGTCCCTGGAGCGAATCGATGTCCACGGCAAACCCGTGGTTCTGGGAGGTGATCTCGATGGCGCCCGTCTCCAGATTCTTCACGGGGTGGTTGGCCCCGTGGTGACCGAATCTGAGTTTATAGGTTTTTCCTCCGAGCGCCAGACCGATGAGCTGGTGGCCTAGGCAGATGCCGAAAAGCGGGACTTTCCCGATCATCTCTTTTATGCTTTCGATGGCGTAGGCTATGGGCTCCGGGTCTCCTGGTCCGTTAGAGAGGAAAACACCATCCGGCTTGAGCTTGAGAACCTCCTCGGTCGGCGTCGAGGCGGGGACGATGAGTACCTCCATCCGCCGGTCAACCAGGCTGCGCAGGATGTTCCGCTTGATCCCGAAATCATAGGCGACGACAAAATAATCGAAGCGCCTCCTGTCCGGATAGCCGTCCGGCCAGCCGTAGGTTCCTTCCCGCCGGCGATAGGGCTTGGAGCAGGTCACCTCTTTGACCAGGTCGAGGCCGACGATCGAAGGGACCGCTTTGACTCTTTCGCGGAGAGCCGGGGGGTCGGCCGGCGACGTTGTGAGGAGGCCGCGCTGGGCGCCTGTCCTCCGGATGATCCTGGTCAGTTTCCGCGTATCTATGCCCTCAATGGCCGGGATCCTGTGCCTCCTGAGGTAATCGGGGAGGCTTTCGCCGCTCCTCCAGTTGGAGGGCGCTGCGGCCATCTCCTTGAGCACGAAGCCCTCGACCCATGGCCTGCCGGACTCGACGTCCTCCGAGTTACAGCCCGTGTTGCCGATGAGAGGGTAGGTCATGGTCACGATCTGGCCTTTGTAGGAGGGGTCGGTGAGGATCTCCTGGTAGCCGGACATGGCGGTGTTGAAGACAACCTCGCCCTGCCCCTCGCCTTCATAGCCGCAGGAGAGGCCCTCGAAGATTGTGCCGTCCTCGAGGACGAGATGTGCCTTCCGGGAATGGCTCAGGGTGTTCTTTGTCCCTTGAGCCTTTGCGCGCATTTGGGCTATTTTACAGATTCTTTGAAGCAAAAGGAAGACCGGACGCCGAGCGGCCATCGATCCCATCGCGTCGATGCAGGCGGTGGCGAACCCGGACCTGGCAGATGTCGCTCTGGCCCTACAGCAAAAGTTGAAAAACGTCGTGACAAGTTTGTTGAAAGTCTGAGGATCGAGCCTCAGCGGGACCGTCCTTGCTTATGTGAGGGAAAAATGCTAACTTATGGCCATAAGATAAAGCATATATGCAAAATGCGACAAAATATGTCGCTTTTTGCATACGAGAATTAAAAAGTCCCTTTTTTGTACTCCAGTTGAGAACTTTTGAAAAGCACTTGACAACTACTGGCAATAACTGTGAATATTAAGCTCAGTGAGTGACATTCTGGTTCGAGATTTATCTTGAGACCTGAAAGGTGCACCGCATGGAAGAAAGAATAGCCGATGTCCTGACTATCGAAGAGTTGGCCGCCTACCTCAAGATCCCGAAGTCGACGCTCTACAAGCTCGTTAGGGAAGGCAAGATTCCTTCCCAGAAAATCGGCCGGCACTGGCGTTTTCGGAAAGGAGCCATTGACCATTGGCTTGAGGAAATCCGGGCAAACGGGCCCGATTCTGGAGGAAACCGATAATGGCAGATTCATTTCGCAGGTTAAGCGGCTAATGGCTGAACTTGCACGAGAGGACGCAGCCCGCCGGGGGGGCACGGTCGGGGGGCTCGGTACCGATACATTGGCAGAGACGATACCTAAATGTTAAGAAAAAATGTTATCGATACATTTCATGCGTTTAATGTATCGATAAATGTATAAATCCGGATAATGACAATTTAAGGAACCGAAATGTTTTTTAAACGTATCCTGGTTATTAAAAGACCATGCGTCCCGCTTCCGGTGCCGGTATAGGAGCCAGACAATGAACAACGCCTTGACCAAGTTTCAAGATCTATTGCGTGAGCTCTTCCAGTTCGACTGCGCCGACCTGGACTTCGGCATCTACCGCATCATGAACCACAAGCGGGACGTGATTGAAAAGTTCATCAAGAATTCCCTTCCTCAGGCAGTAGCAGAAGAGCTGAGTCGTGCCGCACTGGCGGAGCAGGCACAGGCCGCCGAGGAATTGAAGGAGGTTGCGGCGCAGATTAAAGCGACGCTCGGTCCTGATGCTCTCGATGCCGAAGGGAACCTGCTCGATGCTTACGAGGGTACGCCGCTCGGCAAAAAGTATCTATCTCTCAAGTCAAAAGCCGCCGGCGCTCGCGGCCGCGAAGTCCTCGAAGCCGGCGTCTACAACCACCTTTATGCTTTCTTCAGCCGCTACTATCAGGACGGCGATTTCATTTCCAAGCGCCGCTACTCGAAACGTGAACGCTACGCAATTCCCTATAACGGCGAGGAGGTCTATCTCTACTGGGCCAATCACGACCAGTACTATGTCAAAACCGCCGAGTATTTCACCGACTATTCCTATTCCGCCCCCAACGGCGTGAGCGTGCATTTCAAGCTCCAGGCCGCCGACGTCGAGCAGAACAACGTCAAGGGCGAAAAGCGCTTTTTCCTGCCCCGTCCTGCGGAGATCGTCTGGGACGAAGCTGCGAACCGATTGGTCATCCCCTTCGTGTACCGCCCGCTCACCGGGCAGGAAACAATCGCCTACGGCCAAAAGAACCAGCAGGAGTCCATTATCGCCAAGGCCCTGCAGGAGATTCCCAAACGATTGTCTCCGAAAACCGCCGCCCGCGCCCTGGCCGCCGTGAGCGCCGAACGGCGCAAAACAAGCGACGGCGAGCCGGTCAGCTTCCTTGAGCATCACCTGCGGCAGTACACCCGCCGCAACACGTCCGACTTTTTCATCCACAAGGACCTGGAGGGCTTCCTTTCCCGCGAGCTGGACTTTTATCTCAAGAATGAAGTGCTGAGTCTGGACGAAATGGAAGCCTCCGGCGAAGACCGAGCCGAGGGCTGGTTCCAGATGATGCGCCTCATCAAAGCCGTCGGCGGCCGGATCATCGAATTCCTCCACCAGATCGAAGAATTTCAAAAAATGCTCTGGGAGAAGCGCAAGTTCGTCGTCGAGACGCAGTACTGCATCACGGTCGGCCACATCGCCGAGGGTTTCTATGCCGAAATCGCCGCCTGTGAGCCCCAGTGGGACGAGTGGAAGGATCTGTTCCATATCGACGAAGAGAAAGCCGATCTTTTCACTTCAGGGAAGAGTAAGAAAGACAAACGCATTGCCTTCTTGAAGGCCCACCCTACGCTGGTGCTGGATACCCGGCACTTTGAGCGTGACTTTGTGGATAGACTGCTGGGGAGCTTTGACAACCTGGACGAGATGACCGATGGGCTGCTTATCCGAAGCGAGAACTTCCAGGCGTTGAACCTGCTTATAGAAAGGTAACGCCAGCGTGTACAATGCATCCACATTGACCCTCCGTATAATACTCAGACTAGTGGCTTTCTCTACAAGAACGATTATCAGCATTCAAGTTGGTTGGCGATGATTGAAAACAGAGCTAGAACAAGTCTGCCCATGCTCGCATCTGATGCAGCGTTTCTCTGTCACATTGATGAAAACGAATGCGAAAGATTGCAGTTGCTATTTGCCAATATCGACATGCCGGACGCAGGAACAGTCGTTTGGGACAAGAAAAATCCGATGCTTGGCCGTAAAGGCGTCGCCACGCAACATGAGTATATACTTTGGCGTACATCCCTTGATTCTCCAATATATCTGCAATCTGCGAACGTGCGCAAAATACTGGAGAAAGCAAAGTCACTCATTCAAAAGTACGGGAATATAAACGAGAAGGTAAGACGTGAATTTGCCGCATGGATTAGCAACTGCGAGGGTCTTTCTGGCGGTGAGCGAGCCTATCGTCTGATAGACGATGACGGAAGAGTTTTTCAGAGCGTCGGGATGGGTGCACCAGAACCACGCACCGATCCTGAATTTTTCATTCCGCTAATACATCCTGTCACGAAGAAAAAATGCCCGGTGCCGAATAATGGATGGTCTCGTGCGCCGGAGACTCTGCAGGAACTCATAGAAAAAGGAGAGATTGTTTTTGGTGACGACGAGTCCGTCCAACCCAGAAGGAAAGTGTTTCTGACGGAGGAGTCAAAACGGCAACTGTCTTCGGTGATCAGCGACGCAAGCCGGGGCAAACAGGATTTGGAGAAACTTGGGTTGGAATTTCCGTACTGCCATCCAGTCTCTCTATACGAGGAGTTGCAAGGTGCTAGTGCACCTAAAAGAGATGACATCGTGCTTGATCATTTCGCCGGCTCGGGAACGACCGGGCATGCTGTCATCAACCTGAATCGGAAGGATGGGGGCCGGCGCAAGTTCATCCTGGTCGAGATGGCGGACTACTTCGACACCGTTCTTCTCCCGCGCATTAAGAAAGTCACCTTCTCGCCGGAATGGAAGGACGGCAAGCCAAAGCGCATAGCGACTCCGGTAGAGGCCGAGCGTGGGCCGCGCATCGTCAAATACGTCCGCCTCGAATCCTACGAGGATGCGCTGAACAACATTGCTTTTGACGACGCTTCCGGCCAGCAGGCAATGAAGTTCGATGATTATTTGCTCCAGTACATGCTCAAATGGGAGACACGCAAGAGCGAGACGCTGCTCAATGTAGAAAAGCTCGCAAACCCGTTCAACTACAAGCTGTACATCCACGCCGATGGCCAGACGCGCGAAAAGCTGGTGGATATCCCCGAAACGTTCAACTACCTCATCGGCCTGCAAGTCCAGACGCGTCGCGTTTATAACGATGGCGGGCGGCAGTATTTGGTGTATCGCGGCCGGATCGACCATCGGAATATCGCCGTCATCTGGCGCGAGACCGAGGGTTGGGGGAAAGCCGACTTTGAGCGCGACAAAAAATTCGTGATTAAGCAGAAGCTTACCGAGGGCGCTGACGAAGTATTCGTCAACGGCGATTCTCTTATCCCGAACGCTCGGGCGCTGGAACCCATTTTCAAGGCGCGTATGTTCGCGCCGGTGGAGGCTTGAAGATGAATTTGAAGATCGACGTTCCCAAAGAAGGGATTGCGGCTTTTTGTCGCCGCCATCTCATTCGCAGGCTGGCGTTTTTCGGATCGGTGCTGCGCGACGACTTTACGCCCGAAAGCGACGTGGATGTGCTGGTGGAGTTTGAGCCCGTCGCGCGGGTGGGGCTGATCACGCTGGCCGGCATGGAAATCGAGTTGAGCCAGATCCTCGGTCGCAAAGTGGAGATGCACACGGTCAAAGGGTTAAATCCGTTCTTCCGAGACGCGGTGATGAAACAGGCACAGGTGCAATATGAGCATGCGTGATGACAGCATCAGCCTCAAGGACATGCTCAGTCGCGCGCGCGAAGCAGTGGCGCTATTGGGCGACACAAGCCGGGAGAATTTCTGGGAACAACGCGTGTTGCAGCTCGCGCTGACACACCTGGTTGAGATTGTGGGCGAGGCGGCCAATCGAGTCACCGAAGACACCCGTAAGGCACATCCTGAAATCCCCTGGCCTCGCATCATCGGCATGCGCAATCGGCTTGTTCATGGTTATGACGTCATAGACTACGACATGCTCTGGGATACAGTAACCAACGATCTGCCGCCGTTGATTGGGATGCTTGAGGCGATCGTGGGCAAGGAGGATTAAAGCGTGCCGCGTGATACGAGGCGGCAGAAACAAGCGGAGTCCAGCCCCGGCATCCAGCAATATATCAAGCTGGAGGAACGACTTGTTCTGCTGGCTTGGCTGAACGACCTCTTCGGCTACCAGCGCAACCGCGACCTACTAGCCGATATGAAAGAGGCCGCCGAGGGGTTCGATTCCTCCGGCCGGAGTTTCGTCTATCACCGCCTAATCGCACGAGGGGACAAGGTCAAAATCCTGCCTGCGGATCTCGCCCGCTACGATGACACCGTCCGAGCCCATTTACAGGCAATGAACGCCCGCCGGCCCAAGCCGGTCATTCTGCGCTACTTCCAGCACCTCGCTGCGCTCTACACAGAGGTATTTCTTGACTACTACTTATACAGACGGGCCGAGATGCTTCGCTCGCTGAATGCCTTTGTCGCGGCGCGCAACGCCGGGCGACTTCCCAGCGAACCGCAGGACACGCCTTTCACGGAAGAAGATCTCAGAAAGCTGGCCTTCTGGATGGCCACCGGCAGCGGCAAAACGCTGATCATGCACCTCAACTACCGGCAATTCCTGCACTATAACACCAGGCCGCTGGACAATATCCTACTGATTACGCCGAACGAGGGCATGACCGAGCAGCACCTGGCGGAGCTGGCAGCTTCGGATATTCCCGCCCGGCGCTTCGACCTGAACGAGAGCGGGTTGGGCCCATCCGCGAAGAACACCGTTCGGGTGATCGAGATTACCAAGCTCGTGGAAGAAAAGCGTGGGGGCGGGGTGAGCGTGCCCGTGGAGGCCTTTGAGGGCAACAACCTGATTTTCGTGGATGAGGGACATAAAGGGTCGGGCGGAGAGGTCTGGCGCAAGTACCGAGATGCTCTTGGTGAGACCGGCTTCACCTTCGAATACAGCGCCACGTTCGGACAAGCCCTCACCGCGGCGCGCAAAGACGAGCTTACGGCGTAGTACGGCAAAGCCATCGTCTTCGATTATTCCTACCGCTACTTTCACGGCGACGGCTACGGCAAGGATTTCCGCGTTCTTAATCTCAAGCAGGAGACGACCGAGGAGCAAACGGAGACATTGCTTCTGGGCAACCTGCTTTCGTTTTACGAGCAGCAATGTATCTTCGAAGAGAAGGCGAAAGCCCTACACCCCTATAACCTGGAGCGACCGCTATGGGTGTTTGTCGGAAGCACCGTGAACGCGGTTTACACCGAAGATAAGGAGAAGCGCAGCGACGTCCTTACCGTGGTTCGCTTTTTGCATCACGTATTAGAGAACAAGCGCAGCTGGGTTATTAGGACGATCAAGAAACTGATTGAGGGCAAGAGCGGTCTAACGACCCCTGATGGCGTGGACGTGTTTGCGGGCAAGTTCGCTTATCTGCAGGAGAGCGGCCTCTCTCCGGAGGCGGCGTATCAGGAAATCCTCGGTAGGGTGTTTCATGCGCCCGCGGAGGGCACGCTGCACTTGTGCGATATTCGCGGCGGCGCCGGGGAGATCGGCCTGAAGGCCGGCGGGGCGGAGGAATATTTCGGCCTCATTTACATCGGCGACACAGGGGCATTCAAGAAGCTCGTGGAGGAAGACAGCTCCAGGATTGTGCTGGAGGAAGACGCGGTCAGCGGATCGCTGTTCAGCCGTATCGCCAAGCCGGACACAACGATCGAGATTCTCATCGGCGCCAAAAAATTTATGGAGGGATGGAACTCCTGGCGCGTATCGGCCATGGGACTGCTCAATATCGGACGCCAGGAGGGTTCCCAGATCATCCAGTTGTTTGGGCGGGGCGTCCGCCTGCGCGGAAAGGGGCTCAGTTTAAAGAGGAGTTCGGCGCTTGACGGCATGCACCCGGCGCACATTGGCCTGCTGGAGACGCTGAACATCTTCGCCGTGCGGGCCAATTATATGGGCCAGTTCCGCGAGTATCTGGAGAAGGAAGGGGTGGAAACCGAAGAAGCGGTGCAGTTGCCGCTTTTCGTATGGGCCAACAGGGAGTTTCTGCGAAAGGGACTGTTGGTGCCGCGCGTGCCGGAGGGCCGCAATTTCGCGGCCGGGACGGCCATTGTGCTGGAGCCCGATCCGGCGGTTCAGGTGCGCGTGGACATGTCGATGAAGGTCGAAACGATCCAAAGCGATCCGGAGGGCTTCGTGTCAACGGCAGGTCAGACAGGACGCGAGTTGCCTATCCCGGACGAGAGTCTGGATTTTGTGGATTGGGAACGCGCCTACCTCGACCTTCTCGAGTATAAAGAGCGCAAAGGATTCGATAATCTGGTAATTCCGCGAGACGCCGTGATGCAAATCGTGAAACACAAAACCGACAAGGGAACGCGGCTTTACCGGATGGTGGCCGACGAGTCCGTGGTCAGGCCGACCTCATTTGCCGGGAAGATGCTCCTGCAGGAAGCCGTGACCAATATCCTTCGAAAGTACGCGGACGATTTCTACCGCATCAGAAGGGAGAAGTGGGAATCGGGTCACATGGTTTATAAGACGCTGAGTGAGAGCGATCCTAATATCAGCTTCAGCCGGCAGGTGGAAGAAGGCAAGCCAGAGTATGTGGTAAAGGTTCAGCGTTCCAGGAGAGACTTAGTGTCCGCCATCCAGAAACTCATCGCTGACGCGGAGAGGTTTTACAAGGAAGAAAACAACAAACTGCCGCGCGTTTATTTTGACAGACATCTTTATCAGCCGTTGCTGGTGGAATATGGAGATCAGGTCAAGATGGCTCCTCCCGGTCTCAAAGAAAGCGAAGCCCAGTTCGTCCGCGATCTCAAAGAATATTGGACCAAGGAGAAGGATAACTCATTGGCCGGGTTGCAGGTGTACCTGCTGCGAAACCTGAGCCGGGGCGGCGGCATCGGCTTCTTTGAGGAGCGAGGCGTTTATCCGGACTTTATCTTGTGGATCGTCGGGCGCAAAAAGCAGACCATCGTGTTCATCGAGCCCCACGGCATGGTTCATGCTATGCCTTATGATAACGACGAGAAGGCACGGCTGCATGAGTCCCTTCCGGCACTGGCAAGAGCAATCGCCGCGCGAAGCAAAACGAATAAACGGATCACCCTTGATTCATATATTATCTCGGCCACGAAATATGACGATCTCTGCAGGAAATACGACGACGGGACGTGGGACAGGGAGAAGTTCGCCGAAAAGCATATCCTGTTCCCCGAGCGCAGCGCTGAGTACGACTATATGGACAGGATGTTTAAGGAACAGCTATATAAGCGCAGCGCCTGACCACTCTGAAATACTTCGGACGCTTCCAATCGAGCAGCTGCTTTCCCTAGAAGGACTGTCCATCGATGCAAAGGAAGTCGACCCGATGGTCTGCCCCAAGTGCGGAGGGACGATGAAGGTCGTTGAGTTTAGAGGGCTTCGGCCGAGAGAGTCTTCCGGCGCTCCTCGAGGACCTGCTCGTATTCGAGCGGATGAAGCAGCCGGAGTTCCTGGCCGGTGATCTTTCCGGTGAGCCAGACCTTGCTCATCGGGAAGACTTCGGGGCTGAGGTGGACGTTGTACATGTGCCAGATGATGACGGCCAGGAAGGCCAGGATGGCCTCGTAGCCATGGATGATGATGAAGATGTCATGGACCCAGAGCGGGAACAGGCGCAGTGAGAGCTCCACGTTCCACATGAAGAATCCGCTGAAGATCATCACAAGTGACCCCCAGCCCAGAGCCCAGTACTCGAACTTCTCGACGAAGTTGTAGCGGCCGTAGAGCGGGTGTTTCTCGAACAGCCAATAGGGATGTTTCTGGAAAAACTTTTTGCCGATCCCGCGCCTTTGAAGGAAGCGGGTCAGCCCGACGTTGTAGCCGAAGAGTTCGATGGCGTCCTTGACATCCTTCCAGCGGGGAAGCATCTCCTTGAAGTTGTCTCGGCCCCGGCGGGTCAGGGCGGCATAAAACAGGTGCCAGACGAGGTTGGCGATCATGAGCACCGCGGCGACGCGGTGGATGATGCCGCGGACGTAGAAGCTGCGTCCGGTCGGGAGCAACAACTTGAAAAACTTGACGTCGTAGAAAAAGAGGGGCAGCCCGGTGACGATTAGAAAAAAGAAAGTGGAGATCAGCAGCCAGTGCTGAATCCTCTCAGCCAGGTTCATCCGCAGGAAGACTTCCTCGTCCCGGATGAGCGGTGCGCTATCCATGCTTCTCCTTCCTGAGGACGCGACGGAGGAAGTCGGCGGCGATAAAGACGAGCATGACCGCGATGATGGCCGCGATGATGAAGATGTAGACGCTCTTGACGACGTGCGAGGTCCTGTACTTGGCCGTGTCGATCTGTTCGGGAGTGCTGTGGATGCGGCCTTCGGCGAAATGGCGGCTGGCTCCGGGGTGGCATCGTCCGCAGGTTGCGGGGAGGTTCTCCTTGTTGATGGAGGACTTCGGGTCCGAAGATGCGCGGATGTCGTGGAACCCGTGGCAGGAGGCGCAGTTGGCCACCCGGGTCTCGCCGAACCTGGCGGCCGTGCCGTGGAAACTTTCGTTGTAGGTCTTGAGGCGGGACGTCAGAAATCCGTATTGCCGGCCCAGGGCGATGTCGTCGTGGCAGCGGGAGCAGACCAGGGCTACCTTCGTCGAGTAGACCTTGGAATTGATATCCTCGGGCGAGAGGATCTCGTGTTCGCTGTGGCAGTCCGTGCAGACGGGAACATCCTTGATGCCCTTGACGAAATCCTTGCCGTGGACGCTGTCCAGATAACCCCTCTGGATCCCCACATGGCAGGTGCCGCAGGTCTTGATGATGTTCTTGCGGGAGACGAGAGACAGGGGGTCGTCGACACTTTTGATCTCGTGGGCGCCGTGGCAGTGGCTGCAGTTGGCCGACATCGTCAGCCCGGATTTCTCCAGGGCTTTAAAGTGGGCGCTCTGGTTGTAGCCGCCGATGAATCCGGTGCCTTTCTTGGAGGGCACTTTCTCAAGGTGGCATCTCTCGCAGGTGGCGGGAAGGTTGATGGCAAAGGTCGGCGAGTCGAAGTCGTCCTTTGGCTTGATCTCGTGGGTCCCGTGGCAGTCCTTGCAGCCGACGGTGATTCCGGACGTCCCTTTCTCGTTGGCCGCTTGATGGACACTGCGATCGAACTGCTGGAGGGCCGTCTCGTGGCACTGGCCACACGAGACCGGCTTGAGCGGCGATTCATGGGGGAAGCCCTTGACCTTCTGGAGGTCGGCGTGGCAATCGAGGCAGGAGATCCCCGCCTGGCCGTGGATCGAGCCTTGGGACATGGCCTGGTCCACGAACAGGGGCTTCCCGGCTTCCGACTTGAGGTCTCTGTCCCCATGACAGGTCAGGCAGTCCTCGTCGGACTGTGCCGAAGCGGATAGAGAAAGAGAAACAAAGAGGACGGCGGCCATAATGAGAGGGAGAGAACGCCTGGTCTTGTCGCCGGTCATTTTTTCAACAGTCTGGCTTTTCTGATAAACCCCGGGATAAACCAGACGACCGTTATAAAAAGGAGGATGAAAACCAAGATGATGAGGAGCCTTTGGATGAAAAAGAGCACGGGTGAAACTTTCGAATCGGGGCCGACATGGATCTTGGACGAAGCGATCTTCTCCGGCATCTGGGGGTGGCAGTTGGCCTGGCCGCAGGTGGAGCGCAGGTTGGCCGGGTTAATCTTTGACTTGGGGTCGGAGGCGGGCCGGATATCATGGACGCCGTGGCAGCTGGCGCAGGTGGCCGCCGCCTTTGACCCGAACCCGACCGCGATGCCGTGGAGGCTGTCGATAAAAGTCGCGATCCTGTCCTCGGAGATGCCGTATTTCTTCATGATCTCGGGCCGGGCATGGCAGCTGGAGCACGTGTCGGGAATGTTCTTGCTGAAGACGGGAGATTTTTCGTCCTGGGGCGACGTGATCCCGTGCTCGCCGTGGCAGTCGACGCAGAGGGGAGAGTCGACATTGCCGGCCAGAGCCTGTTGGCCGTGGATGCTCTCCTTGTATTCGTTGAAGACGAGTTCATGACAGCGGCCGCAGGTCTGGGGCTGTTTGGCCATGAGGTGAGGTTCTCCAACTCCTTGGATGTTGTGCACTCCGTGGCAGTCGGTGCAGACGGCCGCATACTGGACGAGCCCCTTCTCGAAAAGCGCCTTTCCGTGGACGCTCTTCATGTACTCTTGATAGGGCATCTCGCTGTGGATGTGGTACTTGACGACCACCGCCATGTCCTCATGGCAGGAGGTGCAGGTCTGGGGTATGTTCTTGCGGTGGACAGTTGACTCGGGGTCCGTATAGGCCCGGATGTTGTGCTTGCCGTGGCAGTCCCAGCACTTAGCCACTTCCCCGACGCCCCTTTCTAGGTAGGCGCGTCCGTGGACGCTGTCCGGGTAGGAGAGAGGGTCGAGGCCGGGCCTAGCCTTGTTGTCTTCGCGGTGGCAGGAGGAAGTGCAGTCGGGCGACGGGATGCTCTTTTGATGAGGGATATCTCCCTGCGTTTCGCCCGCCTTGACGGCATGGCAGTCCGTGCAGAGCAGAGCGGAATGGACAGAGGCCGGAAGGTGGCTCTCCCTAATCCGCAGCGTGCCGGCCGTCGCGGCCGAGCCGTGGCAGGCCAGACAGGCCGCGTTTTGGGAAGCGGGTGAGGGAGTCTTCTGAGCCTGGAGAAACGAGCCAATCAGCGCCAACAGTAGAAGACCAGACCGGGCGTGCCGCATCGGAGTTGCTAGCCTCAGGAAGAGCCGGACGGCGGCGCTTATTGCGCCGGCTTGTTGTGCTTGATTTTCTCGACCGCTGCGGCGAAATCGAAGCTCTTGCCATGGGCGTTGGCGTGGCAGGTCAGGCACTGCTTCTTGATGGCGTCCTGGTTGTCGTAGACGATGAGCCCGTTCTGCTTGGCCAAGGCCAGGTCTTTCATGATATTCAGCTTCTTGTATTCACTTCCCGGGCCGTGGCAGACCTCGCAGGTGACGCCCTCCGCCTTCAGCTCGGCGGCCTTTTCATACAGGGGGGCGTGGCACTTGAAGCAATCGGGGCACTCGGCGGGGTTCTGGACGTTGGCTTGCTTGGCAACGTCGGCCGCCTGGGGGGAGCTGAGCGCGGCAAATGACTTGGAATGCTTGGTGCCCTGCCAGATCGGGAACTGCTTGCCCTGGGTTTCGGTCTTGTGGCAGATGGCGCACTTGGCCGAGCCAACGTAGGTGAATGTCTGGCTCGAAAGGCCGGCTGCGGTCACTGCCATCATGACAACGAGGATTATGCTCTTTTTCATCGGTCCTCCCTGGGATTTACGGGCGCGAACGACTGGTCGCGGTCCCGAGATGAGCAAACTTCATTCTAGGAAAGTTTCCGGGGATTGTCAATATTATTCCGATAAATTCTATATGTTTAATAAGAACAATCGAAGGTGAAGGGTGAGGCCGAGGAAGCAGAGGAGGTCTGGCCACGGCCTATCCCCGGTGTTTCGGCGAGCTCTTGAGGTCGCGGATCTTGAGGAAGAGCGCCACAGCTAAGAGAAGGATGAAGATGGTGGCGATGACGAGCCCCGAACGGCGGAACTTGGCCTCCCGCAGCGCCGCCTCTCCGCGGGACTTGACCTCAGCCAAAATCTTCGACCCATCGCGCAGGTCGGCCTCGATCTCCGGGAGGGACAGCCCATGGGTAAGGTTGCGGGCGAGGACCAGGGCGGTCGTGGCGTCCTGGAGCTTGAACTGAGCTTCGCTTACCTCGACCCCCTTCCGTTCGGCGCCGGCCAGGAGCGCCTTGGCCGCTTCGGAGGAGGCGACAAAGCCGTCGATCTGCTGCTTGATCTTCAGTCCGGTCTGGTGAGGCTCAGTCCCGGCATCATGACATTGAATGCAGACATCCTGTTTCCCCCCGGGGAGGAGGTCATCCGAGGGACTGGAGATGCGGTGGTTGCTGTGGCAGGCCTCGCACTCCGAGATCCCCAGGGCGTCAAATGCCTCCTTGTGCGGGCTCTTGGAGAACAAGTCGCCGGCGCTGGGGTGGCACTGCCGGCAGACGAAGGCGATTGAGGTCACTTCAGGCGGCGCGGCGCCGTGATTGCCGTGACAGTCGTTGCAGACCGGCGCGCTGAGGTCCTTTTTCTCGAAGAGCGCCTGGGCATGGACGCTCTGCTTGTAGTCATCGACCTGCTGGACGGGTATCCCATAGGCCTTCATGGTGTCGGCGCTCGAATGACAGCGGCCGCAGGTCTGGGGAATGTTCCAGGGGAAGACCTGAGATTTGGGAAAGTTGGCCGGCTGGATGCCGTGAACACCGTGGCAGTCTGTGCAAACCGCGCCGTTTGTATCGCCCTTCTTCAGGAGCTGGCCGTGACGGCTGGTCCAGTAGAGGGCTAACTGGTCCACCCGCAGGTTGGGATTAAAGCGTCTCATGTACTCGGAGTTTGAATGACAGGTCCCGCAGAACTCTGGGATCTTGGACCTTTCGGGCGAACCCTTGAAGGACCGGTCTTTGGCCAGCTCGACATCGTCCTGAGCCGGGTTCCCGCCGTGGCAGTCCGGGCAGCCGAGACCGAACTGCTTATGGACGTCCGCGGCAAAGCCCTCGGCCGGAGCCCTGAGGGAGTTTTCCAGCTGGAGGTGGCATTCGACACAGGAATTTTTTTGGGCCGAGAGGGATAAAGGCATAGACAGGAAAACAAACGACAGCAGCACGAGATTGCTTCGGCGCTTCGCTTCTCGCAATGGCAACTTAAGGGGCATGTTCATTTTCCTATGTTGGGCGCCAGATAAGTCAGGGCGGTCATGATGATGATATACAGCACGACGGCCAGTCCGATCGCCGAAAAAACCGGACTCCGCTTTTCATGGGCTGCCCGCCGGTCCAGGAACGGGACAAGCATCAGGAGCAGCCCGCCCAGCATAAAGCCCAGGACTGCCAGGACTTCGCCCTCGATCGTGAAAATGTGGGCAGGGACGAGCTTGAGGGTAGTGAACATAAATGTAAAGTACCATTCCGGCTTGATTCCGAGCGGGGTCGAAGCGAAAGGATCGGCCTTTGGTCCGGCCTCCCAGGGGAGGAAGACACAGACCGCGCCGACGACGGCCAGGATGAGGAGCCAGCCGACGGAGTCCTTGAGGATGAAATCGGGGAAAAAGAAGATCTCCTTGGTCTCGCCGATTCCGATCGGCTTGCTCATCCCCAGGCTCTGGACGAGGATGATATGGATACCCATGATCAAGAGGGCGAAGGCCGGCAGGACCGCCACATGGAGCCAGAAGAACCGCGTCAAGGTAGCGCCCGAAACCTCCGGGCCTCCCAGGATAAAGGTCTTGATCGCCTTTCCGACAAGGGGGATGACCCCGGCAATGTCCGTGCCCACGCGGGTGGCGAAGAAGGAGAGCTCGTTCCAGGGCAGCAGGTAGCCGCTGAACCCGAAGGCCAGGAAGAGGACGAGGAGGAGGAACCCCGTTATCCAGGTCAGTTCGCGGGGCGGCCGGTAGGCCTTGAGGAAGAAGGCGCTGAACATGTGGATAAAGAGCACACCGACCAGGATATTGGCCGTCCAGCTGTGGACGGACCGGATGAGCCAGCCGAATTTGACCTGGCTCATGATGAACTGGACGCTCTCGTGGGCGGCGTCCACCGACGGCGTGTAGTATAGCAGGAGGAGCACTCCGGTCAAGATCTGGATGACGAAGAGGAAGAGGCAGATGCCGCCGAAGAAGTACCAGAAAGAGTGTTTATGCTCAGGGACTTTCTTTTTTTGGGCGAAATCCCGGATGGCCGACAGCTGGAAGCGCGGCTCCAAGTAGGCCTGCATCTTTTCCCACCACTTGTTCATCTCAGGCTTTCCTGGAGACGAAGATATCGCCGCCCGAGACCTCTACTTCGTAGGCTTCCAGGGGCCTCGGCGGCGGCCCGGAGATGACGTTCCCGGCTAGGTCGAAACGGCCGTTATGACAGGGGCAGAAAAGAGTTTCGGTGTCGCCCTCATAGCGGACGGTGCAGGTGAGGTGGGTGCAGGTCGCCGAAAAAGCCCGGAGTTCACCGTCGGAGGTGTTGATCAGGACGGCCGCTGACGATCCGAATCTGAACAGTTTGGCCGAGTTCGGCGCCAGCTCGCCGACTTTGGCGGCGATGATCCTCTTGGCGACGGCTTCGGCCTGGCGAGGTGGGATGAGATAGCGGATAACGGGATAGAGAAACGAGACGACGGTCCCCAGGAACGACCCGCCGAGGAAGAGGTTGACGAAGGTCCGTCTGTTCATGGGCGCTCTATCAGGCGACAGATTTTATCTCTTTGGTCAGCATTGTCAATACGTCCTGAATAAACTGGGAATTGTGGACCCCGGAGCTTCCGTCCTGGTCGAGCCTCCGCATGGCCTTCTCGATTTCGGCCAGGCGTGCTTTGCCTTCCTGACTCAGACTCTGCATCTTCTTTTCAGCCAGCGCGGCCTCGAGGCCGGCCCGGAGTTCCCGGTAAGTCGCCTGCCATTCCTCGAACGTTTTTTTGTAGCCCTCCTCGTGGCAGTTAGCGCAGGTGGCGGCGTCCGAACGGCTGATGCGGCCGTCTTTACGCTCATGGCAACCGTCGCAATCTGCCCCTCCTTCAGCCATTAGGTCCTTGGGAACGGAGAAGCCGTCGATCGTGCCCCCGCCGTACAGCGTTTTCTGGAGGGAATGGCAGCTCCCGCACTCCTTCTTTGCTTCCTCGTGATGGCAGGTGGCACAGCTCTTCTTGGAGGAGATGAATTCGCCGTGGCGCCGGGAGTTGGAGTGGCAGAGGCCGCACTCCATCTTCTTGCCGACGACGTGGGTCTTGTGGGGAAAAGACAAGCCGAATATATCGACGTTGATCTCTTCGATCCCGGCGTGGCATTGGGAGCACTGGCCGGGAGCGGCTGCCGTCTCGATCAGGAGCTTCTCCGGGCGGTATGAAGAACCGGCTGCCTGGAGCGCCTCCTCGATGCGTTGGACAGCAGCTAGCAACAGATCCTGAGAGTAGGAGATGTTGTGGACGGCCTTGCCCTTGTCCACGACATCGATGTTGAAGGCGGCCTCCTGGAGGAGCTCCCGAGCTTTGGCTCTTTCGGCGCTCCGGGAAGCGGCGACCTCGCTGTCCGCTTTGGCATAGACGCTCTTGATCTGTCCGAGTTTTTTCTCGGTCGAGACTTGCCAGTTCTTGAGGATGCGGCCGAACCCCAACCCGTGGCAGGATTCGCAGGCCTTTTCGCGGGAGACCAGGGTATCACTCTTGACCAGCTTCCCTCCGGCCTCCTCGTGGAACATGTGGCAGCCCTTGCAGCTCAGGCCCTTTTCCAGCATGACGTTGGGTTTCGGATGGGCCACGCCCTTCCCGCCCTGGCCGGTGTAGAGAATCTTTTGGGCCTCATGGAACCCGGTGTGGCAGGTCCGGCAGTCGGCGATGGTCTCGATGTCCTTGACGATCTTGTGCTGGATCTCCAGGTGACACTGGTTGCACTCGATCTTGTGGGAGGAGATATGCATGGAATGCATCAGGTCAGTATCGCCGTACTTCTCCAGCCGGTCTCTTTCGAAGTGGCAACGGTAGCAGTTCTCCCTTGGGACGGCGCCGTCGCCGAGGATGATTTGACTGTGGCACTTGTCGCAGCTGAAGTTTTTCTCAAAGACGACCGTATGGTTGAAACGCGCTTTATCCGAGCTCAGGTCAGCCCGGAGATGGCAGTGGGAGCAGCTGGAGATCTGGGGGTAGTGCTCGCTGGCCTTGAAGTGGCAGATGAAACAGGAGCTTTCCGTGACGGTGATGTGGTCTCCCTGGACGATCTGGGAATGACAGCTCGTGCAGCGCAGTTGCTTGCCCCTTCGCAAGTCTCCCAGGTGGACCTTATGGTCGAAAATGACCGACTTGAACTGGACCCGACCCTCGAGGAGCCTCTTTTCATGGCATCCCGGCCGCAGACAGCTTTCATCCGGGATCTCGGCCCAGGGTTTGGACTTGACATAGAGCTTTGTCCAGTAGCGGAGGACCTGGTTGAGGCCTTCGAGCTTGACCCGCAGGAAGGACCGCATCCCCGGCGGATAGTGGCACTTGCTGCACTCAATTCCGGAATGGGCGGACTCCTGCCAGCTCTTGTAGAATGGCTTCATATAGTGGCATACGGAGCAGAAATTGTGATGGGAAGTGTACTCGGCCGTGCCGGCGAAAAGAAGGAATATGAAGATAAGTATCCCGAGGGCGATGAACAATCTTTTCTTCCGGGACTTCTTCTTCGGCTTTATTTCTTCAAGGGGAGGGCTGGGAGATTTTCCTTCATCAGCAGGCATTTCTACGCTCCTCAGGATGACTTTTCGCTATCCCTTGGCTCAGGCGTATGAGTGGAGTCCGGCCAGGAGATAGTTGACTCCGAAATAGGTGAATAGAGCAGCCAAAAAACCGATGATGGCGATGGCGGCCGAGCGCCGTCCTTTCCAGCCCATGACGATCCGGGTGTGGAGGTAAAGAGCGAAGACAAACCAGGTAATCAGACTCCAGACTTCCTTGGGATCCCAGGTCCAATAGCTGCCCCAGGCCTTGTAGGCCCAGACCATGCCGAAGACGAGGCCTCCCAGGGTGAAAAGGGGGAAGCCGACGGAAATGGCCCGGTAGCTGATGGAATCCAGCCGCTCGGCGGTGAGGCCCGATTTAGGCGCCTGCCCCTTCCTTTCTCGGGCCTTGGCCCGGAGGTACATGATGCTGGTGATGAAGGCGACGGCGAAAAAGGCTTCTCCGAGCAGGGTCACCGAGACATGGAGCCAGAGCCAGTAGCTCTGGAGCGCCGGCACGAGCGGCGTCGCGTCCTTGGGCATGAGGGGGGACGAGGCCAGAGCCATCAGCCCGACGACGATGAGCAGCAGGTAGGCGCCCGGCTTCCGGACCTTGTATTTCCACTCGATGACGAGGTAGGCGAGGATAGTCGCCCAGGCCAGGAACGAGAGCGACTCGTACATGTTGGTGAATGGGGCGTGGCCGCTCTGAATCGTCCGCAGGATGAGGGCCAGCGTGTGGAGGAGCAGGCCGAAGAGGGCGAAAATTGCGCCCGCCTTGGCCATATTCTCCCGCTTGGAATAAAGATAGGCGAGGTAGGAAAACGCCGACCCGATATACAGGATGAAAGCCAGGGTGAAGATGGTGGATTCGCTCATTTCGTTTTCCTCAAAGTACTCATGATGCTTTCAAATTCGGATTGAAAAGCCTCCCGGCTCTTGGCCGAGATTCCGCCCGCCGCGATCTCCGTTTTCCCCTGGCTTTCCTCGAGGACGAGGCGGATTTCCCGCGTCGGCCAGTAGAAGGCCAGGAAGAGCCCGAGCATCAGCACCGCGCAGCCGACCCAGATCAAAGAAACTCCCGGGTCCTTGGCCGTCTGGAGGACGGAATACTGCGGGGCTTTAACGTCCTTGAGCTCGGGTTTGAACTCGCTCTCCTGGGCCTGGTGCATCTGGGCGAAATCGGGGAACTTGGCGAAGATCCAGCCGGAGAAGACCTCCGCTCCGGCTCGCTCTCCCCGGATGAGGGCGGCCGGGTTGTTGAGTTCGAGGGAGCGGGTCGAGGGCTGGTTCTTTTCGTCTAGTACAAAGTCAGGCAGGAAGCGGACGGCGGTCAGCGTGATATCCTCTCCTTCGACTGCGGCCGGCTGGCCGATTCTTAGCCGGATGTTCTTGATATAGCCCGGGTCGCTCTTCTTTTTGAGCCAGACCTCGAGTTCCGGGTTTTCCCAGTCCGAGCCGTAGCCGCTCTGGTAGAAGACGAACCCCTTGTAGCTCATCGGGTGGTTGACTTCGACGGACTTCTGGAAGACGGGTTTATCCCCCTCGATGATCGTGAGCTCGCTCTTCCAGTCCTTGACGCTTCCGTCGGGATAGAACTCGGTGATGAACTTGTCCAGGCGGACGGAGAAGCTGGCCTGGGGGACGGGGAGGGTTTGGTTTTCGGAGAGAGTGAGGCTCCCGCGCACGCCGGCCAGACCGCTGATGATGCCTCCGGCCAGGATAATCAGGAGGCCGACGTGCACGACATCGGAGCCGAAAATCCCCAGAATCTTTTTTCTGGCGAGAAGGCAATGTTTTTTCTCCGCGGCCTGCTCCCGGACGCGGTAGTGATGGCGGCCGAGTTCGGCCTTGACAGCCTGCACGGCCGCAGGCGGCGCCATCGCCATTTTGATCCTATCTTTGACCTTGAGGACCTGTACACTCTTAGGGTTGAGGTCGCACTTAGGCCGGAAGACTCGATGGAGCTTCGGGGAGAGGCGGACGAGCGTGCAGATGATGATATTGAGGCTGAAAAGGGCCAGGATGGCGATGTACCAGAAGGACTGGTACAGCCGGGTGAACTGGAGCTTCTGGAGGAGGCCGCCGAGCTGGCCGTACCGGACCAGGTATTCCTGGCCCGACCGGCCCTGGGGGATCAGGGTGCCCAGTATGGAGGCGGCGATCAGGATGATCAGAAGGACGATGGCCACCTTGATCGAAGTGAAAAAATTTTTCAGTGCTCTAAGCATACCTTTTTTCGCCTTTTAAAGACTATAAATAATATCGGAATACTCAAATATTTTCAACGCCCCTATCGTTCCCGTTTTTTGTCCCTCCTCTCCCTCGATGGGAGAGGATCGAGGAGAGGGTGGATGGAACCACCCGATTATCCCCTCCTACGAAGAGGCGGGGGATCGTCGCCTAATGGTCAGCCTTGCGCATCTCGGCGGCCATGGTTTCGACCTTCTTGAGCGACCGTCGCATCTCGCTCCAGCCGTACCAGAGCGCGTAGTCCGGGTTGGCATGGAAAGTCCCCTGGAAAGAGCGCATCCTGTGCTCCAGGAACATGACGAAGAGCTCCTGCTCGACCTCGGTCGCCGCATCGTGGAAAGTGAGGAGGTCGGGGAACGGGTAAGCGTAGCTGGCCGGCTTGGGGATGATGCCGTCGTTGTAGAGCCGGGCGACGATGTGGATGGCCTCGGCCATCAGGTGGTCGACTTCTCTGATCATGTCGTCGCCCTTGGCCAGCTCCGCCTTGGCGAAGTTGACACTGTGGCATTGGTTGCAGGTCTTGATCATCTTATCCCGTTCGGCCTGCCAGGCTTCCTGGGTTAGGCGGGCGAGGTCGGCGGCCTTGACCACCTCGAGTCGTCCGGTGGGATTCCCGGCCGGGTCAAGGACACCCAAGCCCTGGAGGATGGTGGCCCGGTCGGCGGTCCACTGCTTGTCTTCCGGCATGGGAAGCCGCACCGCCAGGAAGCCCCAGGCGGCCCGGACCTCGTGGTTCCCTTCCTGCATGTGGCAGGTCTGGCAGGAGGGGGCGGCGACGGTCTCGGGAAGGGTCTTGTTCTGCTTTAAGAGATAGCGGACGCCGTGCTTGGAGGCGGAATACATCTCCCACTGGGGATGGTCGAAGCCCATGTGGCAGGTCTGGCAGGCCTGCGGCTGCTTGGCCTCTGTAACCGAGAAGATGTGCCGGGTGTGGCAGGCATCGCAGGAGGCGCGGCCGAACCCGGACCCGGCCTGCTGGAGCGCGCGAATTTCGGCCTCGGACTTGAGGCCGATCTTGTGGCACCCTCCGCAGCCCTTCATGCCTTCCATCATGGCGACGGGCTGGGCGTGGGCCGTGGGCATGGCCTTCATGGCGGTCCAGGCTAGGGCGTGCTTACCTTTCTTGAACTGGGCGACCTTTTCCTCATGGCACTGGGCGCAGGTGTCGGGAGTGGGGATTCGGGCAACGGCATAGTCGTTGGCCGCTTTGTGGTCCTCGCCGTGACAGACGGTGCAGTCGACATCGTTCTGGCTGTGTTTGCTCAACTGCCAGTCGCTGACGATGTTAGGAGTTGTCTTTTTATGGCACTCGACGCACTGCTGGCTGAGAAGAGGCTTAACCAGGAAGGCGCTCAGGAAAACGATCAGACTGATGAAATGGATTCTCTGCTTCACCTTAACCTCCATCTCTTGTTTTATGCCGTTTTCAGCATCTGGTGCGGTATTCTATACCACAAAAAAACCGATGACACAATATTAGTTTCCCGAGAATATATGGGGACATATTCCAAATGAAAGGGACCGAAAAATGCGTTCATAAAACAAAGAACAAAAAGGGGAAAAAAGTGGGACACCATATCAATTTCCGAATTGTCCGTATCCCCCTCTCCCTATTGATGGGAGAGGGTCGGGGAGAGGGTGAGCTTCAGGAGGTCAGGCCAAGTGTCTTCGCGTTTTGGCCCTTACTTTCGGGGGGTTGGGTCGGTTGAAAAAACACATACGATCTGATAATCTAATTCCGATGGCCAAGGCGATCAGATTCGTTCCCCTTAGTCAATCGGACGAACAGGACTTCCAATATTGGCTGCAAAAATCGCCGGCCGAAAAGCTGGATGCCCTTCAACACCTCCGGGAAATGGTTTATGATCTAAGACATGAGAGTCGAAAAGGACTTCAGAGATTTCTTAAGGTTACTCGGCGCAAAAAAAGTTAAGTACCTGATCGTCGGGGGATTTGCTTATTCCTATCACGCCGAGCCGCGCTATACCAAAGATATCGATATCTTGGTCGAGGCGAGCAAAGAGAATGGGACTAGAGTGGTTGCCGCTATCACGGAGTTTTGGGGAATGGAACCAGGAGTCATAGCGGCCGACTTCCTCCAGCGCGATATGATCATCCAGCTCGGGTTTGTGCCGGTCAGAATCGACATCATCACGGCCTGTGCTGGGATTGAATTTCCATCGGCCTGGAAGAACAGAGTCAGAGCGAAATACGGGGATATAAACGTTTTTTTTATCTCGCTCGAGGATCTAATCAAGAACAAAAAGGCGGTCGGCCGGGACCGTGATCTGCTCGACGCCAAGTATCTCGAACGGGTCAAAAAGGCCAAAAGAAAGTAGGCCTGGTTTGCTTATTTGAGCGAGGTCAGGCGGACCTTCGCATCAACGAGCTCGGGAATGCCGGGATCCGCATCCTTCCAGTCCTCAAGCAGCTTCTGATATTCTGCCCGCGCTTGTTCCTTGAGCCCCTTCGACTCATAGAGCTTCGCCAGGCGATAATGATAAACGGGAATGTGCATCCGGCGGTCTTGACCTTTTGGATCGAAATTGAGGAGTTTCTGGTAAGCCTCGATCGCCTTCTCGATATCTCCCATCTTCTCGTAAGCGCACGGCACGACATCCTGCTCAAGCGGGAAATTCAGGAATAAAGTGGCGAAGAGCATAACGGTCAAGCCAACCCCGCGCATGATGGGCTTGAATTCCTTATCCATGAGGGCGATGGCCTCTGCCGGTTTTCCCTCAAGGACCAGGACATCCGCCCGGAGCCTTATCAAGGCCTGTTCCAACACGCGATCTCTTCCGAGTCTGGCACGCTCGGATCCCGGCCAAGCCGCTGTGGCCGCCTCGATTTTCCCGCGCGCGGCCTCGCTCCGCCCCTCCCTCACCGCCACGAATCCCGACACAAGGTCGCGCTCAAAGGAAATCAGGGCCTCGACGGAAGACGCATCCTTTGTTGGACGGTAAAAATCCAGGGTCGCTTGTTGGCCTTGGGAAAGACTTCGGACGGCGTTTTCATAATCACCACTGTCAAAAAAGAGAAGGGCTTCCCCATACAGGGCGGCGATGAGTGGGAATACGTTATCGGCCCCGCCGGATTCCGCGAACCGCTTGAATCGCTCCATCTCCGCTTTGGCCTGCCCGCGCCGGCCGGAGATATGGTTAAAAACGGCCTTCCACCAGTACCCGCGGCCCTTGTTGCCGTTGTTCAGTGCCATCAGAATGAACTGGTCGATCCAGGCCAGTGCGTCGCCGTAGTTCCCCTTAACGGCGTGAATATAAGCGATGATCTCCTCGCAGCCGAAATCGGGCTTGACCTTCAGGGCCTCCTTGTAGTATTCGACGGCCTCGTCGAGCCTTCCGTCGAGATAGCACATTTGCCCCAGTGAATCCAGGGGGTCGGGCTCTCCGGGCGCGGCGGCCGCCGCCTGTTTCAAAATCTCCTCTCCCTTGGCGGGATCACCCGAATTGCGATAGACCCAGCCCAGGTATTCCAGCATGAGGCTCCACTTGGGGTCGAGCGTGAGGCCTTTTTCGGCCTCGGCGATGGCCTGAGGGAACATCCCATGCGCGTCATAGTAGGCGATCAGGGTGAGGTGGATATCCTTTTCCTTGGGATATTTAGCCGCAATTTCCTGAAGAATCCGGAGACGCTTTTCGTAGTCGCCTTCGCTTCTTGAAGCCCAGGCCGCTTCGATGTACAGCCGGTCCTTCTCGGGGGCCCGGGCGGAAAGCTCCTTGGCTTTCGTGAGCGCCTCGCGAGAAGCCAGGAGGTTCCCTGATTGAGAGAGGGCGATGCAAAGATCGTAATAGGCCAGGGCGAATTGAGGGTCGAGCTCTATGGCTTTCTCCAGGTCTTTCCGGGCTTCGTCCCAATAACTTTTTTCGATCTTTTCGTGCCCCGCGAGATAGTACTTGTAGGCGTCGATCGATGCGGTCGGGGTCTGAGCCATGAGGGTTTTGGTTTCGTCCACCGCCTTCTTCGAGAGCCCGACTCCGCGGGAGATCTGGCGGCTCAGGTCGCCGATCTGCTTATCCAGGATGCTCTGCGCGCCCGTTCCCTGGGCCGTGAAGCTCTTTATCATCTTCCGGGTCTTCACATCGAAGATCTTGACGTCCGTGGCGAACGTCTCGCCCGCCTTGACATAGCTTCCGAGGACGAGGACCTCGACATTGTCCTGACGGCAGAGCTCGAACCCGAGGTCGCCGTCAATCGTCTCCACCTCCGCCTTTCCCATCTGCCGCATGAGGTCCCGCAGGCGTTCGAAGGTCGTGACCTGGAGGTACTTGGATTGCTCGAGGCTGGTTATGAGGAGGTTGGGGATGGCCTTCTGGAAGTAATCGTAAGCGGCGTCGCCCGTTTGATTCTGGAAGTTGATCACGGCAACCGACCGTTCGCCGGGCTTGGGTTTGAGGACGATGCGCGAGAGGACGAATCCGAGCACGGCGAGGACGACCACGGCCAGAGCAGGAATGAGAAACCTCCTGAGCTTGAATGTCACCGTGATCTCTCTAGGAGTGAGAGTTTTCCGCCCAGGCTTCATCCGCTCAGCCGTCGGCAATCCTCCGCAGATCGCCTCGATCTCCGCGCTGAGTTCTGCGGCCGTCTGAAAGCGCTTTTCCTTTTCTTTCTCCAGGCATTTCAGGATTAGCCGGCTGAGCGCAACCGAGATTTGAGGGTTGAAGTCTCTCGGGTCCCTCGGTTTCTCCGACTTGTGCTTCATGGCGACGGCGAGAGCCGTCTCGCCTTCAAACGGAACCTGCCCGGTCGTCATCTCGTAGAGAATGACACCCAAAGAATAAATGTCCGACCGGCCGTCGACCTCCTTGGCCTCGGCCTGCTCGGGCGACATGTAGTCCGGCGTGCCGATGATCAGGCCCGTGGCCGTCACCACCTTCGCCTTGGTCGACCGCGCGATCCCGAAGTCCATGATCTTGGCATTCCCCTCGCGGTCCACCATGACGTTGCCGGGTTTGAGGTCCCGGTGGACGATTCCCAGGTGATGGGCTTCGGCCAGCCCGTCGGCCACCTGCCCGGCGATGGACAACGCCTTGTCTTCGGGGAGGCGGCCGATCCTCTTGAGCAGGCTCCTCAGATCCTCGCCCTGCACATACTCCATCGTGATGAAGTGAGAGCCTTCGGCCTCTCCAAGGTCGTACATCCGGCAGACGTTCCGGTGGGAGATCTGGCGGGCCACCTTGAGCTCGTGGCTGAACCGGTCGATTATCTTTCTGTCCTGGGCGATCTCGGGGTTGATGAGCTTGAGGGCGATCTCTTCGTTGACCTTCTTGTCTTCGACCCGGTAGACGCTTCCCATGCCGCCCCGGCCGAGCTCTTCGATAACCTCGTAGCGCCCGCCGAAGACGGCGCCGCGGGGCAGCTCATCGAGGGGCGTTTCCAGGGTCAGGGTGAATGACGGCTGAGCGGCGGCGTCGAGCTTGGTGGCGCACCGGCCGCAGAATATCGTATCTGGGGGATTGTCAAAGTGACACTTCGGGCACTTAGTGGCCATGCTGCGCGCTTAAAACTGACTCGGCCAAGAATATTCATTTATGGGCCGGGTGTCAACTCGGGGAATTAGGAAATCCGTGAGCGGCCAAGGGGACGGAGGGATTCAGAACTGGAGAAACGGAAAAACCACGAAGGGAATGAAGAATATCTCGCCGTCTTTGGCCAAATAGTCTCGTGTCACAATAATTCCCTTTGGGACTTTCTTTTTATAAAGTTTCTCGAAATGTTGAACGGCAACAGGGACTCGGTCGTAGTGGGGCCTGAATTTGACTTCCACTGGGATTATTCCGTCGTCGGATTGGATGATGAAGTCGATTTCCGACTTTGAAATCGTCCGATAATAATTCAATCGAGTGACCTGCGGGTTGTTGTTCAGGATAGTAAAGATGAAATTCTCGACGTCGGGTCCGCTCACGTCATCCAAGCTAACGAGAGGCCTGCCGTTGGTGATGACGCGCCGCACGCCGGGGTCGAAGACATAGACCTTTTTCATCTTGCTGATCTCTTTCCGGATGTTCGTGAAAAAGGGCGACAGCAGGGTGAACATATAGGTGCCCTCGAGGACGGCCAAATACTTGTTCAGCGTCTGCGTGTTCAGCCTCAGCGTGTTGCTGATCTCGTGCCGGTTCACGAGTCCTCCCGCCTGTCCGGCGAGGAGCCGGATGAGGTTGTTGTAACCTTCCAGGTTCGAGATATTCAGAAACCCGGCGATGTCTTTTTGCAGATAGGTGCTGATGATCTCTCTGATGATCTGGAGCTTGTTTTCCTGAGGCTCGAAGGCGGGCTCGGGGTATCCTCCCCAGTTCAGATAGGTCAGGGCCAGTCCCTCCAGGTCAGCCTGGTGGGATCGATAGAAATCGGAGATTTCGGCGAGCGGCTCGATGGAGATGGACCGCGGATAGCTGAACTCGGAGGAGATGCCGAGCCATTCCTGAAAGGTAAAGGGAGTGATCCGGAATTCGATTTTGCGCCCGGTGAGGAATTCTCGGCTGCGCGAGATCTCGAGGCTTGAGGAACCGGAGACAAAAAATTGAATCCGGTCTTTCAACCGGTCGAACACGGGCTTTAGAAACAAACCTGCCTGAGGGATGTATTGAAGTTCGTCCAGGAAAACGCAAATCTTACGGCTTGCACCGAGTTCAGCTTCCAGCAGGTTGATGAAGAGCCTAGGATCTTTAAAAAGGGGATTTCCCATCTCCAGATCACAGGAGAAGAAAAGAATCTTGGATTCTTTCTTCAGCTCTTCTTTCAGGATCTTGAGGATCGTCGTCTTTCCGACCTGTCTGGGGCCGGTCAGGAGGATGATTTTCTCTTTGCCGAGCCAGGGCTTTATTCGGTCAATAATGTGGCGATAGACAATCATATTGATTTTTTAACATATAATTATTAATAAATCAAGATATATTTTATGAGACTGGCAAATTTTTCAATTTATACGAGCGCGGCCAAGCGGGCTTTGGTGTCCACGAGCTCAGGGATTCCGGGGTCGGCATCCTTCCAGTGCTCAAGCAGGTTCTGATATTCTGCCCGCGCCGGCCGGAGATATGGTTAAAAATGGCCTTCCACCAGTACCCGCGGCCCTTGTTGTCGTTGTTCGGCGCCATCAGAATG
Organism: Candidatus Aminicenantota bacterium; assembly: GCA_017886205.1. GTDB lineage: Bacteria > Acidobacteriota > Aminicenantia > Aminicenantales > UBA8522 > UBA8522. The sequence continues at coordinate 83,666 of JAFNEO010000045.1, read as the reverse complement.
AACTGGTCGATCCAGGCCAGTGCGTCGCCGTAGTTCCCCTCGATGGCCTGGATGTAGGCGATCCGTTCTTCGCATCCGTAGTCCGGTTTGATCCGGAGGGCCTGCTGGTAATATTCGACGGCATCGTTCAGAATGCCATTGCGATAACTTATGTCTCCCAGCGTCGCCAGGGGCTTGGGCTCTCCGGGCGATGCCGCCGCCCTCCAGCCGTTCTTGACATATTCCAATCTCCGATTTATATTTCTTTAAGGTTGGGTGGAGGGAAATATGAAAAAGAACGCCTTAATACTTATCTTTGTCCTGCTGATTCCGGTGCTTTCCCGGGCCGAAGATCCCGGCCGCATCCAGGGACAGGTGACGAAGGCCGGCAAGCCGATCGGCGGGATTGATGTTGTCCTGAAGGAACTCTCGCTTTCGACGATAACCGATAAGAATGGGGCTTACACCTTCGACCGCCTCCGGCCTGGAAAATATACACTCATTTTCAAGCAGGGAGACAACTCCGTTACAAAGGAAGACATGGTTGTCACAGCCGGCAGCCCAACACAATGCAATGTGGATGTTGAATGGGAGGTTCTGCTTGCCCATACCCTGACAGTCCAGGCAGCATCACGTCGCACGGAACGCGTCGTTGATGCTCCTGCGGCGGTGAGTGTGGTGGAGGAGGCGGCGATCGAACGGGAAATCGCTCACGGGGAGCTGCCTAAGATCTTGGAAACGACCCCGGGCGTTGATTCAACACAGAGCGGGCTCTATGATTTCAATCTCAATACGCGGGGTTTCAACTCCAGCCTGAACCGCCGCGTCCTCACTTTGCTGGACGGTGTCGATGTGAGCATTATCTTGCTGGGAGCTCAGAATTGGCCGATGGTCTCCTCTTTCCTCCCTGACCTGGCATCCCTGGAATTGGTTCGAGGTCCCGGATCGGCCCTCTACGGCGCGAATAGTTACAACGGTGTTTTCAACATCAGCAGCAAGGACCCTCGATACAGCCAGGGCGGCATGATACGCTTTTCCCTGGGTGAGCCGGGCACGGCTCGCCTCGATCTGCGATACGCGAGCAGTCTGGGCAAGGGCTGGTACTTCACGATCCTGGGTGGATACATGGAAGGCAAGGGCTTCACCCAGTCGCGCAACGAATCCGTAGAGTATGAAGGCCTTCCGAGTGAAGCGGTTCCTTTACTGTCTGACAAGTTAAAGAGCCTAAACGCCAAAATAAGATTGGACAAGCATTTCGGAGGCGGCAGCGTGCTCACTCTTGAAACCTGGTTTGTCGATCATAAGGGAGATGCCTTTATTGCCGGTTCAAGCCGCATGCAAGGCAAAGACACATCGATACCTCTGGCGAGGGTTAACTTCCATTCCCCGCACTGGAACATTTCCGCGTATAGTCTCGGGGGGGTGGATTTCCAGGGAATTTCCCTCAGTTCTGGTGGACAACTGTGTGCCGACTTGTCCAGGATCCACGGAGAAATCCAGGGATTCACCGATTTCGCCACGGGAAAGGGCAGGCTTGTCGGCGGCTTCTCCATTCGCCGTGAAGCAGTCGATAGCGCTAACGAACAGGGCGTTCAAACACTCACATCCAAGGCCGTCAATGAACACATGGAGGCCGTTTATGGCCAGCTCGATTATTTCTTCACGGACAAGCTCAAGTTCGTGCTCGCAGGTCGCGTGGACTTTAGTACACTGCATGATCCCCAGTTCTCACCAAAAGCGGCTCTTGTGTATTCATTCAATCCCGGCCATTCACTCCGTTTTACCATCAGCCAGGCGTTTCAGTCACCGAACTACTCTGAGTTTTTTATGAAGGTTCCGGTCGCTCCTACTGTTAATCTGTCCGCCATCGAAGATGGGCTCTCCGCTGCTTTTGGCGGCATGAACCTGGGTCTGGGATTTAATAACATCCCTGTGCTCGCTCTCGGAAATGAGAAGCTCAAAGTCGAGGAGATGACCGGCGTCGAGATAGGATATTCCAATATCTTCGCTCGGAAGCTAATATTTCACATCAATTACTTCAGAAACCAGCTTAAGAATTTTATCACCGATCCGTTGCCGGGTGTTAATCCCTCATACGGGCCCTACGCTCCGCCATCCGATCTTCCGCCGGAGATTCAGGCTGCAATTGTTACAACACTACGAAATAACTTGCCGCCACGCCTTTTTGCCCTCATGTCCAACAGCCTCGAAGACGGTTCTGCAATTTTTGCCGCGGCTTCCATTACCAATGCCGGCAGAGCAAACTCTCAGGGGATAGAGCTTGATCTTAGATATTTCCTCGGCAAACACTGGAATATGGATTTCAACTATACCTGGTTCGATTACAAAGTCAAAGAACAGCTGATCGAAGACAAAATCCTCGCCAACACGCCCGAGCACCGGATCAATTTGGGAATGGCCTATGTGTCCGACCGGTTCAACATGTCTCTGCGCTATCGATGGGTAGATGGCTTCCCATGGGCGGCCGGCACCTTTATGGGCGATGTAAAATCCTACAGCCTGATTGACCTGATTTCGAATTTTAAGATTGGCGATAGATTCTCTCTCGGAGCCAACATCAGCAACGTGCTCAATAACAAACATTATGAGATCTTTGGAGGTGACATTCTTCGCCGCCGTGCCGTTGCCAGCATTTCCTACCGTTGGTGATTCTCTTTGTTACTCAATAAAATTCATCTTCTTCATCGGAGCCTGTTTTCTCGCTTTCGTCCGCCTGCGCGGTGACCCGGCCTGCATACGAGTTTTCCGGCGCACATATAGACCGCCGACTGCAACGCAGAATTATTTTTTTTCGCTTCTCGAAACCGTTCGAGATACTTGGCGTAAAGCAAATTACGGTCCCGGCCGCGGAACCGCCCCCAATTCTTCTCTCCAGGGAGCTATCGGACGGTGATTGAGCAATTGCACGACTCTTGACAATCTGCGTCGCCGCGACCTACTATCTACGCGTGGGCTCACATCCGATGATCGGTCGCACCATCGCGCATTACTCCATAGTCGAGAAGCTAGGAGAGGGGGGGATGGGGGCGGTCTTTAAGGCGCGCGACGAGCGCCTGGACCGATTCGTCGCCCTGAAGGTCCTGCCCGCCGATAAAATGTCCGACCCGGAACGCCGGCGGCGATTCGAACAGGAGGCCAAATCGGCCTCGGCGCTGAATCATCCGAACATCGTCACCATCTATGATATAGGCCAGGCGGACGATGTCCATTTCATCGCCATGGAGCATGTTACGGGACGGATGCTCGACGATCTGATCGGCCCCAAGGGGCTGCCGCTCAACGACGCGCTGGCCTTGGCGATCCAGATTGCCGATGGCCTGGGGAAGGCTCATGCGGCGGGGATCATTCACCGCGATTTGAAACCTTCCAACATCATGGTCACTCCGGACGGCCTGGTCAAAATCCTCGACTTCGGGCTGGCCAAACTCGTCGAACAGGTCGAACAAATCGACGATTTGGCCGCGACCCTGACCCTCGCCCGGCGGCCGGTCACCGAGGAGGGAGTGATCCTCGGGACCGTGGCCTACATGTCGCCCGAGCAGGCCGCGGGCAAGACGGTGGATGCCCGTTCGGACATCTTCTCCTTTGGGTCGGTCCTTTATGAGATGTTGACCGGCCGCCGCGCCTTTGACGGGGAAACGAAAGCCACCACCATGGCGGCGGTCATCGCCCTGGACCCGGCGTCGCCGAGCGGAACCACGAGCCGTCTGCCGGCGGGGGTGGAGCAAGTCGTGATGCGGTGCCTGCGGAAAGACCCGCAGCGGCGCTGGCAAAATATGTCGGACCTGAAGGTGGCGCTTCAGGACATGAAAGAGGAGTCCGAGTCGGGCAAGATGTCCGCTATGGCCGCCGCGCCGTCGCCGGCACGCCGAAGGAGCTGGCTCATCCCCGTGTTGTCCGCGTTGGGAGTCCTGGCGGCGGGCGGCGTCATAGCCTGGCTGATGTTGAAGCCCGCTCCGAGGCCGGTGATGGTCCAACCGGAGCGGATCACGTTCGAGTCGGGAGGCGCGTTTACTCCGGCGATCTCGCCGGACGGAAAAATGATCGCCTATTCGTCCGAGCGAGACGGCAACATGGACATCTACGTGCGGCAGCTGAGCGGGAAGCAAACCGTCCGGCTGACGACGCATCCGGCGCCCGACTGGTTCCCGAGTTTCTCACCGGATGGGTCGAAGATTGTCTTCTGGTCCGAGCGGGACGGCGGCGGGCTTTATATCACCGAGTCTCTCGGCGGAACCGAGCGTCGGATCGCCGAGGGGGGACGGCTGCCCTCGTTCTCTCCCGACGGAACGACAATCCTCTACCTGGTCGCTTCCGCGATAGTCCGGACCGCCAAGCTGTTCCTGGTCCCTGCGACGGGCGGGGTTCCCCGCCCCTTCCAGCCGGAATTCGTCATTTTGCCCAAAGGACCGTCGCATTCATCGCCGCTGTGGTCGGCGGACGGCAAGACTATTTTCTTCGACGGGGCGCGCGACCCGGACGGCCCCGGCTGGTGGCTGGCGCCTGTGGCCGGAGGTCCGGCCGTGCGCATCAATCCGCCTCAACGCAACTATCCCGGCTCGACCCGTCTTGTTGCGGCCTGGTGGAATGACCATCTCTATTATTCGGAGGGCAACTCGGTGGGCGGCATGAGCCTGTATCGGGTTCCGCTCGCCGAAGAATCCCGTTCAGCGCCCGGCGAGCCGCAGCTCATCGCGTCATTGACCGGGACGCTGTGGGGAGCCTCGATATCGTTTGACGGCCGGATGGTCTTCAACACCGTAGCTTTGACACCCAACATCTGGTCGGTGCCGCTGAAATTGAGCGACGGTTTGGCCTCGGGACCGCCCGAGCCGGTCACCTCCGATTCGACGGGGAAATGGGACGTCGCCGTTTCGGCAGATGGCTCCACTCTCGCCTGGACGGCCTATTCCTCGCAACAACTCGAGATCCGGGTCCGCAAGATGGCGACCGGCCAGGAAGAATCGATTGTCTGCTCCAACAAGACGCTCAACGTCTTCCCGCGGTTTAGCCCGGACGGATCACGGCTGGCGTATTCCGATATCGTCGGCGGTAAGTGGACCTCCTATGTCGCAGAAAATGGCGCCGCGCCTCAGCCGGTTGGCGAAGACGTTATCATTTTAGGATTCTTTACGAAAACGAAGGATGTTCTCGTCATGTCAGGCAATAAGCTGGCTCGGCTGGACACGGCCGGGAGCCGGCGCAGCGTATTCCTGGACACGGCCGGCCAAGGGGATGTGTATGATGCGGCGTTGGCGCCGTCAGACCGCTGGGTGGCCTTCACGCTCGCCTTGCCCGATGGGACCGCGGGCCTTTACCTGGCAAAGGTGGGCGACCAGCCCGCAGCCGCAGCGACGTGGACGAAGCTTGCCGGGGACCGCAACTATCTCGGCTCGCCCAGATGGTCAACAGACGGCAAGATTCTATATTACGGCTCAAAGCGTGACGGATTCATTTGTGTCTGGGCCCAGCGCATCACCGACGACGGGAAGCCGTCGGGCGAGCCCTTCGCGGCTTTCCATAATCATGCCTCTCCCGACATGAAGCATTTTGGTATCAGCCGCGTGACGGCGGCCCCGGGCCGGTTGTACATGATGCTTGCCGAGGTTAAGGGGGACCTCTGGTCGCTGAAGCTCCCGCGCTAAATAACGAGCCCGCCGGCAGAACCGTGTCATCACGAGCGAAGCGAAGTGATCTCATGATGAGATCCCTCGCTCCGCTCGGGACGATCCAAATGATCGGATCGCCACGCACCCGATGGGTGCTCGCGATGACCGACCACTTTTTAAAAGCTGAACCTGACGCCCACCCGGGCCGAGATAGGCGGGTAGAATCCGGCCGGCTTCATAAAAGCAGAAGCGGGGACATACCCCGGCGTGGTCTCGAGCTCCCAGTCCTTCGAGAGAATCTGGTCCTCCGTGACCTCCAGGGTGTACCGGGTGCTATAAGGGTAATAGCCGACCGTGGTCGCGACATTAAAGACGTTGTCGACGTTGACATTGAAACTGAGCGAAGTCTTCCCGAGTCTAAGGCTGTATTCCGCATAAAGATTGGCAAACCAAAGAAACGGCGTGCGTCCCAGGTTTCCCCGGTTATAAGGCATATAATTGTCGTAGATATCCCAATACTCAGTGACCGGTGTCCCGCTCATGGCGTTGACCAGGGCGCCGACAGTCAGGCGGAAGGGGAACGTATAAGCGCCGTAGAGCTTGAAGACGTGCGGCCGGTCCGTGGCCAGCGGTCCGTCGATCGGGTTGAGATTCTTGTCGTAAGCGTTGAACCACGTATCGAAGTTGATCTCCGCGTTCGGGCTGTTCCTTGCTCCTGCCCACGTGACTTCATCGGAGCTGGCGAGGCCGGAATAGTTTCCCGTGAGCCGGCTCCAGGTGTAAGAAAACCCGCCCAGCCAGCGGCCGGACAATCTCTTGTCCAAGCTGAAATTGAGGCCCCAGTATTCCCGCTTGGCCTCGGGGCAGGCCGGATACTTGGCGTCGAATTTCCCGCCGTCCTCCGTCGACCGGGAATATCCATATCCCGGGTTCGCGATGTAATAGGTGATATCCCCCCCGCTAATGACTCCCACGTCCTCGATGGCATAACGAAGGTGCTTTTGGACCAGACGCACCGTCGCGGAAAGGTTTTCCCTGAGCTTTTTCTCGACTCCGAACGAGATTTCCTGCTGGCTCATCGGCTTCAGGCTGGGGTCGACGGTCCAGTTACCTGATAGATAATCGACGACCCTCAGTAATGTTCCCGGATAATAACCGTTTTTCCCGATCTTGTCCCATTCGTAGGTATCCAGCGTGTAATAAGCCGCCACATTCCTCCAACCTCCGTACGCCGTGGCCGCTATATAGAGCTTCATGACATCGAAATAAAGGCCGTAGCTTCCGAAAATCTTGAAGTTCGCGTCTCCGAAGATGTCATAGACAAATCCCAGGCGGGGCGCCAGTTTATCCCCGAACTTGAAATCGATCGGCTTTAACCCCTTCAAGTCCGGATTGTTGCTGTAGCTAGGGATATATTCGCTCTCTGTCCGGAGGCCGAGATTCAAGGTCAGCCGGCCCTTGATCGTCCAACTGTCCTGGAGGTAGATCGCCCAGCGGTCGGCATGGACCTTGTAGAAATATCCCCTACTAGGACCCGTGGTCTCGTTCCCAAACACACCATAATAGCCGTAGGTTCCCTGGCCGTAGTTTTGACCAAGGTAGATGAACGGCCGGCCCCAAGCTAAGCTGATGATAGGGTAGTCCGGGTACTTAGGGCCGGCTTTCCAATCTTCGGCATTACGCACCCACTGAACTCCGAATTTCCAGGCATGCTCTCCGGCGAAGTTCAGATAATACGTCAGATCGCTGCCGACATAGGACTTCTGAGCCACTTTTTTTTCCGTGACAGTGGCCGCGTAGGCGGGCATATTCGACCAGCCTCTTGGCCTTATGTATTGGGAAGGGATATCGGGGAAGACAGAGTTGCCGGTCCCGCCGTGACCATAGTACGGCTCGTGGGGCTGAACAAGCTGGTCGGTCGTGTTGTTGTAGAAGGATCCGCCCCTAACGCTGAAAAGGAGATTGTTGCCGAAGGTGAAGTCGGCGTGAGCCGCGGCGGTCCAGTAGGGATAACGATACCCGTAATCACTCCAGGGGTCCGTGGGGTTTCCGGTGCCGTCCCGGTCGGGGAGGTCCCCCTTATAATTATTAAGATTGCTGACAAAGCTCGCCCCCAGCCGAACGAATTTGAAGGGCTGGGAGGTCAGTTTCGCCTGGAAGTTCCAGAAGTAGTCTCGCCGCGTGTAGTCACCTTCGATAAGCGAGGGTTCGAACTTGACGTGTCTCTTGGAGGTCAAATACACGGGGAGGAACGAGCCATAGAACCACAGCCGGTCTTTAATGACGTATCCACCAAGGTTGAACCCGGCCTCGAGGCGGTCGACCTTGTCCTTTCCGTAGAGGTCCTGGTAGTTGACGTACTCGGAAACGAGGGGATTATAGAGGGCCCAGCGGAGGGTGTCTCTTTCTTTTCCATTCAGCCCGGAACCGCTGTAATAGGCGACGACATCGCCGTGGAACGCATTTCCTCCCTGGCGCGTGATGACGTGGATGACGCCCCCGAGCGAGCCGCCGTATTCGGCGTCATAGCCGCTGGCCTTGACCTGGACCTCATCGACGAACTCGAAGGCCACCCCCTGGCCACGGACCCCAAAATAAATGTTGGTGATGTCCGTGCCGTCGACGTAAAACATATTTTCAGATCCCGAGGCGCCGTCGACCGAGATGCCGGAGAGCATGGGCTCATTCTGAACGCCGGGAACGGCGGCGACCAGGGTGTCGAAGTCGCGTCCTCGGGGCAGGACATCGAACACTTCCCTGGTCATGGTCATGCCCTTGACCGTGCTCTTGACGTCGATGAGCGGCGACTGACCGATGACCGTCACCTCCTCTTCGATCGCGCCGAGCGGCATGACCACATTCAATTTGACGCTCTGCTCGACCTCGACGATGATCCCTTCCCGCACCACCGTCTTAAAACCCTGGAGAACGAAGGTGACTTTGTAGAGGCCCGGCGTCAGGGCGAAAATGCGATAAACACCGTTCTCATCCGAGATGGCCGCGCCCTTGCCGACGAGCTTTGGGCTGGTGGCTTCGATGGTGACTCCAGGAAGCGGAGTGCCTTGCTCATCAGTGACGGTGCCGAATATTTTCCCCGTGGGCGCCTGGGCGGGAAGATGCGCTGCCGCTAGGAGAAGACCAACCAAAACGATGAAGACCTTTTTGCTTACGCTCATGCCTTCCCTCCTTTGGTCAGGATTCAGCCGGCTCTAAGCAAAGGATTTTTTGATAGATATTCACGCCCCACATCTTCCCCATCTGCACTTCTGCTCTCGCTATGTTGAATCGGGTTTCCCTTGGGGCTTAATTGTATTTGCAGACAATAATATTTGTCAAGCGATAATTGTCCAGGGACCCACACATACTATGCACAATTGGGGTTTGCCTATAGGGAGTACGTGAGGCGGGGAACAAATGCAAACAAGAAATGGGGACAGCATATCAATTTCCGAATTGTCCATATCCCCCTCTCCCTATTGAGAGGCCGTGTCGCAATCGCCATTGGTCATTGCGAGCGACCGCAGGGAGCGCGGCAATCTCCTTTCTTTTCAGCGCATTAGGAGATTGCTTCAGTCGCTTCGCTCTATCGCAATGACATTGCGACACAGTCTCTGATGGGAAAGGGTCGGGGAGAGGGTGAAAACGCGCTGACTCCGCCCCAGAGGTCCGTCGGCTACTTCAGCGCGGCCAGGCCGGCTTTGGCGTCGCCCGGAGAAGTCCCGGCGTATCTATCAAACAACTCGACGGCCTTTTCATAAAACCGGATCGCGCTTTCAAGATAGAGCTTTTCGCCCTCTTCGTTGCCTCTCAGACAGTAGTCGTAGGCCTCCGTGGAATTGGTCGTCATTTCCGTGATTAACTTTTGAGAGGCGGCGATCCATGGTTTGGCTACGCCCAGGCCCTCGGGAGTTGTATCGAGTGTTCTGGTGACGGAGAGGTGCGGCCCGGTCCCGAGCTTCGTTGCGCACTTCGCGCAATAAACTGCCCCGTCCGGATTCTCGAACTCGCATCTGGAGCACCTGACCGTCATCTTTCTATGGCTGCTTCTTTGATGCCTGCTTATGGACTGCTCTCCAAGTATCTCCTAAACCCAGTCTTTCTGCCCAGTGTGCTATGTAAGCGAGGTCGATGATTTCTGCCGAGATTTTGATCATTCCGGATATATCGCGCAAATGTTTTTCTGATCCTCCCGCAACGTAATATTCCATTTTCTTCAAGATGACATCTTCAGGCGAGGCGAAGTTGGCCACGGTATCCTCTAAAGCCTTGAGCCGTCTGATTCTCTGGAAGCGGCTGGTATCGAAATCGTCTTTTTTGCCGACCATGACGTCTATCTTCAATCCTGATGCGGGGTGAATGATGTTGAATTGAAAAAGGCTCCGCACGGCCTTCTCCGCGGACTCTTCATCAAAGTAAAACTCGTCGTCGGGGAAACAGCCCTTGAGCCGGGAGACATCCCGCTCGCTGATATCGGCCACAATATCAATATCGTTGGTCAGCCTGGGTTCACCATAGGCAATGGAAGCCACTGCGCCCGTGATGAAGTAGCGGATATTCAGCTTTTCTAGACACTCGACGATATGGCGGAGAAGATCAGACGGCTCCATGAGATATTCTCCTGGCGGCTTCTTCCTGGATTTTCTTTTCATCCCAATCAGGATGCAAAGACCGCATGCTGTTGACCAGTATGGACTTCGCTAACGACCATAGCCCAAAAGCGATTTGGAGACGCTCGCGAGGGCTTTTTTCCCTGTAGATGGCCGCCGTCGGATCGTCGAGATTCTCGAGATTTCTTTTATCCAATCGCATAAAAATCTGGTCTCTTTGCTTATAACATACGGCCAAGAGCCGGTCAATCCCGATAGAACCTAATCCGGGACGCAATCTGTAGATCTCTTTTTTCTCAGGTCGCTGATTGTTGTAGGCAAAGAAGACGATTTTCTAATAACCCCCCTTTGGCGTGCCATAAATATGACACCTCGAATTAATTCTTCAGGATAGGGGATGGCGGAAAGGAAGAGGCCTCCCAGGGAAGGCTTAGCTCAGCGCGGCCAGGCGGCTCCGGGCGTCCTCGACTTCGGGGAGGCCGGGATCGGCGTCTTTCCAAAGGTCGAGGAATTTCAGGTATTGGGCTTTGGCCTTCGCGACCTCTCCCGCTCTCTCATACAGAAGGCCCAGGCGATAATGGTAGAGGGGATGGATAAGATAAGCCACATGAGTTGAAACATCTTGCCTGAACGGACGTAAGTATTCCGTGATAGTCACATCGGCTGAACCATCTTGCTTGAGCAGACGTTCGTATTCCGAGATAGCCTTGCTGACCTCTCCTCTTTTAGCGTAAACCCTGGCCAACAGGTCCATGTAATACATTGAATCATCCTGAAATGGAGATCCCGGCTGACACGCTTTTTGGCTGATAGGAAGAGCCGCGTCCAAAGACCCCTGTGCCAAGAACGCCTCGCCTTGCAACAGATCATGCCAAAAATTCAGACTATTCTGAGTGCCTTTGTCGACCTGTGGCAGGAATGATTCGAGTTCAGAGAGCCTGGCCTTCGCTTGGTCGATTGTGCCCTGTTTTATGGCAAGATTACCCATCCACCAGGCAGCATGGGCTTTATTAGCGGGAACATACTTGGGAAAGTGCTCCTCGGCGGTCCTAACGGTGTTGTCGAAACACTTCCGGCTGAGCTCGAGCTCGCTGAGCGCAACATAGGCAATCCCTTTCCACTCCACCGCATTTGATTTCCAAGGCCAATTTTCGACCTCTTCAGCCAGCTTCTCCGCCTGAGTGAAATCGTTCAGCGCTTCTTTGAGATCCCCCAGCCAGTAGAGATAAAAACCTCTCGTCAGATAGGCGATGGATTTCTGCCCAGTCGAGGAGACTCTGGACACATATTCGTTCGCCCATCTTACGGATTCTCCGTATTCTTCCTTCAGAGCATAGAGTCTACTGAGGTCGTTGGCGGACCATACAAAATCGGGCTTGATCTCGAGAGCCTCCTTATTTTTAGCGATCGCTTTGTCAAGTTGTCCCATCTTCCGATACATTATCGCCTGCATCTGTAGACTAGTGGTATCGGGAGGAGCGATGGCGTCGTGCATTTTGATGTATTCCCGAGCTTTCTTAAAATCACGCATAGGAATTGTAGCCATGAGGAGGTGGTTGATCGCAAAAGTATCCTGGGGATCAAGCTCTAACCATTTTTTATACTGATCGCAGGCTCCCACATAATCTCCTCCTGCATAGTAAATATCCCCCAAGTTATGAAAGGCCCATTTTTCTTTGGGATATTTCCGGATAAGCTCCTTCAGGAGCATTTGATATTTTTCACGATCTCCCTTGATAAATAAGGCATAGGTGCCTTCAAGAAAGAGCCTGTCTTTATCAGAAGTCCTATCAGAAAAAGCCATCGCTTTCTCAAGAGTCTCATTTCTGGCTTTTCTATCTCCTAAAAAGTGGTCAGCCCAGGCCAGATATACGTAGGCCATGGCGAAGGTTGGATCAATTTCCAGAGCTTTTTCCATGTTTTTTTTCAAATCCGCCCAGTACTCATGGGTATAGGCCTCTTTTCCCTTGAGAAAATAATCATAGGCCTGGAGAGATTGAGTGGTGATATCCTTGATATTCAATCGGGCCGCTTCGACCTTGCCTTTCTCGACGCCTAGGCCGAGAGACATTTCTCTGCTGAGAGCATCGATCTGGGTATCGAGAATGCTGTTAACTCCCGTCCCCTTGATATTGGCGCTTTTTAAAAGCCGTTTGGTCTCGGCGTCAAGGATTTTGACATCCGTGACGAAGACATCCCCCGCTTTGGTAAAGCTGCCGATGGCAATAGCCTTGATTCCTTCCCGGCGGCAGACTTCAAACCCGAGGTCGCTGTCGATCAGCCGCGTTGGCTTGACGCCCATCTGTTTGAGGATATCCTTCATCCTTTCCCACGTAGCGACGTAAAATAAACCGGTGTTTTCCAGGTTCGTTATCAGCAGGTTAGGGATGGCCTCCTCCAAATTGTCATAGGCAGGATCGCCGGTCTGGTTTTTAAAGCTGATCACGGCGATCGAGTTTTCGATCTTGGCGACGGGAGCGGCGCCCTTCCGAAAAAGGAGCCTCCAGGCGACTCCTCCGGCCATGACAAGCACGAGCAAAACGAGGGCGGGGACGAGGAAGCGCCTGAAGCCTATGGGCTTTTCGCGGGAAATCCGGATGGTCGGACGCGCTTTAAGGACGACGCGCTCGGAGATCGGGAGGCCGTCTTCGATCCGGACGAGATCGGCCAAGACTTCGTCGGCGTTTTGATACCGGTCGTCTTTTTCTTTCTCCAGGCAGCGCAGGATCAGACCGGAGAGGGGCTCGGGAACCTCGGTGTTCAATTTACGCGGAGCGATGGGAATTTCGTTTTTGTGCTTATAGGCCACCGACAGGGGAGAGTCGCCCTCGAATGGTACGCGCCCTGTTACCATCTCGAAGAGAATAGCGCCCAGGGCGTAGATGTCTGTGCGCTGGTCGGCCTCTAGGCCCTCCACCTGCTCCGGCGCCATGTACTCGGGCGTCCCGATGATCATGCCTTCGGCAGTCATCCCGGCCGTGCGCAAGGAGCGCGCAATCCCGAAGTCCATGATCTTGGCGTTGCCCTCTTTATCCACCATGACATTTTGCGGCTTGAGGTCGCGGTGGATAACGCCCAGGTCGTGCGCTTCGGCCAGCCCTTCGGTAACCTGCTTGGCAATGGAGATGGCCTGCCCTGTGGGCAAAGCGCCGCTCTGCTTTATTAGCGCCTTCAAATCCTGCCCCGGAACATACTCCATGGTGATGAACAGTGTTTTGCCATCTTCGTGGAGCTCGTGCATCCGGCAGACGTTCTTGTGGGTGATCCTTCGGGCCAGCTTGATCTCATTCCGGAAGCGGTCGACGGTCGTCTCGTCGAGGGCTATCTCCGGATGGAGAATCTTGAGGGCGATCTCCTCGCCGACTTTCTTGTCATACGCCCGGTAGACGATCCCCATCCCGCCGGCGCCGAGCTCCTCTATCTGCTCAAAGCGCCCGGCGAAAAGCTCCCCCTTGCCCAGTCCTTCGGGGGTTGTCTCGAGCGTCCTGGTGACGGAGAGATGTGATGCCGTGCCGAGCTTCGTCGCGCACTTCGCGCAGTAAGCGCTATCAGAGGGATTTTCAAACTGACATTTTGGGCACTTCATCGCCATGCTGTGCGCTTATTGCTTGCTTGGCCAAAGCATATGGATTTAGCACCCTGGTGTCAATCGATCACCCTCATACCTTGGGAGATATGGGGCCAGGGAGATACGGGGACAGGATATCAATTTCCGAATTGTCCATATCCTCCCTCTCCCTATCGATAGGAGAGGGACGGGGAGAGGGTGAAAAAAAAGGCGGCATCCGCAGATGCCGCCTTGGAGATTCGGCGGGGACGGTCCCCAAAATAGAACCGTCCCCATTTTTTTTATCGCCAGGTGTACTTCGTGGCTTTTCCACCCAGATGCTCTATGGAATCCACCATGATCTGGGCCAGGTAAATCGCGTTGTGGATGTAACCGCAGGGCTCTTTCTTGCTGAACTGGAGGTTGTAGGCCGCTCGGAGCGCAGGGGCGTCGAACTGGTAGCCGTTCTCCCGGACAGCTTCGTCGGGATCAGCGACGCCGTTGCCGTTCAGGTCGGCGAAGAAGTACGGATAGGCCGCATCGTCATAGACGATCGGGTTGCCGACGCTGTTCCCGTAAGCCTGGAGTTGAGCGTACAATTCGGCCTCCAGCCCGTCGAGCTCGGCTTGGAGTGACTCGCCGGTGTTTCCATCGGCGTCGTAGTCGGGGATGTTCGCCGGCCGGATGCCCTCGAATTCGAATTGGCTGGAGTCGCCGGGATGCGGCTGGGCCACGTCGTTGCCGTGACACGCAGCGCAGTCTTCCTTGCTCGGCGCAGTGTTGTGGAACATGTTGTCCGAGTCGTCCTGTTTGCGGTTGAAGCTCTTGGTGCCGAAGTGGCACTCCACGCAATCGGTGAAGATGCCGAGGTGGCTGTTGTAGGGATTGCGGCCGGCGTAGGTTTTACCGTTGAACTCATATCCACCCTGGACTTCGTGGCCGAAATAGGACGCCGCCGCGGCGAAATAGTGGATGTTGGTGAAGCCGTAGGGTCCCGGACCGCCGGCGATTGACCTGTCGACAGATTTCTTGGAAGCCCGGCCCTGATGGCAGGTTATGCAGAGGTTAGAAGCGTCGCCTAGATCTTTGGTCTCGCCCGAGGGGAACGGGACGGGCCCGACAGCCCGGGTGAACGGTGGCTCGGTGTGGCAGGTGGAACAGAGAAATCCGTTGGAGATGGGCATGGCCTTGTCGATCGCTCCGTTCTGAAGAAGATAGGGGAGCCCTTCGGCGCTGTGGCACTTGGCGCAGGTCGCCGGAACAGCACCGTCAGCATCCCAATCGCGGAAGGCCATCGCGGAGCCGTCGAAGTGCCCTTCGTCGGTCCTGTGGAGCGATCCCACCCCGCCCTCTTCACTCTGACGGAAGCTCGAGTCATCCCGTCCCTCCGCCATGTTCTCATCGAGGGATTGACCGCTGTGGCGCGGGAAGTTCCGGCTCTTGTCGGCTTGATTCCCGCCCACCGCCTGGAAGGTCCGGGCCGGGTTCGGCCTAAAGATCGAGCCGGCGTTCATGTCGCCCGCGGCCGCGGAGCGCAGGTCCTCGATCGAATCGTAGATGAGCTCGATCATGTATTTGCCGTTGTGAGCGAAGGAGTTCGGGTCCTTCACCGACACCTGATAGTTGTAGGCCGCCCGGAGAAGGCGCGGCGAGAAGCTGGCGAATCCGTTCGCGGTGTCGGCTTCATCGGAGTCGACGACTCCATTGTCGTTTTTATCGTTGAAGAAATAGGGATAGATCAGTCCATCATAGGCGATCGGCTTTCCGATGACCTCCCGGGCGTAAACGCGGAGAGACTCGTATAAAATCTCCTTGAGCGTCTCGATCTCGTAATACATGCCCTCGGTCATGTTCCCGTCGCCGTCATAGTCCTCGAGCGAGCCGAGATAGCGGATGTTCTTCGGATCTTTGATTCCGGTGTGACAGGTGTTGCAGGCCTCGAGATCAACCTCGAGGGAGTGGGGGTTGTGGCAGACCTGACAGGCATTGTACCCGGGGATATGGGCGAACCGGGCATCATAGGTCTTTCCCGCGTACTCGTATCCGCCCTTGACGACCGTGCCGAACTGGGTGGCGGCGGAGGCAAAGTAGTGGACATTGATGAAGCGCAGCTTGGAGCTCGGAGTGTCATCGCCGGCAACACCAGACGAGGTGATCGAGGTATTGACTGAATTGGTGGAAGCGCGGCCCTGATGGCATTCCATACAGAGGGCCTCCGGACCTAGGTCCTTGACCTCCACGCCCGAGGGAAAGACGACGGCCGTGTGATTGTGGACGATCCCGTTTCCGGGGTCGGCATGGCAGGCCTCGCACTCGACTGTCGTCCCGAGAGGTGCAGCCTTGTCCACGACGTTGAAGGCCGACCCGTCGGCTCCGATGTAATCCTTGTAGCCGGGGGTGCTATGGCATTTAGCGCAGCTTGTCGGTATGGAGCCGTCGGCGTCCCAATGCTTAAACGGCTCAGCGGTCTTGTCGGCGTGGGCCGAGGTCGACCAGAGCCGCTTGGCATGGTCGGCCTTGGACAGAATCTTGACCTGCTTGCCGGCATTCGCGCTCGTCAGGAAGATGGAGAGGGCGAAGACGACAACCAGGAGGGCGAGAGTATATGGTCGTTTCAACATGCTTTCTCCTTGACGGGGTCTATTTCCAGCGGTAGCCGAAGGAAAGCTCGAAGATGTTGGCCTTATAGTCGTTGAAGCCGCCCCGTTCTTCCTGGAAATTCACATAGCGGTAGCCGGCCTGGGCGATATAGCCCCCGGCGAGGTTGTATTCGAGGTAGAGCTTGAGTGTTGTCCGGCCGACATCATAGGAGCCGCTGTTGGAATAAACGAGGGCGTAGCCGCCGACCTTCAGGGTCTCGCTCAGGTCGAAACTGAGGTTGGCGTCGAAGATGCTGCCCTTCCCTTCGTACAGGATTTCCCAGAGGAATGACCCTCCGGGTCCCCCAAAGGAGGGCGGATACTCGACGCTGCGTTCGCCTTCACGCTTGGACTGGAGGTAGGTGTATCCGACGAAGGCCTTGATCATTTCAGCGTGATACCCGGCCCGCAGGCTGAACTGGTTCCGGTTCGTCTTGAACGGGACGATCTCGCTATAGCCGAGGTCGCTCTTGGTGCCGTTCCAGAGGTAGGAGGCGCTGAGGTTGACCGCGCCGGCCTGGTACTTGGCGGTCATCCGGAGACGGTCGTAGGAGGTCGGGGAGATCAGCGTGTAGGGGTTTTGATAGCCGCTGTGTTCGTAGTCGAGGGTGAGCTTCAGCGCCCGGGAGAGGTCCCATCTGATGTTGGTGAACCCGCCGTTCTTGGTGGTATCGAGCTCGTAGTCAACTGTCTCCAGGTTATCAAGGTTGCGGTTTTCGAACCGGTAGCCGAGAGTCAGGATAAGAGTGGGAGAGAACTCATACTGGGCGCCGGCATCGGCCCCCCAGGTCTTATAGCCGATGTCCTGGGATGTCGTCTCGCCGTCTATGGTAAGCTCACCGGTCTGGTCGAAATTGTGGAAGCGCACCGCGCCGACCAGGGAGAAACTGTTGAACAAGAGGTAGTGGAGGTCTACCTGGGCAAGCTGCATGTTCCGGTCGAATCGGCCCGCGCCGCTGTCGGCGTACTGAAACTTGCGGTTGAGGTAATTCAACCCGGAAGCGGATTCTGAGTAAGTCAGGTCCTCGTCAAGGTTGTAGATCTGACCGGAGCCGCTGACGAGCAGCCGGTTGAACGGCCGGGCTGTGAACCGGAGAGAATGCCGGTTGCCGGTCAGGTCGTAGGGCTGGTTCATGAAGAAATAGTTGAGCGAGGAGGGGTATTCGGACTCGGGGCCGCCGTCGGCATAGCCGGGCAGGAAGTAGCTGTTTTCGTTCCTGTAATCCAGGAACTTCTCCTCGAGGACCAGGGAGTAGCGGCCGGACCGAAGGTCGAGCCCCAAGGCGGCCTCCCGGGATTCTTCCCGGATGGACTTGTCGAACTCGAACTCGACGCGCTGGATATCGAGTGAGGTTGTGCTGGCGCCCTTTTTCGTATAGCGGTTGAAATCGAAGTAGAGGTTGAAGCCTTTGGTTAGCCAGACTTTGGCCGTGCCGCTGTCCTGGATGCGGTCGAAATCGAAGGTGAAGACGTCATGAAGCGCCCCAAACTCCGTCCGGGTCAGGTCTTGGTAGAAATAACTGGATTTGCGGCGGTCGTACTGCATCTGGTAGCGGCCGTACTTCTGGAGCCCCACCGAGATCGATTCGTAGGGGTCGCCGCCCAGGTTGAGCACTCGGACGTCCAGTCGGTCGAAATATTTTTTCAGGCCGTTATCGGGCGCGTAGGAGAGGTTGAAATTGGAGAGACGGGCGCCCCGCCGGAGGTTGATGTCCTCTTTGTATTTATACTCGGCTCCCGGGCCGGAGGTATCGACGAAGCGGAAGCCGAACAGGAAATCGCCGCTGAACTTGCCCTGGGCCTGGAGGGAGGAGGCGAAAGAAAGCGCCAGGACGACTCCCAAGAATAACAACAGGATGTTCTTTTTCCTCATCGGGGTCTCCTATTTCAGGAATCTCTTGCTCAGGTTCGAGCCGTGGATGGTGGCATGGCAGGTGACGCAGTTGGTGTCCTGGGAGGAGAAAAACTGGTGCGAGGAGGGAGCTTCGGCATGGCAGCTGAAGCACAGGTCCGCGGTGCTCTGATGGGTCAGCATGTGCCGGTTGTTGGAGCCGTGGACCTCGTGGCAGGAGGTGCAGCCCTCGATCCGGGAGGCCTCGTGTTCGTAAAGGAACGGGCCGCCCTTGTCGGTGTGGCAGCGGATGCACTCTTCCTGTTTGAACCCGGCCAGCCGAGTCCGGGTGGCGGGCTCATGAGGGTCATGGCAGGTCGTGCAGGTCATCACGCCTTCCTGGAGCCGGTGCCGCTCGTTGGTCTGAAACTGGGCAAAAACGTCCTGGTGACAGACCGAGCAATTCTTGTTGACGCCGGTCTTGAGCAGGGCGGGGCCCGTGTCCCCGTGGACGCTGTGGCAGGTGGTGCAGTCGAGCGCGGCCTTGGCATGCGGGCTGGCTCCGTACTGCGGGTTGTCCTTGCTGTGGCAGGTCAGACACTTCGCCGACTTGTCTGTGGGCAGGTCGGATGAGCCGAAGGCGAAGATGCCGCCCTTGCCCTCTCCCTCCACGTGCTTCTCGGCGCTGCCGTGACAGGACGTGCAGCTCTTGTCTCCGATCTGGGCGTGGGGCTTGAGCGCAAAGGCCTTGACGGCGTCCTCATGGCAGGTGCCGCAGGTCTCGGCGTCCTTCTCCTGCCCGGCAGGCCTGGCCGCCGTAAGCAGTCCGACGGACGCGAGGACGAGGGCGAGGACTCCGAGCCAGCGCAGCGAGAACTGGAGCAATGGTCTTCTGGTTGTCGCTGACAAGATCATACCTCCTCGAGATCTATCTGCTGTTCCCGCAGAGCGGGATGACATTCCCCGGGGCGATTAATCCTACGAATTATATTGGATCTATAAAAAAGATAGATTTTATATACTAAGTAGTATTTTTTGTCAAGGGGAAAGCCGAAAAAACGGAGTCTTCTTGGGCGGGATGAGAGATGTTCGAAAATGCCCCTCCCCTCCGGTCGGAGCGTGGGGGCGGCCGGGACCGCCGGAGATGGCCCCGCTTATCGGCGGGCTTTGGGCTTGGCCTTCTGCTTCTTCTCGCAAATCTCGAGGAGGTACTGGAGCGTGACCCGCTCGAAATAGTCCTTCAAAATTTGGCTGGCCTCTTTCCAAATTTCGTAGGCGGCGCAGGTGGGCAGCCGGCTGCAGAAGTCCTTGTCTTCGACACAGTCGACCAGTGCGCAGGAACCCTCCAGGGCCTCCAGGATCTGGCAGATGGTGATCTCGGAAGGCTTCCGGGCGAGCGTGTAGCCGCCCCCGGCGCCGCGGATGCTCTTCACCAGCTTGTAGATCTTCAAAGAGATGATGATCTGTTCGAGGTAGCGGATGGAGATCTGCTCGTCTTCGGCCACGTTCCTGAGGATGACGGCCTTGTTGCCGCTGTTATAATGCCGGGCCAGGTTGAGCATGAGGCGGGTCCCGTATCGCCCCTTGGTAGAAACTCTGATCATTGCAGCCTCCTTATGTAGGCCAGACGTTCATGACTCCATACGGAATTGTAGGCAAGAACCGGCCGGAAATCAACATATTTTTATAGGAATGATAAGAATTATAGGGTTTGTGTGTTTTAGCCTGGCCAGCCCCCGGGTCGGCTTGACACTCTCCCACCGGGATTGTATCCTCATCTCTCTTCTCCCATTACGAGGAACTGCCATGAAACCTGAGATCCTACTCGGCGATGAAGCCGTCGCCTTGGGCGCCATCCATGCCGGTCTGAGCGCCGGCTACTCCTATCCCGGGACTCCCGCCTCCGAGATCATGGAATACCTGATCAAGGCCGCGGCCAAAACCAAGGCTTTCGTCGCCTCCTGGTCGGTCAACGAGAAGGTCGCTTTTGAAGAAGCCTTGGGCGTCTCTTTTGCCGGGAAACGCGCTCTGGTCTCGATGAAGCACGTTGGCCTCAACGTCGCCGCCGACCCTTTTATGAGCTCGGCCCTGACCGGCGCCAATGGCGGCCTGGTCGTCGTCCCGGCCGATGACCCCGGCATGCACAGCTCGCAGAACGAGCAGGACAGCCGTTTTTACGCCGACTTCGCCAAGATCGTCTGCTTCGAACCTTCGAACCATCAGGAAGCCTATGAGATGACGCGGCAGGCCTTTGATGTTTCCGAGAAGCTCGGCCTGCCGGTTATGATCCGCTTGGTGACTCGCCTATCCCACAGCCGCTCGAGTGTCCGGCCGCGGGAGCCGCGCGGGCAGAACGAGCTCAAGTACGGCGCCAGCCAAGACTGGACTCTCCTGCCGGTTAACGCCCGCCGGCGTTTCAAGGGCATTCTCGACGGTCAGGCGGCCATGGTCCGGCTCTCGGAGGAGTCTGAGTTCAATTCGCTTCGCCTCACCGACAAGGATCGATCGTTGGGAGTCATCGCCTCGGGCATTGCCTTCAACTATGTCCAAGAGAATTTGCCGGACCTGGAGATCCCTCCATCGCTCCTCAAGGTCTGCACCTATCCAATCCCTGAAAAGCTCATCAGAGGCCTTGTCGAGCACGTCGAGACCGTGCTGGTTGTCGAAGAGGGATATCCCTTGATCGAGAGGTCCCTGCGGGGATTTTTCGGAGTCGCCGGCAAGACGATCAAGGGAAAGCTGAGCGGCGACCTCCCGCAGACGGGTGAGCTGTCGCCGGAAACGGTCCGGCTGGCCCTGGGGCTTAAGCCTCTGGAGAGGCTCGACCTCGGCGGGTTCAAGCTCGCCGCCCGTCCGCCCCAACTCTGCGCCGGATGCCCTCACGCGGATACCTTTCACGCCCTCAACAAGGCGTTGAGAGAATATGATAAAGCCAATGTTTTCAGCGACATCGGCTGCTACACGCTGGGCTACTATCCCCCTTACCAGGTCGTTCAGACGTGCGTCTGCATGGGCGCCTCGGTCAGCATGGCCAAGGGCGGAGCAGAGGTCGGGATCCATCCTTCCATCGCCGTGATCGGCGATTCAACTTTCGGCCATTCGGGCCTGACGCCGCTCCTCGAGGCGGCGGCGGCCGACACCAACATGACGGTGTTCATCCTCGACAACAGCACGGTGGCCATGACGGGCGGCCAGCCGAGCTATGCCACGGGAGAGCGCCTCCTGCGGATGATCGAGGGGGTCGGAGTGGCCAAAGAGCACATCCGGGTCATCGAGCCGCTCCCCAAGAACCTGGACAAGAATGCCCTGGTTATCAAGGAAGAAATCGATCACCACGGTCTCTCGGTGATCGTCGCCGTCCGCGAGTGCCTTGAAGAAGCCAAGAAGAAGCGAAGGAGCGGGTAAATGAAGCAGGACATCATCTTGGCGGGAGTCGGCGGGCAGGGGATCATCTCCATCGCCTATGTCATCGCCAGCGCGGCTTTGGAGGAAGGACTCGAACTCAAGCAGGCCGAAGTCCACGGCATGTCGCAACGCGGAGGGGCCGTCCAGTCCCATCTCCGGATATCGCGAGAACGCATCTGGAGCGACCTCATCCCGCGGGGCGAGGCGGACCTCGTCCTGAGCGTTGAGCCGCTGGAAGCCCTGCGCTATATAGATTACCTGCGCCCCGACGGGATGATCATCTCCAGCCGGGTGCCTTTTATCAATATCCGGGATTACCCGGATCTCGAAACGCTCCTGAGCAAGATCCGGGAGATCCCTCGCCATCTCATCATCGACTCGGAGAAGTTGGCCAAGGAAGCGGGGTCTTCCCGGACCCAGAACATGGTTTTGTTGGGAGCGGCGGCGGGACGCCTCATGGTCAAGGAAGAGGGCCTTCCCAGGTACATCAAGGTCCTGTTCGAACGGCACGGAGAGACGATCGTCGCCTCCAACCTCAAGGCGTTCGCGCTGGGCCAGGCCGTCGCAGCCGCGGCCGACTTTGTCCCCGCATCCGGCGGGAGAACAGGAAGGGGAGGGGGATGATTTTTTCCCCGCGATCCTGCTCCTAATATTTGGAAGTGTTCAGCATGAAGCAAAGAGAGAAACCCATAGCGGGAACTGGACAGATCGAAAAAATCTTTCAGCGGGCAGAAAAAGACTCCAGAAACTTTCTTCTTGAGCACGAGGTCTATGCCTTGCTCCGAGCCCTGGGTATCGCCGCGCCCCGTTTTTTCTTCGTCAAGAAAGGGGAGCGGGCGACGCGGGAGAAGCTCTCTGCCTTGGGGACCGATTCTATCGTCCTCAAGATCGTATCGCCCCAGATCGTCCACAAGAGCGATGTCGGCGGAGTGGCCTTTGTAGAGAACTCCGCCTCGGCGGTCAACCGGGCGATCACCCGGATGCTCGCCGAGGTGCCGGCGAAGTTCGTCGGGACAGAAGCGGCCGGGCCGGATATCCGAGGCGTCCTAGTCATTGAAAAAGTCGCCTTCGCCGATCTCGGGTTCGGGTCCGAGCTCCTTCTTGGGATCCGGAATTCGCGGGAATTCGGACCGGTGGTGACCATGGGCCTGGGCGGGCTCGATGTCGAATACGTGAACGAGAGGCTGAAGGAGAGAAAGGCGATGGCCATTGGCTCGGCCCATCTCTTGCGCCGGGACCAGATTGAAGGGCTGCTCGAGCCTTTGGCCTTTTTCGACAAGCTCGTCAAGGGCTTTCGGGGGAATCCGGCGTCTCTCTCTCGAGACATTCTCATCGAGGCCTTTGACCGCTTCAGGCGGCTGGCCGCCCATTTTTCACCCTATTCTCGGAAATCGGCCTTCGTCATCGAGGAGGCCGAAGTCAATCCGTTTGTAATCCGGGATGGCGCTCTTATCCCCCTCGACGGGATGTGCCGGTTCTCACGGCAGCACGAGACAGCCCGGCCGCGCCTCTCCGAGAGCCTGGCCTTCCTCCTCCACCCGCACTCGATCGGCATCATCGGTGTCTCCGAGCGGATGAACCTGGGGCATCTTATCCTTAACAACATCCTCAGGGAGGGATTCCCCAAAAAGAGAATCTTGGTGGTCAAACCCGGGCTCGCGGAGATCGACGGCTGCCGCTGCGTCCCGGCGGTCGCGGACCTTCCGGAGACCGTTGACCTTTTTGTCCTGACTCTGGCCGCCGACCAGAACGTCGGCGTCATGACCGAGCTCGTGGCGGCGCAGAAGGCCCGTTCGGTTATCATGATCGCGGGCGGCCTGGGCGAAAAGAAGGGAACCGAAGGCATCGAAGAAGAAATCAAGAGACTGTTGAAGAAGAGCCGGCGCGAGAAAAAACTCACTCCGGTCGTCAACGGCGGGAACTGCATGGGCGTCTATTCCAGGCCGGGGCATTACGATACCACCTTTGTCCCCGCGTATAAGCTGCCGAGCCCGGTGAAGAGGAACACGCAGCTCGTCTACATCTGCCAGAGCGGGGCCTTCATGGCCTCTCGGTTCAGCAAGATTCCGGAGGCTGAGTCGCTTTATGCCGTCTCCCTCGGCAACCAGATCGACCTTACGGCCTCCGACTACCTGGACTATATTGGAGCCCACGCTTCTGCCCCCCTTTACTCGCTCTACATTGAAGGCTTCCAGCCCGGGGACGGACTGGCCCTGGCCAAGGCGGCCGCGGAGATTGTCCGCAAGGGCAAGAGTGTCCTCGTCTACAAGAGCGGGCGGTCGCCCGAGGGACGGAAGGCGACCTCGAGCCATACGGCTTCGGTGGCCGGGGACTATGCGGTCTGCCGGGCCATCATGGAAAGCGCCGGTGCGTTCGTCGCCGAGACCCTGGCCGAGTTCGAAAACGCCATCGGGGCGCTCCCGGCGCTTGCCGGAAAAACCGTCCGCGGGAGACGCATGGGCCTAATCAGCAACGCCGGGTTTGAGTGCGTCATCCTGGCCGACAGCCTGAAGAACGGATTTGAGCTGGAGCTCGCGGCGATCGCGGAGCCGACCAAAGCGCGGATCGCTCAAATCCTCAAGCCGCTCGGGATCGACCGGCTCCAGGACATCCGCAACCCGCTCGACCTGACTCCGGTGGCGGACGATGCTGCGTTCGCCGGCTGCGTCGAGGCTCTGTTATCGGATCCGAACGTCGATGGCGCGGTCGTTTCTCCCATCCCCATGACCGCGGCGATGCAGACGCTGCCGCCCGCGGAGATGCATGCAGAAAACCTTTACAGCCCGCAGAGCATCGGACCCCGCTTGGTCGAGATCATCCGCCGGACGGCCAAACCGGTGGTCGTCAACCTCGATGCCGGGGCCCTTTATGACCCGCTGGCCAAGATGATGGGGGGTGAGGGCGTCCCTGTCTTTCGGCGCGCTGACGAGGCGCTCCGCTTCCTGGGGAAATATATCCACGGCGGCCTCCGGGCGAGTCGATGACCCCCAGGGCGGTAGCGAAAACGGAGTTTTATGCGGTGCTGGCCAACTCGATCCCCTAATCAAGATTTGGGTAATTATATGCCTGGCACCGAATTGGAAGGAGGGGCCAGAATGAAAGACTCGACGATCAAAACCCTCTGTATGTTCATTATCGCGGCCTGCTTACTCCTGGCGAGTCACGGCATATCCCATGCCGCCGATATCCCGCGCCCCGAATACCCGCGGCCGGAGATGGTGCGGGCGGACTGGATGAACCTCAACGGCTGGTGGGATTTTGCCCTCGACCTCACGGACACCGGAGAGGAAAGGGGGTTCGTCCAGGGGAAGGGGTTCGACAAAAAGATACTCGTGCCTTTCGCTCCGGAGAGCCCGCTCTCCGGGATCGCCAACCTGGACTTCATGGCCGCGGTCTGGTACAAGCGGACCTTCACGCTTCCCGAGAACTGGAAGGACCGGCACGTTCTCATCCACTTCGAGGCCTGCGACTACAAGACGACGGTCTGGCTCAACGGCCGCAAAGTCGGCGAACACGTCGGCGGTTATACTCCGTTCAGCTTTGACCTGACCGCGCACTTGGCGCCCGGGGAGAACCTCCTGGTCGTGAGAGCCCGAGATGATACGCGGAGCGGCCTCCAACCGGTCGGAAAACAATCGCAGCGGCTGAACTCCTACAGCTGCGTCTACCGCAGGACGACCGGCCTCTGGCAGACGGCCTGGCTCGAGCCCGTCGCTCGCGACCACATCGAAAAATACACGGTCCTGCCCAACCTGGACAGCGGTGAGGCTTTGATATGCGTCTATCTCAACCAGGCGCCAGAGGGCGGAGAGATCATCCTCCAGGCTACCGACGATCAGGGCAAGCTGGAGTTCAAGGCGGCCAAACCAGCGGAAAAGCTGATCACTTTCACAGTCAAACTGAAGAACCCAAAGGCCTGGGGCGTGCGGGCACCCTATCTCTACGACCTCGAGATCGCCTACTCCCGCCAAGGCCGCGTAGAGGACAAAATCGGCGGCTACTTCGGTCTGCGCAAGGTCGAAGTCCGCGGCCACAGGATCTACTTCAACAACAGGCCTCTCTTCCTGCGCACCGTCCTCGACCAGGGCTTCTATCCGGACGGCATCTACACGGCGCCGTCGGATGAGGCCCTAAAAAAAGACATCGAAATTTCCCTGGGCCTAGGGTTTGACGGCGCGCGTCTCCATCAGCGTGTCTTCGAGCGCCGCTTCCTTTACTGGGCCGACAAGCTGGGATACATCGTCTGGGGCGAGTTCGCCGACTGGGGCCTCGACCTCTCCCGTCCGGAAGCCTTCCTGATCTTCAGCCGGGAATGGAGTGAGGCGATGGAGCGGGACCTGGTGCATCCGGCCCTCATCGGCTGGTGCCCGCTCAACGAGCGGTGGGGGGAGAACTATCCCGGAATCATCGAGGGGATTTTCGACCTGACCAAGAGACTCGACCCGGCCCGGCTGGTCATCGACAGCTCGGGAGGCTATCACTCGGCCTCGCCCGATGTCTATGATTCCCACAACTACGATCAGGATGTCCCCAAGTTCAAGGCGGCCTTCGACGGCCTGTCCCTCTCGCCGCCGGATGTTTTCGTGAACGGCGAAAGAGAAAAACACACGTCCTATCTGGGCCAGCCTTATTTTGTCAGCGAGTACGGCGGCATCTGGTGGAATCCCGGCCAGAAAGACGAAAAGGCCTGGGGGTATGGAGCCCGGCCGCGCAGCGGAGAGGAGTTTCTCGACCGCTATAAGAAATTGACCGAAGCCCTCCTCTTCAACCCGAAGGTGGCCGGGTTCTGCTACACCCAGCTCTACGATATCGAGCAGGAAGTGAACGGATTGAATACGTTCGACCGCAAGCCAAAATTCGATCCCGATTTCTTCAACCGCGTCAACCAGCAAAAAGCCGTTCTGGAAGAATAGGAGGCGCGATTTGCCGATTTATGAGTATCGCTGCCGGGACTGCGGCCGCAAGTCCGTGTTTGTCACCCTTTCGGTCAAGTCGGCGCTGGAGCCAAAGTGCAAGAAGTGCGGGAGCCTGAACCTGGAGAAGCTGGTCAGCCGGGTGGCTGTCTCTCGCTCCGAGGAGAGCCGGATAGAGAGCCTGGCCGACCCTTCGAAGCTTTCGGGTCTCGACGAGAACGACCCCCAGAGCGTCGCCCGCTGGATGAAGAAGATGGGAAAGGAAATCGGGGAAGACGCGGGCGAGGACTTCGACCAGTCGATCGACGAGGCGATGGAGGAAGCGGAGTCGGGAGAACACGGCGGAGAAGGATCATCGGGCGGAGGCGAGGACCTCTGAGTGGTGCGCCCAAGTTCTAGAGTATTTTCGCCAGCTCTTCCAGAAGCCTTCGGATCTGGCCGGCGGTGTGGGTGGAAAACACGGTGAGGCGAAGGACGCCGGCCGCCGGGGCGCCGACGTACTTGAGATAGGCGACCGCGATCCCGCGCCGCATCAGGTCTTTTTGGATCCCGCGCATCTCTTTCTCTGTGCGCATGGACCAGGCGACGATCGGGACCGGAGTGTCGTCGGCCTCGATCCCGAGGCTTCTTAGGCCCTTTTTTAGGCCGGCCGTGTTCCGCCTCAGCCGGTTTCTCATCTCGGGATGACGGAGCAGGATCTCGATGCCCTTGGCCGTAGCGGCGGCGATCGGAGTGGGCGTCGGGGTCGAACCGATGTAGGCGCCGACAGCGGTCCGGATGCGGCCGATGAGCCGCCGTTTTCCGACGATAAAACCGCCGTGCCCGCCGAACGCCTTGCTGAGCGTTCCGCTGAAATAGAGGTCCGGGGATTTCATCCCAAAATGTTCGAGGGTCCCGCGGCCATTGGCTCCCAGCACACCCACTCCATGGGCGTCGTCGAGGCCGATGAGGCCGTCGTAGGCCGCCATGACCTCTGCATATTCCGGGACCGGGGCGATCCGGCCGAAGACGGGAAAAACGCCGTCGGTCAGAAGAAAAGGTCTCTGGCCGGCGGTCAGTCGCCTTCTCAGCTTGATGGCCAAGTCCTCCGGGTCTCTGTGGCGAAACCGGAAGACGGGTTTTCCGGGAGATGCGGCGGTGTCCCTGATGCAGAAGTGGGCTTGCTCGTCCATGAAGACAGCGTCGTACCGGTCGGCCAGCGCCTGCGCCAGCACAAGGCTCCCGAGATACCCGGAGCCGAAGTACGCGGCCTCGTCTTCCCGGAAGAATTCCCGGAGACGGGCCTCCACTTCGAGCAGAGCCGGGTTGGTCCCGAAACCGGCGCGGGAGGTGGCGCTGTGTGTCCCGTACTTAAGGAATGCCCGGACCCCGGCCCGGACGACGGCGGGATGGCCGTGCAGTCCGAAATATCCAGTCCCGCCGAAGTAGAGGTAGCGGCGGCCGTCGAGGACAGTTTCGGCTCCTGGAGGGCTTTCCATTCCGCGCCTGGCTTCCACCGATCTCCTTATTTTTCTGGTTCTGTTTTCTTGGGGGGAGCGGCCCAGCCCGGCCGCGGCCCGAAGATGATCGTTCCCAGTCGCACCATGTTCGCCCCCTCCTCGACGGCCACGCGGTAGGAATGGGACATCCCCATGGATAGCGAGCTCATCGCTGCACCCGGGAGGGAGAGGCTCCGGAGGCGATCGAAAATGTCTTTGGTGAGCCGGAAGTAGGGACGGGAGTCCTCCGGGTTCCCAGACTCCGGCCCCATGGTCATCAAACCATCGACCTTGAGGTTGGAAAGGCGGACGAGCTCCCGGATCAAGACCTCAGTATCTTCGGGCATAACCCCGGATTTCTGGGGCTCGCGGCCGCTGTTGATCTCGATCAGGACCGGCATCACTTTGCCCTGCTCGCGGCTGCGCTTATCGATCTCCAGTCCGAGCTTCAGGGAGTCGACCGTCTCGATCAAGTCAAAGATCTCGACCGCCCGGCGAACCTTGTTCGTCTGGAGGTGGCCGATGAAATGCCACTTCACTCCGCGCCCGACCACGGCCTGGGCCGCGGCCGCCTCCTGGACGTAGTTCTCGCCGATGAGCTTCACCCCCGCTTCGACGGCTTCACGGACCTCTTCCGGGGTCCTCGACTTGGCAGCGGCCACGAGCTGGACGTGCGGGGGGAGTCCTTGAAGGATATTTCTGACGTTCTCCCGGATCACGAGGTAATGATTACTCTAAACCGAGAAGCAATTCAAGGAAGTTTAGGTGAGGATGAACATGTGATATAATCGTACTAGCGATCTCGAAGGGATGGAAGGATAAAATGATCGGACCGGATGAGGTCGAAGTTCTCGTCATCGGAGTCGGTCACATCGGCCGCCCCCAGGAGATCAGCTTCCCCGTCCCCCGCATCCTCATTCAACAGGCCCAGATGAACGAGCCCTGGCCGCTTTGACCATGACCATCCGAGAGAAACTGGAAGAGATCGAGCGGGCGACGTTTTCCCCGAAGGCCACGCTGAGCGCCGATTCCAAGGGGAGAGTCCGGGCTGAAAGCCCGCACCCCTTCCGGACGGCCTTCCAACGCGACCGGGACAGAATCATCCATTCCAAGTCATTTCGCAGGCTCAAGCACAAGACCCAGGTTTTCCTGGCTCCGTTTGGGGACCACTACCGGACCCGACTCACCCACACCCTGGAGGTCTCCCAGATCGCCCGAACCATAGCCAAGGCCCTGCGGCTCAACGAGGACCTGACCGAGGCCATCGCCCTCGGGCACGACCTCGGCCATACTCCGTTCGGCCACGCCGGTGAAGACACGCTGGACGCGCTCCTCCCAGAAGGCTTCAGCCATTATGAGCAGAGTCTGCGCGTCGTCGAGAAGCTGGAGTACGAGGGCAAAGGGTTGAACCTTACGGCCGAGGTCCGGGACGGCATCGCCAGGCACTCCAAGGGCCGGGGAGAGATCCTTGAGTCTGAACCCAGCCAAATGGCCAAGACCCTGGAGGGACAGATCGTCCGGGTCTCCGACGTCATCGCCTATGTCAACCACGACATCGATGACGCTATCCGCGCCGGGATCATGAAGGACGAGGACATCCCTTCTGCCGTCGTCAAGAGCCTGGGGAAATGGCATGCTTCCCGCATCGACCGTCTGGTCGAGGACGTGATCAAGTCCAGTCTGAAGGCCGACCTGGAGACGATCGTCATGAGCGAGGAGATCCTGACGGCTCTCGTCGACCTCAGAGAATTCCTGTACCAGAAGGTCTATAACAGTTCGTTTGCCAGAGAAGAGGTGGAGAAGGCCAAAAAGATACTGACCGACCTTTACCGTTATGTGCTGGCCCGCCCCGACGACTACATCAAGCCTTTCCCCAAGGGAGATTCAGCGGAGAGGAGGGCGGCCGACTTTATCTCGGGCATGACCGACCTCTACGCCCTCGCCCTTTTCGAGAAGCTCTTTTTCCCGCGCTCCTGGCACTCCTAATCGTGATGAGAGAAAGAGCATCCGCCCAGCTTTGCATTCTCCTAGTCGGCATCGTTATCATCATCATTTCCTGCCCGGCGCACTCTTGGCCGGGCGACTCGGCTGTTTCCGTCCGGCAGGAGACGATTGTCATCCCGACCTACCTGCCCGGCGCGCCCGAGCGCAACCCGATGTTTTACTTTGGAAGAGCCTATCAGGGCGCCAAGGGTCCGGTCTATCCCTATCCCTTCCTCGATGTGCTGACCGACGAGCGAGTGGACAAGCCATACGCTGCCCTCATCCTGGAAAACGAATACATCCGGTACTGCATCCTGCCCGAGGTCGGGGGCCGGATCTTCGAGGCGGTGGACAAGACGAACGGCACCGATTTCTTTTATCGCCAGCACGTCATCAAGCCCGCCCTCATAGGAATGCTCGGCGCCTGGATCTCGGGGGGAGTGGAGTGGAATATTCCCCATCATCACCGGGCTACGACCTTCATGCCGGTGGACTGGACGATCAGTGAAGCGGACGACGGGAGCAGGACCGTCTGGGTTGGGGAGCTGGAGCTCCGCCACCGGATGCGCTGGCTGGTCGGGCTGACCCTCCGCCCGGGAAGTTCCGTCCTCGAAGTCGCTTACAAGATCATCAACCGCACGCCTTTCGCTCATTCGGTCCTTTGCTGGGCCAACGCCGCCGTCCATGCTAACGAAACCTACCAGATCATCTTCCCGCCGAGCACAGGGTTAGCCACGTTTCACGGGAAGAACCAATTTTCCCATTGGCCCATCTCCCGTGAGATCTATAACGGCGTCGATTATAGCAAAGGGGTGGATGTCTCCTGGTGGAAAAATCATCCTTCGCCGACCTCCTTTTTTGCCTTCGGGTCCGAAGAGGATTTCTTCGTGGGGTACGACCACGGCAAAAAAGCCGGCGTTGTCTTTGTGGGTGACCATAAGCTCGTCCCGGGAAAAAAGTTCTGGACTTGGGGCACGGCGAGCGAGGGGACGCGCTGGGAGAAGATCCTGACCGATAGCGACGGCCCCTACCTCGAACTGATGTTCGGGTCGTTCTCGGACAACCAGCCCGACTACAGCTGGATCATGCCGGGCGAGGTCAAGACCGTCACCCAATATTGGTATCCCATCCGCGGTATCGAAGGGGTCAAGAACGCCAATACCGCCGCCGCCTGCAACCTGGAGGTGAGGGAAGACGGCAATGCCTTTCTGGGTTTCATCACGACAGCTGTCCGGAAAAATGCGAGGATCGTCCTGGAGGCAGGAAGGAAAACGGTCTTCGAGAAGACGACCGACCTTGGCCCCGGCGAGCCGTTCACGGCCGAAGTGCAGCTGCCGCCGGGAACAGAGCCGGAATCCTTGCACCTTTCCCTGGCCGCTGAGGATGGCCGGGAACTCGTCGGCTACCAACCGAAAAAGAAAGAAGCGCCCTCTCTACCCGATCCTGTGACTCCGCCTCCGGCGCCGCCGGAGATCAAGACGAGCGAAGAGCTGTATCTCACCGGCCTTCGCCTCGAGCAGTTCCACAATCCCGCCTACGAGCCTTACCTCTATTATGAGGAAGCGCTCAAAAGGGACCCTGACGATTCTCGCGTCAATGCGGCTCTTGGTCGCCTCTATCTGATGCGGGGGATGTTTGGAGAGGCCGAGGCGCATCTCCTCCGGGCGGTCGCCCGGGCGGGCAAGGATTACACCCGGCCGAAGGATGGGGAAGCGCTTTATTATTTGGGGGTTGCGCTCAGGTTCCTGGAAAAAACAGCGGAGGCCGAGGAGGCCTTCGGCCGTGCTTCCTGGGACGCCGGCTGGACGGCAGCGGCCGCGGTTCAGATGGCCGAGCTCGCCGCAGGCCGGGGACGATATCTTGAAGCCCTCGAGCAGGCCGAGCGCTTAGTGGCGACAAACGTGTCGGACAGCCGGGCCGGGGATATCAAAACCACTTTGCTGCGGAAGCTCGGCAGGCTCGAGGAAGCGGAGGAGACAGCCCGGCGGAGCCTGGCCGCCGACCCCCTTGATTTTTGGGCGGCCAACGAGCTTCTCATAATCAACGACGCCCGCGGACTAGAAATGGACTCTGACGAGCTGGCCGCCGATCTGAAGCTTAAGATGCGGGATGCTGTGGAAAACTACCTGGAGTTGGCTTCGGACTACGCGGCCTGCGGCCTTTATGCCGAAGCCGTCACTGTCCTTTCCCGGCTGGCGAACGGGACGGCCGCGGGGACTTCCTGCCCGATGCTTCATTATGACCTCGCCTATTACTATCACGAATCGGGGGATGTGTCCGGGGCCCAGCGGCATCTTCAAGAGGCGATGGCTATGCCTCCCGATTATGGCTTCCCTTTCCGCCTCGAGGATATAGCCGTCCTGCAATGGGCGGAGAGAAAAAATTCCCAGGATGCTCGTGCTCCTTATTATCTCGGGAACCTTCTTTTTGACCGGCAGCCCGAAGCGGCGATAGCCGAATGGGAGAAAGCCATCGGGCTGGACCGGACATACGCCACTGCCCATCGCAACCTCGGCCTCGCCTATTCTCGGATGAAAAACGACCTGCCGCGAGCCGTGGCGTGCCTGGAAAAGGCCGTCGCCAGCGATCCCGCCGATCCCCGGCTTTTTTCTGAACTCGATGAGCTCTATGACCTCTCCGATGTCTCGCCGCAGAAACGGCTGGACGTCCTAACCAAGAATCAAAGGGTTGTGGCGGGACGGGACGACTCGCTGTCTCGTGAGGTCGTCCTGCTCGTCGAGCTTGGCCGGTATGACCGGGCGATCGAGCTTCTGGGAAGTCATCACTTCCATGTCTGGGAGGGCGGAGGGGAGATCCACAGTGTCTATGTGGATGCCCACCTCGGCCGAGGGCAGCGCCGGCTGGCCGAAGGCAACGCGGCTCAAGCGCTCCAGGACTTCCAGGCCGCCCTCGAGTACCCTGATAACCTCGAGGTCGGGAAGCCGGCCGGCGGTGGGAGAGACCCGGAGATCCATTATTTCATCGGAACGGCCTTTGAAGCCACGGGCAAACAGGGGGAATCAAGAAAAGCGTTCGAGCGTTCGGTGGCACAGGCTGCCGGCCCGTCCGAGTTGACGTACTACCAAGGCTTGTCCTGGAGAATGCTGGGCGAGGAGTCGCGCGCCCGGAACTCTTTTGATGGTCTGGTCCGGTTTGCCCGCGCCGGCCTGGAGTCGGCCCCGGCCGGGGATTACTTCGCCAAGTTCGGGGAGAAGGAGTCGGCTAAAAGGCGGGAAGCCCATCTCCACTATCTTTTAGCCTTGGGACTGCGCGGCCTGGGACGAGAGGCTGAGGCCAGGGCCGAATTCCAACACGCCTTGAATCTCTATCCCCATTTTTCCCGGGCTGCGAGACAGCTTCGATAGCCAAGCTCAAAGTTGGGCGATCAGCCGCTCCAGCCGCTGGCGGTGTTCGGCGTCGGCCCGGGCGAGGGCTTCGAAGAGCTTCTTCAAGGAATAGTCTTTAAACTCCACGGCCGTGTTCATGTGGACCTGTTCGAATTTTCGCTCCAGCTCAGAGAGTTTCTGCAGTGCCTGCTGAGCACTGAGCTTCTTGTTTTCCAGGTTTTTTCGAATGCGGGACGTGCTCTTGATTCCCTCGCGGATCTCGGCGCCGGACACCGTCTCTTTGCCAAACAGATCCGGCATCCGGAGGACGAAATTTTTCCCGGTCGCCAGCACGTTAACGTGGCTCTTTTCTTCTCGGGCCAGCTTTTTTAAGTTTGCCGCTGCTCCGTCCTGGGTGATCTTGCTCAGGAAGTCATAACAGGAAGAAATCTCCTCCTCAAGCAAAATCGCCTCATCGAACGTGTCGGTCAGGGTCATTGTTGCCTCCTTTTTCCCTCATTTCGAAGTGAATGGAAAGAGAGTCTTGATGTAGTTCTCCAGTTTTTGCAGGTGGAACTCGTTCTCTTTCAGTATCTTGTCCAAGATCGCCCGGTATTCCGGGTTCTTGCTCCGGATCGATTCGTAGAAGCTGTGCTCGATCAAAGTCTTCTCGAAGTCCCGAGCGATAAAGAGGGCGTTCTGACGTTCGAGCTCGCCTCTTTGAAGGCGGCTCAACTGGCTTTTTATGCCCTGACGGTAGGTGCTGAGGGCGAGGAGGTTGATCTTCCCGACCTCGAACGGCGACCCGTTCCTGAGGAGCGTGTTCTTGAGTTCCGTCACCATGACGGCATGGCGTTCCTCGTCTTGGCTCAGGTTTTCCCAGAAGACTCTGTCCTGGACGAAAATGTGAGAGAAGCGTCTGTAAAGTTCCGCCATGATGAGCTCGATCTCGCGCAGCATATCCAGGATCTGTCCGGCCTTTAAATACATGTCTTCCATCTAACGGGTCCTTCTCTTCCGCGCAGTGCTCCGTCCTCGCGCTCTATTGTCGAGCGGGTGCTTAAGAGGGTCAATAACCGCCGGAGAGGATTCCCGAGGTGATTTTTAGGGCAGGCCCTCACCCAGAACGGTGAGAGCGGAATTGAAAGAAGGGGGACTGGCACCGCGCCACCCCTTCTTTCAATATTGAATTTGAGGAGGGATAGGGGAATCCAAAATTTAGGAGTTGTTTCCCTTTTTTAATTGATATTATAATGAGTCTCTTTTCGGTCTTTTCATAAGAAAGGATTAGCCCGATGACGAAAGCCGACGTCCTCCAAAAGATCGCCGCGCGGCTGCGCATCCATTCTCTGCGCATGACCACCCGGGCCGGCTCCGGCCATCCCACGACCTGCCTGTCCATGGCCGACCTCATGGCCTGTCTCTTTTTCAGTGAAATGAGGTACAACGTCAGCGACCCCGAAGACTGGGGCAACGACGAGTTCGTCCTGTCCAAGGGGCACGCCGCGCCCATTCTCTGGGCGGCCTATGCCGAAGCGGGCATCATCCCGGAAGAGGAGCTCATGGACCTGCGCAAGATCAGCTCCCGCCTCGAAGGCCATCCCACGCCGCGGATGAACTGGGTGAAGGCGGCTACGGGTTCCCTGGGTCAGGGCCTCTCGGTCGGCGTCGGCATCGCCCTCGCTCAAAAGTTGGGCCATTCTCCGGGCCGGACCTTTGTCTTGATGGGGGACGGAGAATGCGCCGAGGGAGCGGTTTGGGAAGCGGCCGGCGCCGCAGCCCACTTCGGCCTCAAGAACTTGGTGGCCGTCGTCGATATCAATCGGCTCGGCCA
The DNA here is from genome assembly GCA_017886205.1 of Candidatus Aminicenantota bacterium. GTDB lineage: Bacteria > Acidobacteriota > Aminicenantia > Aminicenantales > UBA8522 > UBA8522. The sequence goes on along the minus strand of JAFNEO010000045.1, from coordinate 48,494 downwards.
GTCCGAAGCCACCATGCACGGCCACGACCTCGGCGCCTATGCGCGCAAGTTCAGGGCTTTCGGCTGGACGGTCCACAGGGTGAACGGGCATGATATCCCGGCCATCCTGGAGGTGTTTAAAAAAGTCCGTGTGTCGGACGGCCCGGCGGTCGTGCTGGCCAAGACCGTGAAGGGCAAGGGCGTCTCTTTTATCGAGGACAAAAACGGATGGCACGGCAAGCCGCTCAAGGAAGAAGAGCTACAACGGGCTCTCCAGGAAGTCGGCCCGATGCCGGCCGTCGATTCCAAGAAACTCGTCCACTCGCCGAAAAAAGCGCTCCGGCCGGACTGGAAGAAGACGTTCGCTTTCGAGCGGACGGCTTACGCGGATAAAACGGCCACCCGATTGGCTTACGGGATCGCTCTGGAGAAGCTCGGACGGGCGAACGACCGGGTGGTCGCGCTCGACGGCGATGTCAAGAACTCCACCTATGCCGAGAAGTTCTTCGCCTCTTTTCCGGGGAGATCGTTCCAGTCGTACATCGCCGAGCAGAACATGGTCGGGATGGGCCTGGGGATGGCCGCCAAGGGGTTCATCCCCTTCATCGCCACCTTCGCCGCTTTCCTCACCCGGGCCCACGACCAGATCCGCATGGCCGCCTACTCTTTCGCCAACCTCAAACTCTGCGGCTCTCACGTGGGTGTGAGCATCGGCGAGGACGGGCCGTCCCAGATGGGTCTCGAAGACCTGGCCATCTTCCGGCCGATCCCGGGGTGTATCGTCCTCTATCCGAGCGATGCGTTTTCGGCCGAGGCCTGTGTCGAGGCCGCCGCTCGCTATCAAGGGCTTTCCTATATCCGGACCACGCGGCCGGCGACGCCGTTGCTCTATTCGAGGGAGGAGAATTTCCCCATCGGAGGCTCCAAGGTCCTGCGTCGGGGGGACGGGGACGCGGCCACCGTCATCGCCGCCGGCATCACCGTGTTCGAAGCTCTTAAGGCCTATGATGAGCTCAAAAGAGAGAACATCGGCCTGCGGGTCATCGATGCCTATTCCGTCCAGCCGTTGGACAGAGAGACGATCGTCCACGAGGCGGCTCAGACGGGCGGGCGGGTGGTCGTCGCCGAAGACCATTTCCCCGCAGGGGGTTTGGGCGAGGCGGTCGCTGCCGTCCTGGCCGGGGGGGCCAGGATCATCCACCTCTGCGTCCGGGAGCTGCCCCGTTCGGGAAAACCCGACGAGCTCCTGGCGGCCTACGGAATCAGTGCCTCCCACATCGCTCGCGCGGTCAAAGACCTGATCCGGCGGTGATTGCGGACTATTATCGCGGGCTGCAATCGCGGATTGTATTCGCGGGCTTTAGCCCGCGCTTAAAAAAACGAGGCCTGGGGCTTCAGGAAACCGGTGGCCGAGGTCTTGGCTGGCAGGGGCGAAGAGGCTCTATCAGGCCCGGAAAGCAGCGGACGGACGAGGCCATTGAAAGCATCGAAAAAACGCCGGCTGCTAGCCTGGAGTATTCTGTCCTATTTTTTATGGATTCTGCCAAGTCCAGCTCTAAGATTCCCCGCAGCCACCGAGGAGGCGTTTCCCGAATCGGGCGCGATAGTCCGCGTTACCGATGGCGATACAGTCACTATCAGGTTCGCCGACGGCGTTGAGCGAAGGGTCAGGTTCATCGGTGTGGACGCCCCGGAAATGGGCGATCCAAGAGAGGACGTGGCCTTCCGCGCTTTCCTATCCAAAAGGTTCGCCTTCCATCATCTCTACCGCCGGGATGTTCGCCTGACCTATGACTTTTCTCAGCTCGACGAACATGGCCGGGTCCTCGCTTATATCTGGCCGGAAGAAGGGAAGCTTTTCAACGACTTCATCATCCGGCAGGGCTTTGCCGCCGCCTTTTTGAAATATCCCTACAGGAAGGACTATCAAAAACGTTTCCGGGCCGCCGAAGCCGAGGCCAGGAAGGAAAACCGCGGCTTCTGGCGCCGAGAAGCACCGGCGGTCATTTCCGTCTCCGAAGTCCGGAGCCGTCTCGGAGAGGTCATCTCGGTCCGGTTCCGGTGCGCGGGGGTTTCCAGGGAAAGGTCGTTTCTTTATTTGCGTTCGGAAGACGACGCCTTCGAAGTTCTGGTCCCACGCGAACGCCTCCTGTTTTTCCCCGAGATCGAGAGTTGTGGAGGGAAAGAACTTATCGTCACCGGTTTTCTGGAAGAGTTCAGAGGCCGTCCCCAGATCATGCTGTCCTTCCCCCGTCAACTCCGGTTGACATGAAATCGGGGTTGTTTTATAAAACCTGGGAAACAAGGAGTCCTTCCCATGAGATCATCCAAGGCCACGTTCAAGATTCTGTCCAGCCTGACCGCCGCGGGGATAGTTTTCTCCCTCTCCGGTTGGGGCGCCGCGGCCCAGCGCGAACGGCGGCCTCTCCTGGACGGCTCAGGACAGCCAGCCGACCGCCCAGTTCTATCATGTGGCCGTGGACCATCGTTTTCCGCATTGGATTTATGGGGCCCAGCAGGACAATTCCACGGTGCGCATCGCCAGCCGCGCGGACAGCTATGGAATCGGCGCTCCCGACTGGCACGAGGTGGGAGGCGGTGAGAGCGGGTTTGTGGTGCCTCGGCCGGACAACTCCGACATCGTCTATGCCGGGAGCTACACCGGATCAAGACTTTTTCCAGTCAGGCCAAGCCGGAAGCGGAATCCGAGGATGAATTCAGCCGGATGTTCGGTGGAGAGGATGGCCGGAGCCTGCCGGCGGAAGCGGGGATGAACCGGTTTAGCTGGAACATGCGCTATCCCGAAGCGGAGCGAGTCCCGGGCGCCGTGCCACCCATTTTTCATAGAGAGAGTTAGGTAAGGAACATGTACAACAAGCTGAGCCAGGAAATCCTCCAGCGCCTAGTCGCCATCGTCGGCCCGGAGGATGTCATCTCCGACCGAGAGAAGATGGAAGACTACAGCCACGACGAGTTCTCGCTCCCCGAGATCCGGCGGTATCCCGAGGTCGTCGTCCGGACCGAACGGACAGAGGAAGTGGCTGCCGTCATGCGGCTGGCCGCCGGGGCGCACATCCCGGTGACTCCGCGGGGAGGCGCCACCGGGCTGTGCGGCGGCTGCGTCCCGCTCCACGGCGGGATCGTGCTCGCACTTGAAAAGATGAACCGCATCATTGAGATCGACCTTGACAACCAGATGGCCGTGGTCGAGCCGGGTGTCACGCTGGGGGATTTTTACCGGGCGGTCGAGGAAGCCGGTCTTTCGTTCCCGCCGCATCCCGGGGACGAGAGCGCCATGATCGGCGGCCTCATCGCCACCAATGCCGGAGGGAGCCGGGCGGTCAAGTACGGCGTCGTCCGCAACTATGTCCGCGGGCTGGAAGTCGTCCTTCCCACAGGGAATGTCATCCGCCTGGGCGGGAAGCTGGTCAAGAGCAGCACTGGGTACAGCCTGCTCCACCTCCTGGTCGGGTCGGAAGGGACTCTGGGGATTATCACCCGGGCCGTCATCCAGCTCCTGCCCGCCGCCCCCCTATGCCGGTCATTGGTGATCCCGTTTGACGACGTGGACGGCGCCATCGAGACCGTGCCGCTCCTGATGGGCCGGAAGATCCTGCCCATGGCGGTGGAGTTCATCGAGCAGGAGGTCATCCGCATTACCGAGGAATACCTCGACAAGCGCTGGCCGACCTCGGCTGGCCGGACATGCCTCCTCGTCATCCTCGATGCGCCGAGCGAAGTAGAGATGGACCGGCTCAGCCAGGTGGTGGCCGAGGTCTGCCTCGAGAAAGGCGCGCTGGACGTCTTCATCGCCGACACGCCGACCAAACAGGGTCTCGTCCTCGAAATCCGGAGCAAGATCTATGAGGCCATCAAGTCCCTGACGATCGAGATCCTGGATATCTGCGTCCCCCGGGCCGAGATTCCCGGGCATGTCCGGCGCATCCGCGAGGTCTCCCGGAAATACGGCATCTGGCTGCCCACCTTCGGCCATGCCGCGGACGGAAACGTCCACACCCACATCATGAAGGCCAGGTACGTGGAAGGGAAAATGATCCCGGTCCCCGAGGAGGAATGGAGGGACAAAGTGGAGAAAATCCGTGGGGAATTGTATGTCGACGCCAAGGCGAGGGGAGGAGTCCTCTCCGGAGAGCACGGCATCGGGCTGGTTAAGAAGCCGTTCCTATCCCTGGTCCTGGACAATGAGCAGATCGAACTGATGAGGGGGATCAAGCGGCTCTTCGATCCCCATGGCATCCTCAACCCAGGAAAAATATTCGACGAGAGTTGACCTGAGCACCCGTCTTATGGCATTTAAAGAGAGGAGAATGTTCCTCGATATGGGGGAAACATGGAAAGGATAACCGAAATCTTTGTCATCCTGGAGAACAGGCCGTCCACCCTGGGCGAGCTGTGCAGCCACTTGGCCGAGAACGAGATCAACATCGAAGCCATCGGCGTCTTCCACGATACCGCAAAGCTTTACATCAAGAATGTCAGCAAGGCTGTCAAGCTGCTCAATAAGCTGAACTACATGACGGAACTCCGGGACGTCCTGAAGGTCGACCTGGAGAACCGTCCCGGCGCCCTGGCCGAATTGACGACCCGGCTGGGCAACCGGGGGGTTAATATCGAGTACTGCTACGGGACGCTCAGCCGGAAAGGGAATATCACCTCGATCATCCTGGATGTCTCGGATGTCGAGAAGGCCACCGCGATCCTGAGCGGGGACTGATCAACGGCCTTCCGGCGGGCGGGTCCTGTCCCGGGACCGCTTCATCCGCAGCGTGCCCTGGAGGGTTTCCAGCAGCTGGCCGTAGCTGACCGGCTTGGCGATGAACTTCTCCAGGTGGGCGGTCTGGGGGTCTGTCTTTTCCATGATCGTTTGCGGAGCGAGAATAAAGAGGGGGATGTCTTTCAGCGTATCATCGTGGCTGATGACCTTGATGCTGGCGTGGGTATCATCGTGCGAAGTTTGGAAATCAAGGAGGATGATATCGGGGCTCCACCCACGGGCGGACCGGAGCCCCTCTTCCGCCGTGGGCGCCAGGACCACCTCGTAGCCGGCCTGCTTGAGCTTGGCCTCGCAGTCGCCGGCAAAGGTTAAGTCTTTGTCGATGACCAAGACCCGGCCCTCTTTCTTCTCGGCCTGGTCGTCGGAGGCGAGGGCGCTCTTGACCATCTCCAGCAGCATGGCCGGGTTGTACGGCTTGGTGAGGTAATACCTGGCCCCCTTCTCCATAGCCAGGAGCTCGTCGGCCTGGCTCGTTTTGGCGGTGAGATAGATCACCGGGATGGACCAGGTGAGGATCGATTTCTTGAGCGTGTCAAAGACCGAGTGTCCGTCCATGCCCGGCATCATGATATCGAGGATGATCAGGTCGGGCTTTTCTTTGCGAGCGATCTGGACCCCCTTAATCCCATCCTCGGCGACCAGGACCTCGTAGCCCTCGATCCGGAGCCTGGCCTGGAGCATCTTGACGAAATCCATCTCGTCATCGACGACCAAGATCCGTTTCTTGGCTATCATAATCACCCTCCAATCACGGACTCGATGATGTAGAGTAGGTCCTCGGGGTCGATGGGCTTGGAGATGAAGCCTTGGGCGCCGAGCTCGCGGGTCTTCTCCTCGAGCTTCTTCGATGACAGGAGGCTTGACATGACGAAGACGGGGATGTGGCCCGATTCCGGATACTTGCGGAGGTTGGCCAGCACGGTCTCTCCGCCCCCCGCCGGAAGGATCAGGTTGAGGAGGACTAAATCGGGCCTTCTCTGGAACGCCTGCTTCAGACCGCTGATCCCATCGAGAGCGTGGCTCACTTCGTATCCGTGGCCAGCTAGGCGTGCCGAGACGACCCGGCCGAACGACGTATCGTCGTCGATGATCAGGATACGCTTGGGCCGCGGCCCGGGCTCGGCGGCCGGCACCGGAGTGGATGCTCGGGCAGAGAGTTTCTTTTCGGCGGGGATCCGGAAATCCGCCAGGGCACCCTTGAGCATCTTGTCGATATTTGATTCGTGTTGAGCTTCGCTTTTCGGGCGGGCCGGGGGATGAACGGCGGGAGGCTTTTGCTTGAACTGCTTCTCGATCTCGGAGAGCTTATCCCGATAGCTCTTCTCGGCGGCCGCGGCCCGCTTGGGCTTATCCACTTTGGGTGCCTCCCCGGGTCGGACGTATTTTTCGATAGTCTTGAAGAGCTCCCGCGGGTTATAGGGCTTGCGGATATAGGCGACGATGCCCTCCTGAAGGCAAGCCTTGGTGAAATCGGGCGAGCCGACGGCCGAGATGGCGATGACCGGGATGGGCCGCGTCTTGGGATTCTGTTTGAGTTTGATCGCGGCGTCGAGTCCGTGCATATCCGGCAGGATCATGTCCAGCAGGATGAGGTCCGGCTTTTCCCGGGCGGCCAGCTCGATCCCTTCCTTGGCCTTGCCCGAGATAAGGACTCGATGGCCGCGAGCCTCCAGGCGGAGCCTGATGAGCTTGACCTGGTCGGGCTCATCCTCGATGACAAGGATCCAGGCCATCGGCATTACCTCACGGCGGTCAGCCGCTTTCCGAGCTCGACCGCGTCCTCGGGGTAGGAGAGAATCTCCGTCTCCGGTATCATGATGTCCTTGATAAAATCGTTAGCGGCGATCGCCTGTTTCAGATTCTCCTTCATCCGCTCCAGGACGAAAGGTGCGTCCTTCTGCTTGGTCTCGGGGAGGATGAGGTAGAAGCGGCCTTGGTTGTACATGACCGTATCCGCCCGGCGGCGGAGGGACTTCTTGAGCGCCTGGTCCAGCTCTTTCATCGCCGACTCGGTTTTCTCCGGCGACCGCCGCAGGAGATCGTCCAGCTCCCGGACGGTGAAGACAAGGAGGGAGAAGACGCCCTTCCGGTCGGCCGCTTCCTGGATCATACCGGAGATGTATTCCTCGAGCTTCTCCTCGAAGCTCAGTTTGGGCAGGGTAAAGGTCAGCGCCGTGCCCCGGCCGAGCTCGCTCTCGACCCGGATCTCCCCGCCGTGGACCTCCACCAGCCCTTTGACGATCGAAAGCCCAAGGCCCGTTCCTTTTTCCCCCGGACCGTCTTTCCGGCCGAATTGAGTGAACTTGTCGAAGATCTTGGGAAGGCCCTCCGGAGTGATGCCGATCCCCGTGTCCTGGACCCGGCACTCGATCTCCTTGAAGCCTTCGGCTGCAGAGACCTCGATCGACCCCTCTGCGGTAAACTTGACGGCGTTGTCGAGGAGGTTGGTGAAGATTTGGTTCAACTTGTCCTCATCGGCGTAGATCAGGATGGTCTTTTCCGGGAGGACCAGCCGAAGTTCGAGGCCTTTCTCCCAGGCCTTCCCCACGAAGCCCTGGGCGACTTCGCGGATCAGAACCTGGAGGTCGACCTCTTGTTTGTGGAGCTCCACCTTTCCGGCCTCGATCTTGGAAACGTCGAGCAGGCCGTTGATGATCCGGGCGAGTCGTTCGATGTTGTTCTTGGCGATGCCCAGGATCTCGTTCTGCTGGACGTTGATCTCTCCCGTTGCCTTCTCCAGGATGAGGCTGATCGCTTCCTTGGTGATGGAGAGGGGAGTGCGGAGCTCGTGGGAGACCGTGTTGATGAAATCGTCCTTGAGCTTGTCCAGTCGGATGTGCTTTTCAATCTCGTGCCGGAGCTCGTCGGCCTGCTTGCGTTCGGTGATGTCCCGGACCGTGACGAGATGGGCCGGCTGTTCCTGCCATTCGATGTCCACCACCTGCATCTCGCCGGTCCGCCCCGGCCCTCCCGGCGAGGGGATCTCAATCTCGGTTGTTTTTCCGCCGGCCAGCGGAAAACCGAACGGCCGGCCGCGGATCGGCCGGTCATTTCGTCCGAAGAGCTCGACGGCGGCTGGGTTGGCGAACATGACCGTTCCGGTTGGGTCCACGATCAGGATGGAATCGGCGTTCCGGCCGATGATGTTGAAAAATCGGGCTTCGGCGGCAGCCAGGAGCTTGCCCAGATGTTCGGGATCGGGCCGGAGAGGCGTTTTTGAATCCGCCCGCTTCTTAGCCCGGATAATTTCTCTGATCCCCAAGGTAGGATGCACCGCCTATAGTATTAGTCGCAGCTCCTGGGCTCATTGTATAGGAGAATGTCTTTCCAAGCAAGAAAAAACGAGACCTCAGATGAACAGGTTGATGTCGGACTGCTGGGCCTGTTCGAGGAAATGGGTGACGCCCACGCAGGCGTTGACCTCGTCGATCAAGGCTTCCTTAGGGATCTCCATGATGCTCATGCTTGTCTGGCAGCCGTACATTTTCACCCCGAGGTCGATGGCCGTCTGCCGGAGCTCGGTCAGGGAGGGGACGCGCTTAGCCTTCATCATCTTCTTGAACATCCAGCGCCCGATCCCACCGAAGCTCATCCGGCTCGGCATCGCCCGCTCGATGTCACCTCCGTACATCCGGCCGAGCATCCGCCCGAACAGACTCCGGCCAGTGGCCTTTTTTTTCTTGAGGGCTCGAAGGCCCCAGAAAGTGAAGAACATGACCACGTCCATGCCCGAGGCGGCCGCGCCGGTGGCGATGCTGAAGGCGGCGAAGAGCTTGTCCAGGTCGCCGCTGAAGACGATCAGGGAGAGCTTCTTTCGATTTCCTTCCGCCATCTCTTCGACCTCCGTCCTCAGAATGAAAGATCGACAATTTCTATTTTACCAAATCTGACGGCGGCCCTAGTTGCCCTCGGGCTGCGGATAGAGCAGGGCGTTGAGCAGGAACTTGTACGTGCCGTGGGTCTGCGCCCGGTTCTGGCAGGGGAAGCCGATGAGGACGATCCGGCCTTTCTTGTACTGTGTGTCGACGACCGCCGCTTTCCGGGCGATCATGTCCTCTCCCAGTAGCCAGCCGCTGAGGAGGACGTCGCTCTCGGAGTAAGTGGCCACTACCTTGCGGTCCCAATCCGCTGAAGGAGGAACCCAGGTGCTCAGGGCCAGACCGTCCGAAAACATGGCCGCCGCTTTCGGCGGCATGCCGTAGCCGAGGGGGCTCGTGTTGTCGACGATGATCTGGAGGAGCGAAGTCGGGCAGAAAAACTTGGAACGCTCCACCTTCTCCAGAGCGTTGCGGGCGGGAGGCTGGAATTCTTTGAAGGCCAGCCCGCAAGCGTTGTTCAAGGTGACCAGGATGCCGCCGGCCTCGACGAAGGCCTTGAGCGCCTCCACCCCCTCCTTCTCGATGCCGCCCTCGTATTCCGGAGGCCAGTTGCCCATAAAATACCGGGCATACTCGGAGGTGGGGTCGATCTTCCCCGTCTTGATGATCTCGGCGTCCTCGTCCGGGAAAACGATCACATCATAGCCGGCCCTCAGGTCGACCTTCTTGTCCTTCGGTCCCTTGAATGCGTCATTGTGCATGGTCGTATAGGGGATCCCCACGTCGTCGAAGACGTAGCGCGTCCAACCCTCGTCCATATTGCTCCGCCAGGACTGATAGAGCCCCACGCGCGGGTTCTTAAGGGACGCCTTGGGAACGGCCGCGATGTCGGTCAAACCGTAGATGCGGAGACCCTGTTTGTCCGCATATGCCGCCAGAGTCTTCTGAACGGCCGGGCCGTTCTTCACCAGGAAGCTCCCGGGAGGCACCTCGAAACCAGGTCCCTTGACGGCCTCTGTAGATCGATAGACCTCGGCCTTCTCCTTGAGCAGCGTGAAAACGGCGCTGTAGGAGGCGTTGACCCGGGAGTCGAGGACGGAGTATGAGGCGCTACTGTTAGGGAGGATGGCCGCCGGTGCCGATACTTTCTCTATCTTTATAAGCGGGGCTTCGAAGGGATCATCCACCTGGTCGCAGGCCACTCCCATCTGGAGCGGAAGCGTCCACCCGGCATTGTCATAGGGGGGGACCGGCGGGCCACCCGCATACTGCCGCAGGTCGGGGTATTTCTGGCGCTCGAGGAGTGCCCAGGCATAGGGCTTGTAGGGCTGGGCCATTTTGATGACGAACGAACCGGCCGGGTAGACCTTTCCTCCGGCCACGAAATCCGCCTTGGCCTGATCGACCTCGACACCTCCGGTCATCAGGATATCGATCATCCGGAGGGCCGTGGGGTAGTCGTGCTGGGAGGCCGGGACGACGAAGGCGTAGGGTTGGTTTTTGTCGACCTGTTCGATGGAGTTCTTGTACATCTGGTAGAAGTTGAACAGGAGATCTTCCTTATGCATGGCCGCGGTCTTGACCAGGCTCAGCGACAGGGTCAGCTCGTAGTCGACGAGATCACGCAGCCGCCACCAGCCACCCGGCCAGGGGTCCGGGAATTCCATCCTCTTCTCGTAGTAGGATTGCGGGATCTCGTTGGGCTCGACATAGATGGGCGTGGCGACCTTCACCGAGGCCATCTCGCTGAGAAGTCCGATAACATTGTGGAGCCAGGAGGTGTCGTCGCAGGCGCCGATCCACCAGCCGGTGAAGCTGCGGCCATGATTAACTCCTCTGTATCCGTTCTTCTGGAGGTCATAGGCCATGCTCGCGCCGCAGAGGTTGACGCCCCGCCAGAGAAGAGGCTGGACGTTAGGAACGGGCGGGTCCATGAACGGCGGGATGAAGAGGCGCGCCGCCGTCGAGCCCATCTGGTGCTCGTCGATGTGGATCTGGGGGAGCCAGTCGTGGTAGAGGACCTTAGTTACGGCCCTTGTTTCGGGCAGGTTGAACATGAACCAGTCACGGTTGTTATCGTGGCCGGCGTAGTGATGGTAGATCCAGGGCATGGGGCCGCCCTCGTATTTTGTGCCGAGATTCTTCCTGTACCAGTCGACAACCATCTGGTTGCCGTCGGGGTTGTGCGAGGGCACGAGGAGGACGATGACATCGCGGAGGACGCGGTCGGCGTCAAAGGGTGTATCTCCGGTAACCAGCTTATAGGCGAATTCCATTGCCATTTGGGTAGCGGCGATTTCCGAGGCGTGGATGCTGCAGGTGATGAGAAGGATGGCCTTGCCCTCGGCCGCCAGTTTCTTCGCCTCCTCGGCCGCCAGCGTTCTCGGGTCGCGGAGCTTCTTGACGATCTCCCGGTAGCGGTCGAGCTTGGCCATGTTCTCTTCCGCGGTGATCACGGCCATGATCATCGGCCTCTTGAACGTCGATTCGCCGATGGTGAAGAGTTGGAGTTTCGGCGATTCCTGGTCCAGCTTTTCGAAATAGGCCTTGATCTGACCATAGTCGGCGAGCTTTCGGTCGGCCCCGACCTTGTGCCCCAGGAATTGCTCAGGGGAAGTTTGGGCCGCACTGATCAGGGGAAACAACGCGATAAAGAGTGTGGCGACAGAGATCTCTCGGCTGCCGGTTCCTCTCCTCATGGAAGCCTCCTTGGAAAAAAAGATAGACCTCTATCTATCACTTGCTCTCCAGGCTGTCAAGAATTGCAGCGGCTCAGGAAGGACGCCGAAGGGGCGCCGATTATCAGTCCATAGATCCCGGGAGCGTCTAGTCCCGTGATTGGCGGAGCAGGAACATACGGAGGAGCTGTATGGCCGCCATGGCCGTGGAGGCGACATAGGTCAGCGCGGCGGCCGAGAGGACTCGGCGGGCGCCGTCGAGCTCCTGGCCTTTCAGGTAGCCACGCTCTCCCAGCAGGGCCATCGCCCGCTTGGAGGCGTTGAACTCCACCGGCAGGGTGAGCACGCTGAACAGAACGGCCCCGGCAAACAGAAGGATGCCGATGTCCATCAGGATGCTCGGTCCCTTCTGGCTCATGAAGAAGCCGATGAGGAAGAGGGGGAAGGCCAGAGTCGAGCCCAAGTTGGCGACGGGATAAATGCCGTTGCGGAGGTTGAGGGGGGCATACCCCGTGTGGTGCTGGAGGGCATGTCCGGCCTCATGGGCGGCGATGCCGAGGGCGGCGATGGACTTGCTTTCATAGACGCCGGCCGACAGACGGAGGACTCTTTTCCGCGGGTCGTAGTGGTCGCTGAGCTGTCCGGACGTCTCTTCAACGGGCACCTGTCCGGCGCCGCCCAGGTTGAGGATCTCCTTGGCCATCTGAGCTCCTGAGATGCCCGAGGAGGCGGCGAGCTTGCTGTATTTGGCGTAGGTCCTGCGCACTCTGGCCTGCGCATAAAAGGCCAGAAGAAGAGGCGGGATAATAAGAAAATATGTGTAATCCCAGAAGAACATCGTCTCTCTCCTTCTTCATCCATAATACCCGCTCCCTCCCCTCCCTGTCAATGAAACCGGCCGCTCCAGGGGGGTCCCACGACTTGATGAAGGCGGACGGTTTCTTTGACAAAAGGAGAAGCAATTTGTAATATGGCGGTGATTTTTTGACGCGAACCTGATTTTGGAGGACGAATGATGCCGAAGAGATTGCCCCGATGGATCATCCTGATCGCGATGCTTTCCGCGCCCCTCATCCTAGCCGCCCAGACCGCCCGGGAAAGGGAGGCTCAAGCCGCGTCCTTCCTTGTCCAAGCCGATGACGCCTACGCCAAAGACGATTATCAGAAGGCCGTCGAGGACTATCTCCGCGTCGTCCAGACCTCCGTAAGTAAGATGAACCTCTCCCGGGCGCACATGGGCCTTTCGCTCTGCTATTTCTACCTCAACGACACCGCTAATGCCAAGAAATATATTCTCAGACTCTTGGAGAACGACCCGCAAAAAGAGGTTTCGTCTCTTTTCCATCCCCAGACCTATGTGGACCTCTTCAATCAGATAAAAAAGGAGAACGAGGGAAGACTCGGACAGGGAATCGTGTCCGCTCCAGCCGAGGCCGCCGCGGAGGCGCAGGAAAAGCTCGGGGCCGAACAAGAGCAGCAGGTCATCCCGGAAGGGATCATGGAAAAGAAGGGGGGCCACTTCGAAATCGACGTCCATTTTTCAGCCTGGAGCATCGACCCGGCCAAGGGGGCCTTTGAGGGCACGCTGACCAAGAAAGCCGCCAACGAAATCCGCGACCAAGTGACCGACCAACTCAGGGCCATCTACGGAAATGGGCTGGCCCCCTCTTCTTATGAGCACAGCTTGTCTCTTGATTCCCAAGGCTCCAACTACGGCTTCGAGGTCCGTTACTATCCTCTGGGCAGACGCGGCTCGATGAGCATCGGCTTCTCCCTCGAAAAGACGAGGATCAAGGTGATGATGAAGGGGCCTGTGACCCAGAGGTACACCGACGGGTCAGCGGCCACCGTCGAGGGAGACGCTTATGTGGAGACGAATCCATTGACGACCAACCTGAGCTTCCGTTGGGATTTCGTCCCTTCCTGGCGCGTTACGCCTTATTTCGTTCTCGGCCTGGGGATCGGCCCGCTCGAGGGCACGGCCGCTTATGTCTACACGGGAACCTACCGCAGCGGCAGCGCCCAGAGCAGTATCTCGGGTGACGAGACCAAGACATTCGACGATTTGCGGGAAGAGGGGGAGATCGAGCTCGACCGCTTTATCCTTCTCCACACCGCCCTCGGCGTCAAGGGCAACGTATACAAGGGACTCATGCTGAAGGCCGAAGTCGGTTTCTGGGACGGCCTGCTGCTGCGCTGCGGCCTGGCCTACCGGTTCTGATCGCGCTGGGATCTTTCCATTCCTTTCCCGCCGGGGTATAATAGACTCGACCGTGCTAGACGGGGAGCTAGCGGTGCCCTGTAGCCCACAACCCGCTCCAGTGGGGTCGAAGGCCTGGCCGAGGCCGGTTCTTTTCTGGTCTGTGTCCGGGCGAGAGGCGTTGACGGTCGGGGCCCTGCGCAAAGAACCTTCTGCGAACCCCGCCAGGACCGGAAGGTAGCAACGGCAGCAGAGCGGTCTCTTGTGCGGCAGTCAGCCTTGCCTGAGCCGAAGGCTCGGATAACGCAGGGGAGAACCGTTCGAAGCCGGCCGCACGGTCGCTCCTTTCAATCCTGGGAACCGGCTGACTCATTCAAACCGGTATCAAGAGATGAGGGTGGCGTGCGCCTTTTTGATGTTTGCCCTGATTCGTACACCATACGGGCAGGCCTTTTCGCACGAGCCGCAGTCCCGGCAGGCGAGAGCCGTCTCCGCTGGCGAGAATCCTGAGTAGCCCGTCCTGGCGGCGGTCGCCTTTCCATAACTATCGTGATAAGCCAGGAAGCGGAGGATATCTGAAGTGGCGATACCGGAGGGACACTGTTCGCGGCAGCGGCCGCAGAGGCGGCAGTAATCGCGGCCGTTCTCGGCCACATGAAGCCAAAGGGCGGACCTCTCTTCTGAAGTCAGGGCCGTCCCGGCCACGGCCAGGTCCTCCTCCATTTGCTGCCGGTTCAGCATCTCGGTAACGGCGCTGGAGACATCGCGGTCCTCCAACACCCATTTGAGCATGGCCTGAAAGAGAGAGGACGTCCCCGCGCGGTATCGGTCCAGGTTCTGCCGCCGGCCCCCGACTTTGAGCGTTTTCATGGCGATAACGCCGACCTCGCGCGAAGCCGCATACCGGATCAGATCTCTCATCCGGCTGACCCCGAGGTAGTCATCATAGGTCTCGACGTCTTGGGAAGGCTCCTCGATGTCGAAGACGTTGTAGCCGACCTGGACCATGTCGTAGCGGCCGCAGTCCACGGCCGTCCGGACCACGCGCTCATGGTTGGAGTGGCAGGACAGCCCGCAGAACCGGCACTTCCCCTCCTTCTTCAACCGCTCGAAGGCGCCGGCCACTCTCTCATCCACCAGGTCCTCCGGTCGCTCGGCGCCGTGGACGGAGAGCACGTCCAGGTAGTCCGTCTGCAGACGCTCCAGGCTGCCTCTGACCGACCGGAGGATGGAATTCTCGTCCCAGTTGCCGCGGAGATGGAACTTGGTGCAGACAAACACCTTGTCCCGGCCGGTTTCCTTGATGAGACGGCCGATCTGGCGCTCGCTGTTGCCGTTGCTGTAGGAAGTGGAGGTGTCGATATAGTTCACGCCGCGCTCGATGATCTCGCGAAAGAGTGACCAATCGGGCAGGGGGCTCCCCCCGAGGCTGATCTCCGAGATGAACAGGCCGGTCCGGCCCAGCCGTCGGTACCACATCTCGCCCCGCTTTTGTCTCCACTCTTGGGCCCGGGCGGCCTTCGAAGTACCGAGGAAGCCCGACAGGGAGGCTAGGCCTCCGAGGGCCACGTTTTTCATGAACTTCCGTCTTGAATTCGACACCCTTTTCCTCGCTTTTACCTACCGGCCGCCATCTCTATTCCGCCTGGCTTTCCAGGAGGCCGAGCTTCGCCAGTAGACGCCGGACCTGCGCTTTTCCGGTCTCATCCAGAGGCAGCAGGGGAGGACGGGGGGCGCCGCCGGCATACCCCAGGAGGTCGAGGGCATATTTGATCGCGGGGATGCCCAGGGTCTGGGTCAGGGCCTTGTTGAGCGGCGCGAGGTCGAGCTGCAGCTTGCGGGCCTCGGCCAGTTTCCCGCGGCGGAACAGGGTTTGGACCTCGACACAGAGCTCGGGGACGGCCGCGGCCATGGCCAGGATGCCGCCGCTCGCGCCGAGCAGGAGTCCGACCAGGAAAAGACTTCCCGCTCCCAGGAAGAAACGGAAATCGGGCCGGGCTTCGGGGACCACGTCGGTGAGGTTGGACAACACTCCCGAGCTGTCCTTAACACCCGCGATGTTCGGATGGCGAGAGAGCTCGATGATGGTGGACGGCTCCACCGAGATTCCCGTGTTCTGGGGAATGTTATATATGAGCATGGGGACCGAGGACTTGTCGGCGACTTCGAAATAGTAGCGCTTGATCACATCCGGGCTCATCAGTGATTTATAGTAGTGAGGGGGCTTGACCAGGACGGCGTCCGCCCCCAGCTCGGCCAGACGGTTGGCGAATTCGATGGTCAGGCGGGTCGATTCCCGGGAGGCTCCGGCGATGACCTTCATCTCGGGCGCGCTCGTCGCCCGGGCGGCGGCGACGAGCTTCTCCGATTCGGCATCACCGAGCAGGACCGCTTCACCTGTCGACCCCAGGACCACGTAGCCCGCGAGGCCTGTCGTGTTGCAGCGGAGGATGTTTTTCCTGAACCCTTCGACGGCGATCTCGTCGCCGGCAAAGGGCGTCGTCAAAGCGGCAAAGACGCCTTCGAAGCTCTTGGCCATGACGGCCTCCTTTCCGGGTTCCCTCTCAATCCTCGATGTCCCGCAGGTCTTTCTCGCTCAGCCCGAAGTAATGGCCGACTTCGTGAAACACGACCTCCCTGACTCGCTCCTTGATCTCATCCTCCGAGGCGGAGATCCGCTCGATCGGCTCCTGGTAGATGACGATGACGTCGGGCGGGATGTTGCCGTAGTAGGAACCGCGGTCCTTGAGAGGAACGCCGTGGTAAAGTCCGAGCAGCATGCTGCCCGGGGCTCGCGAAGAGCGGCGGCGGGGCGGCCTCTCCTCGACTATGACAGCCAGGTTCTCGATACGCTCCCGGAATTTCAGGGGGAGGGAAGCGAGCGCTTCAGCGACCAGGCTCTCGAATTTCGCTCTGTCCATCGGGCGCCGGCGTCTCCACTTCCGTCACTTCTCGATGCCTGCCCGGGCCCTCACTCCCCGGGCATAATAGTGTTTCTTATCCTTCATCTCCGTGACCAGGTCGGCACGCTTGAGGAGAGAGGGCGGAGCGTAGCGGCCGGTCAGCACGACTTCGACCTCGGCCGGCTTCTGGTCGAGAAGGCCGTGGACGTCCTTTTCTCCGAGCAGGCGGAAGTGCAGGGCCACATTGATCTCGTCCAGGACGACGATGGCGAACCGTCCCGAAAGCATGGCCCGGCGGCATTTCTCTAGTCCCGCCCTGGCCCTGCGGATGTCCTCTTCATCGGGATTCTCGGTGACATGGACAAAGCCTTTCCGGCCGAACTGCTCGATAGTGATCAAAGGCTTGAGCTTGCGGGCGGCGGCGAGCTCACCGTAGACCTGTCCCTTAAGGAACTGTCCAATGTAAGAGCGCAGGCCGTGCCCCGCCGCCCGGAGCGCCAGGCCAAGGGCGGCGGTCGTCTTGCCTTTGCCGTTGCCGGTATAAACCTGGACGTACCCTTTGAACTTATCCGCCATCGCGACTCTATTTTAACTCACTGGGAGTTCCAGTCAATCCGAATAATTAGAATCTGGGAAAGAGATGCAATCTCACTAGATTGACGTGGTTGATTGCCTTCCGCTGGGCAGCCATTTTTTCTTCGCTGGTTGAGGCGAAGGGTATGGGTGAGGAAGTCCGTGGACGACTGAGCGGGCTGACGAACCCCATATCCGAGCCTGTTTGACTGGACCGGGAAGGCCCTCTATAATCAATGGCAATGAGACTTCGCTATACCGATTTGGATCCGCTCATCGACGCCGCCCTGAAAGAAGATATTCCTGAGGGCGACATTACCTCGGAGAGCCTGCTCTCTGCCGCGTCCAGGTCCCGGGCTATTTTCCTGGCCAAAGAAGCTGGTGTCCTGGCCGGACTCGGTGTGGCCCGCCGGGTGTTCGAGCGGATCGACCCCGAGGTGCGGTTCCGCCGTCTGTCCCGCGACGGCCGGGCTTTCAAGGCGGGAGATATTTTGGCCGAAGTTTGGGGCCGCTCGATCTCTCTCCTCAAAGGCGAGCGCACGGCCCTGAATTTTCTGCAGCGGATGTCGGGCATCGCGACCAAGACCCGCCGGTTTGTCGAGGCCGTGGCCGGGACGGACGCCAAAATCATGGACACGCGCAAGACGACGCCCACCCTCCGTTGCCTCGAGAAATACGCGGTCAGGATGGGAGGCGGTGAGAACCATCGTTCGAGCCTCTCCGATATGGTGCTGATCAAGGACAACCACCTGGCCCTCGTGGGCAGTATCTCGGAAGCCGTTCGGAGGGTCAGAGAGAAGGTCGAGCGAGGGACAGTTATCGAGGTTGAGGTCGCCGACTTTGCAGCAGCCAAAGAAGCCGTGGCCGCCGGGGCGAATAGGATCATGCTCGACAACATGTCATTGGGGGGGATGCGGACTATCGTCCGCCGGCTCAAGGGCCGGGTCCCGGTCGAAGTCTCGGGCAAAGTCACCCTGAGGCGGGCGCGGCGGATCGCCGAGCTGGGCGTCGAATACATTTCCGTGGGCGGCCTGACCCATTCCTTCAGCTCGGTCGATATCAGCCTCGAATTCAAAAGGGGAAGGCACAATGCCTAAAAACCGTGTTTTCCGGTCGGACATCCTGGTCATCGGCTGCGGGATTGCCGGGGCCAGCGCGGCCCTGGAGGCGGCCAAGCGCGGCCTCCGCGTGAACATCATCACCAAAGCATCAGAGCCCCAGGAATCCAACACTCTCTATGCTCAGGGCGGGATTGTCTCGCTGGGGAAAAACGACAACCCCCAGCTCCTGAAGGAGGACATCATCAAGACGGGCGACGGCATCAACAACCCCGAATCCGTTGAGGTGCTGGCCGGCCTGGGCAGGGAGCTCGTCGAGAGGATTCTGATCGAAGAGCTGCGCATCCCCTTCACCCGGAGCAGCGAAGACGACCTGGACTATGCCCAAGAGGCCGGGCATTCCCGCCGCCGTATCCTCCATGTCAAGGATACGACGGGCCGGACGATCGAAGAGAAATTCGTTGAGGCACTGAAGAGCTACGGCAATGTCACGTTGCTCACGGAACGCACGGCCGTCGACCTACTGACCGTCCCCCACCATTCCAAGAACCTGATGGCCTACTACCGCGAACCGCAGTGCATCGGGGCCTATGTTCTAGACAACACCGCCAGCGCGGTCAACATCTTTTTCGCTCCTTACACCATCCTGGCGACCGGAGGCTGCGGCGCTGTCTACCTCTACACCTCGAACCCCCGCGAGGCCATCGGCGCGGGCTATGCCATGGCCCACCGGGGGGGGGCGCGCATCGTCAACATGGAGTACATCCAGTTCCATCCGACCTCGCTTTTTCACCGCGACGCCGACGGCTTCCTGATCTCGGAAACGGTGAGGGGAGAGGGCGCCCGCCTGAAAACGAAAGAAGGCCAGACCTTCATGGAGAAGTACAGCGACCGGCGCGACCTGGCCCCGCGCGATGAAGTGTCGCGGGCCATATACGAAGAGATGACCAACAGCGACTCGAACTATGTCCTGCTCGACCTCGCCTCCTATGCCAAGGTGGACATCAAGAAGAGGTTTCCCTACATCCACCGGACCTGCCTCGAATATGGCATCGATATCACCAAGGAGCCGATCCCCGTAGTGCCGGCCGCCCATTACTGTTGCGGCGGCGTCCTGGTCGACAGCTGGGGGAGGAGTTCTCTCCGCAATCTCTACGCCGTGGGAGAGGTGTCCTGCACCGGAGTCCACGGGGCGAACCGCCTGGCCTCGACATCACTGCTGGAGGGATTGGTCTGGGGAACGCGGGCCGCCCAGGATATCGCCTCCCATTTCGACCCGGCGCTGCCCTACGAGCCCGAGGAAATTCATCCCTGGTATTATCCGGACAGGGAAGAAGAGATCGACCCGGCTCTTGTCAACCAGGATTGGCTGAGCATCCGCTCGACGATGTGGAACTATGCCGGAATCATCCGCACCAGGAAGAGGCTGGAAAGGGCCAAGGCGGACCTGGAGTATCTGCGGCACCGGATCGAAAAGTTCTACAAGGAAGCGAAGATGGACCCCAAAGTAGTCGGGCTGAAGCACGGGATCCAGGTGGCCCTGATGATCACCCATGCGGCCCTGGCCAACACGGTCAGCCTGGGCGCCCACTTTCGCAAAGATTAAGTTTGAGGAGTCTTTTTTTATTCTGGATGGCTGTGAGGATCTCAGGCACAAGCTCGGCTAGGTCTTTCTCTTCGTAGTCGGAGCTCTGGACTTCCAACCGGTCCTCGGCGACAAGGCAAGTCAGCATTCTTGAGGTCTTGGCCAGCCTGGCCCGGGGATTCCCTGGGTCCTTGGCCATCTCGGTCACCCGGATCGTCATCGTCTCTTTCGATTCCAAGGGCTGGATAAGGACGGAGACATGGACGTCTTTGTTCGTGTCATCATCGTCTTCGCCCACGAAGAATTCCCGGCGGATGAAATCCTCGTCGGGGTAGGGCCCGATCTCCTTGACCTCGGCGTGGATCTGTTTAAGGATGGCGAGATATTTCTTTACCGGCTCGGGTCCGCAGGGCGCGGCCAGGGCGGCCGTAAACCCGAATGAAAGTAGGACCGCGCCGGCCGCCCGGCGATAGACGAGACGACGGCTTCTTTGCAGCCGGATTTTTCCGGGTTCCATGGGGATGTTCATTCATAATTATAGAAGGAGAAGCAACGTCAATCCAGAGTTGATTATATTGAAAAATCCAATAATTTGGAGAAAATTCAAAAAATTGAATAATGGTCTCGGCGCTTGATATTTAAGTTATTCATTTTAAATGAGATAGAGTTTTTAAAATCTGGCATATATCTTGCAAATATTTAAGCAAAATTGTTGTGTATGCATATGAAAAAATTTAGCTACAGGAAAAAGGAGGTGAGAATCAGCAGGTATCGAACTGCGTTTGGGATGGAGTTCGGAGCGGATTACGATTATCCGCTCGAGGAAAAGTTCTTTTGAATTAGGAGAAAAAGGAGGAAAAATAGTGAGTAAATGGCGCAATTGTTTACTCGCTCTAGTTGGCATCCTCGCTGTCAGCGGAATGCTTTCCGCCCAGGCTCCTGCCGGTAGAGTTTACGGCACGGTCAGCGATTCAGACGGGAATGCCCTTCCCGGCGTCACCGTCGAAGCGACCAGCCCGAAATTTATCGGTAAGGCCACGACCGTGACGGATGCCGAGGGCATCTACCGTCTGTTCGCCCTCCAGCCCGGGACGTACAAGATCACTTACAATCTGCAGGGATTCAAACCCCTGACCAGAGAAGGGATCGTCGTCCAGCTGGAAATGACGGTCAAGCTGGATGTCATCCTGGAGATGGGCACCCTGGAAGAGGAAGTGACGGTCATCGGACAGTCGCCCCTGATCGATGTCAAGAGCACGGTCAAGGGCATGACTCTGACCAAAGAGATGTTCGAAATCCTTCCCCGCGGAAGAAACTTTGACACCCTGGCCACGGCCGTTCCGGGCGTCAACGTTGAGCCCTGGCTGGGCGGCCTTTCGGTCGACGGCGCTTCCGGTGCCGAGAACATGTTCTACATGGACGGCACGGACATCACCGAGACCAGGACCGGACAGCGCAAGCAGTCGGCGGCCTTCGAGTTCGTCGATGAAGTCCAGATAAAAGCCAGCGGCTACCAGGCCGAGTATGGCGGAGCCCTGGGCGGTGTCATCAGCGTTGTCACCCGGCAGGGCGGCAACGAGTTCCACGGTGAGCTCATCGGCTTCTATGAAGGGTCGAAACTGACAGGAAAAGAGAGAGATACTCTCCGCATCAACCCCTTAATCGCAACACCTACGGCCGAATACGTCAACTACCAGGACCTCTACGGGAAGGAGCTTAACCACAGGTATGAAGGCGGCTTCAGCTTGGGCGGCTACATCCTCAAGGACAGGCTCTGGTTCTTCGGCTCGGTCCTTCCGGTCAGTAATCCGATCACCCGGACGATCGACTGGCTGACCACTGCCGATGTGAAAGAAAGCGACGAGTTCACCCAGAAAAATTACCAGTACAACTTCCAGGTCAAGGTCACGGCCCAGCCGATCAGCTTCATGCGCCTCGGAGCCTCGTTCGTCAATAACTTCACCAAGTACAAGGGCAATCTCCCGGCGCGTGACGGCACGGGCAGCCTGACCGATGTTTATGGCGAATACGGTTATAGCTATCCCAACTACTCGGCCGCCGGGTTTGCCGACCTGACCTTCGGCAACAACTTCATGATCAACCTGCGCGGTGGTCGTTTCTTCTACAACACCACCAATCAACTGGTCAATTCCAGTTCCGCCCGCCTATTACTGACGGGTTATGGGACAGCACGTTTCCCCGAGATCCCGTCCGATTTGCAGAGACCCTTAGGTTGGCAGACCCACGGCCGGATCTACGAGATTAAGAAGAACATCGCCTACAAGAACCACGCCGAGGCCGATTTCACCTTCTACCTCAACCTCGCCGGCGAGCACGCCTGGAAAGCCGGCGTCGGCTATGTCCGCCAGGGTCAGGACGAGGACAGCACGGTCAACATGCAGTATCCCGATACCTACTTCTATTGGGGCCAGAACTGCATCCGACAGGGCCGCAACTTCGGAACTGGAACATACGGCTACGTTGAAGTCCGAGGTAACGAGACTACCGGGGTTTTGGGCGGCTTCTATAACGTCTACAACGAGCGCTGGGCCCTCTACCTCCAGGACAGCTGGACGATCGCCGACCGCTTCACTCTGAACCTCGGCTTACGGGCCGAGTCAGAGTACGTGCCTCCCTACACGGCCAGCCTTCCCGCCGGCTTCGAGAACTGGAGACCGATGGAGTTCAAGTTCGGAGACAAGCTGTCTCCCCGGGTCGGGTTCGTCTACGATATCTTCGGCGATGCCAGCCTGAAGGTTTTCGGTACTTTCGGCCGTTACTACGACAACATCAAGACCTACATGGCGGCCGATTCCTACGGCGGGTTCAAGTGGAAGAGCGCCTATTACAAGCTCAACGACTACAATTGGAATCAATGGGGCGCTATGCCCCCCGCTAGTGCTGAGCTCATGGGCGTACTCGACTGGCGCATTCCTTCCTTCGAGAGCACCGACCCATCCCTTAAGCCCGTCAGCCAGGACGAATTCTCCGGAGGCGTCGAGAAGCTGCTGATGGAGAATGTTTCCTTCACGGCCCGGCTCGTCTACAAGCACCTCCGCTACATGATCGAGGACGTGGGCGTCATCACCGCCGCGGGAGAGGAATACTTCGAATCCAACCCCGGCTATGGCTACACCCTCCACGTGGGCAACGGAACCGGCAAGTTCGACGTCAAGTATCCGGAAACGCCCAAGGCCAAGCGCGATTACTACGGCCTCAACTTGAGCATCGACAAGAGACTGTCCAATAACTGGCTGGGCGGGTTCTCCTACACCTGGAGCCGGCTGCAGGGCAATTGCTCGGGCCTGGCGGCCGCCGATGAGTTCGGACGCGTCGCACCCTACATCGAGAGAATGTTCGACAACTGGGTCATGGCCGTCACCAAGGACCTGTCCTACATCGACGGCCCGCTCCCCACCGACCGCACCCACTTCTTCAAGTTCTACGGCGCCTACACCTTCCCCTTCCGTCTGACCCTCGGCGCGGTCCTCAACGCCATGAGTGGCGTGCCGTTCACCGAGACCTGGTCCATCCTGGACGTCTACTGGTATCCTTACGGCCGCGGCTATTCGAGAGAAGGGATAACCGGCAACGATCTGGTACAAGAGAGGACGCCCTTGTTCTGGTTCGCCAACGTCTATGCCGAGTACAACCTGAGGCTCGGTAAGTACACGCTCAACTTCAACGTCAACGTGGACAACATCCTCGACCTCAAGATCGCCCGGCGGCTGTATGCGTACCGGATGTACGAGAATATCACAGTCGACGAGGACACCGTTCTCGGCAAAAACTGGGATTTGACGAGCGACGATTGGAACTTCGTGCAGCACCCTCAGTACAAGATGAAAATGGATTTCCAAAGCCCGATCGCCGTCCGGCTCGGCGTCAAGTTCATCTTCTAGTTCACAAGCACAAGCAGACGCTCCAACCCGCCTCCCCTTCGGGGGAGGCGGGTTTTTTTTTATCCCTCCCCCTTGATGGGGGAGGGTTAGGGAGAGGGTGAGAATAAATGTGTCCCGACAAAGGTGATTTCGCGAGGACATTGAGAAAGAGGTCGACTGATGCAGAAAACACACTATGGAAGTCTCTGAGGGCTAAGCGACTGCAGGGGCTAAAATTCCGAAGGCAAGAGCCGATAGGCAAATATATAGTGGACTTTGTTTGTTATGAGAAAAAGATTATCATAGAGATCGACGGAGGACAGCATTCCGTTGATAAAGAGAAAGACCAGGAGAGAGACCATTGGTTCAAGACCAAAGGTTTCGAAGTGCTGAGATTTTGGAATAACGATGTTCTTAAAAAAACTGAAGAGATCCTTGAAATAATAATGAAAAGGTGCCTGGAATCACCCTCCCCTTTATCCCCTCCCATCAAGGGAGGGGATATTCAAGAAAAAAGCTGAATGTCCGGGCCCTGCGCCAGTTCGTATAAAGTGAGGGAAGGAATAACGATCAATCCCAAGAGTGTCAATAAGAAGGCATACAATGAGCAAGAAAAGACGGAATAAGAAAAAACAGCAATCGAAGAGACGCGCTGAGGAAGCACTCCAAAGGAAATCCGGATTCCAGGACGATGTCAAGAAACGGTTGCCTCAAAAATCCGCCGATAAGGCCGCGCCGGAGAAAGAAAAGGCCCGGCGCCGGCTGAAGCCTGTCCTTCTTTTTGTCGCCATATTGTTCATCGTACTCTCGGCTTTTGTCGTTTTTCGTTTTCTCGCACCTGGAGCTAAAATCAAACAGGACAGCAACTTGAATGTCCTCCTCGTGACCCTCGACACCACCCGGGCCGACCGGCTCGGCTGCTACGGTTCTACCCGGGCCAGGACTCCTAACCTGGACGGCCTGGCTGCCGCCGGGGTCCGGTTTGAGAATGTCTATTGCCAGGTTCCCCTGACTACCCCCTCCCACTGTTCGATCATGACCGGGACGTATCCTCTCTATCATCAGGTCCATAACAATGGGTCCTACGTTCTTCCCGCCGAAGTGACTACGCTGGCCGAAGTCCTCAAGGGCCGGGGTTTCCAGACGGCGGCCTTTGTCGGTTCGTTCACGGTCGATTCCCGGCTCGGGATCGACCAGGGATTCGACGTCTACGACGACCGGCTCACCGAAGGCGAGGCTTTCAAGCCGTTGAACGCCGAGAGGAAAGCGGAGAAGGTCTACACGGCTTTCCGCAGCTGGTTCGATAGCGTTGAGAAACAGCCCTTCTTTTGCTGGGTCCATTTTTTCGACCCCCATCTTCCCTATGAGCCGCCCGCGCCCTACAACGTGGATTTTGCCGACAGCCCCTACGACGGCGAGATTGCCTACATGGACCATTATGTCGGCCAGGTCATGGCCGCTCTGCGCGAGAAAAGCCTCCTGCAAAAGACGCTCCTCGTCCTGGCCGGAGACCATGGCGAGGCTTTCGGCGAGAAGGTCGAGTCCGGCCACGGGATTTTCCTCTATGACGGGACGCTCAGGGTGCCGATGATCTTTTCGGCCGAGGGTCACCTGCCCAAAGGCGGCGTCATCAAGTCCCGGGTTCGACTCATCGACATCGCTCCCTCGATCCTCGATATGCTCGGCCTGCCTGTGCCGAGCGAAATCCAGGGAACGAGCCTCCTGCCTTACCTTGCCGGCCGCGAGAAAAAAGACCTGAGCACTTACCTGGAAACCTACTTTCCCCGTGAAAACTACGGCTGGTCGGAGCTCATCGGATTCGTGGACGGTGACTGGAAATACATCAAAGCACCGAGGCCGGAGCTCTACAACCTAAGGACCGACCCGGAAGAGACCGTTAACGCCATCGTCCAGGAGAGCAAGCAGGCCCGGGAGATGCGCAGCCGGCTGGAGGAGACGATCGCCAACTCCTCATCCGGGCTCGCCTCCGCCAAGCGGGAACTGACCTCAGAAGAGCGGGAGAAACTGCGGTCCCTGGGATATGTCGACCAGACGGCGGGCGTTCCCTCGGGGCCCCTTCCGGACCCGAAGGACATGGTGGAGGAGCTCCGGATGAGCCAGAAGGCCGAGATCCTGGAGAGGGAAGGGAACTTCGCCGAGTCCGCCAAGGTCTACGGGCAAATCCTTGAACTCAACCCCAAATCCCCGGTCAACTACATCAACCTTGCCCTCATCCAGGCCAAGATGAACCGGTTCGACGAGGCCGTCGGCATCCTCGAACGCGGGCTCGCCGCCCTCCCCGGCTCGGTGACTCTCCTCTCCCGTCTGGCGCACACCTATATGGTCATGGGTCGGCTGCAGAAATCGCTGGACGCCTGGCAGGCCGTGCTCGTCATCGACCCGGAGTACTTCGACGGGCTGCTCGCCTCGGGCTGGATCCTCGATATCATGGGAAAGAAGGAGGAGGCCCGCGGTTTTCTCGAGAAGGCCTTGGCGGGCGAGCCGGAAAACACCTTCCTCCGCAAGACCTATGCCATGAACCTGGCCACGTCCGGGAACTTGAAAGAGGCGATCGCCGTCTACGAGCGTCTCAAACAGGAGAATCCCGCGGACTATGAGGTCTTGCAGGACCTGGGAATCGCCTACGGCTATGCCGGCGACATAAACAGCGCCATCGACGTCCTAAAGGCGGCCGTAGAGATCCATCCCACTCCAGTCGCTTACTACAATCTGACAGTGGCTCTGAAGAAGGTGGGCAATATCAAGGATGCGGTTTATTACCTGAAGCTATACCTTGGAAATCCGGAGGGCGAAGACGAAGCCAAAATCCGCGGCGCGCAACAGGAGCTGCTCGCCCTGGAGAAGCTCCTCCAGTGATGGCCCGGTCCGGGCTCACTTCTTGATCTTATCCAGGTACTCGAGGATGCTCTTCACCTGGGCGGCCAGTTCACCCTCCGGCTCGAGGGTTAGAAATTTGGCGAAATTCTCTTTGGCCTTATCGTAGTCCGTCTTGTTCAAGTAGACCAGGCCGAGCTTGTGGTACGGAGGGGCCCAGTCCGGCTTGATCTCAGTCGCCTTGGTGAAATACTGGATGGCCTCGTCCAGCTTCTGGTTGGAGAAGAAGACCTCTCCGACGGTATAGGCGAGGGTCTCGTTGTCCGGGTTGGTGTCGATCGATTGCTTGAAAAAGACTTGGGCATTGGCGATATCGTTCTTCCTCACGTAGCAGTCACCGATCGCGGCCAGCCCCTTGGCCGTTACCTGCCGTCCCATCTTTTCGTCCGCTTTGGCTTCCTCGACGGCCTTGTTGTATATCTCGATGGCTTTATCGACCTCCCCTTTTTCGCGGTAGCAGTCTCCGATGAGGAGCTGGACCTGGTAGGCCTTGGGATTCTGGGCCAGGAACTGCTCGAGAATGACCAGGGCCTGGTCGTACTGCTTCTCGTTGAAGAGCTTGGTGGCCTGTTCGATGTAGGCCAGTGAGGCCTCATCCGTGATGACGGCATCCTTGTCGATCTCCGGCTTCTTCAACTTGAGGATGACCTTGGGATTCTTCTGGAGCTGGCTGATGAAAACCGTCGTGGTCGTGGGGATGTATCCCTCGAAGCTTACGGTCAGCCGCCAGTTGCCCGAGCCCAGGTCGATCATCGCCCATTCACCGTCCTTGTCTGTGGTCTCTACGCGCTCCGCCGTCTCCTTAGACAGTAACTCCATAAGCACCTTGGCCCCAGCGATCGGGGTTCCGGCTTCATCCAGGACCAGTCCTTGAACCCGGCCCTTTCCCCGCCCCCCTTGGGCGGCCGCCGGCTGAACGCCGATGAAGAATGATAGGACGAGTGCAACAGAGAAAAGCCATCGGGATGTCCTCATGAATGCCTCCGTTCTCTTTATACTGTCAATTTTATGCGTTTTCTGACCTGGTTCTGGTCAGTTAGATTCTTGAGCGTCAGGGCCACCTGATAATCCCCCGGCTCTAGATCGAGGGGAATCTCGATGAGCAATTCCTTGCCGCGGAGTTCTTTGAGTTGCTCCTGCGTCAGCGATAGAGGGTGTGTCTTCGAGCCTTCTTGAATCTTCTTATCGGCGGCGTCGTAGACCTCCCAAGTGAGCTCAAGACTCGTCTTGAACTCCTTTCCTTCGGCCGAGAACCAGATGTCCTTGTACGGAATCGAAACAACGACGAGCCTTTCCCGGTCGGATGTCTTCCGGACATCGACCTCAAAATCGGCCAGGGCTTTCCCCTGGCCGACCGTCTCCTGGGAGCGGAGCTGCATCTGGGCGCTGTTGATCTCGGCCATCATGCGGGCGCTCTCCGGGACGAGCTCGAAGTTCCCGTTCCAGCGGGAGTCGACGAAGTAAATCAGGTAAAAGCCATAGTGCCAGACCTCGCTCGGTTTGTCGTAGAAACCGTATCCCCGCGGGTAGGTCTCCCTCTCCTCGGGCCGCCCGAGCAAGATGTAGATCCGTCCGCGGTCGGTGAGCCAGCCGGACGTCCCCCCTTCAGTGAAGAGATGTTTCGCCTCAGTGATACGCTTCAAGTACTCGGTCTTGTACTCGTTGATTTCGGTGCTGGGGTCGAGGTCCCGCTTCTTCCAGAACTCTTCGATGAACCGGGACCGCTCGGAGGGAGGGAGGCCGAGGAAGGCCTTCTTCTCCTGGCCGCTGATGATGTAGCGGACGTTGGAGAAAAATTCCTGTTCTTCAGGAGCGAGGTTCTTCGGCATTCGCCCCATGGCACATGAGAAAAGGAAGATCAAGCCGACCCCGAGGATGGCCCACCGTATTCTCATTTTTTCTCCTTGAGAGAGTCCAGTTTTTTCTTGACCTCTTCCTGCTTGGGGCTTATCTCCAGGGACCTCTGCCAGGCGATCCGGGCCTCTTCCCAGTTGCCGAGTTGATAGTAGCAGTCGCCGACGGCGTTGAGCACGCTGATGTTCGCCCCGAAATGGGCCAGATACTCTTTGTAGCGGGCGATGGCCTCGGCCAGCTCACCCAGCGCTTGGGAGGCCTGGCCGAGGTAGAGAAGAAAATCGAATTGCTTTTCGGTCTGGAGGAACGGACCGGCCACTTCCTTGATCTTTTGATATTCCTTGTCCTCCATGAGGATGCGGCAGTAATCCAAGGCATATTGGCTCGTTGTAGGATTCCGTTGATAGGCTTCGGCGAGCAGGGTCTTGGCCCGGCCGCTGTCCTTGTTGTTCAGTAATTGATTCCCTAGGATATTGGCGAAGAGCGGATCTGAGGTCGGGGGGAGAGGAAGGGAGAGAACCCAGGGTCTGGGCAAGACAGGCCGTTGAGAGATGAAGAAGTCGGCCAGCTCGGACAGGACTTCCTTCTGGTCCCGGCCCAGGAGTGAGACCTTGATCCGGTAATAGGCCGAGGTCAGGCCGGCCAGGGATAATTCTTCCAGGATATTGGCTTTGTCGGGGTAGTCAGCCAGGGGCTTGGTGGTCGAGGAGATCTTCTGCTCCTCTTTGGACATTGTGAACTCGAGGACCCCGCCGTCCCTGAGGTCCTGGTCAAGGCCAAGCAGCTGGAAGTATACATAGAGCTTGTCTTGGGGGGTGAAGTCGTTCCTCGGCGAGGGCACGAGCTGGGTGTCCCCGATCAAGAAAGGCTTGTTCTGCCCCCGGTAGGCCGAATTCGGGATGATCTTGTTGGCCAGGACCATCCGGCTGAGGCTGGGAGCGGATAGGTGGGGGATGGTAATGTCCCGCTCCACGGAAGTGAACTCCTTGGACATGGTGTTCTTGAGGAGGATATTGAGCTTGTAGCGTCCTTCGATGAGCGGGAAGAGGTCCTGGAAGCTGAAAAGCTTGGGCCGGACGCTCTCCACTTGCTCCTGGCTGAAGTCGATCGGGATAGTCCGGTCGAACTGGTAGATTGTGTTTCCCGCCAGGTCCGTCGCCTTGCCGTTGACCTCGAGGTTGGCCCGGAAGCGATCGCCGAACTGGATGAAGGTGAGCTTGGCCGGCTCGATGAGGTAATGGACGAAGGCGATGCCGCTCTTTTCATGGATGACCGCGGCGAAGTATTCGTTGTCAATGTAGTTGGCCGTGTAATCGACCTCGACGACATCCTTGTAGGCCAGCAGCTTCTCAGCGTACGTATCTTTGACCGACTCTCGAGGGATGCTCGGGATCTTGTTGCTGACCAGGATTTCTGAAGCTATGGAGGGAGAGAGAATCCGTCCGGACTCTTCGGGCAGGAAGGAGAGCGAGGCGTCGGCGATGGTGGGATCCACGTTCAGGAGTTGGTTATAGGCCGTGGTGTAGTCGGCCGAGTCGCCCTTATAATGGATCAACAGGCTGGCCGGCCCGTCCTGGACCGGAGAGTAGATTTCGTATTCCCCGGTCCCCGATGGCTTGAAGAACATGATATAGAACGAATTGGGAATGTTGTACTTGGCCATCCCGTCATAGAACCAGATAACCACCGGGTAGATCTCGGTCAGGTTCTCGTAGCGCTCGATCTGCTGGGGCGCTCCCAGGATGATGTAGAGCCGGCCCATGTCCGACCGCCAGCCGGCGCCGGGGCCTTCTTTCCCCAGAAACTGGTTGGCGTAGGCGAGCCGCTTATAGTGTTCTACCTTGAACTCGTTTTCCGGAGTGAGGTGATCGGGGTCGCGCTGCTGCCAGAAGGCGTTGATGAAGATCTCCCGCTCGCGGTCGGTCTCCAGCTGCAGAATAACCTCCTTTTCCTTGGGGGTTATGATATAGACGACCTCTTCTTCAAGCCACTTCCGATAAGTTACGGGGAGGTCCTTGGAGGATTTCTTTTTCTGTGGGAAGGCGAAAGAGAAGACGCCAAGGACAAAGAGGACAACGAGAAGGCAGAGAGAAGCTTTTCTCTTCACCGTCATATTATACAACTTTCGCCCGGCCTTGAAAACGGCCTCTTTGGCGGTGGCTAAAGCCGCGCCGCTTCTTCTATCTCTGTAAACGGCTCAAGTCTGGAAAAAGTTGCGTCCGAAACCGAGTCCGCGTCCTGTTCCAGAAGAAAAAACAGGCCCCCAGCCGCGCCGGCTGAAAGACGAACGCGCTCATGCTTCAACAGGTATTGTGTGCCCGGGTGAGATGGTCTATAATCACCGAATACC
This sequence comes from Candidatus Aminicenantota bacterium, assembly GCA_017886205.1. Classification (GTDB taxonomy): domain Bacteria; phylum Acidobacteriota; class Aminicenantia; order Aminicenantales; family UBA8522; genus UBA8522. The sequence goes on along the minus strand of JAFNEO010000045.1, from coordinate 17,925 downwards.
CGAAGCGGAGACGAAGATGGCGGACAAGCTGGACTTCAAGAGCACCCTCAACCTCCCCCAGACGTCCTTCTCGATGAAGGCGAAGCTCGCCCAAAAAGAGCCCGAGATGCTCAAGAGATGGGCAGCCATGGACCTCTATGGCCGCATCCTCAAGAAACGGGAGAAGGCTCCGACCTTCGTCCTCCATGACGGTCCGCCCTACGCCAATGGCCGGATCCACCTCGGAACCGCCCTCAACAAAATCCTGAAGGATTTCATCGTCAAGTCGATGTCCATGCGGGGCTACCTGGCGCCCTACTTGCCGGGCTGGGACTGCCACGGCCTGCCCATCGAGATCCATGTCGACAAGCTGCTGGGGGCAAAAAAGAAGGACATGTCGATCATAGAGTTTCGGGAGGAGTGCAAGAGATACGCCCTGAAATTCATCGATATCCAGCGGGAGGAATTCGTCCGCCTGGGGGTCTTCGGCGAATGGTCGGCGCCCTACTTGACCATGAACCCTGAATACGAGGCCGCCGTCCTGCGGCTGCTGGCCGCCTTTCTCGCCTCGGGTAACGTCTACAAGGGGCTGAGGCCCGTCCATTGGTGCCCCCACTGCCAGACGGCCTTGGCTGAGGCGGAGATCGAATACAAGGACCGCCGCTCGCCCTCGATCTACGTGAAGTTCCCGCTCGTTTCCGACCTTTCGGCCAAGTTCCCGGCTCTCGCCGGAAAGCGCGTGTTCATCCTCATCTGGACGACCACACCGTGGACCCTGCCCGCGAACCTGGCCATCGCCTTTCATCCCGAATATGACTACGTCGCCGTCGAGGTCGGGGCTGAGGTTTATATCCTGGCCAAGAGGCTGCTCCCCGTCGTCTCGGAAGAGCTCGGGTTCAAGGCGGCCCGGGTTCTGGCCACTTTCTCGGGCAAAGAAATGGACCGCCTAAAGGCACGGCATCCCTGGATCGACCGCGATTCGCTGCTCGTCCTGGCCAACTATGTGACCCTTGAAGACGGTACGGGGTGCGTTCACACCGCACCCGGACACGGGCATGAAGACTACCTTACCGGGATCGCCTACGGCCTAGAGATCTATACGCCGGTCGACAGCGAGGGAAAATTTGTTCCCCAGGTCGAGCGCTATGGGGGCCAGAACGTCTTTGCCGCCAACCCCTTGATCACCGCCGATATGGCGAAGGAGGGGAGTCTGCTCAAGGAAGGAATGATCACCCACTCCTATCCCCATTGCTGGCGCTGCAAGAACCCCGTCATCTTCCGGGCCACATCCCAGTGGTTCATCTCGATGGACCAGAGCAACCTCCGGCAAAGAGCTCTGGATGCGATCAAGAAAGTGAATTGGATCCCGCCGTGGGGAGAAGAGCGGATCGCCAACATGATGAGCGCGCGGCCCGACTGGTGCATCTCCCGCCAGCGCAAATGGGGAGTTCCCATCCCGGCCTTCGAGTGCCACTCTTGCGGTGCCATCCTGGCCTCGGCCGAGATCGCGATGCGGGTGGCGGACATATTTTCCAGGGAGGGTTCCAATTCCTGGTTCACCAAGAGCGTCGATGAGCTCCTCCCGGCCGGAACTCAATGTCCCCAGTGCGGCTCCGCCAGGTTCGACAAGGAAAACAACATCCTCGATGTCTGGTTCGAGTCCGGGGCGAGCCATTCCGTGCTCGGCCGGAGGAAAGACCTTCCCTGGCCCTCGGATGTCTACATCGAGGGCCACGACCAGTACCGCGGCTGGTTCAACAGCTCCCTGATCGTCGGGGTCGGCGCCAAGGGCGCCTCACCGTACAAAACCTGCATCACGCACGGTTTCATCTTGGACGAGCAGGGGAGGGCGATGTCGAAATCGCTCGGCAACTTCATCGAACCCGAGGAGATCATCTCCAAGGATGGGGCCGAGGTCCTACGGCTCTGGGTGGCTATGCTCAACTACAGGGAGGACGCCAGGTTCGGGCCCGAGATCCTCGAGCGGCTCGAGGACGCCTATCGCAAGATTAGGAACACCTGGCGGTTTATCCTCGGAAACATCTCCGACTTCTCTCCCGATCGGGGACTGTTGAAAACAGAAGACTTGCTCCTTCTCGACCGCTGGGCCTTGGAAAAGATGGCCGAGGTCGGGCGGCGCATCCTCAAAGCCTACGAGGAGTACGAATACCACACTGTTTTTCATTCCATCTACAGCTTCTTCACGGTGGAGCTCAGCGCCTTTTACCTGGATGTCCTCAAGGACAGGCTCTACTGCTCGGCCAAGGGCTCCCTGCTCCGCAAGTCGGCCCAGACTGCCCTGTTCGAGATCCTCAGGACGACCCTGGCATTGATGGCGCCCATCCTTCCCTTTACGGCCGAAGAGGCCTGGGAGAGCCTGCCTCTTTTTGACGGGAAAGAAGATTCCATCCACCTCGAGACCTTCCCCTCCCTCGAGGGAAAGTGGCTGGAGGGGGAGGCTGGACGGGAGATGGACCGGCTGATCGTCCTGCGCGAAGCCGTCCTCAAGGAGCTCGAGAAAGCGCGGGAGGAGAAGCTCATCGGCAATTCGCTAGAAGCTCAGGTCCACCTCTTCATCCCGCCACCGGAACAGGCTCTTGTCCGCAAATACGAGGGCGACCTGTGCGCCCTGTTCATTGTCTCTTCCGTCATCATCGAGTCCGGCGAGGAGTTCGCCGTCCGCATCTCCCGGGCGCCCGGCGCCAAGTGCCAGAGATGCTGGAACTATTCTCTCCAGGTCGGCCAAAGTCCGGACTATCCCGAGCTCTGCCGGCGCTGCGAGGACGTGGTCCGGGAACTGTCATGAGGAGAAACCTTCCCTATTGGGCCTTTATCGTCTTCCTCCTCTGCTTCGACCAGGCGACCAAGTGGCTCATCGCCCAGCAGATCCCGCTCTTCGGCAGCCGGAAGGTCATCCCGGGCTTTTTCAGCCTTACTCATATCCGCAACAAAGGAGCCATTTTCGGCTTCTTCTCGCATTCCGGCAGCCAGTTCATCTTCCCGGCCCTGATTGCGGCTTCGCTCGTCGCCCTGGCGCTCGTCATCTACTATTTCCTTAAGACGCCCGCCGCCGAGCGGAGCATGAAGCTGGCCCTCTCGCTGATCCTGGCCGGAGCGTTGGGCAACCAGATCGACCGGGTGGGCCGCGGCTACGTGATCGATTTTCTCGACCTCTATGTCCGGAACAGGCATTGGCCTTTCTTTAACGTCGCCGATTCGTGCATCACGATCGGCGCCATCCTCCTTTTAATCATATTCCTGGTAAGGAAACCCGCATGTTCCCCATCCTCGTCCGAATCGGCCCGCTGACCATCCATACCTACGGCTTCCTGGTAGCCCTGGGAGTGGGCCTCGGCCTCTGGTTCCTCTATGTCCAAGCCAAGAAACAGGGGCTCGAGGCGCCGCGGATCGTCGATGCCGGCTTCTACATCATCCTCATCTCGCTCCTCGGCGCCAAGCTCATCCTGCTCATCGGCAATTTCTCCTACTATATGGAGTATCCCGGCGAGTTGTTGAGCCTGGCCCGCTCCGGAGGTGTTTTCCAGGGCGGACTTGCCTTCGGTGTCGTCTTCGCCATATGGTATTTCCGCCGCCGCCGCATCCCGACCTGGAAGGTGGCTGATCTGGCCGGACCGGCCCTAGCCCTGGGACACGGGTTTGGCCGCATCGGCTGCTTTATGGCCGGCTGCTGCTACGGGCGGGAGTGCGGAGCGCCGCTCGGTGTCGTCTTCGAGAGCCAGTACGCCCATGACCTCACCGGTCTCCCGCTCGGAAAAGCGCTTTACCCAGTCCAGCTCTTTGAGTCCGGACTCAACTTTCTCAATTTCCTGATCCTCTTCATCATCCTGCGTCGCCGGACCTTCGACGGCCAGGTCTTCTCTTTTTATATTATGAACTACTCCCTCATCCGCTTCTTCACCGAGTACTTCCGGGGAGACCATCCGGAGCGCACTTTCCTCATCCGCGGTGGATCGCCCTTTCTCAGCCTGACCATTCCGCAGCTCTTCTGTATCCTCGGTGTCGGCGCCGGTTTTTTTCTCCATTTCTGGTTGAAGAGAAAAAAGAGTGCCTGAGAAGACGTTCCATATCACTCTCTCCCACGGAGATGGCCGACGGCTGGACGTTTTTCTCTCCGCCCACCTTTCGGAGCTGAGCCGGGCCCAGATCCAGAAGCTCATCTCCGACCAGAAAGTTCGTCTGAACAACACTTGGACAAAACCCTCCCATAAGTTGAAGGATGGAGACGTCGTCGAAGTGGAGGAACGGGAGGTGAGCCGGAAGAGCGCTCTTCTTCCGGAAGATATCCCCCTGGAAATCATCCATTCCGACGAGCAGATTATCGTCATCAACAAGCCGGCCGGGCTGGTCGTCCATCCCGGAGCGGGTGTCGAGGCCGGCACGCTGGTCAACGCGCTCATCCACCATTTCCCCGGCATCGAGCGGGTCGGGCACCCCGAGAGACCGGGCATCGTGCACCGGCTGGACAAAGAGACCTCCGGCGTCATGGTCATCGCCCGGACTGAAAAGGCCTACTCAGAGCTGAAGCGCCAGTTCAAGGCGCGCGAAGTGGAGAAGGTCTATCTGGGGTTGGTCCGGGGGCATGTCCAGACGATCGACGGGAGGATCGATTGGGCGCTGGGCCGTCATCCCCGGCACCGGCAGCGGATCTCCATCCGGACCAAGAAGCCGAAAGCGGCCCTGACCCTCTATTCCGTCAAGAAGACGTTTCCGGATTTCACGCTTCTAGAAATAAAGCCCGTCACCGGCCGGACGCACCAGATCCGTGTCCACTTTGCCGCGGCCGGCCACCCGATCGTCGGCGACACCCGCTACGGCGGAAAGGATAAAGCCATAAGGCATCAGCGGCTTTTCCTCCACGCCTGGCACATCGTCTTCACCCACCCGGTTTCAAAGACCCTGCTGGAATTCTACGCCCCTATTCCCCAGGAATTCCAAGAGATCATTCATCCCTAATTCTTCTTGAGATGGCCCCAGCTCTTAGTGTAATATATCCTCTGCTCTATTCTCGCGCCGAGTGGATTCAGAATAGCGAGCCAGAGCCTTTTTCACCAACCCTTGGGAGGCTTCGTGATGAAAGATTATCCCCCGGACAAGATCAGAAACGTCGCCCTGGTCGGCCATGGTTCCTCGGGAAAGACATCCCTAGCTGCCGCCCTTCTGTTCGATTTCGGAGTGACCGGCCGGCTGACCAAAGTCGACAAAGGGAACACCGTCACCGACTATGAGCCCGAAGAGATCGACCGCAAGATCTCGATCAACTCCGCGGTCTGCTTCTTCGAAGCCAATGAACACAAGAACAACTGCGTCGACACCCCCGGATACAGCAATTTCCTCTGGGACACCAAAGCCGCCCTGCGGGCCGTCGACGGCGCGGCTGTTTTGGTCGATGGGGTCTCCGGAGTCGAGGTCGGCACCGAAAAGGTCTGGGAAATGCTCGAGGAAGATGAGCTCCCGCGTCTGATCGTCATCAATAAGCTCGATAGGGAGAACGCCAATTTCAAGCGGGCGCTGGATTCGGTCGGCCAGTTTTTCGGCCGCCGGGCCGTGGCCGCCCAACTCCCTGTCGGGGAGGAGAAGGATTTCGTTGGTGTAGTCGACCTCATGCGGATGAAGGCCTTCCTTTTTGAGAAGGACGAGAGCGGGAAGTTCCGGGAGGAGGAGGTCCCGGCGGCGCTCCGGACAGAGGCGGCCAAGAAAAGAGACGAGCTTATCGAGATGATAGCCGAGAATGACGAAAAGCTCATGGAGAAATACCTGGACAAGGGAGAGCTGTCTCCGGAAGAAATCCATTCCGGTCTTAAAAAGGCGGTTTTTAACCGCCAGCTCTACCCCGTGTTCGCCTGCTCGGCCCTGGCCAACATCGGTTGCCAGCCCCTAGCCGAAGGGATGATTGAGCTTCTTCCTTCGCCCGTGGAGAGGGGATCGATCAAGGCGACCATCAAGGGCCAGCCGGGGAGCCTCAAGCTGTCCGTCGACGAACCCCTGGCGGCGCTCGTCTTTAAAACCATCTCCGACCCTTACACGGGGCGCATATCCCTTCTTCGTGTGTACTCGGGCAAGCTCAACCCCGACAGCATCGTCAGCAACGTCACCAAGGAGACCGATGAGAAACTGGGAGGGCTCTTTTTCCTCCAGGGCAAAGAGCAGATCCCGGCGGGCCAGGCCAAGTGCGGCGACATCGTGGCCACGGCCAAGCTCAAGGTGACGTCCACCGGCGATACGCTTTCGGCTAAGGGAGCGGAGATCGCCCTGCCACCCATCAAGTTCCCCGAGCCATCGATCTCCTTCGCCATCGAGCCCAAGTCCAGGGCCGACGAGGACCGCATCTCCCAGGCCTCCCACCGGATCGTCGAGGAAGACCCGACGGTTCGCTTCGAGCGCGACCCGGACACCAGCCAGCTGCTCATCTCCGGCGGCGGCGAGCTCCACGTGCGAATCATCACGGATAAATTGAAGAAGCGCTACAATGTCGATGTCGAACTGAAACCGCCCAAGATCTCTTATAAGGAGACGATCAAGGGGAAGGCGGACGTCCAGGGCCGGCACAAGAAACAGACCGGCGGCCGGGGCCAGTTTGGCGACGTCTGGATCAAGATGGAGCCCTTGCCGCGTGGCCAAGACTTTATATTCGAAGACAAAATATTCGGCGGCGCCATACCCCGCAACTTCATCCCCTCTGTCGAAAAGGGTCTCCTGGAAGCCCGGAAGAAGGGTGTGTTGGCCGGTTATCCGGCCGTCGACTTCAAGGTCATCCTCTATGATGGATCCTATCATGAAGTCGATTCCTCCGACATCGCCTTCAAGATCGCGGCCTCCAAGGCCTTCAAGTTGGCCATGAGGGAGGCCAAGCCCACTATCCTCGAGCCGGTCATGAGTGTGGAGGTCTATACGCCCGAAGCTTACATGGGCGATATCATGGGGAACCTCAACGGCCGCCGCGGCAAGCTGCAGGGGATGGAGCAAAAGGGCAACATGCGGATCATCAAGGCGACGGTCCCGATGGCCGAGATGCTGGATTTCGAGCCGACGCTCACCTCGATAACAGGCGGCCGGGGGTCCTTCCTGATGGAGTCCTCTCATTACGAGGAAGTCCCCTCCCATCTCCAGCAGAAGATCATCGCCGAAGCGGTGAAGGAAGGCCGGGTCAGGCCGGAAGAGGAATAGCGGTTTCTCAGAACCGCGCGCCCAACTCGAGATAGGCCACGCTTTGCAGGGTGCTCGGGTCGCCGAGGCCTTTGCTCCCCAGTCCATAGGTCAATTCCAGAAGTCCGAGGGGTGTGTTGATCACGATTCCCGTGCCCATCCCCCAGAGAGTTCCCGGCGAGTAGATGACGTCGGGCCGGCGCTGCTTTAAACCAAGCGCCACATTGGCCATGAACTTGAACTGGACCCGGTTCGTGAAGCTGTAGCTGTAATCCGCCCTTACGATCTTCATCGTGTTGCCCTGCAGTTGGTCGTAGGCCATCCCGACAAAGGTGGCTGGACGTCCTTGGTTGTGCTGTTTGTAGAACGGCACATCTCCTCGGGATGTTCCCCAATACCCGTACACGCGGACAGTGTTCTTTTCCCGGAGGGTGCGGTAGATATCCAGAGAGGCTTCTGCCCGCTCAAAGGCGGCCTCCGACCCCAACGATTCATAGCTGCCCTCGTAGAGACCCCGGAACAGGAGTCCGTTCTTGGGGGCCCGGCGGTCATCCAGGGTGTCGAGGGTAGCCGCCAGCTCGATCTTCCTCAGGGTGTGCTTCAGAGCGGAAGAAGATTCCAGCGGAGCGAACTCCGCCTGGGACTTGATGTTCATTTTCTCCAGTTCATAAGTCAGCTCCAGGTTCAGGCTCTTTTTGAGAAGAAAACCCAGTCCGCCTCCGAATGAGAAGGAACGGTCCTTATAAGTCGTGATGATCCGGCCGTCTCCCCAGTAGAGCCGGGTCGGAACGTTTTTATAGCGGGCGTAGATCAGCGGGTAGATGGGGAAGTTGAGCGTCATGCTCGGGTAGGAGACCTTGATGAGGACTCTGGTCAGGCCGGCGGCCTCGAGCTCGTTCTCCAGCCGCAAACCGGGAAACGGGAAATTAGTAGCGTATAGTCCCGCCGCCGCGACCAGCTTGTGGTAGTTGTCGTAGCGCAGCCCGACCCGGAGATTCCCGCGGGGAAGCTCACGGAGGCTCAGACGGAGGTCGATTTTCCGCTCGTCGCTGGGAAAGACTTCGTACTGGATATCCTCGAAGTAGCGCAGTGAATAGAGCTCGTTCACCCGCCGGGCGATCCGGGCGGCATCTACGATGTCGTTGAGCTTCAGCCCGAACAGCTTGGCGATGAACGAGGAAGGAATATTCTTGTTGCCCGTAGACACAACATGTCCGAGGACGCGTTTCTGACCGCCTCCCGGAGATTCTGCGCCATCCCTGCTCGGAGAGCGGGTCAAGCCATATTTTTCCTTTAGCGCTTGGAGAGCGGGCCGGGCATTCCGGGCGGCCTCCTCGCCGCGCTCTTTAATTCTGGCCATCTTGTCGGGGAAGAAGTAATCCGTGCTGGACAGCCCTTTCATATCCGGCCAGATGAGGAGGTCCACCTTGTCCATTTTGCTTTTTTTCTGCTCGACCTCGACCACCTGGAGCGATTGGCCGAGGATCTTGTCGGCGGTGGCGAGCTCGTCCCGGGGGTTGAGTGGGTTGGCCAGGTCGACGGCGATGACGATGTCCGCGCCCATGTCCTTGACCACGTCGACCGGAAGGTTGTTGAGCAAGCCTCCGTCGACGAGCAGGTATTCATCCCATTCGACAGGAGCGAAGATCGTGGGAATGGCCATCGTGGCCCGCAGGGCCCTGGCCAGAGAGCCTCTTTCCAGGACCACCTGCTTCCCGGTGATGATATCCACGGCCACGCAGCGGAAGGGAATGGCGAGGTCATCGAAGTCGATGTCCGCGGGAAGCGGAAAGAACAGGGAAGAAAAAAGGCTGTAGAATTTCTGCCCCGCGATCAGGCCCCGGGGAGTGGAGGGGATTCCCTTTCGCAGGGGGAACTCAAGCTGATAGCGGCCGTCCAGCCTTTTCTCGAAATAGGGCACGAGGCCGCGCGGCGGCCGGTCGCTGAAGAGGTCTTCCCAGTCGACGGCGGCGAAGGTCCGTTCGATGTCATCCGCGGAATATCCGGCCGCGTAAAGGCCGCCCATGATCCCTCCGGCGCTGGTGCCGGCGATGCAGTCAATGGGGAAGTCGAGCTCGTCCAGAAGCCTGAGGACGGGAATGTGCGCGACGCCCTTGGCTCCGCCTCCGGATAGGACGAGACCGATCTTCGGGCGCTCCTGGGGGTGGGCCAGGGGGACGAGCAGCAGGAAGATGCTAAAGAAAAAGAAAAGCCTCCTGTTTTTTCCCACCCTGTCTCCCGAAAAACTTGGATTAGCGGCAGCGCTCCCAGTCTGAATCGCTGTAGAAGTGGTCGAGTTCGGTCCACACGTCGCCGAGGTTGCAGACCATGATGAGGAGGTCCTGGGTCCTGCCCGTGAGGTCCCTGACGTAGTCCGGGAGAAGGGCCTCTTCCCGGAAACCGAGCCGGTGAAAGATGGTCTGGGCTCCCTTCTGCGGACGCATCATCTTGGCGACGATCGTCTCGACGTTTCTGGCTGTGGCCAGGAAGTAGAGCTCCCGGATCATGATCATGCCCAGCCCTTTTCTCCTGTAGGGACGGGCGACGATCAGCCGGACCTCACCCTGGTGCCGGCGCCATTCCTCGCCGCTGAGCTCCAGGGCCCCGTCGGCGACGATCTTGTCTTTATAGAGGGCGATGATCCGGAAGACCTGCCCTTGGTCGATGAGCCGGATGCGCTCGGCGACCAGCTTGCGGTCGGTGACGTCGACGCGCAGGTATTTCCGGTCTTCGGGGGGCAGGGAGCGGTAGAAGGCCATCAGCCGGTCCAGGTCTTTGAGGGTCAGCGGCCGGATGGTGACTTTTTTTCCGTCTTTGAGGGTCTCGGTTTTTTCCATGGACGGAGTCCTCCTCTTTTCTGGCGGCCCTGCCGCAGTCTTGTCCCATATTAGGTAGGTCCCTGACAGAAGTCAAGACGGCCGCTCAGCCCTCTTTGACGAAGAGCAAAAGGAGAGAGGCGACGGCCGTGAGCCCGAGGCTGAGATAGAAGGGTGCGAAAAGGCCGGCGTGTTCCCATAGCCAGCCGGCGAGGAGCGAAGCGGGAAGTGCGCACAGGCCGATGACCATTTGGAAGCCGCCGAGGCAGCTCGCCCGGAAGCTCAGGGGCGAAAGCTCGCAGACCAAGGTTTTTTGCACCGGGTCAAGGGCGGCTTTATGGGCTCCGTAGAGCACGAAGATCAGAGGCAAGAAAACGAGGCGGTGAACGGTCAAGAGGCCGGCGCAGACCGCCGCCCAGAAGAGAAAGGCCAGGATGAGGACCCGCTTTCTCCCGATCCTGTCGGAAAGCCGGCCGAAGGGAAGTGAGAGGAGCGAGGCCGTCGCCGTGAAGGTCAGGTAGAGGACCGGGATGAAGGCCGTCTTGAACCCGAACCTCTTAGCGTAGATAAGGAGGAAAGAGTAGCTGAAAGCCCCGAGGGCAAAGATCCCGCTCAGCAGCATGTAGAGCCGTAAGTTTGGCCCGATGTCCCGCAACGAAAGCCCCTTGAATATCTTCCGGTCTGATCCCTTGTCCTCGCGAATCATTAAGAGGATGAGGAGGGCCCCGACCAGAGACGGGAGCGCGGCCAGGGCAAACAGCAGCCGATAGCCCAGGAGTGGCAGGAGGGCGATGCAAAGTACGATGCCGCAGACTGCGCCCAGGTTGTCCATGGTGCGCAGCAGGCCGAAGGTGCGGCCGCGGTTCTCCTCGGTCGTGGCATCGGCGATCAGGGCGTCACGGGGCGCGCTCCGGATCTTTCCGACCCGGTCGAGGACGCGGAAGGGGATGAGATGCGGCCACAGGCTGGAGAGGGCATACCCGACCCGCGAGAGCGAACCGCACAGGTACCCTGTCCAGATGAAGATTTTGCGGCGCCTGATCCGGTCGGAGGCGTATCCGGAAGCGGCCTGGGAGAGAGAGACGAGGGCTTCGCCCAGGCCGTCGAGGAACCCGAGCACGGCCATGTTGGCCTTGAGGATTTCAGTCACGAACAGGGGCCAGACCGGATAGATGATGTCCGAGCCCAGGTCGTTGAGGAAGGAGGCGGCGGCGAAGACGCGGACCGTTTTCTTGGCCTGACCCTCACCCTCTTTCATTTCCCCCGAATTCTAAGGACTTAGCTTCGGGCTGTCAAGACATGCTGAGCATTCCTGGATGAGCAAGTTGGGAATGTCCTCGCTCCCGCTCAGGTTCTTAACGCCGTTCCCGGAACGCTTTTCTCGGCGCTGCGGAACTCCGCGTGATATATCCTGACGCCAAGTGCTTGTTGTCTCCATTCTAGTCCATCTCCATGAGTTCTCCACGTGCTCAGACAGTCCTCCCGGCCGCCAGAGCGGCTCCCCTCGAAAAACGCTCCGGGAAGGCTGAACCTGAGAGGTCGCTTCTCCATTCCCAACTTGCTCATTAGCCGAATAAGCGTACTTCTTAGCGTTTGACGGAAAGCGGAGGCGGGAGCTATGATACGGGTTCGATACTGAAGAGGAGGACGTATTGATGTTCAGAAAAAGAGCCGCCTTTGTTCTTTTCGTATTGCTGGCACTCGTTTCAACCGCCATCTTGTGCCAGGAAAAAGCGGAAGGAGAAGACAAGACACTCCGCCTGGCGATCGGTGACGCCAAGCTTAAAAGCAAGGTCATCCAAGTTACCTCCGGCGGGATTGTCTCGGCCCGCACCGGAAAACCGGTGCCCTTTGAAAAAATGATCAAGGAGATGAACGACAGCCGCTTCGTATACGTCGGGGAAAGCCACGACAACATGGCCATGCACGACATTCAGCTCAAAGTCATCCAGGGCCTCTTCACCCAAGACCCGAATATCGCCATAGGCTTGGAGATGCTGCCCGCCGAGACCCAGCCGGCCCTGGACAAGTGGAGCCAGGGACTCCTCTCCAAGGACGACCTCATCCGTGAAGTGAGATGGTATGTCAACTGGAGCATGAATTACGGCTACTACGAGAAGATCCTCGATTTTGCCAGGGATAATAAGATCCCGGTCTTCGGCCTCAACGCGCCCCGCGAGGTCATCACCAAAATAAGGATGAAAGGCTGGGAAGGCCTCTCCGACGAGGAAAAAGCTCTGGTTTCCCGGCCCGACTTCTCCGATCAGGACCACCGAACGCTCATCCGGACGATCTTCGAGTCAAGCGAGATCCCCCACGCCATGAAAGGGGAAGGCTTGGAGAAGATGTTCGAGGGGCTGTACCGGGCGCAGTCGGCCTGGGATGAGGTCATGGCGGCCAATGCCATTAGGTGCGCAGAAAAGGGGAAAAGAAAGATGATCGTCCTGGCCGGGTCCGGACATCTTCTCTACAACCTGGGTATCAATCGCCGGGTATTCGAGAGGAACCGGATGCCCTTCCGGACCGTCGTGGCCGTCGAGGTGGCGGCCGATGAGCGCAGCCTGGCCGTTTCCGGGAGCTTCGCCGACTTCGTCTGGGGGATTTCCGAACAGGAGCGTTCGGCCAATCCAGCGGTCGGCCTCGCCCTCAAGAAGGTGGACGGGCTCGATAATATTGTCATCGAGAGGAAGCCGATCGACGGGGTCGCGCTCGGCGCCGACATCGAGAAGGGAGATGTGATACTGTCCGTCGATGGCCGCGGCTTCTCCGATATCAATGAAATGCGGACCTACTTGGCCGGCATACCCTGGGATGGGGAAGCGAAGTTCCGGTTTCTCCGGAACGGGGAGGCCAAAGAGCTGACGATCAAGTTTGAGTTCAAGCCGCCGGCCGAAATGAAAGGGGACGAAAAGAAAGCGCCGGGCGACAAAATGAAACCGGCTCTGGCCGCAGCCCCGCCCAACGGTCGCATCGACCGTCTGCGAAGGCGCATCGAGGGCGTCATCAAGAGGGCCGGAGGCGAGGTGGGTGTTGCGCTCAGGCATCTCGAGTCCGGGCAGGGTCTCGAGCTCAATGCCGGGAGTCCCTTTCCCATGGCCAGCACCTTCAAGGTGCCCGTCCTGGTCGAGGTTATGGCCCAGGTCAAGGAGGGCCGGTTTTCGCTCGACGACGAAGTCAGCGTCCAGAAGACCGACCAGCACTTGGGAAGCGGTATGCTCTCCAGCCTGACTGCGCCGGGGATCAAGCTTACCGTCCGGAACCTGATCAACTTGATGATGATGATCAGCGATAACTCGGCCACCGACGTCCTGCTGGCCAAAGTGGGTGCGGAGAATGTCAACAAACGCCTCAGGCAGTACGGGGTCGAGGGCATCTCGGTCGACAGGTCGTGCCAGGAATTGATTATGGACTGGATGGGCGTGGATTATCAAAAATACAGGGGATTGACCCTCGAACAAATCGAAGCCGAATCCCGGAAGACGCCCGAACGAAGCCCCGAAGCCAGGCGTGAATCCAGACGGAAGTTCATCCTGGACCCCCGGGATCAGAGCACGCCGGCGGCCATGAACCGGCTCCTGGATAAGATCTATAAGAAGGAGATCCTCAATCCGGAGAGCTGCGACCTCATCCTCTCCATCATGCTCCAGTGCCAGACAGGGGAGGGGCGGATCAAGGGAGAGCTGCCGCCGGGGACACCCGTCGCCCATAAGACGGGGACGATCGCGGGCACATTTAACGACACGGGGATTATCACTCTTCCCGACGGCCTCGGACATGTGGCTCTCACCGTCTTCACCAAAGACTCCGAGGATGAAGCCGAAGATGTGGAGAGGATTATCGCCGAGATCGCCCGTCTCGTCTATGATTACTTTGTTTTCACTGGGGAGGTGATCCCAAGGGCCACCGCTCAGTGATCATTATGGCTTTTCGGGCGTAGTTTTATTTGCTTTTCCATGATCTCCAGGTAGATCACCTCGGTCAGGCTCAGAAATTGGGGCCGTCCCGGTCCCGCCGGCCTGTCTTCGACTTTGTAGAACTTCTTGATCTCGTCCAGAGGCTTGCCCTCGGCGATCATGGCCTTGATCTGGGCCTGCTTTTCCTCAATCGACTTGATCAGGTTTTCGACGTCGGACCGGGTGGCTTTTTCGGCGTGTCCGCTGAGAAAGACTTCGGCATCAAGTTGAAGCACAGAGTTGAGCACCTTGACCAGTCCAAACGAACTCCCGTTTTTATGGCGATGGACGAGCGGGTCCCGGCCGGCGAAGAAGAGGTCGCCAAGAAAAGCGACTTTCTCTTGGGGGCAGAAGACGACGGCATCGCCGCTCGTATGGGCGGGTCCAAAATAGAGGAGCTGGACTTTCAGGCCGCCCAAGTCGTATTCAGGGCCCCCTGAGGCGAAGGTTTTGATCAGGGGAAGATAAGCCCTCTGCTTTTCGTCCTTAAAGGCCTCATCCATGTAGTGCTTCGTCTCCTCCTGGGCGAAGATCTTGATGTCGGCCGGAAAGCCGGTGATCCCGTTGACATGGTCGCCGTCGCTGTGGGTAAAGGCAAGAATTCCGATGGGCACGGCTGAAATTTTCTTGATCTCGGCGAGCATCTGCTTGGCCGATTCTTGGCTCATCTTGGCGTCGATGACCATGATCTCCTTTGAGCCGATGATGACACCGCCGTTGGCGCCGCTTCCGCCTTTGACCTGGTAGATACTATCGGCGATCTTCTCGAGCGTTATGGGCGAGGGCTGCTGCTGGTATTGGGGCGGCTGCGCCTGTTGGGTCGGCTGGGTTTGTTGAGACGCCTGGCCCTGGGCGAGAAAGACCAAACCCAATACGGCCAAGCCATACACAATATTTCCGGTTTTTTTCATGAGACCTCCTCAGAGTGACATTTTCGGCCAATATATACCAAATTCGGCTCAGCTCTACAAATGCCGTCCGGCTGTTGGACTCTATCCTCTATCTCGTGATTGTGAGAATACAGAGCATTCGGTCCTGCCCTCTCCTTCTAGTTCGGAACGATTCGTTTTCTATATCCGGAGATGAACACGCAGTTTGTCGCCCAGAATCCAGTTGACTCCTACTCTGAACATCGCCCGCATGGACAGGGGGGTGGTGGCGACTTCGACCCTGCCTTTTTTGACGGCCGTGATGATGGACGGGATCGTCCTCTCGGCCTCGACGAGTGAATAGGTATATCCGACCTGCCAGATGTTGTGACAGTCGGAAGATCCGACCAGCGGTTTGCGATGATGATCAGCGGCCGCAACGGCCTTTTTGTTCGGGTTGATGAGGTGGTTGTAGAAGAACGAGAACTCGACGGCGTCAAAAGAATCGATGTGCGTTTCCAAGTCCGACCCGAGGCACCTGAACCCGGGATAGAAGGGATGAGGTGCAATAATGAGGTTCCTGTCGTTTCTGATCCCCGCCAGGTCATCGAGCGACCGGAAATCCTCGGCCTCCCTGAAGTCCGGGTTGACGATGACGACGTGCTTGTTGGAGAGCGTCAGCTCGACGCCGGGGATGAGCAGGATATCGCGGTCCGCGGCATATTCCTCGAGCTCACGGTTGAATGTTACAATGTTGTGGTTAGTTATGGCCAGAGCATCGAAACCCCGCTCTGCGGCCCTGTCGATGAGCTGCTCGGAGCTGAAGTCGATATAGTCTTTAGGGTCGTCGCCCGTATGAGTGTGGAAATCAACCTTTAGCCTGGGGACTCTGGGGTCAGGTCTCAACATTTAACAAATATCTTTATTGCATCGGTTGAATTGTTGATTGTTGAGACCTGACCCCTATTTATTTAAGGGCTTCCTTGACCTTGAGCCCGATCTCGGCCGGGCTTTTAGCGACAAAGACTCCCGCCGCCTCGAGCGCTTCCATCTTTTCCTTGGCCGTCCCTTTGCCGCCGGCGATGATCGCACCCGCGTGGCCCATCCGGCGCCCGGGAGGAGCGGTCTGCCCGGCGATGAAGCTCACCACCGGCTTGTTGAATTCCTTCTTGATGTACTCAGCTGCTTCTTCCTCCGCCGTTCCGCCGATCTCGCCGATCAAGATGACGGCCTCGGTCCCCTTGTCCTTCTTGAAAAGCTTCAGAAGGTCGATGTACTTCATCCCGACGATCGGGTCCCCGCCGATGCCGATGGCCGTGGACTGGCCGAGCCCGGCTTTGCCGACCTGCTGTACAGCCTCGTAGGTGAGCGTTCCCGAGCGGCTGATGATCCCGACCGTCCCCGGCGTGTGGATGTGTCCGGGCATGATGCCGATCTTGCACTTCCCGGGCGATATGACCCCCGGTGTATTGGGGCCGATGAGCGACACCGGCTTGGACTTGAGGTAGGCCTTCGCCCTGATCATGTCAAAGGTCGGGATGCCTTCGGTAATGCAGACGACCACCGCGACACCGGCGTCCGCCGATTCCATGATAGCGTCGGCGGCTGCAAACGGCGGCACGAAGATGGCCGCCGCGTTGGCGCCTTCCTTTTCCATGGCTTCGGCCACGGTGTTATAAACCGGAACACCGAGGTGGGTCTGGCCGCCCTTGCCCGGCGTCATCCCGGCCACCACCTTGGTCCCGTACTCGATCATGCGCTGGGCGTGGAACGTCCCCTCGCCGCCCGTGATCCCCAGGACGACGACCCGCGTCTTCTTATCGATGAGGATGCTCATGGTCTTCTCCTTGCCCTTCCGTCACCTGGCCAGGGCGACGACCTTCTCCGCCGCTTCCTTCATGCTCGCGGCCGGCGTGAAAGCCAGGCCCGACTCCTTGAGGATCTGCTTGCCCAGTTCGACGTTGGTTCCCTCCAGCCGGACGACGATCGGGATCTTCGTCCCGAGCTCCTTGGCCGCCTTGACGATCCCGCTGGCGATCATGTCGCAGCGGACGATTCCTCCAAAAATGTTGACGAGAGCGGCCTTGACGTCTTTGTCCGCGACCAGGATCTTGAAGGCGTTGGTGACGGCTTCCTCGGTGACTCCGCCGCCCACATCGAGGAAGTTGGCCGGCATGCCGCCCGAATACTTGATGATGTCCATGGTGGCCATGGCCAGGCCGGCGCCGTTGACCATGCAGCCGACGTTGCCGTCGAGTTTGATGTAGTTGAGGCTGTACTTGGAGGCTTCGACTTCGAGCGGTTCCTCCTCGTCCAGGTCCCGTAGCGCCTGGATGTCCGGATGCCGGGGCACGGCGTTGTCGTCGAAGTTCATCTTGGCGTCGAGCGCCAGGACGTTCCCCTGGGTGGTGACGACGAGCGGGTTGATCTCGGCCAGCGAGGCGTCGCTCGACTGGAACGCCTTGTACAGGCTCAAGAGGAATTTGATCGCCTGCTTGAAGGTCTCGCCGCTCAACCCGAGCTTGAAGGCGAGCTTGCGGGTCTGGAAGCCGGCCAGCCCCGCGGCCGGGTCGATCCATTCCTTGAAGATGAGCTCGGGATGCTCGGCCGCGACCTTCTCGATCTCCATCCCGCCCTCGGTCGAGGCCATGACCACCGGGCATTCCTTGGCCCGGTCGATGACGATACCGAGATAGAGCTCCTTGGCCACTTCCAGGGCTTCTTCGACGAGCAGCCGCTTGACGAGCTTTCCCTGGGGGCCGGTCTGGTGCGTGACCAGCGTCATCCCGATCATTTTTTCGGCCAGGTCTTGCGCTTCTTCAGGGGACTTGGCGACCTTGATGCCTCCGCCCTTTCCCCGCCCGCCGGCGTGGATCTGGGCCTTGAGCACGACCGGCCCGCCGAGCTTCGCGGCGATCTCTTTGGCCTTGGCGGCCGTTTCGGCTACCTCGCCGCGGGGGATCGCTACGCCATACTGACTCAGAATCTGTTTCGCCTGGTATTCATGGATTTTCATAAGATATACGCCTCCGACATTTTTCTTCCCCCTTGCTTGCCCAAGAGGGCAGGGGGATTAGCATTCGCTGTAAAAAAGACTCCACAACCGCAATACTGTCATCGCGGGCATAATTGCCAAAAAATGTT
>JAFNEO010000044.1 GCA_017886205.1 Candidatus Aminicenantota bacterium | reverse complement strand
GCCGAGGCCGCCCATGAATAGGGCGCGTGTATGGGATTCGTCAGCCCGCTCGTTTCCCCAGCGAGGAAACTCGCTTCGCATCCTCCTTCGCTCTTCTCTCCTTTCAGTCGAGAAACCGTGCCCGCTCAGTCGTCCACGGACTTCCTCACCCACACCCTTCGCCCTTATCATATAAAAACGGGCTCCCCTCGAAAAACATTTCGGGAAGGCTGAACCTGAGAGGTCGCTTCTCCATCCCCAAATTGCGCATCACGCAGAGATGTTTCCTGAACTATATGTAATGTCGTCTCGATATTTGGTAAAATCTAGGACAAATGGAGCGCCCATGAAAATCCTAACTTCAGCGGAAATGAAAGAGATCGACCGCCAGGCCATTGAGGAGGTCGGCATTCCCGGCCCAGTGCTGATGGAAAATGCGGGGCTGCAGATATTCCGCCTTCTCCAGACGATCCTACCATATTGCGATGGGGATAGAATCGTCATAGTCGCGGGGAAGGGGAACAACGGCGGCGACGGGCTGGTCATCGCCCGCCATCTCTGGAACCACGGGATGGTTCCCCAGGTCATCCTGCTCGCGGCCAAAGAGGAGATCAGGGGAGACGCCGAGATCAACCTCCGGATCGCCGAAAAGATCGGCGTCCCAATCGCGGAGGTTAGGTCAGAGGCAGAGTGGAACGCTCGGAAGAAGCTGATTAAGGAGGCATCGGTTATCGTCGATGCCATCTTCGGCACCGGTCTGGCCAAGCCGGCCGAAGGGCTTTATGCGAAGGCGATCGAAGATATCAACAGGACGGACGCCTTTAGGCTGGCCGTGGACATTCCCTCGGGGCTTTCTTCGGACAGCTTCGAGATCATCGGTCCAGCGGTGAAGGCCGACGTCACCGTGACGCTGGCCGCACCCAAGATCGCCCATGTCCTTCCCCCGGCTGAACAGTGGGTCGGGGAGCTTGTGGTGGCGGACATCAGCATCCCACCCCAGCTTTTCGATGCCCCCAATCTCAAGCTGGAGCTTACGGAGAAGCGCGGTCTTCTGAGGTCTTTTCAGGAGAGACAAAAGGATTCCCATAAAGGCACCTATGGCCATCTCTTCATCATCGCGGGCTCGGTCGGAAAAACGGGCGCGGCGGTGATGGCGGCCAAAGCGGCCCTGAAGACAGGCTCTGGCCTAGTCACAGTCGGGACGCCGCAAAGTTGCCTTCCGATGGTGGCCAGAGGAATGGTGGAGCTTATGACCGAACCGCTGGCAGAAACAGAGGAGAAAACCATCGCCGTTGAGGCCCTGCCGCAGGCGCGGGCGCTTCTCAAAGGAAAAGATGCGCTCCTCATCGGCCCGGGGATTTCCACTCAGAGCTCGACGGCCGAGTTCCTGGCGAAGCTCATGCCGGATATCAAGCTCCCCGTGGTCATCGATGCTGATGGGTTGAACATCCTGTCCATGAAGCCTGAGCTCCTAAAGCGGCTGCCGAAAACAGCCATCCTGACGCCCCACCCGGGAGAATTCGCCCGGCTCGTCGGGCTGCCGCTCCGCGATGTGATTAAGCGCAAGCTGGAGCTGGCGCCGGCGTTCGCTCAGGAGCGCGGAGTCTATCTTGTCCTCAAGGGATACCGGACGCTCGTCTGCGCTCCCGACGGCCGGACCTTCATCAACCCGACCGGAAACCCGGGAATGGCGACCGGGGGCTCGGGCGACGTCCTGAGCGGGATGATCGCCAGTTTCCTGATGCAGGATGAGGACGCGCTTCAGGCGGCACTGGCGGCAGTCTATCTCCATGGCTTGAGCGGCGACCTGGCGGCCGAGAAAACAGGGGAGCGGGCACTCGTCGCGGGCGACCTGATTCGCTTCCTGCCGGCGGCGCTCAAAGCAATGGAGGATGAGGCCCGAGAGGAAGAATTTCCCCTAGCCCGGATCTGACTTTGAGCCTTCCCGATTCCGCCACAACCACTCATTCTGAAGAAGAAACCTTTGAGCTGGCCAGGGCTTTGGCCCAGCGGTTCAGGGGCAAGGAGGTCGTCTTGCTCAGCGGCGAGCTCGGCGCCGGGAAGACGATCTTCGCTAAGGGCATTGCAGCCGGCCTGGGGATGAAGAGCTGCGCGTTGGTCTGCAGCCCGTCGTTCACCATCATGAACATCTATGAGGCCCGATTCCCGATCTACCACTTCGACCTCTACCGGCTGGAGAAGAGCGCCGACATCCTTGATTTGGGATGGGAGGATTACCTAGACAGGGGAGTGGTCGTCGTGGAATGGGGAGAAAGAATTCCCTTCGCCCTTGAGGCGATCCGGGTACACATCAATAAAGGCAGGGGCGACGAACGCATCATCGGAGTCTCGATGCCGCGGCAGTAAGACTATCCTTTCTTGAGTTTTCCGATGGATTCGATAATTTCAGTAGCCGCCCGGCCGGGATTTATTGCGGCGGTAATGGCTGAGATAACGGCCACGCCGTCGGCGCCAGCAGAGATGACATCAGCAGCGTTGGCGACGGTTATGCCGCCGATGGCCAGAATTGGGATTTTGGTCTTTTCCCTAATTTTCCGTAAACCAGTCAAGCCCAGAAGCGGAGCAGTGTCTTTTTTCGACAACGTGCCAAAGACAGGCCCCGCTCCGACATAGTCGGCTCCATCCTTTTCCGCCGCTTCGGCTTCATCAGGTGTGGCAACGGATATGCCGATGATCCTGTCTTTTCCCAGGATCTCTCGAGCGTAGGGAAGAGGCATATCGTCCTGTCCCAGATGGACTCCATCCGCCTCGCAGGCAAGCGCAATATCCACCCGGTCATTGATTATCAGGGGTATTTTTTTCGGCCCCAAGAATCGGAGTGCCTTCATCCCCATATCCAAGAATTCCCGGCTCGTCCATTTCTTACCGCGGAGCTGGATAAGTGTTACGCCTCCCTCAACGGCCTCGGCGATCAGCTGAAGGATATCTCTTCCCGACGCCGCTTCCGAATCGGCGATAAAACACAGTCGCCAGTCGATGCGATCCATGACTGCCGTCAATCCGATAACGATTATACCAAAGAAGTTACCGGGACACGATACCGAATTCCGGAGAATTCGATTCGTGTCCCCGGATTTCAGTGGGGCAACCCGAAGACGTAATACACCAGACAGAGCAGTCCCAGCACGACTGAACCGGCGTTCAGGTCTTTCCACTTCCCGGCGAGAATCTTGAATACAGGGTAGAGGACCAGCCCCGCAGTCAGCCCGTTGGCGATGTTGTAGGTGAAGATCATCATGACGATCGTGACGAACGCCGGGACCACTTCAGTCAAGTCGTCAAAATCGATCCTTTTAATCGAGCCCATCATCAACACCCCGACCGCGATGAGCGCTGGTCCGTAGGCATACCGGAGCTGCTGCAGGGGCCGGATCAGAGGGATGAAAAAGAGCGAGGCCAGAAAAAGGACGGAAGTCGTCACCGCCGCGAGCCCAGTCCGCGCCCCCTCCCTTATTCCGGTGGCCGACTCGATGTAGGCACCGCTCGTCGAGGTGCCGACCGCGGCGCTGAACATGCAGGTTGCGGCATCCACCATCATCGGCCGCTCGATTTGGGGAAAGTTCCCTTTCTCATCGATCATGTTCCCAGCGGCACCCACTCCCACCAGCGTTCCCAGTGTGTCCAGGAATCCCATGAGAAAAAGCGTCAAGAGAATCGGCAGGAGGCTCAACTTGAGCATCCCGAGGATGTCGAGCTTGAGGGCAATGGCACCCAGGCTGAATTCGCCGACAAAGGGGAGCGCAACGACGGCCCGCGGCGCCTCTCCCAGTCCCAGGACATAACCAAGAAAGGCCGTGACCGCGATCCCCAGCAGGATCCCGCCGCGGACCCGCCAATACAGGAGAACGGCGATGAAGAAAAAGCAGAATAGCGCCAGGAGGACCTGGGGGGAGCGAAGGTTGCCGATCTTGATCGGCACGTCGGGCGCGGAGAGAACGGTGGCGCCTGCCCGGAGGAGAGACTGCGGCTCCATGCCAGCCACCGAGCTGGTCACGATCCCCGTTTCATAAAGCCCGATAAAAGCCAGGAACAGCCCGATCCCCACAGCGAAGCTGTGTTTCATACTCGAAGAAATGGAGTTGGCCAGCCAGGACCGGACGCGGAGCAGCGTAATCAGTGCGAAAACGAGCCCGCTGATGAAGACGGCCCCCAGGCGGAGCTGCCACCCGATCCCCATGGCCGCCAGCCCAAAAGCTATGAAAGCGTTTTCTCCCATATAAGGAGCCACGGCGATGGGAAGGTTGGCATAAAAACCCATCAGCAGGGAGCCGAAAGCGGCCGCCAGGATAGTGGCGACGGTGCTAGGGCCCTGGGGGATTCCGGCAAAACTTAGAATGGCCGGGTTGACGACCATGATATAGGCCATGGTGATGAAGGTCGTCGCCCCGCCCAGGACCTCGATCCGGATGCTTGTTCCACGCTCTTGAAGCTTGAAAAGACGCTCGGTCAGCGTTTTTTTCTCCATGCTTTCCGCGGATTCAGTGCGCTAATTCCTGAGAGAAACATATCTCCGCTCAAGGATGAAAGTCAAGCCGCCAAAACCCAAGGCCCGCCTTGTTGACAAGCACTTTAGATTATCCTTTAATGATGTCGATTTTCCCTGAAAGGAAGGCGCATGATCGATCGGGTCAAGGGCAAGATATTCGAGGTCAAGGATTTCCCGAAGCCCGGCATCGGCTTCAAGGACATCACCCCCGTAGTCCAGGACGCCGAATGCTACAAGTATGCGGTCGATCAAATCGCCGCCTGGGCTAAAAAGAAAAAACCCCAGGTCATCGCCGGCATTGAGTCACGAGGCTTTCTCTTCGCCGCGCCGGTCGCCCACAAGCTCGGTCTGGGGTTGATCATCATCCGGAAAAAGGGAAAGCTCCCCCGTAAAACGGTCTCTGTCCGTGCGCCCAACGAGTACGCCGTCGAGCATTTCGAGATGCACGCCGACAGCGTTCGGCCGGGCGAGCGGGTTCTGATCATCGACGACCTGATCGCCACCGGCTCTTCCTCGATCAGTGCCATCGACTTGGTCCAAAAGCTCGGAGGGAATCCCGTCGGGTTCGCAGCGCTTGTCGACCTGGCCTTTCTCAAGGGTGTCGAAAACATCAGAAAAGCCCACCCCGAGGTGGACATCTTTGCCCTCATCAAGTTCGAAAAATGAGAAATTTTCTCTACTCAATAGCCCTGGGGTTTTTGCTGATCCTCCAATTGAGCTGTGCGCCTGAGGTCGTCAAGGTAGAGCTCGGCCCACGCGGCCCGGCCGAGGCCAAGTGGGTGAACAAGACACTGGCCAAGATGACTCTTGAGGAAAAGGTCGGCCAGATGATCGCCTGGCGGTACAACGGCCGCTTCTTCAACCGCGACAGCGAGACCCTCCGGGAGCTCGTCGAGCTGGTCGTCAAAGAAAAAGTCGGCGGCCTGATCATTTTCGCGGGCGAAGTCTATGAAACCGCCCATCTCACCAATTTTCTTCAGGAAAAGGCCCGGGTCCCGCTGCTCATCGCCGCCGACTTCGAATGGGGCGCCGCCATGCGGATTAACGGGACCACGCTTTTCCCGCCGCTCATGGCGCTCGGGGCGACGGATTCCGAGGAACTGGCCTACGAGATGGGGAAGATCACCGCCATCGAGGGGCGAGCCATGGGGATCCATATGACCTACGCGCCGGTCGTAGACGTCAACATCAACCCCGATAACCCCGTCATCAGCGCGCGTTCGCTCGGAGAGAGGCCGGAGAGCGTGGGGCGGCTGGCCGCTGCCTTTATCCGGGGCTGCCAGGAGAACGGCATGATCGCCACGGCCAAGCATTTCCCGGGACACGGCGATACCGCCTTGGACTCACACAACCTCATGCCGGCGATCAACGCCGATATCACCCGTCTCGAACAGGTGGAACTCTTTCCGTTCGCCCAGGCCATCCGGGCCGGCGTCGAGTCGGTCATGACTGCTCATCTCTTTGTCCCCGCCCTGGATCCGACACCCGGACTTCCGGCGACCCTGTCTCCGCTCATCCTGACGGACTTGCTCCGGAAGAAAATGGGCTTCAAGGGGCTCATAGTGACCGACGCCATGACCATGGGCGGGGTCACGACTGCGTTCAGCGCCCAAGAGGCCGCCTTGAAGGCCGTCCAGGCAGGTGTTGACATGGTCCTTCTCCCTCCTGATCTGCCGGCCGTCATCCAGGCCCTGGTCCGGGCCGTTCAGGAGGGCTCAATCCCGCTCTCAAGGATCCATGAGTCGGTCAGAAGGATCCTGGAGCTCAAGGCGCGGCTCGGCTTGCAGAAGAACCGGTATGTCGATATCAGCCTCTTGCCCGAGAAGATCGCTTCGCGACAGCATCTCGAGCAGGCCGCCCGGACATTCGAGAAATCGATGACCCTCGTCAAAAACGATAGGAATGTCCTGCCGCTTTCTCCGGAGATGCCGGCTGAAAAGATCGCCGTTTTATCCCTGAGCAGCGACGCCGACGACTATTACGCCGGACAGACGTTTATCCGGGAAGTCCAAAAACGGAAACCGGGCCTCCACGCATTCTACGCCGACGCCTTTACGGGACAGGAATTCATCCGGGAGGCCAAAACCAGATCTGCGGACGCCGACCTCGTCGTGCTCGCCCTGTTTTCGAGCCTGAGGTCGGGCAAGGGCAGCGTTGACCTTCTGCCCAGGCACATCGACCTCGTCAGGGAGCTGAGCTGGGCGAAGAAAAAGACCCTGGTCGTTTCTTTCGGCAGTCCCTATTTCCTGAGGCACTTTCCCGAGGTCGACGGCTATCTCTGTCTCTATCGCAATACCGCTCAGGCCCAGGAAGTAGCTGCCAAGGCGGTCTGCGGAGAAATCGAAATCGAGGGCCGACTGCCTGTCTCGATCCCAGGACTCTATCCTGTCGGCCACGGGTTGAAAATTAAAAAGAAATAGCCAGCCGGGCCGTCTATCTTATCATCTTATCAATTGACCAACGAGCGATTTGGGAATGGAAAAGCGACCTCGAAGGTTTAGCCTTCCCGAGGCGTTTTTCGAGGGAAAGCGGTTTTTTTATGATAAAGGCGAAGGGTATGGGTGAGGAAGTCCGTGGACGACTGAGCGGGCATGGTTTCTCGACTGAAAGGAGAGAAGAGCGAAGGAGGATGCGAAGCGAGTTTCCTCGCTGGGGAAACGAGCGGGCTGACGAATCCCATACCCGAGCCTTGGCGAAGTTCCGCAGCGCCGAGAAAAACGTCTCGGGAACGGCGTGAAAAACCTGAGCGGGAGCATTGACATTCCCGAATCGCTCGACGCAACTTGACATCACCGAGCGTCGTTACTAATATGAACCCGGGTGCGCGAGCGGGAGAGGCGGAAGGAGTAAGTACACGATGATATTCCCCAAGAAGGTTTTGGCCGGCGTTCTTGCGCTCATCGTCGTCGGCGCTGCCGCGTATCTTATTTTCTTCAACAAGAAGGGAAAAACCACAACCGCCAAAACGGGGGAAGAAACGGCCCAACCGGCCGCCAAACCCGAAGAATCGGCGCTCCCCGTCAAAGTCGTGCCAGTCAAGCGCGGCGACCTGGTGATGCGGCTGGAGTCCCCGGGCGAAGCTTACACCGAAAAGAAAATCGCCCTCACGACCGAAGTGACGGGCACGATCAAGAGCCTCAATGTGAAAGAGGGCAAGCATGTGCGCGCGGGCGAAGTGCTGGTCGAGATCGATGACCAGGAATACCGGCTGAAATGGGAACGATCCGAAGCCTTGCGCTTGAAATACCTCTCGGACCTTCTGCTGGACAAGCAGTTTGCTCCGCCGAACAAGGAAATGGACGCCGGGGCCGTGGAAAGGATCAAGAAGGCCGAGCAGGATTTCTCCAAGGCCGGCTCTCTTTTTGGGCAGGGGCTGATCTCCAGGGAGGAGTTTGAAAAGGCGAAAAGGTCCTATGAATCGCTCCTCATCGAATCCGGTGTCAAGCAAGAAGAGGTAATGGCCGCCGCCAAAGGCTTAACCCAAGCTGAAATCGACGCCAAGATCGCCCAGATGGAGCTCGAGAGGACCAAGATCCGGGCGCCGTTTGCCGGGATTATCTCCGGTATCAAGGTGTCGCCCCAGGAGAATATCTCCGCCGGCCGAGAGCTCTTTACCCTTGTCGACATCAGCCAAATCAAGGTCCAGGCTAGGGTTCTGGAGAGCGAAATAGGAAAAATGAAGGTCGGCTACGAGGCCGCCCTGCGGTTCAGCGCTTATCCGGGAAAAACCTTCAAAGGACATGTGGAAGCCGTCAGCCCGATCATCAACCCCGAGGACCGGACCTGCGCCGTGCATATCGCCGTCGAGAATCCGCAAGAAGAAATAAAACCAGGGATGCATGCCGAGGTCGAGATCGCGGCCGACATCTACAAGGACCGGCTTCTCGTCCCCCAGGAAGCCGTGCTCGTACGAGGAGGCCGGAAACTGGTCTTCGCCGTCGAGGAAGGCCTGGCCAAGTGGCGCTATATCGAGGTCGGGCTAGAAAATAAAGACTACGCCGAAGTTCTCGACGGGATCAAAGAAGGGGAGATGGTCATCGTCGAGGGCCATTTTACGCTTGCCCACGACGCCCGGGTCCAAGTCAATCAATAGATCCATTCTGCCTTCAAACGGGCCTGTCGTCAGCTGGCCCTCGCCTTGGGGAATAAGAAAAAGTAGCGATCTCGCATCTATCGGCGAGAGAAGGGGAATATTGGTGTGTCTTGGTGGTATTATAAGATGGAAATGATCAAAGGGCAGCGGTGTGCCCGCATGGGAATCTTTCTCGCCTTTCTTGCTTGCCCCGGATTTTCTGCTCTCGGCGAGGATGTCAAGATCCGGGTCGAAGACGGCGTGACCGTCGTCTACAACCCTAAGGCACCCGCCCCTCTGCCCGGGACGAAGACCAAGCTTGTTCTCAAAGAAGATTTTGCCATCGGCAGGATTGAGCCTCTTTTTTCCGACCTCATCGACGTCGCCGTGGACGATCGAGGTGAGATCTATGCGCTCGACCGGAAGGAGGCCAAGATCAGCGTCTTCGACAGCCGAGGCGTCCTTCTGCGCACAATTGGCAAGAAGGGCCAAGGGCCTGGAGAACTCCAAGGGCCAAGAGAAATCCGAATCACGCCGCAGAAAGAGATCATGATAACGGATAGCAGCGCCCGCCAACTTGTTTTTTTCACGCTCCAGGGCCAATTCCTGAGAAACGTCTCGACGGCACGGCTGCAATTTTTCAATCGTCCCCGCGCGGATAGCCGGGGGGACATCGTGGCCGATATCAGCACTGTGGATCAAGAATATGTCGCTCAAATCAAAAAGCTGAGTCCATCCCTTGAACCCAAGTTTACTGTTTCTTCCGTGGCGCTCCTCAAATATCCCAATTTCGACCCTTTTTTCCCGAGGTTCACATACGAAATCGGCAGAGACGACATCATCATCTGGGGATTGCCGACCAAATATGAGATTCATATTTGGAGCAGGGAAGGGAAGCCGCTCAGAAAGATCGTCAAAGATTATGATCCCGTCATGATCACTGAGGACGAAAAGAAGGAAAGGACCGAAGGGCTCATAACTTCCGGAATAAATATCGTCTGGCCAAAATCTCACCACGCTTATGATTTTTTGGTCCTGGATGACGAAGGCCGGATTTTCGTCAGGACATATGAAAAACTCAAGGACAAAAAAACCTTCTATCACGATGTCTTCGATAATGAAGGAAGATATATCGCTAGGGTCGCTCTTCCCACAAGGTCTTATGTCTGGAAAAAGGGCTGGCTCTATACCATTGAAGAGGACGAGGAAGGCTATCGGTCCATCAAAGTGTATAAGTCGGCATGGGAGTAGGTTTTCCGTCGGTATACGGCAGATCGACAATCCAAAAATAGTCAGGAGCGAGACATGCTGGAACTCAGGGGAATCACCAAGAAATATTCGATTTTCCCGGTCGTCAAGGATGTGAGCTTTGCCGTCCAGCCGGGCGAGATCCTCGGCTACCTGGGTCCCAACGGCGCCGGGAAAACGACCACAATCAAGATGCTGGCCGGTCTTCTCGAACCTACAGATGGGGAGATTCTACTCGACGGCAAGAACATCAAGAAAGACATGACCGCCTACAAGGCAAGGGTCGGCTACGTCCCCGAGCAATCCGAGATCTATCCCCACCTGAGCGCCCAGGAGTACCTGCTCATGGTCGGGAGGCTCCGCCATCTTCCCGAGTCGCGTCTGCGGGAGAAGATCGACAACTTGATGGGCCTTTTCGACTTGGATAAGGACATGATGTCTCCCATCTCCTCATATTCCAAGGGGATGAGGCAGAAAGTCCTGATCTCGGCCGCCCTTCTTCACAATCCCGACATCCTCCTGTTCGACGAGCCGCTTTCCGGCCTGGACGTGACGACAGCCATGGTGGTCAAGGACATCATCCATCACCTGGCCGTGGAACAGAAGACGATCCTCTATTCCTCCCATGTTCTCGAGGTCACCGAAAAACTCTGCACCCGGGTGATCATCATCCACAAGGGCACGGTGGTGGCCAATGACTCGGTCGAGAACCTGCGCCACTTGATGAAGGTCCCGTCGCTCGAGGAGATTTTCAGCCAGCTCGTCGTCGAGGAGGACACCGCAGCGGTCGCCCGCCGGGTTATCGAGATCATCAAGTCGTCCTAAGGGAAGCAGAATGGGTACCGCCGAAAGTTTTAGCGCCTCGCTGAGAAACGGGTTCGGCCAGTTCTCCATCCTCACCCGTCATTTCTTCCACCGCTTTTTCCAGAACGACATCGTTGACTTCGAGGACCAGATGAAGGAGAAGGTCATCGGGGGCATGGCCTTCCTGGCTATTCTCGGCGTGCAAGTCGCCAATGCCATCCTTTTCAAATACCCCTTCCTCGAGAAGGAAGGGCCCTCCTGGGTGGATAAGGGCTATTTCTTCTGGATCTTCATGCTCCTCCTGGGTTTCATCACCGTCGTCGAATGGGACGTCATCTTCCCCGACCGCCGCGATTATCTCAACCTCATTCCCCTTCCCGTCAGGGTGCGGACGTTCTTCTTGGCCAAATCCGCCTCGTTCTTCCTGTTCATCGGAATCTACTCCGTGGCTGCCCATGCGTTGGCTTCCTTCTCCTTCGGATACTTTCTAACGCGCTTCCGGTCGGGCTCTCCGCTGTTCATCCTGCGCTATATGGCCGCCCACCTCGTCGCCGGGTCAGCTGCCAACATTTTTCTTTTTTTCCTTTGCGTCTTCATCCAGGGTCTCCTGATGAGTCTCCTCAGCTACGGGCTGTATAAGAGGATTTCGCTCATTATCCGGTTTGTCCTGTTGACCTCGATCGTCTTCCTGCTGATCGTCTCCTTGACGGGATCTGTGTCCATCCCCCAATCCTTCTCCAACTTTCCCGCGATGAAAGAGTCGCAGGACCGGTTTCTCTACGCGTTCCCGCCGATGTGGTTCGCCGGGCTGTATGAGTACCTGCTGGGCAACCGGGATCCCTTTTTCGCGACACTGAGCCGCTTTGCCCTGGGGGCCGTTCTGGCAAGCGTTCTGGCCTTTTTCGGGGCGGCCGCGATCAGCTATACCCGCCATCTAAAGAAGTCTCTAGAGGTCAGGAGGGGACGAATCAATCTAAGGAAGGTACAGGATCTTCTCTCCAAAGCATTTGATGCCGTAGCTCTGAGAAATCCCACCCAGCGGGCCGTCTTTCATTTCTTCGGGCAGACACTATCGCGCAGCACTCTCCATAAAATGCGGCTCTTCAACTACCTGGCGGTTTCTTCGGCCCTCGCCCTGATCATGCTCGCAACGACCCAGCTCCTCCGCAGCCATATGACCGTCTCGAACCGCACCCTCCTCGCCATTCCCCTTATCCTGTCCTTTTTCCTGCTGCTCGGGATCAGGTCGCTCGCCAACGTCCCCGCCTCCTTGGAGGCGAACTGGGTGTTTCAGATTACCGAACGGACGCCGCGGAGGCATTATTTCGCCGGCCTCAAGAAAGCGGTCTTTTTTGAGGCGCTCTTTCCGCTCTTTGTTCTGGTGTTCGTCTTCTACTACTATCTCTGGGGATGGAGGCCCGCTCTAATGCACTGTCTTTACGGACTTGCCGCCTCGGTCTTGCTCATGGAGATCCTTTTCTTGCGCTATCCCAAAGTCCCGTTCACGTGCAATTTTGTTCCGGGAAAGGCCAAGGTCCATGTCTACTGGCTTCCCTATGCTATCGGCTTTCTGCTCTACGCTTTTTTCCTCAGCTCGCTCGAGCGCTTCCTGTTTGCCTACCCCCGGTATTTCCTCAATTATTTTGTCACCTGTGGAGTTCTTTTCCTGGCCTCCCGGCTCTACCAGAACTTCTATTTCTACCGCCGCCAGCCCATCGTCTATCATGAAGAACCAGAGCCAGTCATGATTAGTCTGGAATCCCCGCCGTAGCGCGGATATGGTATAATTAGTCTATCAGGTGGCAGGGGAATGAGCCAAAATCTTTCCGGGCTCTTCGAGATTTACCAGCAGGAGCCACATTCAATCAAGCACGACGCTGGAAAAATCAAGGATTGGCTTTTGCCCGGGAAGAGGGCTTTCTCTTTGTCCATAACAATCTCTTTCATTCTGCATGTTATTCTTTTCGGGTATGTTTCCTTCTCCAATTATTCCCTTTATCGCCACAACGAAGAACCCGAGTTGATTGATCTTAAACCGATACTCAGCGCCCTCACTCAGATGAAGACCGAACCGGGAAACCAGAGTAGCCCTCAGAGACAGATTTCTGAAACCGATGAGGCCGAGATTCTTGAGCTTCTGACCCAGACACCGCTCTTTGACTCGAGCATCAGCGAAGAGGAGAGGAAGGAGCTCGCCAAGAAGCTGATGGAAAGCTATTTCCAACTAAAGGATTCCAGCCCGACCGCTTCTGTCATTCCAAAGATCTCGCTCCGCGACCTACTCGACTTCCTCAAAGATCAAAAAGATATGGGTCTGAGCACTAGAGGTCGATTCTATTCGCCAGGCGGGTTCTCGGACAATTCAGGACCGGTTTATTACAAAATCAATAAAGGATCTGAAAGGCAGCTCAAGTTTCTTAGGCGCCTCGAACGGTACGAGAAGGAAGGGATCCCTGTCCTCGCTGGAATGGTCACTGTAACCAGTGAGGGTGGCCAAAAGGATGTGCCTGCCGAATACTATTTCAGGGACTGTCCTTATGATCAAATCTTGGCCAGAGGAGCCAGCCTATTCTATGCGATCTCTGGGTTTCCGAGCTTGAGTAAAGAGCCCCTGGCCGGCCCGGCACTCCAGAGGGAGGCGGAATCCGCTTTTCAGCCCACGCTTTATAGAGGAGATCTTGCCCTCTACATCATTAGGACAACAAAGCCAGCGCCAAGCCTTCGGGCCCCGCTAGGATCCAGACCACCACTCAAGATGGCTGATGATCGAGTTCAAGAAACCCTTGACAGACTCATGGAATTGCCCGAAGACCAGCAGCTTGCGGTTTTCGTCGAAACCTACCTCCTGAAGTACGCGCTAGATGACGAGGGTTTGGCAGCACTGACCAGGGAGTTTATCTATGAAAACCTGAACTCAGTCTTTGTCTTTGCTGACACCTTTTCGGCGGCCTTTGACTTCCTTGAGGAACTCTTATACAACAAGGAGCTTCAAGGATATTTCATTTCTTTCTGGAAGGAAAATCCCCGGACGAAAACGGGCGCTGAGTTCCTGCTCATTCTCGCTTCTCTTTACGACTTCGAGCGCCGGGCGGTCGCCTATCTCTTCGATTCTTATGATATCGCCAAGAAAGTGCTGACCGGAGAAAGCCGGTTCCAGCGAGCCTTCAACCAAAAGGCCAAAGCCTTGGTCATCAAAGAGATCTGCCAAGAGTTTGTCCGGGAGATAGGGGAACGGGGGATCGCATCCGAAGAAGCCGTCCTTCAGGAGTACCGAAACGAACAGATCAAGATTTATCAGATGTTGATAGAAATGGGCGGAGGGCCTCGAGATCGGGCCCTCTATGCCTGGGGCCGCCTGTGTTGGGATGAGGGGATGTATGGCGCCGCGGTCCAGAAATGGAAGGAGATACAAGACGCGTTCGCTTTCAAGACTTACCAAGAAATCAAGCCCCTGCTCACCGTATACGACAGAGTGTCCATGCCTGTCTCTGCCGATTATCAAGCCCTCGTCCCAAAGATCAACAAGATTTTCGAATGGGAATCCGCCGAGAACAACAATCTTCTGCTTAAGAGGCTCATAAAGTACGACAAGTGGAAGAAGAGAGCTGATCGCTAGGCTTTTTTGTTAACATAATCCCAGTTCTTGGGTATTATAAAATAGAGAAAGATTCTGTCTCTCCTAACTGGCGTGCTATAAAGCGCACGGGGAGAATACTATTGACTAATAAGATGACGAGGTAAAGAATGAAAAGCCTTCTCCTATCAGCCCTCCTTTTAGTTTTGTTCAATAGCTTCGGTCCTGGCCAGGAGGTCATCGTCCTGGGAGCGCCGGGACAGGGGAGTGAACTGGGCACCCCGGGGGGTATCCTGGAGGGGCCGGACGGCAATATCTACATCTATGATGAGGCAGATGCCTTCATCAAAGTCTATTCACCAAAAGGCCAATTCCTGCGAAACCTAGCGGGAGAAGGACAGGGACCGGGAGAGATCCAGCGCCGCGACGGAGTATCATTTGGTTTTACGCCAGAAGGCAAGTTGTTTTTTACAGAATATTTCCGCGGCCACAGGTGGATCACCTTCCTCAAACTCGAAGGCGAGCTCGATAAGGTACTTAAGATTGAACTTCCCGGTTCCTTTGGGATTCCGGATGCTGTCGCGCTCCCCGACGGAGGTTTCCTGGCGGAATTCCATGTCCTGGGAGAGCCGGTAAAACAAAAAGACTATTTTCTCTACAAAAGTCCTATTAAACTGATGCGGGTAGACACTGAAGGCAAGATCGTTGCCGATATCAGGAATTCCGAGTATCTCACCCGTATCTCCTACCGGCCCGATGGGGCCGATTTGCCCATTCCCTACGTGCCGTCGTTCGCTTGGTGCCTGACCAAAGAAAACAACGTCCTCTTCTCGGATGGCTTGAGCAACACAATCGAAGTGTTTGAGCTGGGAGGAAAGCGCCTCGCGGCCGTCCAAACGCAGCTCCCGGAGCCGGAAAAAGTCAGAGATAAGGACCTCGACCGCTGGAGGGAAGAACGTAAGCAAATGATGATGGAGAGAAACCCCGGCTGGTGGCATCAGTCCGGGAGTGTGGTCGAAAAGTATACGCAGTCACTTTACAAGTTCAAACCTCTGACAGAAGGACTCGCCCTCACCCCGGAGGGGAACATCTTGGTCTCGGGGTCCTGGGACTTAGAAAATAACTCCCGGGACTACTGGCTTCTCGACGGGTCGGGGAAGATTCTGGCTCAACTTAAGGCCGCGGCGGGACGGATCGTCCTCTCCAAGAATTTTGTGTTTGTTGTGACGTCCGATCCCGAAGGCAACGTCCGGGTCAGCGGGGTAAAGCGGTCGGGGAGCGATAAGGACGACTTCTTGAAGTCCGCCCGTGCCCTTTAGAGGTTCTCGAAAACGGAATATTCCCGTTCCCCGGCTGTATAAAGGATGAAACGGATCGGGAGAATCTTCCGTATAAACCTAAGAGAACGGCGCGGGATCTCCTGGTCCTTCAAAAAGGGAGGGATCATGAACAAAAGATATATCGGGCGGGCCGGGGTCGGGATTTGCTTTTTCTGTCTTCTATTGCTGTCTTCTGCCATCGCCTTTTCGGGCGAGGATAAAATCGTCTTCAAAACCGAAAATGGAATTCCGGTTGTCTACAACCCGAAAAACCCGGCGCCGCCGGCCGGGAGTCCTCGCTCTCTTGCCCTCCAGCACGACCTAACCATAGGGCAAGATGATACGGACCCAAATTCGATGTTTTCCGAGCTCCGTTCCATTCAAGTCGATAACCAGGAGAATATCTACGCGCTCGATATGAAAGAAATCAAAGTCAAGGTCTATGATAAAAACGGCAAGTTCCTGCGCTCATTCGGAAAGAAAGGGAAGGGGCCGGGAGAGATCGAGACACCCATCAGGATGGAGATGACCCGGGACGGAAAAATCGTCATCGATGACATGGGCAATAACAAGCTCATCTTTTTTGGCCCGGACGGAACCTGTATCAAAGAGCTGCCAACCGGGAAATACTGGGCCCTGATCCGCTTCAAGTTCGACTCCAGAGGCGATATCTATGCGGACACACGAGCTTATGAAGAAACCAAGATGACCTCAGAGCTCAAAAAATTCGACCCGGACTTCAAACCTCTGGCCACGTTCGCCTCATTTATAGACAAAAGGCCGGATCCCCGCACCGACTCGGCCTTCAGGCCGGTGTTCTCCCTTCAGATGCGCCGGGATGACCTTCTGATCTGGACAATCGCGGAGACTGAAAAGTACGAGTTCACCATCGTCGAAAGCGCGGGCAAAACCGTCAGGAGGATCATCCGGGCATACGATCCTGTCAAGATTACTGGGGCAATGAAGGATCGGCTGATCCAAGAAATCTGGGGTGAAAAAGGGATCCCGGCCGAGATCAAATTCGATGTCCCGAGCCACTTTCCCGCTGTCTATTATTTCACCATCGACGACGAGGACAGGCTATACGTCTGCACATATGCCTATGAAGAAAAAGATGGTGACTATTGGCTTTATTATGACGTTTTCGACGCCGAAGGCCGATATATCGCCAAGTTTTGTCATCCCCGGCGGGAGATGGTTTTCCAGGTAAAAAGAAACAAACTGTACTGCATGGTCCAGGAGAGCGAGGAGGGGATCCCCCTGGTCAAGCGCTACCGCATGATCTGGAAGTGATAAACCGGACCCGAGATTCGAGTCTTATATATTGATGAGGAATAGTTTTACTCGAAACCGGAAACATACTAAAATTGGGCCAACTGTAGGAAAAAATCGATGAAGCTCGCCAAAATGGCCATCGAACGGCCCGTCGCCACGCTCATGTGTTATATCGCCATCATCCTCCTCGGGTTCATCTCCCTCCGCCAGCTCAGCGTCGACCTCCTGCCCGAGATCAGCTACCCGCGCCTGTCCGTCGTAACCGAATACCGCGGGGTTGCGCCCGAGGAGATCGAAACGCTCATCACCGAACCCCTGGAAGCGGCCGTGAGCCGCACCCCCGGGTTGCGCCGGGTTGAATCCGTTTCCAAGGAAGGCGTCTCCTACCTGACCCTGGAGTTCAGCTGGGGAACGGACATGGACTTCGCCATGCTCCACGCCCGGGAGAAGCTCGACAGCGTGCGCTTCCAGCTTCCCGAGGAGGCCGAGAGCCCGACGATCATCGCCCTCGACCCTAAGACCAGGCCGATCATGGTCATCGCCGTGTCCGGGGAAGGAACGCTCCTCGAGCTCAAGGAGTTCTGCGAGGACCTGATCAAGCCCCGCCTAGAACAGATCGAAGGAATCGGGTCGGCCGAGGTCGCCGGCGGCGTCGAGCGGGAGATCCAGGTCGAGATCGATCCCCGGCTCCTCGCTCTCTTCGGCCTCTCGATCGATGAGGTGGCCAACCGCATCGACGCCTTCAACCGCAACCTCCAGGGCGGGAACATCCGGAAGGGGAAGTTCAAGTATGCCCTCCGGGTAGTCGGCGAATTCGAGACGGTGGACGAGATCGGCGAGATCAGCCTGAAATCGACCAAGGACAGGGGAGTCATCCGCTTGCGCGACATCGCCCGGGTCGAAGACTCGATCAAGGAACGGCAGGGATCGACACGCCTCGACGGAGAGGAAAGCATCGGTATCCTGGTCCGGAAGGAGTCGGGCGCCAACACCGTCGAGGTGACCCGCAAGGCCAACGACCTTCTCGACCAGATCCACAAAGACTACCCAAAGGTCAGCCTTTCGGTCGTCTCCGAGCAGGCCCGGTACATCGTGGAGGCTATATCCTCGGTCAAAGATGAGATAATTCAGGGCGGATTGCTGGCCTTTCTCATTCTGCTCATATTTCTTCAGGAATTCCGGACCTCGCTCATCATCTTCGCCGTGATCGCCATCTCGGTTATCTCCACCTTCAACCTCCTTTTCTTCGGCAACATCACCCTCAACATCATGTCGCTCGGCGGGCTGGCGTTGGGCGTGGGCATGCTCGACGACTGCGCCATCGTCGTCTCCGAGAACATCTTTCGCCACAGGGGCCTGGGCAAGGGCCTCTCCGAGGCCGCTTATATCGGCACCAAGGAAGTGGGCATGGCGGTAAGTGCCTCAATCTTCACGACCATCGTCGTCTTCCTGCCAGTCATCTATGTGCATGGTGTCGCCGGCCAGCTCTTCCGTGACCAGGCCCTGACCGTGACCTTTTCCCTGCTGGCCTCGCTCGTTGTCTCGCTCACACTCATTCCGATGTTGGCTTCGCGGACCTTCGAGTTCAAGCCCGTGGCCGGCGAGCCTCCCACAAAAGAGGACAAAGAGAAAAGCGGAGCCGAAGGGAAACGCCCAGCACGCTGGCACTACCTCCTCTATCCTTTTATCGGGCTGCGCTGGCTGGTCTATTTTGTCCCCAGAATGATCATGACAGGGCTGAGCTTCCTGCTGAGTCTTCTGGTTCAGCTTCTCCAGTTCATCCTCCATTACCTGACCTGGCCCTTCCGCCCCGTCCTCCGGGCGATCTTCAAAGGATTTAACTTCGTCTACGACCGGTTCACGGTCCGCTATCACCGTTTCCTAATCTGGAGCCTCACGCATAAGGGAAGGGTCCTCTGGATTTCCTGCGTATTTTTCCTCCTGACCTTCGTTCTCGGCGCCGTCCTGCCCAGGGAGCTCATGCCGAAATTCCGCGTCTCCACTTTCGAGGTCAGCCTCAAGGCGCCCGTGGACTATTCTTTCGAGCAGACCTCGGAAGTCGTCGCCTCACTCGAGCGCTGGCTTAAGGGCCAGGACACCGTCAAAAGGTTTTTCTCCGAGGTCGGGATTATCAGCGGCATGGAGGGCCTCAATCCGGAGGTCTCGATCAACTCGGCCAAGGTCCGGGTCGATGTCAACCGAACCGGCGACCTTGACCCGACGATCGAGAGCATACGCGGCTGGCTCCGCAACTATCCCGACTTGAGCGTTTCAGTTGCCCGGGAGCAGACAACCATCGCCCAGTTTCT
Organism: Candidatus Aminicenantota bacterium; assembly: GCA_017886205.1. Lineage (GTDB taxonomy): Bacteria > Acidobacteriota > Aminicenantia > Aminicenantales > UBA8522 > UBA8522. The sequence continues at coordinate 27,946 of JAFNEO010000044.1, read as the reverse complement.
GGCCTTCTCCTCTTCCGCGCTGGGAATGAAGATCAAGGGGGACGACCTCGACACGCTCAAACGCCTGTCCACAGACCTCATGTCCCGGCTCCAGACGATCGAGGGTGTGGCTGATGTCACCACATCCCTCGCCGAAGGAAAACCCGAATTCCTGATCAAAATCCGGAAGGACAGGCTCGAGAAGTACGCCCTTTCGCCCGATGCCATCAGCACTTATCTCGTCGAGGCGGTACAGGGCAAGGTGGCCACACAATTCCGCGAGCTCGAAAAAAAATACGATATCTTGGTCCGGCTCGAGGAGGGGACCAGGCAGAATATCGAAACCCTCCTCAACCAGGAGATCGTTCACCAGGGCCAGACCCTGCCGCTCCGCGAACTGGTCGATTATGAAATCGCGGTCGGCCCTAAGGAAATCCATAGGGAGAACCAGCAGCGGGAAGTCCTCATCTCGGCCAACCTCCGGGGCGTAAAGATGAGCCGCGTCATCCCCCAGGTCAGAGAAAAGATGGCCGAGCTCAAGCTCCCCCCGAATTACCGGGTCGACTTCGGCGGCGAGCAGGAGGAGATGAGCCGGTCGTTCCGAAGCCTCATCTGGGCGTTTATTCTCTCGGCTCTTCTCGTCTACATGGTCATGGCCGCCCAGTTTGAGTCTCTGCTCCATCCATTCCTCATCATGTTCACCGTCCCCATGGGGCTGGCCGGGGCTTTTCTATTCCTCTTCCTGACCGGCCAGTCGATTAACGTCATTTCTGTCATCGGGATCGTCGTCCTGGTCGGCATCGTAGGTGACAACGCCATCGTCAAAATCGACTTCACAAATCAGCTCCGCCGCGGCGGGATGCCCCTCCACGAAGCCGTCATCGAAGGCAGCCTGGTGCGCCAACGGCCCATCCTGATGAGCTCAATCACGACCATCTTCGGCCTCATCCCGCTCGCCTTGGGGCTGGGGCAGGGAGCGGAGCTGCAAAGGCCGCTGGGCATCACCGTCATCGGCGGCCTGCTGTTCTCGACCTTCCTGACGCTTATCCTCATTCCCGTCATCTACGAGCTCGCGGAAGAGCGGCGGGAAAAGAAGCGGCCATGAAAATCTTCGTCGAGCGGCCGATCGCCACGGTCATGATCTTTCTATCTGTGGCCATACTCGGCGTCTATTCCTTCCTCAACATCCCTCTCGAGCTGGCCCCCAAGGAAGATTTTCCGCAGATCACCATCCAAACGAACTGGAGCGACGTGCCTCCCGAGATCATCCAGACTCAGGTCACCTCGCCGATCGAGGAGGTGGCTTCAACCGTCAAAGGCATCAAGAAAATCCAGTCTTCCTCATCGATCGGGCTATCCTCGATTATCTGCGAGTTCCGGCCCAATACCAACATGGAATTCGCCCGGCTCGAGCTCGTGGAGCGGATTGCCCGGATCCGGGCTGAGCTGCCCTACGCGGCCAACCGTCCCCAGATTATCCCCTATATCCCGGAAGACTTCCGGACGGCCGATTTTCTTCATTACACGATTTCCGGCGATTACTCCCTGCAGGAATTGCGGGAGATGCTCAAGGAGAAACTCGAATACGGCCTGGGGGCGGTAAAAGGGGTGGCGGGGGTTGAAGTCCTGGGCGGCTCCGACCCGGAGGTCCGGATCACCCTGGACCGGGAAAAGACACAGACTCTGAACATTCATCCCTACCAGGTCCTCACCGCCTTGAATCGCTGGAACCAAACCTACCCGGCAGGAAAAATTCAGAAGGGAACCCAGGAATTCCTGTTCAAGATCGCCAGTTCTCTCCGCAGCCTCGCCGAGATCGACGGCCTGATCATTGCCCAACAGGGCGGGGTAGCCATCAAGCTCAAAGACGTCGCCCGGATTGAGCGCACCTTCGGCGAAATCCGGTACATCAACCGGATCAACGGCCAGCCGACGATCCGCCTGATCGTGCACAAGGAGAAGGGCACAAGCACCCTGAAGGTCGCCAGAGAGGTTAAGCTGAAGCTCGATGAGGTCAAGAGGGAGCTGCCCCGCGATCTGATCTTTCGGGTCGTCGATGACGAAAGCAAGGAGATCCACAAGAGTCTCAACGAGCTCTACCTGCTTGTGGGCATCATCCTGGTCGTGATCTTCGCCCTGATCTTCCTCATCCTGCAGAGCTTCAAACCGTCCCTCCTGATCCTCAGTTCTATCGGCTTTTCCGTCCTCGTCACCTTCAACCTGGTCTATTTCTTCAAGATCTCTCTCAACATGCTGACCCTGGGAGCGCTGGCCCTGGGTTTCGGCCTGTTCGTCGATAACTCGATCGTCGTCTTCGAAAATATCTTGCGACTGCGCGAAAAGGGACTGCCGGCCGTCGAGGCGGCCATTCAAGCCCCCAAAGAAGTCTTTGTGGCTGTCCTGGCCGCGACCCTAACGACGATCGCACCCTTTTTCTGTTTTCCCTTTTTCCAGGGGCGTCTCAAGATCTATTACCTGCCGCTGGGCATCGTCATCGCTTCGGCCCTGGCCATCTCCCTTCTGGTCTCGTTCTCCCTGATCCCCGCGCTCAGCCCGCGGCTCCTCCGGGCCCCAAAGGAGGGCCGCCCTGAGCGAATCCGGGGCTCCTATGAGAAAGTCCTCAAGGTTCTGCTCCGCCATCCCCTCGAAGTCATGATCATCATCGGTGCGATGCTTTTCGGTAGCTATCGCTGGTTCAAGAAAGAAGTCACTATGGGCGATTTCTTCCGCTGGTATTCGCGGGACAAGCTGGCGGTCAGCATCGGCATGCCTCCCGGCACGGACCTGGAGAAAACAGATGAGGTCGTCAAGAAGTTTGAGGCCAAGGTCATGGAGGCAGACTACGAGAAGGAGATGAACTCCCGTCTCTCCGAGGAAAACGCCTTCATCGAGATCACCTTCCCGGAGGAGATTGAATACTCATTCCGGCCGTACGCCCTCAAGGAAGAGCTGATCCAGCTGGCCACCCAGTTCGCCGGGATCAGCGTCGGCATCTACGGGTTCGATCCTCAAGGCTACTATTCGAGCTTCGGTACGGGCACGATGTACGATTCCTACATCAAATTCTTCGGTTATAACCTGAAAAGATTGAAAGAAATTACGGCCGAACTCGATCAGAGGCTCAAACAGAACCCGCGGATCAAGGAAACCAAGGTAGTGTCCAGCCGATACGGCTGGTGGCGCGTCGATTCCTTTGAGCATATCCTCAAAGTCGACCGCGGCGCCATGAGCAAGTACGAAATCGACCCCAGGTATCTTTTCTATCACCTGCAGACCCTCATCCGCGGCGAGTTCACCTCACCGCTCAAGTGGCGGACGCAAGGCAAGGAGATCGCCATCTCGATCAAGTTCCCCGAATCGGAGAGGCTGGACCTCCGGGCGCTCCAGGACACGCTGATCCGGACGCCGCGAGGGGAGCACTTCCGGCTGGGGGACATCGCCAGGCTCGAAGAGCGTCCGGTCGCCGGCTCTATCGACCGGGAGAATCAGCAGTTCCAGCAGACCCTCATGTGGGAATTCCGGGGACCGTCCAAGGCGGCTGAAAACTACAAAAAGGCCGTCTTCGCCGGCCTCAAGCTGCCGCCGGGATTCTCCGCTACTCTGGAGGAGACCTGGCGGCTGACCGAGGAGGAAAAAACTCAGCTCAAGTTCGCCCTTATCTTTTCGATCTTCATCATCTTCATGATCCTGGCGGCACTATATGAGTCTATTATCCAGGCATTTTACATTATCCTGGCCGTTCCGCTGGCGCTCATCGGGGTGTTCGTCGCCTTTGTCATCGCCGATTACTCGTTCGATTCATCAGCCTATATAGGGGTGATCCTGCTGGGTGGGATCGTGGTCAACAACGCCATCCTTCTCGTCGACCACATCAACCTCAAACGCAAGCAGGGGCTCCCCCTGCTCGAAGCCGTGCTCAAGGGGTCGCGGGAGAGAGTCCGGCCCATCTTCCTAACGACAGGGACGACCGTGCTGGGCATGTTCCCCCTACTTCTCATACAGGCGGAGGTGGGAAAGAGAAAGATCTGGGCCTCGCTGGCGCTTTCGACCGTGGGCGGCCTGACCAGTTCGACGATCTTCATCCTCATCGTCGTCCCGATCTTCTACCTTTACGGTGACCGGATGCGCTCCTGGATGCAGGCGAAGGCGGCAGAGTTCAAGTCCGCCCGCGCCCGGCTATAGGCGTTCAATTCTTCATCCGTACTTCACCTTTGGTTTTTTGCTTTCTCCGGCCCGTTTTGCTATAAAAACGTAAGATCATTGGTTATCGGATTTCTTCCGGGATGAGGAGATGGCAAAAACTAACCTAGAAGCGCTCAAACAGAAAATCTCGACTTTCCCTCGAAAGGATCTGATCCACCGGCCGACTCCGCTGCGCCGGCTCGACCGCCTGACCAAGGAGCTCGGCGGACCGGAGATCTGGATCAAGCGCGACGACCTGACCGGCCTGGCCTTCGGCGGGAACAAGTCGCGCAAGCTAGAGTTCATCATTCCCGATGCCCTGAGCCAGGGCACCGATACCATCATCACCTGGGCGAGCGTGCAGTCGAACTGGTGTATGCAGACGGCGACTGCCGCCCGCCGGGTGGGCCTGCGTCCGATCCTCCTCTTGTTCAAGACCTCAGATCAGGCGGCGGATTACGACGGCAACCTCCTCCTTGACTTCATCCTGGGGGCCGACATCCGCATCCGGGAAGCCGAAAAAGGGAAAATCGTGAGCGAAGAGTACGTTCAGGAAGTCCTTGAGGAGGTGGTCGACGAGGTTAAGAAGTCCGGTCATAAGCCTTATGTAGTTTCTGTGGGAGGGTCGATGCCGGGATGGTCGATGGATAAGCCCTTGGGCGCGATCGCCTATGCCGAAGCGTTTGTCGAGATGCTCGACCAGACCCGGTCGGCGGACGCCCGCATCACCCATGTCATCCACGCGACCGGCTCCGGGGCTACTCAAGCCGGACTCATCGTCGGGGCCAAAGCCGCACACGACAGGACCCAGGTTATCGGGATCTCGGTTTCCGAAGGGAAAGGAATGCTGGTTCCTATCGTCCAGAAAATCTGCCTGGACACCGAAAAGGCCCTCACCATAGACCTTGGGATAGAGCCTTCAGACATAATCGTGCTGGATGAATACGTCAAAGAAGGTTATGGGATCATCAATAAGGAAACGGCCGAGGCGATTCGCATGCTCTTTACCACCGAAGGCATAGTCCTCGATCCGGTCTACACCGGAAAAGCCATGGCGGCGTTGATCGACCTGGTCAGGAAAGACTATTTCCGGAAGGACCAGGGGCTCCTTTTCTTCCACACGGGGGGGACTCCGGCCCTATTCCCGTACCGAGAAGCGCTGGTCAAGCTACTTGGAGGAGAACTCTCAAGATGAAACACAAATGGCCTTCCTACCAAGATATCCTCAAAGCCAGAGAGATCATCCAGACCTATCTCCCCCGGACTCCTCTTTATAGCTACCCTCAGCTCAATGAGTTTCTGGGCACCAAGGTTTACATAAAGCACGAGAACCATCTGCCCACAGTCTCCTTTAAAGTCAGGGGCGGCATCAACCTCATGCACAACCTCAAACCGGAAGAAAGAAAAAGGGGAGTGGTCACAGCTTCAACGGGGAACCACGCTTTGTCCATCTCCTACGCCGGCCGCCTCTTCGATATCCCGGTAACCATCGTCATGCCCGAGAACGCCAACCCGGTCAAGGTCACCGCCATACGAAGCCTCGGCCCGGAGATCATCTTTCACGGCCGCATCTTCGAGCAGTCCAAAGACCACGCCAGTGCGCTGGCCGCAGAAAGAGGCGCCCGCTTTATCCATCCGGCCAACGAACCCTATCTGATCGCCGGTGTCGCCTCCTACGCCGCCGAAATACTCGAAGACTGCCCTGACCTGGACGCGATCATCGTTCCGGTGGGAGGCGGGAGCGGAGCCGCCGGCTGCTGCCTGGTCAAAGCCGAGCTCAAGCCCGCTGTCCAGGTGATCGGCGTCCAGGCAGAGAAAGCGCCCGCGGCCTATCTTTCCTGGAAGGCAAAATCAATCGTCACGGATAAAATGGAAACCGCAGCCGAGGGGCTTCAAACCCAGATGGGCTACGAACTCACCCAGGAGATCCTCCAGAAGCACCTGGCCGACTTCATCCTGGTCTCAGAAGAAGAGATGTCCCGGGCGATCCTGACCTATCTCCAGCTGGTCCGCAATATCAGCGAAGAGGCCGGCGCCTCGCCGCTGGCGGCAGCGCTCAAAATCAAGGACCGGCTCAAAGGCAAAACGGTCGCTCTCATCCTCTCAGGGAGCAACATCTCCCTGGAACGGCTGAGGTCGATCCTCTGCTCTCGGTAGTCCCAAGCCCGAGCTTACTTTTCCGGTCCTTTCAAAAACTTCAAGAACTCGCTGTCGGTCGAGAGAAGGAGCCAGGTCTCGCTGTCCAGGCTGGTGCGGTACGTCTCCAGGGTTTTCAAGAACTGGTAAAACTCCGGGTCGACGCTGTAGGCCTGAGCGTATATCCGCGTGGCCTCGGCGTCGGCCTTTCCTTTGATCTCCTGAGCCGTTCTGTAGGCTTCCGACTGGATCCTCTTCAGCTCTTTCTCCTTCTGGCCGCGGATCTCAGCGCTCTTGCCGTCTCCCTCCGACCTGTATTTCGAGGCGATCCTTTTCCGCTCGGCGATCATCCGGTCGAACACTTTCTGCTGGACCTCATCGACGTAATTGATCCTCTTGATCCGGACGTCCCGGAGCTCCACACCGAACTGGGGAGTGATTTTCGAGGCCGCCTCGAGGATGATCTGGGCGACTTTCTCCCGGCCCACTTCGATCTTGGTGATCATCTCGGAAAGCTCGAGAATGGCGGACTCTTCCGTCAGCTCGAATTCGCGGTTGGTCGAACGGACGACCTCGATCAGGTCAAATTTGGCGATGGCGTTGCGCGCCTCTCCGTCAACAATGTCGTCCAATCGCGAGTGGGCGCCCCGCTCATCTCTAACTCTCTGGAAGAAAACGAGTGGATCGTGGATCCGCCAGCGGGCATAGGTTTCCACCCAGATGTATTTTTTATCCTTGGTCGGGATCTGATTAGGAAATCCTTCCCATTCCAGCCAGCGCTTCTCAAAATAGTTCGTCTTTTGGATGAAGGGAGCCTTGAGATGCAAGCCCGAAGTGTTGATCGGCCCTCCGATCGGCTCCCCGAACTGGGTGATGATCACCTGATTCGTCTCGGAGACGACGAAGACGGCGTCGATGAGGACGAGGAGGCCGAGGAGCCCGACGGCGATGAGGACGATGGTCTTTGTCGAGGCGCTCATTTCTTCACCTCCTCTCCGAGGTTCAGGAGGGGCAAGATGTTCTTCTGCTTCTCATCGATGATGATCTTTCTTTTGATCTTGGGGAGGATGTCGTTGAGGGTTTCGAGATAGAGGCGCCGGCGGGTGACCGACGGGGCCTTGGCGTATTCCTTGTACACGGACTCAAAGAGAGCCGCGTCCCCGCGCGACCTGTTCACCCTTTCCGTGGCATACCCCTCGGCGCCCCGGATCGCCTGCTCGGCTTCTCCGGACGCCTTGGGGATTTCCTGGTTGTACTCGGACCAGGCTTCGTTGATTTTCCGTTCCTTCTCCTGAAGAGATTCGTTGACCTCGTTGAAAGACGGCTTGACGGGGTCGGGCGGGTTGACATCCTGCAGTATGATCTGATTTACATCGATCCCGTTCTCGTAGAGGTCGCAGAGGTTCTGCAACTCGACTTTCGCTTCGTCAGCGATCCTGGCCCTTCCGACGGTGATGACTTCGTCCACGGAGTGGTCGCCGACGATCTTGCGCACCACCGCCTCGTTCATATCGCGAAATGTCTCCTCGACATTCCTCAATTTGAACAGGAACTGAAAGGCATCCTTGATCTTGTACTGGACGATCCATTCCACGTCAACGACGTTGAGGTCTCCGGTCAGCATCACGGATTCCTTGATCGTCTCGGGCGTTACCTTGAACTCCGACCGGACGCCCGGGCGCGAGGTCCGGAACCCGAACTCCAGCTTAAGCTGCCGCTGGACCGGAACACGGGTCAGCAGCTCGATCCCCAGGGGCAGCTTGAAATGAAGGCCGGGATCAGACGTCCGGGCGAACTTGCCGAAACGCAGGATGACTCCGATCTCTTCGGGGCTGACCTGGTAGACTGAACCGACGAGCAGGATGACGACGACTGCCGCCACAATAATTCCTCGGATCAGGCCGGGCTTGATCTTGGGCAGTTTGAAATCAAGCGGGTTGAATTCTTCTCTCATTCGAACCTCCTTTTATATGACACCGGGACACGACACCGAATTCGAGAATTCAGTTCATGCCCCAATAGTGCGCAGCGCCTTTTCCAGCCGGGAGAGCGATGTCTGATGCACCGGGATGTTCAGGCGTTCGGTGGTTTCCATGGACTTGAGGCCGCTCCCGGTGATGACCAGCACGACCTCATCCTTTAGGCTCATTCTTTGTCTCCTGGAGAGCTTGATCAGGGCGGCCAGGACCGTCGCCGAGGCCGGGTCAGCGAATATCCCCTCCAACTCCGCTAGCTCACGCTGAGCGGCCAGGATCTCGGCATCCGTAACCGCCATGACCATCCCCTTATTCTCGCGGACGAGCTTGAGGACCAGGTTCCCGCCGGGGGGAGCAGGGTTGGATATGGCGTGGGCGATCGTCGCAGGATGGGGGAAGCTCGAGTATCGAGCCTTGCCTCCAGCAAACGCCCGGGCTACAGGCGAGCACCCCTTAGCCTGCACTCCCACAAACACGGGCAGCTCCTCCGTGAAGCCTTCCTCTTTTAAGTCAAGGAAAGCTCTCATCAACCCGATGAGATGTCCTCCCGAGCTCACGGGGACGAACAGATAGCGGGGGACGCGGCCGCCGAGCTGCTGGAAAATCTCATACCCGGTAATCTTGTAGCCCTCTATTCTCAGCGGGTCGATGGAATTCATGAAATAGATGCCGTGCTTCCGGCCGATCTCCAGGCTCGCGGCAAAGAGCTCCCCATAATCTCCCCTGACTTTTAGCAGGATGGGGCCATAGATCCCGGCCGCCCGGATCTTTTCGGGGGGCGTATCCGCCTTAAGCAGGACGATAGTCCTGAGGCCGGCCCTGGCACCGTAAGCTGCCGTCGATCCAGCCATGTTCCCAGTCGAGACCGTGCCGATGCTCTTGATCCCCAGAGACACCGCCTTCTGGACGGCCACAGCCGTGCCGCGGTCCTTGAAACTCTGGGTCGGATTAATGGTCTCGTTCTTGGCATAGACCGGAGGCAGATGGTGCTTCCTCCGGACTCTGTCGAGCGGCAAGAGCGGAGTGTCACCCTCGCCCAGGGAAAGGGTTTTGGTCACATGGGCCAAAGGAAGAAAGCTCTGATATTTCTCGAGAGACAGGCTTCGATCAAGCGCAAACGACCTCTTGCGCGGCGTGGAAGAGATGAGCATCGGTTCATGGCAGAAGGGGCAAAAAATCTCAAAGACATCCAGGGGATATCTCCTTGCGCAGAACAGGCACTCCAGGCGGTCCATAACCATAACCCAGCTGTGACCAGTGTATTGCATATCGGGCTCAGATGCAAAGCCAACTTGCTGATCGGATAAGCTTCAGGCAATCTATCCTCACTATAGAGAGGAAGCATCTCCGGCTCCGTGATGACATCGATAGGGAATGGGGTCCTGTCACGACGCGTCCCCGTCCGTCCTCGCTCCACCCATCCCCCCGTGGGGAACCCCTTCCGCTGCGGGCGTTGCGGGGACTGGCGCCGTGCCACCCCTCCCTCGATCATCCCTCAAATCACGGAAACGGAGATTCTATCCCATAGAGATTTGAGGGTGAAGCAGTTGTAAAATCGCGGGGAGACGGGTAAAATCTGGCGGTGTGAGCCGGATCAGATGACGGAAGATGAAAAGAATATGCGCCAGGCGCTGGCTCAGGCCGAAAGAGCCAGGGACAGGGGAGAGGTGCCCGTCGGCGCCGTAGTCGTTTCCGGCGGCAAGATCTTAGGCCGCGGTTATAATCGGCCGATCGGCCGGAACGATCCGACGGCCCATGCCGAGATCGTGGCCATCCGCAGGGCCTGCCGGAGGAGAAAGAAATACCGGCTGACCGACTGCGATCTTTATGTCACTCTCGAGCCCTGTGCTATGTGCCTGGGTGCTGCCGTCCAGGCCCGGCTGAGACGGGTGGTGTTCGGAGCCTTGGACCCGAAATCGGGCGCCGTGCGTTCGATCATGAGGTTCCCGTTCGAGAAGCTGAATCATCGGCCGGAGGTCAAGGGAGGTCTGTTGGCCGAAGAATGCGGACTCGTCCTCAAGGACTTTTTTAGGCCAAAACGGAAGAAGCAAAGTACGGAGAGGTGGCCGAGTGGTTGAAGGCGACGGTCTCGAAAACCGTTATCCTGAGTTATCGGGATCGTGGGTTCGAATCCCACCCTCTCCGCCATTCTGATCCCGGGAGCAGACACGATCATCAAGAAGGCAAGGCAGGTCCCGCTCGTTCTGGCCGGGTTCGGCCATGTCGGGAAGGCTTTCTTCGGGATTCTCCAGGGAAAGGACGAATCCCTCCGTAAACGTTATGGTCTCGCCCTCAAACTCCAGGCGATCCTGAAAACCGACGGCGGCTTCATATCTGACTCGGGGATCACCCCTGAGGACTTCCCCGATAGGCCTGGGCAAAATACAGCCCGCAGCCCTCTCTGGAAGCCCGGACAGACCATAGAATCTGTCTTGAGAACAGTAAAACCCGGAGTCTTCGTCGAGTGCACGCCTTCAAACATCCAAACAGGCGAGCCCGGGCTCGGTCACCTTCGTGCCGCCTTGAAAGCAGGCTGGCATGTGGTGACGGCTAACAAAGGCCCTCTCGCAGTCGATTTCAAAGGGCTTCGAGGTCTTGCGCGGAGAAATCATCTTGCCCTTAAATATGGTGCTGCGGCAGCCGCCGCTCTCCCGACGCTCGATGTCGGACTCTATTCCCTGGCGGGAGCTGAGATCCAAGCGATCGAGGGAATCCTGAACGGGACGACGAATTATATTCTGACAAGACTGGGGGAGGGGACAGCTTACGAGGAAGCCCTCAAGGAAGCCCAGGCCAAAGGAATCGCCGAACACAACCCGGCGCTCGACGTCGAAGGCTGGGACACGGCGGTCAAGCTCCTGCTCATCGCCAACTCCATACTAGGGCTCGATCTCACCCTCCAGGATATCAAGGTCGAAGGCATCACTCGGATCTCGCCAGAGCTGCTGGAAAGGACAAAGCAAGAGGGGAAAGCCCTAAAACTATTTGGGAGGATGTCTTACGCGGCAGGCCGTTGGAAGGCGGAGGTTTCCCCCGCGGCCATCGATCGCTCCCATCCTCTTTTTGGAGTCAGCGGAACGAATAAAGGGATCACCTTCCTGACCGATACCATGGGGTCCGTCACTGTCACCGGCGGCAAGTCCGACCCCCGCGGCGCCGCCGCCGCCCTCCTCAAGGACATTATCCATATATTTGCCCCTCTTCCATAATTAGCGTAAAAGTCAGTTTTCGATATCATCCCCAAATAGGCAACCTAAGAAGAAACAGACTCAAATTGAAATTCCACCTATTGTAGCAAGAAATGACGGGTGGCATGGCGCCAATCTCCGCCCGCCCGCAGCCAATGGTGGCGGGTGGGCGGGTCTTAGGCGAGGACGGACGGAGATGCGCCATGACAGGACCCGTCATTCGTTTCATTAAATTGACCTGATCTGGCTTTTCTGCTAATTTGAATACTTCCTGAGCGCTTTTATAAGCCGCATTTTGCCGGCACGGAGAGGTGTCCGAGTGGCTTAAGGAGCACGCTTGGAAAGCGTGTGTGCGTCGCAAGGCGTACCGTGGGTTCGAATCCCACCCTCTCCGCCAGACCGAACGCGCATTCGGGGAAAAGACGAGAATTTCGTACCGCTAGGAGAAGAAAATGGACACTCGGGATTTCATCCAGCTCGAAGACATCTACACGGCCCACAATTATCACCCTTTGGACGCCGTCCTAACTAAGGGTAAGGGGATCTGGGTTTGGGACGTCGAGGGCAATAAGTACCTCGACTTCCTCAGTGGCTATTCGGCCATTAACCATGGCCACTGCCATCCCCGGATCGTCAAGATCGTCCAGCAGCAGGCCAAGCGCCTGACGCTGACTGGACGGGCCTTCCGGAATGATCAATGGCCCCTCTTGGGCAAGGAGCTCTGCGAATTGACCGGATATGAGATGGTTCTGGCCATGAACTCAGGGGCCGAAGCGATCGAAACAGCCATTAAGACCGCCCGCAAGTGGGCCTATCAAAAAAAGGGAGTTCCCCAAGACAGAGCCGAGATTATCGCTTGCGCCAACAACTTCCACGGCCGGACTGTAACCATCATCAGCTTCTCCACCGAGTCTCTTTACAGGAACGATTTCGGACCGTTTACACCCGGGTTCGTGATCATCCCTTACGGCGATATCGATGCCTTGAGGCAGGCGATCACGGCCAATACCGCCGCCTTTCTTGTCGAGCCCATCCAGGCCGAGGCCGGGATCCTCATCCCGCCCGCCGGCTATCTCAAGGCGGCTAAGGAGGTCTGCGCCGAGCACGACGTCTTGTTCATCGCCGATGAGATCCAAACGGGGCTCGGCCGCACCGGAAAGGTCTTCGCCTGCGATCATGAGGGAGTCAAGGCCGACATGGCGGTCATCGGCAAGTCGCTGGGCGGCGGCTGTTATCCCATCTCGGCCACCCTGGCGATGCGGGATGTCCTGGGCGTTTTCAAACCCGGTGAGCACGGCTCCACTTTCGGCGGAAATCCCCTGGCCTGCGCGGTGGCCAGAGAGTCCCTGCGTGTCATCCAGGACGAAAAGCTCATGGAGAACGCCACCGAGCAGGGGAGCTACTTCCTCGAAAAGCTTAAGACTATCAAGAGCCGCCACGTCAAGGAAGTCCGGGGCAGGGGCCTCCTCATCGGGATCGAGCTCAAGCCCGAGGCCGGCGGCGCCCGACGTTACTGCGAGGAGCTCAAGAAAGAGGGGCTTCTTTGCAAGGAAACCCACGACAACGTCATCCGCTTCGCCCCGCCGCTCGTCATCAAGCAGAAGGACCTCAACTGGGCCTACCGCCGTATCAAGCGGGTTTTCAAGCGGCTGAATTGAACCATCCTCCGTTTTCCAATTGGGACCATTGGGCAGACCAAAAGGAGACATTTGGGTTGCAGGTGTCCCTTTTTTGGGACATAATAAAGGAAGGCTCTCTGTCTCCTCAGGTTGGACAAAGGAAGTATCGTTGGCACGATGTTTGCTAAAAGGTTTCGTGGAGGAAAAAAGCCATGAAAAAAAATGTCCTGGCCGTCCTTCTGGGTTTCCTTTTCCTTTCGAGCTGCATCATCTATGTTCCCTATGAGGGAGGAGAGGGAACGCCCCCGCCTCGTGCGCCCCGTGAGGAAAGGACCTATGAGAGGGATTATGAAGATTATCCCTCGGACATGGATTATAACGACTTCTATGAATACCTTTCCCCGTATGGGGTCTGGGTCCACAACGCTCCCTATGGCTATGTCTGGATCCCCCGGCAGGTCGGACACCAGTGGCGTCCTTATACCTACGGCCGCTGGGTTTGGACAAACTACGGCTGGACCTGGGTGTCTTACCATGAATGGGGCTGGGTCCCCTTCCATTACGGCCGCTGGGGTTGGGATAATCGCCTGGGCTGGTTCTGGGTCCCCGGCTCGATCTGGGCACCCGCGTGGGTCAGCTGGCGCTGGAGTAATCTTTATATCGGCTGGAGTCCCCTGCCGCCGGACGTAGAATTTATAGCCGGAGTCGGGATCGGCTCCCTGCCCTATGACTTTCCGGACTACTACTGGACATTTATCGAAGGCCGATATTTCCAGTATGATTACCTCGACCGGTATGTCCTTCCTTATGAGAGGAACCGCACCATCGTCCGCATGACCATCCACAAGGCCAACCTCTCGGTCCGCAATCGCCAGCTCATTAACCAAGGTATCGATGTCGAGCAGGTCAGCCGCCTGACCCGGAGCGAGGTCTCACGGTATGAGGTCGAAGAGGGACAGCGGCCCGGACAGAGCCGGATCAGCGGCAACGCGGTCCAGATCTTTCGTCCTGCCGTCAAGAAGAATGAAGTCGCCAAGCCCAAGGTTTTCATGGAAAAAGACGAAGCCGAAGAAAAGGTCCCGGAGATCAGGGCGGATGACCTGGAGAAGAGGCTTTCACCCGCAGAGCGCGAACAGAGGCTGAAGGGGGACCAGGAAAAGGAGATGCGGCTGCTCGAGCAAAGCCAGCAGAGAGAGGAGGTCGACCTCAGAAAGAAAACCGACGATGAACAGAAGCTGGCCGGAAGCTCAGCGGAGAGGGAAAAGATCAGAAAAGAGTCCGAGATCAAGGCCTCCGAATTGAAGAAAGAGCACGCCGAGGAGAAGGCCAAGATCACAGAGCGGCACCAGGAAGAGGAAAAAGTCGTCCAGAGCAGGATCAAGAAAAAAGAGAAGGAGGACTGATCCGGCCAACAGACGTCAGGCCGGCCGCCGGGCTCCTTCCTTCAAGGTGACAAAAAGCACCGCCGTCAGGATGACCGCACCTCCGGCAAGGGTCCTCAAGGCAGGGACTTCTCCCAGAAGGACAAGAGCCAACACAGTCCCATAGACAGGCTCAAGGCTGCTTATGATGCTGGCAGTCTGAGCCCGGATATATCGCATCCCCTGGATAAAGAGCGTGTGGGAAACGGCCGTACAGACCACACCCAAGACGACCAGGAGAGCCAAGTCCCCGAACGAAAGCCGGACCGGCTTGATCATCAAGGAAGGCAAGAGGAAAAGGGTGGCGAAAAAATCCTCCAAGAAGGCGATCCCTAAGCTCGAATGGTCTTGGGCCAGCCGGCGGTTGAACAGGGTCAGGACAGCGAAGGTAAGCCCGGAAACAAGCCCCCAGAGAACACCCTGATAAACCCTGTCCCCAAGATCAAGGCGGGGGATGATCAGAAATACCCCGACAAGGCAGAGCGCAGCCAGAAAGAGGTTCCTCCTGTCCAGCTTTTCCCTGTAAAAAAGCGGCTCCAGGAGGACAGTGAAGGCAGGGAAAGAGGAATAGGACAGCAGCCCGATCGCCACCGAGGAGACCTGGATCGACCGGAAAAAGGCGGCCCAGTGCCCCGCCAGGATCGCTCCCAGCAGGATGAGCAGGGCGCCGTGCCGCCGGAATATTGCCCGCAGGCTCTGCTTTGTCGCCCCGAGGAAAATACCCAGGGTCAGGCTGGCGAAGAAAACGCGTCCCAGGACGATCAGGAAAGGGGAGAGGGTGAGCCACTTCCCGAAAAGCCCGGCCAGGCCGAACAGCACTGTGGCCAGGTGAATTTCCAGGAGGCTTTTGCGATATTTCAGGCCGTTTCTCTCTTCCGGAGGTGGGTTTGATTATAGATCCAAAGGGATTTAGTTCTCAATAGATTTCCATTGGGAATTATGCTAGAATGGTGGGTACTTTTAAAGGACATTCATATCCATTCTGCTGATCACCCATAGAGGCGATGTCATACGTCATCTTCGCGCGCAAGTACCGGCCCAAGACCTTTGAAGAAATGGTTGGCCAGGCGGCTGTAGTCCAGACCTTGCAGAACGCTATCAAAGCCAACCGCGTCGGCCAAGCCTACATTTTCTCCGGGATGCGGGGCACCGGGAAGACCACGGTCGCCCGGATCCTGGCTAAAGCCCTCAACTGCCAGCATGGCCCGACGCCGACCCCGTGCAATGTGTGCGAATTCTGCACGGAGATCAACGAAGACCGTTCTATCGACGTGCTCGAGATTGACGGCGCCTCGAGTCGGACGGTGGATGACATCAGCCCCATCCGGGATACCGCTAAATACAAGCCTATTCATAGCCGCTATAAGATCATTTATATCGACGAAGTCCACATGCTCTCCGCCCACGCCTTCAACGCCCTGTTGAAGACTCTTGAAGAGCCCCCCGACCGGACCGTCTTCATCTTCGCCACCACCGAGTTCCACAAGGTCCCGGCAACGATCATTTCTCGCTGCCAGCACTTCGAGTTCAAGAAAATCTCTCAAAAGGAGATTATTAACAACCTGCTGGGCCTCGCCCGGAAAGAGAAGATCACGATCTCTCCCAGTGGGCTGAACTTGATCGCCCAAGCGGCCGAAGGAAGCCTCCGGGACGCCCAGTCCCTTCTCGATCAGGCCGTGGCTTTCTCGGGCGAAGTTATCCAGGATGATGATCTGAAAGTCATACTCGGAGCCATCAGCCGGGAGATCCTGTTCGAATGCTCCTCCATGATTCTGGCCCAGGCGCCGGAGGGAGTCTTCTCGCTCGTCGAAAAGGTCATGGAGAAGGGATACGATCTTCGTTTCTTCTACAGGGAACTCATCCACCACTTCCGGGACCTGATGCTGGTCAAATCCGTTCAGGAGGTCGAAGGCCTTCTCCCGCTAAACCCTGAGGAACTCCAGCAGCTCCGGCAGGAAGCCGATAAAACCTCGCTCGAGGACATCCTCCGCTACCTGCAGGCGTTCCAGCAAGCCGAGCAGGGCCTCCGCTTTTCTTCCCACCCGCAGATCTACCTGGAGACGCTTCTGGTCAAACTCTGCCATTTCCAAAAAATCGTCCCGCTCAAAGAATTGCTCGCCGAAGTACAAAAGTTCAGGCAGGACAGCGGAGGCTCTTCGTCCCCGATGGGGAGCGACAGGCCCCGGCCGTTCGCCGTTTCCCAGAAGCCGGAAAAGAAACTGGAGGTGATCCCCAAGCTCGGGCCGGTCCGGCCGCCGGCCGGGCCGCGAGAAGAAGAGAGCAAGGACAATTTCCACAAGATCCTGACCGAACTGCAGAAAGAAAAGAGCTCCCTGGCGGCCATCCTCTCCCGGCAGGCTTCGTTCCGGATCAAAGACGAGCCGCTGGACATTAAGTTCTCCCCGGAGAAAAGGTTCGTCATCGACCATCCGGTGATCCTGGAGATATCCTTTCCCGGCGGTGACGAATACTCTAGGGAGGCCGTTCACCGGGACATCCGGACGGTGGAGCGGATCGCCTCCGAGGTGTTCGGGCAAAAGATTAAGGTCAAGCTGGGGGAGTCCGCAGGCCCCAGGGAGACCAGGCGAGAGAAAGAGACCGACGTCGCCCTGAAGGACCCTTCCGTCCAGGCTTTCATGGATACCTTCAAGGCCACCATCCTGTCGGTTGAACCGGTCAAAGGAACAAAGGAGAGAGAATAGGATGAAAGACCTTGGCAACCTCCAGAAAATGCTCAAACAGGCCAAGGAGATGCAGGATAAGCTGCAGAAGGAGCTGGCCGACCTCCGCGTTGAAGGGACAAGTGGTGGAGGAATGGTCAGCATCACCCTGGACGGGCAGAAGAATCTGGTCTCAGTCCGGTTCGATCCCGAGGTCATCAACCGAGATGACATCGAGATGCTGCAGGATCTTATCGTCGCCGCCTTTAACGATGCAGGGGCCAAAGTGGACGAGCATCTCTCCCAAAAGCTGAGTGCTCTTGGTGGAGGGCTCAAGATTCCGGGACTGTTCTGATGTTCGACTACGCCCAGCCCCTTCACCAGCTCATCGAAGAATTGAAGCACATCCCCGGCATCGGTGCCAAGACCGCCCAGCGTATCGCCTTCCACATCCTGGGCCTTCCTCAGGAAGAGGCCGAGCGGTTAGCCGAGGCCGTCCGCGAGGTCAAAAAGAAAATCTTCTACTGCTCGGTCTGCAACAATATCACTCACATCGACCCCTGCGCGATGTGCGCCGACGGAGAGCGGTCGGCCGACACCCTCTGCGTCGTCGAGGAACCCTACAATATCTCCTCTATCGAGAAGACGGACATTTATCACGGCCGCTACCACGTCCTTCTGGGAACGCTGGCCCCCCTCCGCGGTGTCGGCCCGGACGAGCTCCGGCTGGACAAGCTCATCCGGCGGGTGGAAAAAGGGGAGTTCCGGGAGGTCATCATCGCCACCAACCCGACCGCCGAGGGAGAAGCGACCGCCTTCTACCTGGCCAGGATGCTGAAAAGTTATCCGGTCAAGCTTACCCGGTTGGCCATGGGACTTCCGGTCGGTTCGGACATCGACTTTGCCGACCAGGTCACCATCAAGAAGGCCCTCGAGGGCCGCACCGAGCTAAAGGAGTGATTTCCAGCGTTGGTTTTGGTATCATCTCGCCTTTATAAAAGCCGTGAGTTGAAACATCATCGAGTGAACTTATGAACAGAGAGGAGGTTCAATGAAAGAGACACTTGAGATTCGCTGGCACGGACGCGCCGGCCAGGGCGTCGTCACGGCAGCAGTGACGCTGGCGGATGTCCTCTCCTCGGAAAAGGGGAAACACGTTCAGGCCTTCCCCGAGTTCGGCGCCGAGAAGAGGGGAGCCCCGATCCTGGCGTTCAATCGCATCAGCCAAAAGCCGATCCGCTGTCATAGTCAGGTCTATTATCCCGACATCGTGGTGGTCACCGACCCAAGCCTGCTGGGGCTCGTGGATATCAGCGAGGGAGCCAAGGACGACGCTATCTTCTTGATGAACACGACCTTCGATGTTCCCCTGGTCCGGGAACGCCTCAACCTGGGAAAGAGGAAGATCTACGCCCTCGATGCCTACAGCATCGCCCGGGACGAGCTGGGAAGGGCCATCCCCAACGTCCCGATGGTCGCCGCCCTGGTCAAGATTCTAAATCTGATGGACCTGGACAAGTTCCGGGAAAACATCAAGGTCTCCCTGGCCAAGAAGCTGCGGGCTGAGGTGGTCGAAATGAACATGAGGACCATCGACAGAGCTTATAAGGAGGTCAAGGAAGGATGAAAAAAGAAACCTGGAAAGAACTTCCGACAGGTACGGTCAATATCCATGCCGGGAACTCCGTCTCCAACCTCACCGGGACGTGGCGCTCCGGCCGGAGGCCCGAGTTCATCGAGAAGAACTGCATCCAGTGCTTCTTCTGCTGGCTCTTCTGCCCGCATTTCGCCATCCTGGTCAAAGACGGCAAGGTGACCGGGATCAATTATGATTACTGTACCGGCTGCGGCCTCTGCGCCGAGGAATGCCCCACTAAAGAAAAATCAATCGTCATGGTGAAAGAAGAGATCAAGCTTGCCGAAGGGAGGAAAAAATGAAGGCCACGAAGATCCTCAACGGCAACCAGACCATCGCCGAGGCAGTCCGCCAGATCGACCCCGACGTCATCGCCGCCTACCCCATCACTCCATCGACGGCCATAGTCGAGATAATCGCTTCTTTTCGCGCGGACGGGTTGATTACGGGAGAGTTCGTCTGCCCCGAGAGCGAGCACAGCGCCATGAGCGTCTGCATCGGGGCCGCCTCGGCCGGCGGGCGAGTCATGACGGCGACCTGTTCCCAGGGCCTCGCCCTGATGTGGGAAATGCTCTACATCGCCGCCGGACTCAGATTGCCCATCGTCGCCGCCATCGCCAACCGCGCCCTGAGCGCACCCATCAACATCCACGGCGATCACAGCGACACCATGGGCGCCCGAGACTCCGGCTGGATCCAGATCTATTCCGAGGACAGCCAGGAAGCCTACGACAATTTCATCCAGGCCTTTCGGATCGGCGAGCACCCCGACGTCCTGACCCCTGTTATGGTCGGCTTCGACGGCTTCATTATCAGCCATTCTGCCGAGGTGGTCCAGGTGGAGGACGACGCCGCCGTCAAGAGGTTCATCGGCGACTTCAAGCCCCCCTATCCGCTGCTTGACACCAACCGAAAGTTCACGGTGGGTCCGATCGATTTCACCGACTACTATTTCGAGCACAAGAGAAACCAGATCGAGGGCATCGAGAACTCGCCGCGAGTGATCGAGGAAGTCGGGAAGGAATTCGGCCGGACCTTCGGCCGCACCTACGGTTTCTTCGAGGAATACAGGACGGATGACGCCGAGATCGGCATCGTCGTCATGAGCTCGGCCGCCGGCACGGGCAAAGACGCGGTCGACGAGCTCCGGGCCGAAGGGAAAAAGATCGGCCTGCTCAAGCCCCGCGTTTTTCGGCCTTTCCCGTACCGGCAGATCGCCGAGGCCTTGAAAAAAATGAAAGCCGTGGCGGTCCTGGACCGGTCGTCCTCTCCGGGCGCCTTCGGCGCGCCGCTCTTCACCGAGGTGCGCTCGGCGCTCTACGACTATGAAAAGCGCCCCAAGCTGGTCAACTATGTCTACGGGCTGGGCGGCCGCGACATCAAGGTCGAGCACTTCAAGGAGGTCGCCGGGAAGCTCGAGAAGATCGCCACCACCGGAAAAGTGGACGAGATGCTCGGCTATCTCAACCTGAGAGAGTAGACGACCGTCCCACAAAGGAGAAACGAACATGGCAGTAAAACTCAAAGATTTGGCTCAGATGGAAGATAAGCTGGTCGCCGGGCACGGCATGTGCCTCGGCTGCGGGATCCCCCTCATCTTCAAGATGATCCTGCGGGCGACCGAAGACCCGATCGTCGTGGCCAATGCCACCGGCTGCTTGGAAGTCTGCACCACCATCTTCCCGCGGACGGCCTGGAACTGCATGTGGGTGCATAGCGCCTTCGAAAACGCCGCGGCCACGGCCGCCGGCGTCGAGGCGATGTTCAAGGCCCTGAAGAACAAGGGCAAGATCCCGGCCGATAAGAAGATCAAGTTCCTCGCTGTGGGCGGAGACGGTGGGACCTATGACATCGGCATCCAGTCCCTTTCCGGCGCCATGGAGCGTGGCCACGACATCGTCTACGTCTGCTACGACAACAACGTCTATGCCAACACCGGGGGACAGCGCTCCTCGGCCACCCCGCTGGGCGCGTCCGCGACAACCTCGCCGGCCGGTTCCAAGAGTCCGGGCAAGGTCCAGAAAAAGAAGGATCTGACCAAGATCCTCGTCGCCCACAACATCCCCTACGTCGCCCAGGCCAGTCCCCACCGCTGGCAGGACCTCTATAACAAGGCCAAAAAAGCCTTCGAGGTCGAAGGCCCAGCCTTCCTGAATGTTCTTTGCCTCTGCCCTACAGAGTGGAAGTACGACGAATCGCAGGGCATAAAACTCGCCCAGCTCGCCGCCGATACCTGTGCCTGGCCGCTCTACGAGGTCGAGAACGGGAAATACAAGATAAACTATAAACCCAAAGAAAAAAAGCCCGTCCTGGAATGGCTCAAGCCGCAGGGCCGATTCCGCCACCTCTTTAAAGAGGAGAACGCCTGGATGCTCGAAGCGATCCAGAAGGAAGTGGATAGAGACTGGGAGGACCTCAACAAGCTCGCCGAAATCTCAGGCGCTTGAGACTCATGAGATGAGTACCCCCCAGGGGTGAGACGAAATCCCATCTCGAATCACCCCTGGGGAGGATTGTTCCTTTCTCCGGCCGGATCCATCCTATTCTTGGCTCCCCTAACAGAGCCTCGTCATCTGTCCGGCGCGACGGATTCCGCAGGAGAAAGGAACGGAGATGCAAAACCTAGCAAAAGGGATCGTCCGCGGGGCATTTCTTCTCTCCCTCATCGTTCTGACTGTCCAGCCGGGGCATCTGGGGGCTTTTGAAAAGAAACTCCGGGTCGCCTCTGATTATACCCATATCTATCTCCAGCCTGATGGCTCGAGCACCGTCATCGATACCCTTGAAAGGGGCCACATTCTTTCCCTGCTCTACTCGGGGAAGATGAAGAAAACCTGGTACTACGTCTGCTTCAAGTCCGAGAAGACGGGATCGACCAAGTCGGGGTATGTTCTCGATTCGGCGGTAGAGCCTCTCTTCGACCCTCTCAAAACCATCACCATCGCCGAGGAAAGCGAGGACCTTCGGGTCAATTATGCACCCCGCAATTTCGAGGAGATGCACTGGGGATTGAGCAAGAAGCAGGTCGTGGAATTGGAGGGCAAGCCATCCGACCAGCGAAGGGTGAAAGGCCTGGACGTCATGAGATACCAGCAGAGAGTCATCAACTTGGACTGCGCCATCGATTACTTCTTCGCGGCCAACAAGCTGAGCCGGACCCGGTTCTCCTTCGCGGGTGATTATCTAGACAAGAACGATTATCTCCAGGATTACGAGAAGGTCAAGGACGCCCTCATCCAGAAGTTCGGCCGGCCTCTCGAAGAGGCCATGAAATGGCGGGACACTTCTTACAAGGACGATTTCACCTCCTGGGGGGAGGCGGTGAGTCTGGGCCACCTGGAGATGAGTTCTCGTTGGCTGACTTCTCAAACCGAGATAACGGCCAGCCTGAACGGCGCCGATGACGAGATCCTGCTGACGGTGGAATACGCCGGCCTGCAGCTCAAAGAATTGGCCAAGAAGAGCGAAGAATAACCCCCAGCTTACGCTTCTCATCATACCGCAGGCTTCGGCCCGACGACTACTTCCAACGCTTTTTCGGGCGCCAGGATCTGCTTGATGTAGGAGTTGACCTCCTCCAGGGTGAGGACATCGATTTCCGAAAACAGGGCGTCGAAATATTCCAGGCCGAGGCCGGAGGCCTCGAAAAAGGCCAGCACACCCGCCCGCCTGGCCTTTGTTTCATTGTCCCGGATAAAATCCGCCTTGGCGGCGTTTTTAGTGTACAGGAGCTCCTCTTCGGTCGTTCCGTTCCGGTAGAGCTCGTCAAGCACAGCACGAAGGGCCTCTTGGGCGACCTCCTTTTTGGACGTGTCGGTCTCGAGGTAGGCTTCGATCAGCCCGGCCTCCTGCATCTGGGTAGCGCGGCAGTCCACGTTGTAGGCCAGCTTCTGTTCGGCGCGCAGCGGCCAAAGACGTGATCCCTGGCCTTTCCCGAGCAAGGTCTCAAGAAGCGAAGCAAGGGCAAAACTCCGGCGGGAAATGCCGGGCAGATGATAGGCCAGGCTGACGAAAGCCTGCTTGGTGTCTCGTTCGAGGTTGACCGTTTTTTCCTCCGGCTCAGAGGCGGCGACCGGATCCAAGGCAACGGGGTTTCCCGAGGGAAGGCGGGCGAAATATCGGCCGACGAGGCTCAGGAGCGTGTCTTCCGGGAGGTCGGAGGCGAAGGACATAATGATATTCGGCCCGACGAAATAGCTCTTGTAGAACTCGGAGACATCCTTGTTTTTGATGGCCTCGAGGGAGGCTTTATCACCGTACGTCGAGCTCCCGTATCCGGAGCCGGCGAAGAAGGCCCGGAGACCGGCCAAATGCCCCAGCCGGACCGAATCATCCTCCTCGATGCTGCTTTGATGTTCCATGTGCTTCTTGACGGCGTCGATCCGGATCCCGGAAAAGAGGGGGTCGAGGAAGATCTTGGAGAGGACCTTGAGCGACGGCTCGAGGTTGGCCGAGAGACATTCGATGTTGATGAGCGAATTGTCGCCCTGGGCGGTGATGGAAAACCGCGTGGCCAGGCCGATCAGTTCCTGGGCTTTCCCCGAATCCGGGATCTCGATTGACAACCGGGTGGTCAGGAAGGCCAGCCCCCGTTTGGTCAAGGGTTCCGCCCGTGTCCCTCCTTTGATCAGAACCTGGAGGACCGTCGTGGCCGAGGACTCGTCTTTTTCCAGGATGACTGTAAGCCCGTTGTCCAGGACCTTTTTTTGATCCGTCCATCCCCGGCCCCCGAGGATGGCTATCAGGGCCAGTCCCCCGAGAGCGACCGCTGCCCGTCTTTTTTTCCCGGTCATGTTCTATTTCGTCTTTTTAGGGATGATCGAGACTATCACAAAGTTAGCCCGTCCCAAATACTTACCCGCGATCTTCCTTAAATCTCCGGATTTTACGCGGTCGATATTTTCCAGGTAGTTACTCTCCGCCGGGCCTTCTCTCAAAATCATGAACTGGGCGAGCGAGACGGCCATGGAAAGCCCCCTTTCCTGCGACTGATACGCATTGTACTTGATCTGGTTCTTGGCGCTCCCCAGATGGTCGAAGGCAAACATCTGCTGCTCACCGGGGATGTCCTGGGGCGAGAAATATCCTTCCCTTGCTCTTCTCAGGTAGTTGACCGCTTCGCGCTTGGCCATACCCAGGTTTTTCGGGTCCAGGGTGAAAAAGGCCAGAACAGCGCCTCCGTACTTATGGGCCTGGTAGGCCATCATGATCGTCTCGACGAGCTTCCTCGGGCCCTGGTTGAGGGCAGAGTAAAGGAGCGGGTTGACGCCGCGGCCGAGGACCTCGGTCAGGACGTCCATGGCGTACTGGTCCGGATTGTTGAAGTCGGGCGCCTGAGTGGCGATCACAAGATAGGCCTTCTGGACGTCCATCTCCACGTCCAGGTCCACGGCTTTTTCCGGCGGCTTGGCCGGCTCGAATTTCAGGGGCGGGGGGGCTTCGCCCCTAACATCGCCGAAGACCTGCCGCACTTTCTCCTCCATCTCTTCGAGGCTGAAATCGCCCACCACGGCGAGCGAGCAGTTAGGCGGTACGAAATACCGCCCGTAGAGCGCAGCGATCTTCTCCTGCGTGAGGTTCTGGATGACTTCCGGGTCGCCGATCAGAGGGTTGGCATAGGGATGACCCCGGAAGAGGTTTTGATAGACGAGACTGGTGGCATACTTAAAGGGGTCGTCCTCGAGTTGGCGGAACTCCTCTAGGATGATCTCTTTTTCCGTGTCCAACTCCTCTTGGGTTATCTTGAGATGAAAGAGGATCTCTTTCTGATTGCTCAAGGCAAAGTCTGAAGCGGAGGTCGGGACGGAGATCTCGAAGAAAGCGAGGTCTTGACCCGTGTGGGCGTTGAAATAGGCGCCATGTCGCCGGATATCCCGGCTGACCTCGCTCCCCGAGCGGGATTCTGTCCCCCGGAAGAGGATGTAGTGTTCGAGGACATGGACAAGGCCGCTCGTCTCTGCGGTTTCGTCCTTGCTGCCCAGGCCTACGGCTGTAGCCACATTGACAAGGGGGACGTTGCGCTTCTCCAACAGGAAGACCTTGAGTCCGTTGTCGAGGACAAAGTACTTAGCCGCCTCTTCGGACGCGGGCAAGCTGATGGAGAGGATACCAAGGGTCGAGAGGGCAAGCGCGAGAAGGATACACGTTCCCTGACTGACTCTTTGGTTGGGATTCTGATCGGTATTTCGCACCAAAGTCTACTTCTCTCCCTCAATAGCAAATTTTATACCAAAAGTCATCTCCGTTGATAGCCCGGCCTTCCAGGGGAAACCACGAGAATCCGAGAGGCATCAAAATAGACAGACAATGTAAAACTCTTTTACATGAGTATTTCTCCAGGTTGGCGGCGGGGAGGCGGCTGTGCTAGAATGTTTCTCAAGAGGCGGTCATGAAAAACCTTCGCAAAGCCAAGATTCTGGTCGTCGATGATGAGGAGAACATCCGGAAATCCCTCAAAATGATCCTTGAATACGAGGGCTATCAGTTCCTCGAGGCCGGGGACGGCGAGGAAGCCCTCTCCCTGATCGAAGAGACGATCGACCTCGACCTTGTCCTCCTCGACATAAAGCTCCCGGGCCTGGATGGACTGGATATCCTGGCCGAGATCAAGAAACGACCCTATGCGCCCGAGGTAATCATGATCTCAGGCCAGGGGACCATCCAGACGGCCGTGGAGGCCACCAAGCTCGGCGCCTTCGAATTCCTGGAAAAGCCCCTCCACAGGGACCGGGTCCTGCTGAGCATCCGCAACGCCCTCAATCAGAACACACTCCGCCGGGAGTGCCTCGACTTGCGCAAAAAGGCTGAAAAACGCTACGAGATCGTCGGCAACCACCCCCTGATGAAGCAACTATGGAAGGACATCCTCAAGACTGCGCCGACCAACGCGACCGTGCTGATTCACGGCGAAAGCGGCACCGGGAAGGAGCTTATCGCCCGGGCCATCCACAGCCACAGCCTGCGAGCCAAGGAGCCGTTCATCCAGGTCAACTGTGCGGCCATCCCCGAGGAGTTGATCGAAAGCGAGCTTTTCGGCCACGAAAAAGGGGCCTTTACGGGAGCGACCGAGCGCAAAGTCGGAAAGTTCGAACAGGCAGATGGCGGGACGATCTTCCTGGACGAAATCGCCGATATGAGCCTCAAGACCCAGTCGAAGGTTTTACGGGTGCTCGAGGAAGGGGAGATTCAGCGGGTCGGCTCCAGCAAGGTCAGCAAGGTGGATGTCCGGGTCATCGCGGCCACAAACAAGGACCTGAAGAAGGAGATCGGCGAGGGAAAATTCCGGGACGACCTCTTTTTCCGGCTCAACGTCGTTCCGGTCTACTCACCCGCGCTGCGGGAGAAAAGAGAGGACATCCCTCTCCTCATCGACTATTTCGGCCGCAATTTCGCCGAAGAGAACAATTTCAAGCCTAGAAAATTCTCGGCCGAAGCCGTGGCCGTCATGACGAAATACGCCTGGAAGGGAAATGTCCGGGAACTACGGAACGTCGTCGAGCGGCTGCTGATCATGACCGAAGCCGAGGTCATTGACAAAAAGGACCTCCCCGAGCAGGTCGGGGGAGGGGCGAAAGCCCAGCTTCCGGATGCCGGCGAGGCCAAGACGCTCAAGGATTATCGAGAGCTGGCGGAGAAGGATTTCATCCTGGCCAAGCTCGAGAAGAACAACTGGAATATATCCCAGACGGCCAGGGAGATCGACACACCGCGCAGCAACCTCTATAAAAAACTGGCCCAGTATGGTATAAAGATAACGGTTGGAGTGGGCGAGGCGGTTGCTCCTTCTTCTCCTACCGAGAAGAAAGGGGAGGAAAGTCCGAACTCCGAAGGGCAGGATGGTCGCTAACGGCGACCCCGGGCGACCGGAGGAAAGTGCCACAGAAAACACACCGCCTAAGGGGAGGGGCGACTCTCTCCTGGCAAGGGTGAAAAGGCGAGGTAAGAGCTCACCGCCCTGATGGCGACATCAGGGGCAGGGTAAACCCCATCCGGAGCAAGACCAAACGAGCCCCGCACTGGGATGGCCCGTCCCGAGGGGTGGGTAGGTCGCTAGACCTCCGGAGCAATCCGGAGGGGAGACAAATAACCGCCGCCCGCCGCAAGGCGGGAGACAGAATTCGGCTTATGACCCGCTCCAACCGTTTTTTTTATCTTCTTTGCGCCGGTTTTAGGGTCCAGAGCTGCAGCTTTGTAAGTTCGACGATTCTTTCCATATCCAGGTCCGGGCGATGCACGGGCCAGGATTTAGCGCCGGGTAATTTCCCTTTTATCTGCTGTTATATGACCCGAAGCGTCATGAGCGTTTCCTTTTTAGGGGCGGGGTTCGGAATTTCATAGGGCGTTTGCGGATATGAGAAGTTGACAATATTTTTAACGAGTAATAGATGTCACCTCTTTTTCATTAATTCTACACCTTCTTTTAGAGCAATTTCATTAAGGATTGTCTTAAGGATTCGCGCCTTGTTTTTAACATCATCCTGTTTAATCTTGTCTGTTTTGATTTTCTGGATTGTTTTATCTAATGAATTTCGTAGGTCTATTAAATCAAGTAAGGTTGCCGCCTTGCAGAAAAAACTCCTTGATCTACCGTCATCAAAATTCTCTATCATTGCTTCAAGTAATTTAATTCGTTTTTTCTGCTGTCCTATGAATTTTTCAATTCCATGTTCTTTTATAAAATTCAAATTCGGCATGACTTTCTTGTACGATGGGTAAGAAGAAGATTCTTTCAACTGCTGATATTCTTCATTTCTTTTAAATTTTGAGCATGGAAATTCAGAACATTCTGCGCATACTTCAAGCTCTTTTTTCTTGACACAACAAGTTATGAAGGAACAAGATGGGTGTTTATTGAAGAAATCAGGACCAGCACACCCAGGACATCTTGAGGTTCCCCTGGTATAGTATCTTGGGCATAATCCACAATCAAGACCACATACACCAATTGTCGGATAGGTTTTTGCAGTTTTATTCATTTTATTCATCCTATTCATTTTCATTCTTGGCTAGTGTACAGTGATGTTCGCAATTCGCCATAGGAGAGGAGCCAACGTAAACTCTCTTCGAAGACAAACTCGAATGAGAGGAGATTTACTACTACGATGGCCCCACTCCTTTATAAGGGACTTCTGAGGAAAGTGC
The DNA here is from genome assembly GCA_017886205.1 of Candidatus Aminicenantota bacterium. Lineage (GTDB taxonomy): Bacteria > Acidobacteriota > Aminicenantia > Aminicenantales > UBA8522 > UBA8522. Next base: position 8 of record JAFNEO010000044.1, on the reverse strand, counting down.
TATTGGGA
>JAFNEO010000043.1 GCA_017886205.1 Candidatus Aminicenantota bacterium | reverse complement strand
ACAGAGGATAGAGGAGAGGGGGATTCCCCAGGTAACTGCCCATTATCTTTGCGTTGACTCCCGTTCCGCTTTAGGATAGTCTTTTTTTCAAAATCATATCCCTCCCAGGAGGTCAGATGAAAAACCAAGTTTTATTCCGAGGCCGACGGACTTCTTTCTTATTGCCCATTGCCGTTGTTCTGATAATCGCCGCGGGCTCCGCGCTTGCGGAGACAACGGCCATCCGCGCCGGGAATCTGATCGATCCCGCCGCCGGAACCGTCGCCAAGAACCAAGTCATCCTGGTGAAGGACGGCAAGATCGCCGAGGTCGGGCCGGAAGTGAAAATTCCGGCCGGTGCCGAAGTCATCGACCTCACGAACACCTGGGTAATGCCGGGGCTGATGGACGCGCATACCCATATCACGCTCGACTTTGACATGAGCTCGGGTTTCGACGCCATATACCTCAGGGAAAGCTCAGCCATGCGGGCGCTCCGGGGCCTGAGGACGGCCCAGGACATTCTCCAAGTTGGTTTCACAGTCGTCCGGGACGTAGGCAATGACGCCAACTACGCTGCTGTGGATATCCGTGATGCCATCAGGAAAGGCTGGTTCATAGGACCGACCGTACTGACCACAGGCAAGATTATCACGCCCTTCGGCGGCCAGACCCATCGCATCACGCCCGAACAGGGCCGCTTCTGGCTGTTCGAATACATTGACGCCGATACCGTCGACGAAGTCCGCAAGGCCGTCCGGCAGAATATCTACTATGGGGCGGATGCCATCAAGCTCGTCTCCGACAACAGCGCTTTCTACTACACGGTCGAGGAAATCCGGGCGGCGGCCGAGGAGGCCCATGCGGCCGGCCTGGCGGTCTCCGTCCATGTCATGGGCGGAGAGGCGGCGCGCAATGTCATCCTGGGCGGCGCCGACTCGATCGAGCACGGCTTCTACCTTTCCGACGAGCTTCTCCAGCTCATGAAAGAAAAGGAAACGTGGCTGGTGGGCACGGAATTTCCCCGGGCCCATCTCGAGAAGCTGGACCCAGCTGGAACAATGGGACAGGCCAAGGAAGAAGCGGCCAAGGAAATCGACCGGCTCAAGAGGGCCTACAAGATCGGCGTGAAGATGGCCTTCGGCACCGACAGTGTGTCCAACCTGCCTGGAAAGACAAGGGGCGACATGATGCTGGACTATCTGGACATGTGGGATGCGGCGGGTGTGCCTCCGTCCGCGACCCTGAAGGCAATGACGGTGGACGCCGCTGAGTTCCTGAGGATTGGCAAAACTCGGGGGGCAATCGCCAAGGGGATGGCGGCCGATATCATCGCCACCCCGGCCAACCCCCTGGAAAACATCCAGGCTTTGCGTCAGGTCAGCTTCGTCATGAAAGACGGCAAAGTCCTCAAGCCCAAGAGTTGACGCCGGCCGTTATTTGTCCGCCAGGGCATAAGTCGTCATATAGGCAAGCCGGGACACCTTCTCTATCATCTCTCCGCGGACTTTCTCCACACTGTCACTCGTCTGATGATAGTCCTCGTGCATGCTAGTGATAACGAAAAACCAGGGGACCTTGGCGAAGGCGAAGGAGGCGTGGTCGCTCCCGCCCATGCCGCGTTCCATGTTCTCGCCGGATTCCCTGAGGTAGAGGTCGAGCCCGACATACTGGTCCGCATTCTTCACCACGTCCGCGAACCCGGCGCCCGCCGAGAACGAAACGGGCAGGAAATTGGAGACCTTGATCTTCTTGAAAGCCTCGTTGTCCACGGGGATCTGCATCATCCGGGCCATGCGGTTGAGGTTCTGCTCTGTGTAGGGACGGCTGATCATGTCCATGTTGAAGTAGGCCACGGTCTTATCCATGGGATACAGGGGGTTCTGAACATAATACCGGGAGCCGAGCAGCCCCTCCTCCTCCCCTGTCCAGAGGCAGAATACAACGGTCCGCTTGGTCTTCTCCGGGTTGGAGGCAAAGGCCCGGGCCAGGTTGAGGACACCGACCGACCCGGAGCCGTTGTCGTCGGCGCCGTTGAAAATGTATTCGCCGCTGACGCCGTTGTGGTCGAGGTGCGCTCCGATGACGACGACCTCATTTTTAAGGTTGGGGTCAGAGCCCTCGATGTAGCCGACCACGTTCCGGCATGTCACCAGCGTCGTCTTGGCCGTTGTGGTTATGCTCAGGCGCGTGCCCGCTAGCTCCATCGAGGCCGGCTTGAGGGTCGTATCGATCTTCTGCTTGAGGTCATCGATCTTCTGTCCGGAACCCTCCAGGATGGCGTTGGCCATTTCCCGGGTGATCGTGACGACCGGCGACCCCTCCCAGGGCATCCGCTGGGTGGCGCCCGGGAGCAGCAGGCGTCGGCGCTGCCGATGGATGATCGGCCGCTCGTCTGAGACCGGCCGCGGCCTGGCCAGGCCGTTGACCATCTCGCTGTCCTTGACCGAGCTCTGCACCTGGAGGATGGCGACCGCACCGAGTTTCGCGATCACCTGGCTCTTGCTGAACCCACCGCCGCCCCGGCGCATCATCATCATCGGCGGGACCGGGGCGTATTTTTCCTTGAGCTCCTTGTCCTTCTGGAAGGGCGAATTAGGGTTGTCCTTGCCGGGGGCCTCGGAAAGGATCATGACGATCTTGCCCTTGACGTCGAAATTCTTGAAATCCTCGTAGCCCACCGTTTTTTCCGAGATCCCGTAGCCGGCGAAGACCACAGGCGCCGTGAACGAATCGGTCCCTGACATCATGCCGGTGAAATCGACGCCCGACTGGAAGGTGCGGGTCTTGCTCAGTCCGCCCATCTTGAGGTCGAGGTCGATGACGGTTGAGGAATCCGTGATTTCCTTCATCGCGAATTCCTGGAGGAAGCTTCTCTCCGGCGTTTGACGCGGCTGGTCGGGTCCGAATCCCATCCCCATCATCATCCGGCCCATCATGGGCTGGTCGCCTCCCGCTTTCAGCTTCCAGATGGCGAGAAGCGAAGCAGCGTATTCGGCGGCCAGCTGATAGCCCCTGGTCGTCGTCTCCCGGCCTTCCATCAGGTCGGAGGCGATGTAGGTCAGCAGAGTGATGGAATCCTTGGCCGTGATGGATTCAAGCCCGGTTTTCATCTTGTCCGGGACCGCCTGGGTTTTCTCGACCTGGACGAGGTTTTTCTGGATGTCCTCGGGTTTTTGCTGCGGGGACTGTTGTGGAGGGGACTGGGCCCTCAACCCAAAAACCAGGCAGAAGACGACAAGAATTGTCAGGGCCGGTTTCTTCATAAACGATTTCTCCTCTCGATGAAATTCGCCCAACTGGGGCAAACGGCAAAGAAAAACACGATAACACAAATTAGACGAGGCAGCCACCCGGTTTCTTCCCTGAATCTTCAGGGTCCCTCTGGAATTCGGCTCTCCTTGAACTTTTTGCCCATTTGGGGTGTACTAAAGAGGGAGGGGTCTTTTGTGCCCCTTTAAAAGAGCACGAACGGCCTTTTTTCCCCGATACCCAAAGGAGGACAAATGCATTTTCCCAAACCCGATCAGTCGATGGACAGGCGGAGCTTCCTGAAAAAGGGGATGCACACGGGAGCGTTGATCGTCTCCTTCCCTATCTGGAAGCATTTCGCCGGGAAGGACACGGATTCACTCCTGGCCGCGGAAGCCGGGTTGCCGGCCGGCCTGGATAAGGAAAGCCTTCGAAAGCTTCTGGAGGTCTGCCTCAGCCGGGGAGGCGAGTTCGCCGAGCTCTACTACGAGCGGACCGTCGAGAACAGCATCTCGCTGGACGAAGACAAGATCTCGACCGCAACCCGAGGGCTGGACATGGGCGTCGGCTTTCGCGTCCTCCAGGGAGAAAAAACCGGGTTCGCTTTCTCCGACGACCTCGATTTCACCCGGCTCAAGGAGGCTGCCGAGACGGCCGCGCTCATCGCTTCGGGCGGCGTCAAGGAGAAGCCCGAGAAATTCACCGCCCTCTCCCCTCCTTCGTATTATCTGGTCAAAGTCTCGCCCGACACCATCACCCCGAAGGCCAAAGCGGAGCTCCTCATCAAGGCAAACGCCGTGGCCCGCGCCTTTGACAAGCGGATCACCCAGGTAGGCGTCAGCTTCTACGACATCAACAAGAAAATCCTGATCGCTAACTCCGAGGGGTTGTATGTCGAAGACAGCCAGACCTTAACCAGCCTGGGCGCCGGCTGCGCGGCCCTGGAGGGACAGCAGAGGAGCCGGGGCTACGAGTCCAAGAGCGGCAGTTACGGGTACGAGCATTTCGACATCAAGCTGGCCGAAGGAATGGCCCGCACCGCCGCGGAGATGGCCATCCGCAACCTCCCTGCCGAAGACGCTCCGGCTGGCGAGTTTCCGATCGTCATCGCCAAGGGATACGGCGGGATTTTCTTCCACGAAGCCATCGGCCACAGCCTCGAAGGCGACGGCATACGGAAGAAGACCTCGTGTTTCTGGGACAAGCTGGGCCAGCCCATTGCCACATCCGTCGTCACCCTGGCCGACGACGGGACTTATAGGGGCGCCTGGGGGGCCGTCAACGTCGATGACGAGGGGTGCGTCGGACAGAACACAGTGCTTATCGACAAGGGCATCTGCGCCGCATTCATCCAGGACAAGTTGAACGCCCGGCTGATGAAGATGAAGCCGACCGGGAACGGACGCCGCGAATCCTACAAATTCCCTCCCTACCCACGCATGACCAATACCTACCTCCTTCCGGGAGAAGCGGAGCCCGAGGATATTATCAAGTCCGTGGACAAGGGTTTGTACATCGCCAAGATCGGCGGCGGCAACGTCCAGCCGACCACCGGCCGGTTCGTTTTCTCCGTGACCGAAGGCTACATGATTGAAAGCGGCAAAGTCACCAAGCCGCTCAAGGGGATCATGCTCATGGGCAGCGGCCAGGACGTCCTCAAGAATATCTCGATAGTCGGGAACGACCTGCTGGTCATAGGCGGCGGGAGCTGCGGGAAGGAAGGCCAGTCGAAGCCCGTCGGCTTCGGGAACCCCACGCTCAAAGTCGATAAGATCACCGTGGGCGGGAAAAAGGCCTAAAGGAGCAGAGCATGGACATCAAGAAGATCGGTGAAGAAGTCGTCAAGAAGGCCGTCCAGTATGGAGCAGAAGAAGCCGAAGCCGTCATCGAAAACGTCAAGGAATTCAACGTCAGCGTGAGAAAGGGCGAGATCGAGACGCTGCAGAAGTCGGTTTCCAAGGGCTTGGGGCTCCGGCTGTTCATCAACAAGCAGCTCGGGTTCTCCTACACGTCCGACCTGTCTCCGGAATCCTTGGATGAAACGGTTAAGAAGACGGTCGAACTGGCCGGGATCACCGAGGCCAAACCGTGGCACGGCCTGCCCGATTTCGGTCCGCAGCCGCTGGCCGAGCTCGACCTCTACGACGCCGAGCTCGCCGAGATCCCCGATGAGAAGAAGATCGCTATCGCCAGGGACGTCGAGCGTATCGCCATGGCGCAAGACAAGCGCATCACCAACAGTGAAGGCGGCTCGTTCTCGAATACGGAACGGGAGGCCGGGTTGTTCAACTCCAAGGGCATTGCCTATGTCTTCAAGGAATCGCGGTGCTCTTTCGGCGCCTACGTCATCGCTGGCGAAGGCGACGCCATGCAGGGTGGCGGCTGGTCCAGCACCAAACGGTTCTTCAAGGAACTCGCTGCCGTCGAGGAAGTGGCCAAGACGGCCGCCCAAAAGGCCATCGAAAAGCTCGGCGCCAGGCCGGTGGAAACCAAAAAGGTCCCCGTCATTTTCGACCGCTATGCCGCCCCGTCCTTTTGGATGGGACTCCTATTCGCCCTCGACGGCGACGCCGTCTTCCGGAAGACCACCTTCATGACTGAAATGCTCGAGAAGTCCATCGCCTCGCCCTTCGTCACCATCACTGATAATCCGACGATGCCCCGGTTTGTCGGCTCGGTGCCGTTTGACGGCGAAGGCAACGTCACCCGGAAGAACACGATCGTGGACAAGGGTATCCTGAAGATGTTCCTCTATGACTCCCAGACGGCCCGGAAGGCAGGGGTAAAGGTCAACACCATGGCGCGGCGTTACGGTTACCAGTCCGGTCCGTCGGCCGGTTTCCTTTGCCTAATCGCCGAGAACGGGAAAGACGACCCTGCCTCTCTTTTCAAGGACGTCAAGGAAGGGCTTCTTGTCACCGGGATGAGAGGGCTGGGAACCGACGTTACCACGGGAGCGTTCTCGGTCGGCTGCAGCGGGTTCTGGATCGTGGACGGCGCCAAGGCGTTTCCGGTCGACGGTGTCACCCTCGGCGGCACGACGCTCGATATCCTCAAGGCGATCGACAAGGTCGCCAACGACCTGGACCTGCGCGGCAGCCTGAATAGCCCGTCCTTCCGCGTGGCCGAAATCACCGTCGGCGGCAAGAAGGCGTAACTATTATCCCTTCGTGGCTCCGACCTTTAGTGTAATTTTTACGGGGATCTCGGTTTCTGCTTTCCAACCTGTCTTCGATTTCGACTCGAGTCGGAATACGTATTTTCCAGCTTGATCGAAAGAAATCCCGTTCAAGATTAGATTTGTTCGGTGTCTTTCTTTGTCAAGTCTAAATTCATTGGTTTCAATTATTATATTTTTTGCTCCATCGGGAGAAATACGAACCAGCCGAATTTTTAAAATGTTCTCGCCGGGACAATCCGTCTGCCAGATACTCCCCAGAGCAAAGAGCGGATGAACAGCAGGCAATTGAGTAGCCGTAATCTCTTCAACGCAGGTTAGATAGCTCACCAGATTTGTTTCTTGATCGATGCTAATCCTTTCGCACAAAATCGACCAGACATGCTTGATCATTAGTGAATCCTCTCGCTAAGATGGTACTCTTGAGTTGTGTTTGCAAGCTTCTCCTGAGGCTGTAAAAAATGGCGCATATTGAGTGCGGAAGATACGATATTTGACCCTATGGATTGAAACATATTCTCTAGGCGCAGGATGGTGGCTGAAAACTCCTCTTCGACTTGTCTTTTAGACAAGAGGGTGATGATGTAAGTATTAAGCGATACGCCTTCGCTTTCTGCCGCGTGAGAAAGCTCGCCATGCAGGCTTTTTGGCATCCGTAGGCGAAGTTGGCCGCTGTACGGAGTTATTTTATCCAGCGGGGGCATGCGCTTTCGGGCATTCTTCAGGGATTGGAAGTAGGCGTCCGCCGCGATCTTCAGCTCAGAGAGAGCTACAGACGAAGATTCCCCGAAAGCGCTGAGACCTCGAATGCCGGGAATTGTGGCGATATACCCTCCGTCTTCATCGCTCCATTTGATCGAGATTGGATGCTTATCCATGACTCATTCCTTTTTATCCGGGTTATCTAGATCATTCTCCTCGATAAAATCGATAAGTTGCCTCACTTGACAAGCTTTCGCCTTGCCGTCCTTCATCGTTTGGATTGACAAAAGAAAGAAGGGATGTTCGAGCTTGTATATGAAATGGGAGCCGCCTTTCCGATCGAGAATCATTCTAATACACTTACACAAAAGCCGAAGCTCGGAAAACCTGAGCCCCGTTGGGTTGCGTTTTGCTTTCTCAAATAACTTAATGCATCTTCGATTCAATTCTTGTTGGCTCTTGCACGATCAAATATATTGGTACCATATACGGTACCATTTGTCAATACCTTTATAAAGTTGTCCCTGCTTCATCAATGACGAAAGCGACAGCCGTTTTTTCTCAGGCCAAACCGGCAGACGATACCCGAAACTTGGCCGACCAGAAGATGTTTTGGACAGCCGCCTCAAAAAAGGCCCTTTTCTGGTAAGATATCCTCATGATCAAGAGCTTCATCGTGGGTTTAGCGTTATTAAGCATCGGCTTGCCCTCGTTGCTCGCGGCCCCAGAGTCGCCTATCACGATAAAGCTGGATCTGCCGCTGGAGATCGGCCGGAAGCAACTGCTTTTCGGCTCCATCGCTTCGGTCTGCGAAGACGATCAATCCAATTTTTTTGTACTCGATCGGTTGGAGCAGAAGGTCTTTAGATTCTCACCCAACGGCCGCTTGCTGATGAAGTTCGGCCAGAAGGGCCAGGGACCCGGCGATTTCCAAACCCCCGGCCAGATCGTCTTCACATCCCAGGGCGAGCTGGCCGTACTCGAGGACCTCTTCTATGTCTCTTTCCTCAAGCCCGACGGCACGTTCATCCGCCGCCTCGACCTCAACGGCCGGCTCGGGCTGGGGTATATAGGTCCTGACCGGTTCTACGGCTGGATCTGGCGGCCAGAAGATCAGCAGCAGGTGATGGCCGATAGCAAAAACAACGTCCTCAGGACCTTTCACGCCATCGCCAAAGACCAGTTCTCGGTCAACCTGCCCGACGAGACGGGCCGGGCCGTGATGTTCAATTACAGTAACGACATCTACGTCCCGCAGTTTCTGTATGCCCACGGCGGCCATCTCAGCGCCGTTGGGATCAGCGACCGGTATGAGATCGTCCTCCTAGATGAAAGCGGCCAGGTGGTCACTTCGATCAGGAGGGACCTGAAACCGCAGAGGTTCAGCCGCGAGGAAAAAAAGTATCTCGAACGCGAGCTCCAGGAATTCGCCAAGTCCAAGGGATGGCCAGGCCGCGTGGCCCGCGAGCTCGGGAAGAAAATCCCCACTTTCAAAAACATGATCAGCTCGATCCGGATCTCACCGGAAAATATCTTCGTCTTCCGGTTTCCCCCGGACATCACGTCACAAAACAGCCTTCTTCCGGTTGACGTATTTACTCAGAAGGGCGATTTCGTAGGGACAACAGAGCTCCCCGATGCGCCCCTCTTCATCTCAGAACGGGTGATGTATTTCTCCCGTGCCGAAGTGGACGGGAATGTTTATCTAGTCAGGCAATTGTACTCGTTTTTGCCCTGACCGCTAGAGGTATTTTTTCTTGCCCTTCTTCTTCAGGGCCTCGATGACATCCTTGACGCGCTGGTCTGATTTTTTAGCGCAAACCAGCAGCGCGTCCTTTGTATCGACGATGATTACATCCCGAAGACCGATGACGGCCGCCAGCCGGTGCGGGCTGTAGACGAGGCAATTTCGAGAATCAAGAAAAAGCCCTTGGCCGCGAAGGGCATTCTCCGACCTATCCTTCGGCCAGATATCGGCCAGCGAAACCCAGGAGCCGACATCGGACCAGCCGAAATTCCCCTTGGCCATCAGGACGCCCTCGGCTTTCTCCATCAAGGCGTAGTCGATCGAGGTCGCCGGGATCTCCCGGAAGACAGCGGCGATTTCAGGACGATCGTTCTCCTTGATCGCTGCGATAATCCGCTTCCAAAAGGAGAAGAAGTCCGGGGCGAATTGTTCGATCTTCCGGGCGAACACCTCCGCCCGCCAGATGAACATCCCGGAGTTCCAGCAGTGCCTCCCCTGCTTCAGGTATCTCTTGGCCTTTTCGAGATCCGGCTTCTCCTTGAACCTGAGCACAGGATAAAACTCTTCGCTCCCGAACCGCAGGCTGCAGCTGCCTGAAAAATGGATATAACCAAAGCCTGTTGACGGATACGTGGCCGGGATGCCCAAGGTCACGATGACATCGTTCTGCCCCGCTGCGGCGGCTGCCGCCCTGAGTTTCTTGAGAAAGACGTCCGGTTTGGTGATCAGGTGGTCGGCCGGGAGCGCCAACACCACTGCCTTGGGGTTCTGGTGATAGATCCGGGCCGTCGCCAGGATGAGCGACGCGGCCGTATTCTTTGCCATCGGCTCCACGAACACGTTGGAGCGAGGAAGATCGGGGATCAGCTTCCGGATGGCCGCCGCCTGCGCCCGGTCGGAGATGGTATATATCGCCTCCGGAGGAAGCAGCGGCCGCAGGCGCTCCACCGTCTCTTCGATCATAGTCTTTTTAGTCGCGATTGGGAGGAACTGTTTCGGCCGGCTCTTCCGGCTGAGCGGCCAGAACCGGGTGCCGCTGCCACCGGCCATGATCACGGCGCAGACGCGCGGCCGCCCGCTCATGAATTCCCCAGCCCCTGGATGGCCCGCTCGAGGGTCTTCCTGACTTCCTGCTTGATTGCCTCGAGGTCCTCCGGGGTGTCCGCTTCGTACCGGAGGACCAGGGCGGCCTGGGTGTTCGAGGCCCGGACGAGCGCCCAGCCCTTGGGATAGCTAACCCTGACCCCGTCGATATCGTTGACTGGATACTTCTTGGCCAGCTCCTTCTTGACTTCTTCCACGATCTTGAACTTCACTTCGTCCGAGGCATAGACCCGGATCTCCGGCGTAGAGAATGCCTGGGGAAGGTCGGCCAGCATCTCCGAGAGCTTCTTTTCCGAGCGGGCCAGGATCTCGGCCAACCGGGCCGAAGCATAAATGGCGTCGTCGAACCCGAAGAAGCGGTCGGCGAAGAAAATATGGCCGCTCATCTCCCCGGCCAACAGGGCTTTCTCCTCCTTGATCTTCTGCTTGATCAGACTGTGCCCCGTTTTCCACATGATCGGCCGGCCGCCGAGCCTCTTGATCTCTGCATAGAGGAGCTTCGAGGCCTTGACCTCCGAGATCACGGCGGCTCCCGGGTTCGCTGGAAGGATGTCCCGCGAAAAGACGATCATCAGCATGTCTCCCCAGAGCAGCCGGCCGCTGTCGTCGACCACCCCGATCCGGTCGCCGTCGCCGTCGTAGCCGACGCCGAAGTCGGCGCCGGTCTCTTTGACTTTCTTGACCAGATCCTCCATGGCTTCGGGAAGGGTTGGGTCCGGATGATGGTTGGGGAACCTTCCGTCCGGCTCGCAGTAAAGCTCGATCACGTCACAGCCCAGCTTCCGGAAGATCGGCACGGCCACAAACCCGGCGGTCCCGTTCCCGGCGTCCAGGACGACCTTCAGCTTGCGGCGGAGCCGGACATCCTTCAGGACGTAGCTCTTGTACTCGGGGATGATGTCATAGGACGAGCGCGTCCCTGGCTTGTCGGTGATGATCTTGCCCTCTCTGAGGATCCGGTAAACCTGCTGGATGGTCTCTCCGTAGAGCGTCTCCTCCCCCACCATCATCTTGAACCCGTTGTACTCCGGCGGGTTGTGCGAACCGGTGATCATGACCGCCGCCTCGTTTTTCTTGTAGTAGACAGCGAAATAGAGGAGCGGGGTCGGGACCAGCCCGATGTCGACGACACTACAGCCGGTGGAAAGAAGCCCCCGGGTGACGGCCTCGGCATAGGCTGGCGAGCTCAACCGCGCATCGCGGCCGAGGGCCACTCGCTTTTTTCCGTGCTCACGGAAGAAGGTCCCTATTCCACGACCCAGGTATTCCACGAACTCCAGGGACAAGTCTTTATCCACGATCCCCCGGATGTCGTATTCCCTAAAAATCTTGGGGTTGATGTCCACGTTTGCCTCCGTCTGAGATCGCCGCCCTGCCTCGCCGGTCCCCTATCCGATATTCCTTAGCGACAGGCCCTTCACCTTTTCTTCCACCTCGCCCCACTTGCCCTGGGCCTCGAGGATGAACTCGATGAACTCCCGGACGGCACCGCGGCCGCCGCTCTGCTCGCAGATAAAATGGCAGTTTTTCTTGACCTCGGGGTGCGCGTCGGCTACGGCTCCGGCCAGCCCGACCGACTTGATGACCGCGAGATCGCCGAGGTCGTCGCCGATGTAGGCGGCCTCCTCGTTCTTAAGTCCGTGCTTTGCCAGGATCGCCTCGAGCACCGGTTTTTTGTCCATGATCCCCTGGTGAAGCTCGTCGATCCGGAGCTTCTCCGCCCTCTTCTCCAGCGCCCGTGACGTCTTGCCGGTGATGATCGCCGTCTTGAACCCGACCAGGTGGGCGAGCAGGATCCCCAGGCCGTCCCGGACGTTGTAGGACTTGACCTCTTCCCCGTCGGGAAGGACAAAAAGCGCCCCGTCCGTCAGGGTTCCATCCACGTCCATGATGATTATCTTGATCCGGAGCGCTCTGGCCTTCCCGTCTCTCATCAGAACATCTCCGTGCGCCAGAGGTCATGGAGATGGATGATGCCCTCGATCTTTCCCGATCTGCCGGTGACAACCAGCGCGGTGATCTTGCGCTCTTCCATCAGGTTCAGGGCTTCGGTGGCCAGCCGCCCCCGGTCGACTGTAACCGGGTTGGCGGTCATGCATTCGCGGGCGCTCTTCTCAAAGATCGCCTCTTCGTGTTTCCGCATCATCCGGCGGAGGTCGCCGTCGGTTATAACCCCGAAGAGCACGTCGTCTTCGGCCACGACACAGGTCATCCCCAGCTTCTTGCTGGTCATCTCCTCGATTACCTGGAGCATCGGCGTCGCGGGGAGAACCCGCGGGATATTCGCCCCTTTATGCATGAGCATTCCGACTTTGGTCAGCTTCCGGCCGATATGCCCCTTGGGATGGAAGAGGGCGAAGTCCTCCTCGCCGAACCCCTTCTTTTTCATCAGGGCGATAGCCAGTGCATCGCCCAGGGCCAGTGCGGCCGTAGAGCTGGCCGTGGGCACCATGTCCTTTGGACCGGCTTCCCGCTCGACCTTGGCGTCGAGGACGATATCGCTGTATTTGGCGATCCGCGACCTCCGGTTTCCGGTAATAGTGATGAGCTTGACGCCGATCCGCTTGATGAACTCGAGGAGGTCGATGATCTCCTTGGTCTCGCCGCTGTAGGAGATGGCCAGGATGACGTCGTTCGGCAGAATCATGCCCAGGTCGCCATGGCCGGCCTCGGCCGGATGGATGAACACCGCCGGTGTCCCGCAGCTGGCCAGGGTGGCGGCGATCTTGCGGCCGATCAGGCCCGATTTTCCCATGCCGGTCACGATGATCCTCGACTTGTTCTCGGCCAGGAGGTCAACCGCCCTGGCGAATTTCTGGTCCAAACGGGAAACAAGGGCGGAAATGGCCCGGCTTTCGATCTCCAGCACTCCCCGGCCTATTTTGATGATCTCGGTTTTCTTCATAAGCCCGTCACCTCGCCGCAGGCTCCCTCTCCAGGAGGGCCTTCTTAACCCGGAGAGCCGAGCGCAGAATTTCTTCTAATTTATTCAATATCAACGAATTATATCCATCCGACAGGGCCTTCGCCGGGTCCTCATGGACCTCCAGGAAAAGGCCGTCGGCGCCCGCCGCCACTCCGGTCCGGACCATTAGCGGGATGAACTCCGCTTCTCCTCCCGAGGCCGCCCCCCGGCCGCCCGGCCGCTGGACGATATGGGAGGCGTCGATGACAACCGGGAACCCCCACCGCTTCATCGTCGGGATGGAGCGGACATCGAAAACAAGGTTGTTATAGCCGAAAAAGGTCCCCCGTTCGGTGAGCAGAATCCGATTATTCCCCTGGCTGAGCACTTTCTCGACAGCGTTCTCCATCTCCTGCGGGGAGAGGAATTGGCCCTTCTTGAGGTTGAGCGGTTTTCCGGTCCTGGCCGCTTCAACGATGAGGTCGGTCTGGCGGCAGAGGAAGGCCGGGATCTGGATGACATCGAGCACCTCGGCCGCCTTGGCCACCTGGCTCGTCTCATGGACATCGGCCAGGACAGGGACGGAGAGCTCCTCCCTGATCCGCCCGAGGATGGCCAGACCTTGCGTTATCCCCGGCCCCCGGTATGATTTCATCGAGGAGCGGTTGGCTTTGTCGTAGGAAGCTTTGAAGATGAACGGCATTTTGAGGCCGGCGCACACGGCCTTAATTTCTCGGGCCAGCGAGAAGGCTTTCTCCTCGCTTTCGATGACGCAGGGGCCGGCGATGACGAAGAGGGGTGTGGCTCCTCCGGCCGTGACCCCTTTAGCGATCTCTACGGCTCTTGTGCCTTTGGAGGCGATAGGCATGGCTTGCTCCGATAAACGCTTTAAAGAGCGGATGAGGACTCACCGGCTTGGACTTGAACTCCGGATGGAACTGGCAGCCGAGGAACCAGGGATGGTCCTTGATCTCGATGATCTCGACGAGGTTGAGCTTGGGGTTGTGGCCGGTGAACGACAGGCCGGCCTGGGCCAGTTTATCCTTGTAGGCGGGGTTAAACTCGTACCGATGGCGGTGCCGCTCCAGGATCAGAGTTTTCCGATAGGCTTTGTAGGCAAAAGACTTCTTCTCCAGCTGGCAGACGTACTCTCCCAAACGCATCGTCCCGCCGATGTCGTGCTCCGGGCTGAGCTCACGCCAGAGGAAAAAGACTTTGTGCGGGGTATCAGTGTCGAATTCTGTACTGTTGGCTTGTTCGAGCCCAACGACATTTCGGGCGAACTCGATGGTGGCGCACTGCATGCCCAGGCAGATCCCGAAATAGGGGACTTTTTTCTCACGGGCGTAGGTGACCGCCCGGATCTTGCCCTCGATCCCGCGGATCCCGAACCCGCCCGGCACCAGGATCCCGTCTTTGTCCCCCAAGACCTGCTCGAGCCTCCCCTTCTCCAGGTTTTCGGACTCGATCCAGCAGATGTTGACTTTGAGCCCATGCGCCACGCCGCCGTGCTTCAGCGCTTCTTTCAGACTCAAATACGAATCCTGGAGCCCGGCGTACTTGCCGACGATCGCGATGGTCACTTCATCGCGGGGATTTTTCATCCTGCTAACGAGCGCCTGCCAGGGAGCCAAGTGCCGTCTCTTTGGGGCCAAGCCGAGCTTCTTGAGGATGTAGGAGTCCAGCCCCTCCGAGGCAAATAGAAGAGGGATCTCGTAGATGTTATCGACGTCCTTGGCGGTGATGACCGCTTCGAGGGGGACGTTGGTGAACAGCGCGATCTTGCTCTTGATGTCGGTCGTCAGCGAGCGGTCGGTCCGGCAAAGGAGGATATCGGGCTGGATGCCGATGGCCCGAAGTTCCTTGACACTGTGCTGCGTCGGCTTGGTCTTCAGTTCGCCGGAGGTGCCGATATAGGGCACGAGAGTGAGATGGACGAAGAGCACATTCTCCGGTCCCAGCTCCAGCCGCATCTGGCGCGTCGCTTCGAGGAAGGGCAGGCTTTCGATGTCGCCCACTGTCCCGCCGATCTCGACGATGACGATATCATTGCCCTCGGACACGGCGCAGAACGCGTTCTTGATTTCATCGGTGACGTGGGGGATAACCTGGACGGTCTTTCCCAGGAACTCCCCCTTGCGCTCTTTGCGGATGATGGATTCATAGATTTTGCCGGCGGTCCAGTTGTGCGCTTTGGATGTGCGGGTCGATGTAAATCGCTCATAATGGCCGAGATCCAGGTCCGTCTCCGCGCCGTCGTCGGTCACATAGACCTCGCCGTGCTGAAACGGGCTCATCGTCCCCGGGTCCACATTAAGGTAAGGATCAAACTTTTGCAGAGTGATCCGATAGCCGTGGCTTTCCAGCAGGCGGCCGATCGAGGCGGCAGCGATCCCTTTCCCGAGCGCCGAAAGAACTCCGCCTGTTACAAAGATGTATTTTGTTTTAGGCATGCCCTTTCTTTCTCAGGAATTCTTCAACCTTGATTATATCGCCTGGCGTATCCACGCTCAAGGTCGGATGCCGCGCTTCGACCATTTTAATCCGGTATCCATTCTCCAGGGCCCGCAGTTGCTCCAGTCTTTCCAGGCGCTCCAGACGCGAAGGCTTCATCTTCGCGAAATCGACGAGGAAATCCCGCCTGTATCCGTAGATGCCGATGTGCTGATAGAAGAAATCTGAGGCCTGATAGGGGACCGGAGCGCGGGAGAAATAGAGAGCAAACCCTTCCTGATCCGTGACTACCTTATTGATGTTCGGGTTGGCCAGAAGGTCAAGGTCATAGACCTTGGCCATGAGCGAAGCCATCTGCAGGTCCTCGTCCTGGAGGGCTTCAACAAGCGAATCGACCAGCCCACCGGTAACCAGCGGCTCATCCCCCTGGACGTTTATAATTATTTTATTATCAATGATTTGCGCAACTTCCGCCGCCCGCTCTGTGCCCGAATTGTGAACCCCTGAGGTCAACACCGCCTCCGCCCCGAAGGATTTTGCAGCTTCCCGGATGCGCTCGTCGTCGGTGGCGACGATGATGCGGTCCACCAGGCGGGCCTTCCTTACGCCATCATAGACCATCTGGATCATCGGCTTCCCGAGGATCAAGGCAAGAGGCTTGCCGGGGAACCGGCTGGATTGGTACCGGACCGGGATGACCGCCGCCGCCCGCTTCAAGATGATGCTCCCTCCTTGGCTTTGTCTGTCTCCGGGGATGTCGGCGCCGCTTGTTCTCCGGCTTGACAATTGGCCTCCAGGTAGGCGCCTTCGTCCACGATCAATTTTGGAGTGATGATCGCCCCGAAAACGCGGCCCCGGCTGTGGACCTCGACTTTGTCTTCCGCCCGGATCGTACCCTTGATCTCGCCGTTGATAACGACATATCCGGCCCGGACATCGGCCTCCACTTTACCCTGTTCTCCGATAACGAGCATCGAGTCGGAAACGATCGTGCCTTTGAAAAAACCGTCGATGCGAAAGGAGCCCTTGAAAGACAGATCGCCCTTGAACTCGGTGTCTTTATCAAAGAAGCCCGTGATCTTCTGCTCGTCATACTCCCTTTTTCTTTCTTTTTCTTTCATCGCGATCCTCCTTTGATCTTTCCGTATATGCGGTTGAGGTCATCCAGAGAAAAATAGGAAATTTTGATAACCCCTTTTTTTTGATTTCCGGCAATTGCGACCTTGGTCCCGAGGACCTTGATGAGTTCCTCCTCCACGGCCCGAAGGTCGGCGTCGGACTCCGGCTTCCTGGCAGCCGGCCTCCCCGTTTTCCGGCCGGAGATGATTCTTTCAACGTCCCTTACAGTCAGGTTTCTATGGACGATCTCCCGGGCCAACGAAACCTGAGACTCTGCCTCTTCAAGCGCCAGGAGCGCCCGGGCATGGCCCATGGTGATCTTGTTTTCGATCAGATAACCTTGAACGAGTTCGGGGAGATTCAGCAGCCGGACATAGTTAGCGACCGATGTCCGGTCCTTGCCTACCCGATCGGCAATCTCATCCTGGGTGTAGTCCAGCTCCCGGATCAGCCTTCGATAGACATGGGCGATCTCCAAAGGATTTAGGTCCTCCCGGTGAAGGTTTTCGACCAGGGAGATCTCGAGCTGCCGCTCTTTGGGTATCTGCCGAATCAGGACCGGGATTTTTCTTAGTCCCGCCTTTTGGGCCGCCCTCCATCTTCTTTCCCCGACGATGATCT
Organism: Candidatus Aminicenantota bacterium; assembly: GCA_017886205.1. Classification (GTDB taxonomy): domain Bacteria; phylum Acidobacteriota; class Aminicenantia; order Aminicenantales; family UBA8522; genus UBA8522. Next base: position 48,163 of record JAFNEO010000043.1, on the reverse strand, counting down.
TGTAGGTTTCGCCTTCCGGCACGACGAGAATTGGCTGGATGACACCGCTTTCCCTCATGGAACGCGCCAATTCCTCGATAGAACCCGGGTCGAACCTCATCCTCGGCTGCAGGGGGTTTGGCAATACTTCCTCGATGTCCACCTCGGCATAGCGCTCGTCCTTGAGAATTCCGTAGTCGTCAGGCAAGAACACTCCCAGACCCTTTCCCAGGGCTTTTTTGGTCATTTGCTGAGTAACTCCTGTGCAAGCACTAGATAGGCCTCCGCTCCTCTGGATTTGATATCATAGAGAACGACCGGCTGGCCGAAACTCGGCGCTTCAGCCAGCCTTACGCTCCTGGGGATGACGACTTCAAAGACGATCGCCTTGAGAGAACGCCTGATCTCTGCGGCGACCTGCTTAGAGAGGTTGGTCCGCTCGTCGAACATTGTTAGGACAATGCCCTCTATGGATAGTGTAGGATTGAAATATGTTCGGACTTGGTCAAATATGGCCAGGAGGTCGGGGATCCCTTCCATGCATAGGAACTCGCATTGAATGGGGATGAGGACCGAATCGGCCGCAGTCAGTGCGTTGATGGTGAGGAAGCCCAGCGATGGCGGGCAATCGATGAAAATGTAGTGGAAACTGCGCCTGGCCCTCTCCAGGGCGTCTCGCAGTTTTTTCTCCCTGTTTTCTTTGGGGAAAAGCTCCACTTCTGCGCCGGAGAGCTCGGGCGAACAAGGACAAATATAATAATTTTCGAGTTCCGTTCCCAAGACAAGGTCCATGAGGTCATGCCCGTTCATGAACGCCTGATAGATACCTTTATGGGGTTCCTTGGCCTTTCCGAGGCTGGCCGTTGCCATTCCCTGGGGGTCTAGGTCGATGACCAGGACCCGGTTATTCTTCATGGCCAGGGCCGCAGACAGGTTGATGGCTGTCGTCGTCTTGCCGACTCCTCCCTTTTGGTTGGCAACAGCAACTACTTTTCCCATGTTCCCACTATGTTTCACGTGGAACATTGGCCCGTTTTCGGCCTTCTTTTCTGGGCCTGAATATAGAGACTGAGGTTGACCATGGCAGCGGGCGTCATCCCTGGGATTTCCTTTGCTTGGCCGATCGTTTTCGGCCGGGACTTGAGCAGTTTTTCTACCGCTTCCCTGGTCAAGCCTGGGACCTTGCTAAAATCGATATTCTCAGGCAATTTGACCTGATCCATCCGTCTTATTTTTTCGATCTCTTTCTCTTGCCGCCTCAAGTAGCCCTCGTACTTTACCTCTGCCTCTGCGTATCTCATCTCTTCATCTGTTACCGGATCAGGGTATTTTTTATATTCTAACACACTTCGCAGCGAAACATCAGGTTTTTTCAACCATTCCTTGAGGGTTATTCGGACCCCGCTTTCAAGGGCGATTTTTTCTCTTTGGAGAAATTGGAATAGACCCTTGATTTTCTCCTGTTTTTTCTCAAAAGCCCGGTAGTCCTCGTCTCTGACCAGACCGAATCTATAGCCATAATGGGCCAGCCTCCGGTCGGCGTTGTCCGCTCGCAGGTTCAGCCGGTATTCCGCTCTTGAGGTGAACAGCCGATACGGCTCCTCGACCCCTCTAGTTACCAAGTCATCGATCATAACTCCGATATAGGCCTCATCCCGCCTCAGGACAAAGGGCTCTTTTCCCCTGATTTTCAGAGCGGCATTGATCCCGGCCATAATCCCTTGTGCAGCTGCTTCCTCATACCCCGATGTCCCGTTGATCTGTCCCGCGAGAAAGAGGTTTTCGATCCGCCTGACCTCGAGAGAAGGCCTGAGTTCCATCGGCGAGACAGCATCATACTCGATCCCGTAGGCCGGCCTAAGAATCTTCGCTTGATCCAGCCCGGGAATAGTCTTTAATATCTCCACCTGCACATCAAATGGAAGGCTGGAGGACATCCCGTTGACATAGACCTCCGAAGTCTCCAATCCCTCCGGTTCAAGGAAGAATTGATGGCGGTGATGGTTCGGGAATTTCACGACCTTATCCTCGATGGAAGGGCAGTACCGGGGCCCAATCCCGGTTATGATCCCGCTGTAAAGAGGGGATTTGTCCAGGTTTTTCCGGATGACATCATGTGTCCCGGCGTTGGTGTAGCCCAAATAACACAGAACCTGGTTTATCAGGGGCCGGCTCGTCCGGAAGGAAAAGCCAACGGGCTTCTCGTCGCCGGGCTGCGGAGAAAAAGCGCTCCAGTCGATGGTATGCTTATCCAGTCTCATCGGCGTCCCCGTTTTTAGACGGAACATCTTCAGCCCCAGCCTGCGCAAGCTCTCACTCAGGGATGTGGCCGCCGGTTCATTGGCCCTTCCCGCCGGATATGAGCTGAGCCCCATATGGATCAGGCCATTCAAGAAAGTCCCAGGAGAGATGATCACCGTCCTTCCCTGAAGGCGGTTTCCGTCCAGAGTCATCACTCCGCCCGCTCGTCCCCTGGAAATGATCACATCCGTAACGATTCCCTGGAAGACGGTCAGGTTCGGGGTGTCTTCCAGCCACTTTTTCATAACCAGCCTGTACCTGGCCTTATCGCACTGCGCTCGCGGCGCCTGGACGGCGCTCCCCCGGCTGCGGTTGAGAAGGCGGAACTGGATGCCCGTTTCGTCGGCCAGGAGCCCCATCAGGCCCCCCAGGGCGTCGATTTCCCGCACCAGGTGCCCTTTGGCCAGACCGCCGATGGCCGGATTACACGACATCTGGGCGATCGTCTCCAGATGAATGGTGACCAGGATGGTCTTAAGACCCATGCGGCTGGCCGCTGAGGCGGCCTCGCAGCCGGCGTGGCCGGCCCCGACCACGATCACATCATAATCAGGCCTGGAGACGCCCCCTTTGCTCATTTTCCCACACAAAAACGGGAGAAAATGTTGTCAATGACCTCGTCGACGCGAATCTCCCCCGTCAACTGCCCGATCAAGGGCAAAATTCGGCGGATTTCCTCAGCCCAGACCTCTTCCGAATACCCGTCTCGAAGCAGGCTTAAGGCTTTTTCCAGGCAGGAGGCAACTTGTTCGAACAGCAGCTTCTGCCTCAGGTGGAGCAGTACTTCATCATTTCCGTCCTGCCTCAGGGCGAAGTCATCATAGATCGCGTTCCGCAAGGCCTCCAGGTTTTTCCCGATCAGGGCCGAAACCTCGAGCCAACGGGTTTTTCTGTTCAGCGCCAGGCACTTCGGTTGGTCGATTTTGCGAGGAAGGTCGGACTTGTTGAACAGAAGGATCGTTTTCTTAGGCTTGAACCTATCAACCAGCCTCAAGTCGGCCAGAGTCTCCCGCCTGGACGCATCCAGGACAAGAAGGATTCCATCCGCCTGGGAAGCCAGCTCTCCGCCCCTCTTGACACCCTCCTTTTCCACGGGATGGGGCGAGTCCTCCAGGCCGGCCATGTCGATCAGATGAAAGAATGAGTCCTTAATCTTGATCGTCTCCCGGAGATAGTCACGGGTAGTCCCGGGATATGGGCTGACGATCGCCCTTTCCTGGTCGAGCAGCGCATTAAAGAGCGTGGACTTGCCGACGTTCGCCCGGCCCACGATGGCCAGTTCGAGCCCTTCGGTCATGGCCCGTCCCGCCCGGTAGCTCGAAATCAATTTTTGGACCGTCCGGAGCGCCGTTTCGAGCCTGCCCGTGGTTTCCTTGGGGCTGATCCCCAGCCCGTCGTCGGTAAATTCGATTGCGCCTTCAACCAGGGACATCAGCTCGACGATCTGGTCGCGCAGAGCGCCGATATGCCGCGAGAGCCCGCCCCGGATCTGACCAAGGGAGATCCTGGCCTGGGCCAGCGAGGTGGCCGCAATCAGGTCATTGACGGCTTCAGCCTGGATGAGATCGACCCGCCCGTGAAGATAGGCCCGGAGCGTGAACTCGCCCGGATGGGCGACCCGGGCCCCAGCCTTGGTTCCCAGGCGGACGACTTCCTCCAGCACCACCGGACTGCCGTGGCAGCTGATCTCGACGAGGTCCTCCCTGGTATAAGAGCGCGGCGCGGGAAAATAGGCCAGAAAGGCCTCATCGATCAACCCCTTTTTCTCGCCGTCGTAGATCTCGCCCAGGACGAGTGCCCTGGGCTCGACTTCCCGCCATGTTTTTCGCCTCAGACGAAAGATTTTCCTGGCGATCCGGAGGGCCTTTCGACCGCTCAAGCGGACAATCCCCAGGCCCCCGTATCCCGGCGGAGTGGAAATCGCGATGATCGTCTCGTCCAACATCGAACGGCTCTATCCTCCGCTGAGGTTCATTTTAATCAACTCGGTTGAATTAGTAAACAACGGCCGGGCCATCCGGTTGACAGTGTCTGCCCTGCGGCGATATATTATCATTCCGGGAAAGGCGGACATCATGAAGATAAAACTGTTGAGGAAACACTCGGCGTTACTGCATGTCCTACAGCTCATTGTGTTCCTGGCCGGTGCCCACTTCCTGTTCATCCCGCTCCGGCTTCCCGGACAGGAGCAGTCTTCTCTCTTGTCCAAAGATGAGGTGTGTCGGTTCCTCCTCACGGCCAAGGTGGTCAAGAGCGAAAAGATCGGGAAGGGGCTGACTCATCCCTGGCGGCTGACCCTCTCGGCCGGAGGCCTCACTCACGACGCCTCGTTCCAGGACATAGACGTGCGCACACAAGAGGCCGGCTTCGCCGGAGGCGGGAGGGAGCTGAACTTCGCCGACTCCTTCCATTACAACATCGCGGCCTATGAGCTCGCCGTGCTGCTCGAGGTCGACGATATGGTGCCCATCACCGTGGAACGAGAATGGGAGGGGAAAAAGGGGTCTTTGAGCTGGTGGGTCGACGATGTGAAGATGGACGAGGACGAGCGCGTGAAGCAGGGCATCCCTCCTCCCGATACCCACGCCTGGAACAGACAGATGCACTCGGTTCGTATCTTCTCTCAACTCATCTATGACACCGACCGAAACCTCCAGAACGTCTTGATCACGGAGGATTGGAAGATCTGGATCATCGATTTCTCGCGCGCCTTCCGGACGCTCCGCCAGCTTCCGGAAGAAAAAGAACTGCTCAAGTGCGAGAAAGGGCTCTTTTCCAGGCTCCTTGGGCTATCGAAGGATGTCATCTCGCACGCCGTCGGAGATCATTTGACCAAATGGGAAATCGAAGCCTTGATGGCCCGACGGGACCTGATCGCAGCCCGCTTCCAGAAGCTGATCGCCGAGAAGGGAGAGTCCGCCGTCCTCTATTGAGCCTCTGGCTAAGATTTGCCGATCGGAAAAACTTTGACCCTCTTTAAGAAGCCCTCGCCGAGGCTCTCGCTGGTGATCCCGGGGACCTGGTTGACGGCGATGTGGACGATCCGCCTTTCGTAGGGGTTCATCAGGTCGAGGACCTCATCTCTCCCCGTCTCGCTGACCTGATGGGCAATCTGTTGGGCGTATTCCCGCAGCTGCTTTTCCTTCCTCCGCCTGTAAAATTCGCAGTCCACCTGGACCTTGTGGGGAGATACCTTGCTGAGGATGTGTTGAAAAGCCAGGAGCAGGGAACCATCCTTGCGGAGGAGCAGGCTCTTGTCCTCGCCGTCAAAGATCACATAGATGGTCTCGTTCTTCTTCTTGATCTCATACGTCAATTCCAGGGGAAAAGAGGGGAGGAGCGTGTCCAGGAAGCCGCTGACGGGATTCGTGTCGACCTCCTTCTTCGGCCAGGCCCGGATGACGATTTCCTTGCCCCGCATCCCGAATAGCTTGGTCTTCTCGGTGACGATCTCGTAGGTGAACTTTTCCCGGGGTATCTTGAGCACATGCTCGGCGTGCCCCAAGGCCTCGTCTAGGTTCTTGCCCTTGAATTCCTGGATCGGCTCACTATTTTCGTTTTCCATGAGATTCTCTCTTTTGCTTGGCCATCATCCGGTTCATGATGTACTGCTGGCCGATCTGGAGGCAATTGTTGGTCAGCCAGTAGAGGACCAGGCCGCTCTGGAAATTCATGAAGAAGACGGTCATCACGACGGGCATGATGAGCATCATCCTGGACGTGGAGGGGTCGGCCGACGTCGGCATCATCTTCTGACTGATGAACTGGGTGGCGCCCATCAAGATCGGTGTCACATAATAGGGATCGTGTACGGACAGGTCCTTGATCCAGAGGATAAACGGGCTCTGCCGAAATTCCATGGCCACCACCACCATCCGGAAAAACCCCCAGAAGACGGGGATCTGGACCAGCATGGGCAGGCATCCCCCGGCCGGGTTGATGCCATGCTCCTTGTAGAGCTTCATCATCTCCTCGTTCATCTGGCGGCGCTGGTTGATGTCCTGCTTGGCCTTCTTGTATTTGGCCCGGAGAGCTTTGATCTTCGGTTGAAGTTCCTGCATCTTGGCCATCGACTTGGTGCTGCTGTAGGTCAGCGGGAAGAAAACGATTTTGATGAGGAAGGTCAGGATGATGATGGCAAAACCCCAGTTGGGGATATATCGATGGATAAACTTGATCGAGATGAGAAGGATCTCGGCGATCGACCCGAAAAAGCCGAAATTGATAATCTTCTTGGCCTCGTGACCGAAGGCGCGAAGCCGATCGAAGTCCTTTGGCCCGATATAGGCCTTTTGCGGGACGCTCACGGAGAGAAAGAAATCCGCGATCCTTTCGTCTCTGGGCACTCTCAGGAATTGGGCCGTTCCCTGCTGTGGCGGGGTGATGAAGAGGGCGGCCATGTAATTATCTTCATAGGCGGCCCAGTTGGCAAAGTTGAAAGCGCTGGCTTCGGGCCTGTATTTTCTATCGTTGACCCGGTACACTCGGTTGGCCGCGAGGACGGCCACGCCGCTCCCGACGCCGAACTGCTGCCTCTTTGAGGTGACGACCGGATTGCCGATCCCCGGACCCCAGATGACCCGGGGCTCGACCTTGCGGCCGTCCTTCCAGACGCTGATCCGGACATCGAAGTCGTAGGCGCCACCGGTGAAAATAAAGGCTTTCTCTATTTTTACACTATTCCCATCGGAATAGTAGAATTTGAGCTCTCCCGTCTGGCCGTCTCTGAGGTCGAGGCGGGCGACCGAGGGAAGGAACAGGCCCCCGTTGGCCGTTTTGTCCAGCTCGGCGTCCTGGGTCTCCAGGAAAAATGGGAACTTCGCGACCTCGGCCGCGCCCCGGGAAACGAGCTCCAGCCCGTCCTTGTTCTCGTCCAGGTGCGTCTTCAGCTTCCAGCTCCGGAGTGATGCCCCCCGATTGCTCCAGACGGCCTGGTAGAGCGATGTGTCGACGAGGACTTGAGCCTCCGCCTGGGCTTTGGCTTCCTCATAGGCCTGCGCCGCTGCCGGAGGGGTCTCCGGCGGGGCCGGCGATTCGGCGGGCTTAGGTTCAGAAACTGCCGCCTGGACCGGGACCTGCGTCTGGTCCAGCGGCTCCGTTTGGGGCTTTTTTTTCAGGAAGACCATCTGGTAGAGCGCCAGGACCAGGAAAGAAAGGACGATAGCCAGGATCAGTCTTTTTTCCATAATCAGACCTCTTAGGGAACGTGATCGACTCCGCCCGGGTGGAAGGGATGACACCTAAGGAGCCGTCTGCCGCCGAGCGAAATGCCCTTGAGCAGGCCGTATTTGTCGATTGCCTCCCGCGTGTAGGCCGAACAGCTGGGGTGAAACCGGCACTGCCCGCCGAACAATGGCGAGAGGACCAGCTGGTACAGCCGGATGGCCAGCAACGCCGTCTGTTTCATCGCACCCTCTTTTTCTCGAGGAACTTCCCGACGGCCTGGAGATAACTCTCCTTCATCTCCGTCCAAGTGGCCTCCTTCATGGCCGGCGAGGCCACGATGAGAAGGTCGACAGGACATTCGATCAAATCCTTGTTCCTCCGGAACAGCTCTCTCATCCAGCGTTTGGCTCTATTCCGGGCGATGGCATTCCCGACCTTCCTGGAGGCGACAACGCCCACGCGGGAATAAGTCAAGGCATTAGAGAGGCCGATGAGGTTGAAATACTTGCTCTTGTATCGGTAACCTTTTTTATAGAGGACTAAAAAATCTTTCTTCTTTCTGATCCTCTCTCGAGGAGCAAGGCTTTCCGCCATCAAACGGCAAGTCTTTTTCTGCCCTTCTGCCGGCGGCTCTTGATAACCTTCTGGCCGCCCTTGGTTTTCATCCGGACGCGAAAACCGTGGGTCTTCTTTCGCCTTCTAACGTTGGGCTTAAACGTTGGCTTCATGGCTTCAGCTCACTTCAGGAGAACAATCTTAATCGAGCGCCGACCGTCTGTCAAGATGAAGTTGACTCCCAGGGGGGATTCGGCTATAATTTAAGCAATGGATTCATTCAAGATTGGGGATAGGATCATCTATCCCAATCAAGGCCTAGCCGTCATCGAAGGCATCCAGCAGGAGCACCTCTACGGGGAAGATTTCAATTTTTACCGAGTCCGGATCCTGTCCAACAAGACGCTCGTCCTGGTCCCGTCCGGAAACACCGAAGAGATGGGAATCCGCAAGCTGATGTCCGAGGACGCCGTCGAGGAGATCTTTCGATACCTGAAGAAACACCAGGTGGATGTCTCCGCTGACTGGAAGGGAAGGTACAAAGAGCATATCAACCTGATGCGCTCCGGGACGATCTTCGACATGGCCTGCGTCTTGAAAAGCCTTTATTATCTGAGCCTTACCAAGACCCTCTCGTTCCGAGAGAAAAAGATGCTGGAGAAGGTTAAAGAGTTGCTCATCGCCGAGATCTCCGAGGTCTCCGAACTCTCCCTGCGTGAGATTGAGCAGAGGATCGCCCATATCCTAACCCTCTGCTTTAAGAGCCTCAAGCAGAACGTCGAGATCTGATCTCTCCGATGATACTGACGTCCATCCTGTTGTTCTTTATATTCCTGCTGTTGAGCGCCTTTTTCTCCGCCTCCGAAACCGCCCTGCTGTCCTTGAACCCCTACACCCTCGACCTTATGGAACAGAAGGGCTCCCGGAGGGCCCGGCTGATCAAGCGGATGCTCGCCCGGATCGACCAGCTGCTGGCAACCCTCCTCATCGGCAACACTCTCGTCAATATCTCGGCCGCCTCGGTGGCCACTCTCTTTTTTCTGTCCATCATGCCCGAGGACCGGAACAAAGCGGCGCTGCTGGCAACGCTGGCCACAACCCTGTTCATCCTGATATTCGGCGAGATCAACCCCAAGACCTTTGCCGCCTATTACCCTTTGAAGGTTTCGAGAATCCTTATTCATCCTCTCCGGCTGTTCGTCGTCCTGTCCTATCCCTTCGTTAAAGCCTTCACCTTCATCCCCAGGCTTCTTTTCAAAGCCCCCCAGGACGAGCGCGGCCACAAATCGAGCGCCCTGAACGAAGAAGAGATCAAACTGCTCCTGACCAAGGGGGTCAAGGGAATGTCCTCGCTCCGCCGGCGGATGATCGGGGGAGTGCTGGACATCGGCGAGCGGCCGGTCAAGGAGATAATGGTCCCGCGGCCAGAGCTTCGGGCGGTCGAAATCAGCGCCTCGTTCTCCCAGATCATGGAGACGGTCCTGACGACCGAATACTCGCGGCTCCCAGTCTACCGGGGCCGGATGGACAACATCGAGGGCCTCATCCACACCAAGGATATTATTCCATATCTTATTAATAAAAAAGAATTTAGCATTAAAGAGGTGCTGCGGCCTCCCTTTTTCGTCCCGGAATCGGCCTCGATCGAGAAGGTCCTCATCCAGATGCAGGACAAGGCCATGCACCTGGCCTTTGTCGTCGACGAATTCGGGACGCTGGAGGGTATCGTCACTCTGGAGGACATCATCGAGGAGATCGTCGGCGAGATCCAGGACGAGTACGACGAGAAGGCCGAAGAGTGGTTCCAGACCCAGGGAAAAAATGCCTACCTCGTCAAGGGCAACGCCTCGATCAAGGAACTCTGCCGGAGGCTGCCTCTCTGCCTCCCGCAGACGGGCGAATTCACCACCCTGGCCGGGTTTCTCCTCTTCCGCTTCGGGAAGATCCCCCATGAAAAGGACGCCCTGGAGTTCGAAGGGAATAATTACGTCGTCGAGAAGATGAACAAGCGCCACATCAGCCTGGTCCGCATCACCCTTCGCCCGGCGGAGCTCAAACAACGGCCATGAAGATCGTCGCCTCGAACAAGAAGGCCTACTTCAACTACGAGATCATCGAGAGCCTGGAGGCGGGCATCGCCCTTCTCGGGAGCGAGGTTAAGTCCATCCGCGAAGGCCGGGTCAGCCTCAAGGACAGCTACGCCGAAATCAAGAACGGCGAGGTCTTTCTCCTCCACATGAATATCAGTCCCTACGAGCAGGCCAACATCTTCAACCACGAACCGCTGCGGGAGAAGAAGCTCCTCCTCCACCGCCAAGAGATCAAGCGGCTGATCGGGAAGATCCGGGAAAAGGGCTACACCCTTATCCCGACCAAGGTGCTCTTCAGCGAGAAGGGCAGGGTCAAGGTTGAGGTTTCCCTGGCCAAAGGGAAGAGGATCTACGAGAAGAAGCGGGCCATCAAGGAGCGGGAGCTGGAGCGCGAGGTCCGGGCCGAACTCAAGAAACGGCTGCGGTAGGAGAAGTTCTAACCTCTGGAAGGAGCCTCCGTCATGCTTCTTAAAATTTTCGTCCTGTTCAGCCGGGTGGCGCTGTTTTCCTGGGGAGGAGGGCCGGCTTCGCTGGCCCTGATGCAGCGGGAGACAACCGCAGCCGGCTGGGTCAACTCCGCCGAATTCGCCGACGCCGTGGCCGCGGGAAATGCCCTTCCGGGACCGATCGCCCCGCAGGTCTCGGCCTTCGTCGGCTATAAGCTGGCCGGAATCCCGGGCGCCGTGGCCGCCGTCGCCGGCACCGTGCTGCCGACCACACTCCTGATGCTTCTGATGATCGTCTATTTCTTCGGCATCAAAGACAGTCCGGCGGTCAAGGCCATGCTCCAGGCGGTGCGGCCGGTTGTGGTCGGCCTCCTGCTCTGGACTGCCTATGACATGGCTTATAGCGTTTTTTCGGCTAGAAAACTCGGGTGGAGCAGCGCCCTCCTCGGCGGCTGGGACAAGGTGCTCATCGTCATCGCTGCCTTTGTCGTGCTTACCCTGACCAGGATCAACCCCGCCCTAATTATCCTCGGCTCAGCCGCCCTCGGTTTTTTCGTTTACCGCTAGGCGGAGAGACTTGATATCCGGCCGGCGATTGAGATATCCTCTTCACAAAAGGAGGGCTTCATGAAACCCCAAAAAAATCTCGTCTCGATCCTGGGGATCTTCATTTTTCTCTGGGCCCTGCCCGCGGCGGCTCTTTCCCAAGAACTAAAACCTCAGCTCCATCTCGTGGGTGATTTTCTCGTCGACACCTCCCGGGTCGCCGAATATGAAGCGGCCATCAAGGAGCTCCTGGCCAACCTGGAAAAGCACGGCTTTCCTTTTCCTCTCAATTCTTACAGCACGGACGACAACCACTACTACATTCTCTATCCTCTAAAAAACTATGCCGACGCCGACTTGTGGCTTAAAGCCTGGGGAGAGTTGGGCCAGAAGATGGGACCGGAAAACCTGCAAGCGCTCCACGGCCGCATCGTAGCCGCCGAGATCGAACGGGTTTATCAGTTCTGGTACTACCGCCCGGATATCTCGTTTCTCCCGGAGAAGGAACGGCTGAAACCGGAAGAGAGAGGCTATTATACCTGGGATTTCGTCTCAGTGATCCCCGGCAAGGAGGGGGAATTCGAGGCCATCAACAAGCAATGGATCGCCCTCAGCAAGGCCAAGAACGCCCAAGATCCCTTCCACACCTGGGCCGGCGACCTGGGCACGAAGATGCCCATCTATGTCTGGGTGGAGTATGGCAAGAGCGCGGCGGATTACGCCATCGCTGAAGAGAAATTCTGGAAGGCGATGGGGGAGGAGGGCGCCGTGCTGTCGAAGCGGACTCGAGCCCTGATCAAGAAAACGGAGTCAAAAACCGGACGCTACCGCCCCAACCTCTCCTACGAGCCCAAGAGCAAATAGATACTTTTGAGGGGCACTATCGTTTCTTGACCGAGTAGCGGATGACCGTCCAGTAGTCCGAGGGGCTGGCGGCCATCCCCGGGCCCTTCAGGTATTCTTCCTCGTGTGGACCGGCGATCTCGTAGCCGCTCTCCCGAATGAACTCGTGAAGCTTCACGATCGTCGGAGTCTCCTCAGCATAAGGGCCAATATGAAGGATCTCCGCCACCTCTCCATATTCCCAGGCTTCGATGCGTACTCCCTGCGTTCCCTCAGGCAACTCGGAGATCGAATCGGGGATGGGAAGACCATAGAGTCCGACCCACTGATCCTTGGGGTCGGTCGCTATGTTCAGCCAGCGCGCCCTAGGAGCCGCCATGCGGACACCCTTCAGGCTGAAGAAGGTCTTGTAGAGGAGCCCAAAGGCCTCCTTGCCGACGACATTCGGATCGCCCTTGGCCTCGACCACGATCATCTTCTGCTGGGCCATCGTCGTGAGCCGCGGCGTCTTCAAGGATTCATAAGAACTCAGGTCTTGAGATGCGGCCACTCCCGATCCGAGAAGTCCCAGGATGAGCGTCACAATAAGAAGAGTCTTCGCTGTCATGGCCATAGAGGGCTCATTCCCCCCCGATCTGGAGAAGCCGGATTCGGAAGGTCGGGGTGGTTCTCGCCCGACTCAGGTCGAGATCGTCGGCGACCATTTCAATCCCGTTTAGCATCTCCTCCGCCGTCCCGGCGATGGTCAAACCCTTGACCGGGAAGGCGATCTTCCCGTCCTCGACCCAGAACCCGGACGCCCCGCCGCTGAAGTTGCCGTTGACGGGGTTGATGCCGTAGCCGGTCACCTCCTTGACCAGCAGGCCAACCTTCGTCGCCATGATGATGTCCTCCGGCTTGGCTTGGCCGGCGGCCATGTAGAACTGGTGGGGACCGATCCCCGGCAGGCTGGTGAACCCGCCCCGCGATGCGTTTCCCGTGCTCCGGACTCCCGCCCGCTTGGCCACGATCGTATTGTACATGAAGCCTTTAAGTACGCCTTTTTCTACGATGAGCCTCTTTTGGGTCGAAACCCCCTCGCCGTCGAAGGGCTCGCTGGCCACGCCCTTCTCGAGCGTCCCGTCGTCTATCAAAGTGACCAGCTCCGAGCCGATCTTCTGGCCGAGCATCCTGCCCAGAAAGCTGGCCCCCTGAAGAACCCGCTCTCCGTTGACCGCCCCGAGAATCCCCCCGAGAAGCGCGTAACCCACGTCCGAGTGGAAGATGACGGCCGCCTTCTGTGTCTTGACCGGCCTGGGATCCAGCATCTCGTAGGCATCCCGCGCCGCCTTGGCCGCCACCTCTTCGGCCGGCTTGAGGTCCTTGAAGGAACGCGCGCCGCAGAATTCGCCGCCCGACGATTTCTGCTCTCCCTTCTCCGCCACCACCGAAACACCCAGGGAGCAGGCCGAGGACCGGTAGCTCTTTGCCAGGCCGCTGGAATTGGCGATGATGACTTCGCCCTCTCCCTCCCCGTATCGTGCCCCGTCACTCTTGGTGATCCGGGAATCTTTCATGGCCAGCTGTTCTATTTTCTTGGCCAGGTCGATCTTCTGCTCCATGGATATCTGGGCGATCCGGGGGTCGTAGAGACCGGCGATTTCGGTCATCCCAGTGTCGTAGGGGAGCCCATTGTTCGGGTCTGGTGTGGTGATCTTGGCGAACTCGATGGCCCGGCCGATGGCATCCTCGAGCGGCCTTTCTCCGAGATCATTGGAGCTGGCGAAGGCCATCTTTCCCTTGAGGAAGACCCTGAACCCAGCGCCGTAGGAGGCCGCTTCCTCCACGGTCTCGACTTCGCCCTTGCGGACCTCGATACTCAGATTCCGGCCGTTCTCGATATAAACTTCGGCCGCGTCGGCCCCTTTTTTCAGGCACTTCTTGACCAACTGTTCGGCTAATCCCTTGTAGTCCATCGTGTTCTCCATCTTTCGGCCCTATCTCGCCCGCGACCCGCCGACGTTGATGCCACGGATCCGGACCGTGGGCTGCCCGGCCGCGACTTCGGCCGCCTGGCCTTTGCCGCAAATCCCGGGACCGAAGTCCAGATCGTCTCCGACGGCGTCAATGCCCTGGATGACATCGAGGCAGCTCCCGATGAGGGTGGCTCCTTTGACCGGGGTCGTCTTCCTACCGTTCTCGATGAGGTAGACTTCCCGGCAAGTGAAGTTGAACACACCCGTCGTCGGGTTGACGCTGCCTCCGCTCAGGCTCTGGACATAAATACCGCTCTTGGTCGAGGCCAGGATATCGTCCGGCTTGTCCTTGCCGCGGTCGATGAACGTGTTGGTCATGCGGACAATCGGGATGTTGCGGAAGCTCTCCCTGCGGCCGTTTCCCGTGCGCTCCATCTTGAGCTGCTTGGCCGAGAGGATATCGGTCATGAACTTGACCAGGACCCCGTCCTGGATCAGGATGCTGCGTTTCATCTGGGTCCCCTCGTCATCGTAGTTGGTCGTGCCGCGGAAGCAGGGGAGGGTGCCGTCGTCCACCATGGTGAACTTTTCGCTGGCGACCTTCTTCCCGAGCTTGCCGACGAAGACGCCGGTCTCCCGGGCGATGTTGTCTCCTTCGAGCGGATGGCCAACGGCCTCGTGGACGAGAACACCGCCCCAGCCGTTCTGCATGACCACGTCCATCTTCCCGGCCGGGGCATCTTTGGCCTCGAGCATGACGATGGATTCCCGGGCGCAGGTCCGGGCCGCGTCCTCAGGCTTGAGCTCGTCGAACATCTCGATCCCGGAGTGCCGGCTCAACCGTTCACGTCCCATGTGGGAGGTGTTGTTGCCGACGCCGAGCGTCTGGACGATGAAGAAGAGGAGCGGCAGCTCGTCGCTCAGGTAGAGGCCCTCGCTGTTGGCGATGACGCGGCTGCGGACCTCATCGTAATAGTCAATCGAGGCCATCTTGATCCTGGAGTCATAAGCCAGCGCGGCGTCGTGGGCGCGCTTCATGATCTCCAGTCGCTTTTCGTCGGCGACCGTCTGGAGCGGGACCTTGACCGTGATGTAGGACGGCCGGCTTTCTTCTTTGATATCCACCGGCTTGATGGTCTTCGCCCCCCGGGCAACAAACGAAGCCACCTCGGCGGCCCGGATGAGCTTTTCCTGCGTGATCTCATCCGTGTAGGCATAGCCGGTTTTGTCCCCTGAGAGTATGCGCACGCCGGCGCCTTGGCTGATCCCGAAGACGGCGCTCTTGAACTTCCCCTCCTCGAGCAGGATGCTCCGGGAAATGCGGTGCTCGGTGTAGACCTCGCCGAATTCGCCACCCTGGTTGAGCGCATGGCGGATGACCCGGTTCAAATCTTCGAGGTCGACTTTCGGCCCGGCCGCTGTGTCTCCGGCCAAGAGACTCCGGAGCAGAGCGGGCGTGGCCGCCAGAGCGATACCTCCTTTGAAACTCAGCTCGAGGAATTTGCGCCGAGGGATGTCCTCGACGAAATCACTTTTAAGACTCATGATGACTCCTCTTGGCGATGGATTGGATGGGAACGAACATGAAGATTGATTATATCGCACCCGGCCGCCAAAACTCAAAAAGTGAAGCGCCGGCACCCGCTAAGGAGACGAAGAAAAGGTGGCAGCGAGCCTAATGGCCGCGATCAGACTCTGAGGAGAGGCGACATTTTTCCCGGCGATATCAAAGGCCGTGCCGTGGTCGGGAGAGGTGCGGACAAAGGGAAGGCCCAGGCTCAAGTTGACGCCGGAATCGAAGGCCGCGAGCTTAAAGGGAATCAGCCCCTGGTCATGGTAAAGGGCAATGACGATTTTGTCCGACTGGCCGAGGGCACTCCGGAAAACGACGTCGGGCGGATAAGGGCCGCTGATTTTAATTCCCTGCCGGCGTGCCTCCTTGATGGCGGGAGCGATCTCCTCAGTCTCTTCGTGACCCAGAAGGCCGCCTTCTCCGGCATGAGGGTTGAGCCCGGCGATAAGGAACTCGAAGCCCCCCGGCCGGATCCTCTTCAGGCTCCTGTGGAGGGAAAGGAAAAAATCCAGCAGGCTTTCCCTCCTGACTTTTTTCAAGGCATTCTTCAAAGAGACATGATGGCTCAAGAGGGCGACTTTGAGCTTCTCCGACCAGAAAGCCATGATGGCCCCCCGATAGAACTGGCTCAGGTAGTCGGTATGACCCTTCCAGGGGACGCCGGCCAGCGCCCAGGAGGACTTGGAGATCGGAGCCGTAACGATGGCCTGAAGATTCTCCTCTCTAGCTTCGGCGACGGCGGCTTTGAAATAGCGGAACGATTCCAGCCCGTTTTTCGCACAAGGTGCCCCCTTCGTTACTGTCCTCATGGAGCTGGGGACTTCATGGAAGGTCAGGGTCCCCGACAGAGCGGCTATTTCTGCCTTCACCGAATCAAAATCGAAATGAATACCGAGAGCCCTCTCCTCGTCCCGGAGGACAGACGCGGAACCGAAAAGCACATAATCGGCTTCCGGCAGTCGGTAATCCCCCGCCAAGGCCTTGAGGACGATTTCCGGTCCTACGCCCCCCGGGTCGCCGAGCGTGATCCCGATCCTCCGAAGAGTCATCGGCTCTTTTTCTTGGCCTCTTCCTCTTCCTTGATGTCCTCCGTTTTGTAGAGGTACTTGATGTTGGCCTTGTAGACCAGCAGGTTGGGCGCATCATCACGGTTGAGCTTGAAGCAGTTCCGGTCGTACCACTCGATGTAACCCTCGATGACCTGGCCGTCCACAAAGGCCACGGCCATCTTGGTCTTCTTGTTCATCTGCTTGAGGTAGTAGTAGTTCTCGGCGTGAGTATCATAGGGCGGGTGCATCTTCCTTTTTTCAGATTCGTGGCGCTCTTTTTCTCTTTCCCGGCTGTCCCGGATCTCGGCCAGGTTGGGTCTGATGAGCCTTCTGTTCATAGAAATTCTCCACCTATTGGATTGATTAAGGAACTCCGCTTGTTCCATATTCTATCACTTTTCCGGACTGACTTCAATATCGGGAAGGAGCGGCTTCAGGGCGTCGTACCAATTCCGGGCCAGGAGCCGATAGCCGGCGCTCGTCGGATGGACATCCGGGAGAAGCTCCGGCGACCTCAGAAAAAGCCCATAGTTATCGACCAGGACCAACTGCTCCTCGGCGGCGATCTTCCGGACGAGCGGATTAATCTCCCGGACCACCCGGCCGGCGGAATCCGGCCCGAAGGGGAAAGAATATCGCTCGGGAAGGGGGGGGATGGTGGCCAGGAGGATCCTTACCCTTTCTCCCCGGCGGTCGGAGAACTCCCGGAAAAGACCGATAATCTCCCTCATGTTGTTGGCGAAGGCGTCGGCCGGCGTGTGATCGCCGTCCACCCGGACGTCGTTCGTGCCCAACTGGAGCAGGACGAAATCCGGATGCTCCCGCGCGAGCGCCGTTCCCTGCTGCTTCAGAAAGCGCAAAAATTCACCCGATGTGTTACCCTTGCGGCCGCAGTTGAGGACTCGTGTCCGCCGGCCCTCCCCGACGAGCAGGCGGTGGAGATGCCGCGGATACTCGGAATCCGTAAGGCTATCTCCGGCGCAGAGGATGATGACTCCGCGGGGAGAAGAGGAACAGGCGCCCAAAAAAACGATAAGAAGGACAAGAAGGCCGGCCAGCCAGGTCTCCCGCCGACGCCGTGACCAGACTCGCTCGCCCCGAGAATGTTCCGTCTTAAACCCTCCACCAGTAAGAGAACTTAGCGAAATAATAGCGACCGGTGCCCCGGAAGTACCCCTGGAAGTCCCTTTCCCGGTTATCATCCACGCCAAAATAAAAAACTGTGCCGGGCCGGTACTCATAGCTGAGCAGGGCGCTGACATAAAGGGTCCTGTAGTAGTCGTTGTAGTCGGTGATCAGCCTCACGGAGAACGGGCGCGTGACCTGATAATTGAGGCGCTGGGAGATGACGTTGATCTTGTAGACGGCTTCGTAGCGCTCCAAACCCGAAGAATACCACGTCCACATGTACGTCTGGCGCCGGCCGCTGCCTTCCGTGAGGATGACGTCGGTCTGGATGCCGCAGGTCAGCAGTGATGTTCTCAATCTTCCTAGCTCAAATCTTTGGGCTTACGAGAGCGAACGTTTTCCGGCTCAGGGCGGACCCGCCATTCTACTCCTCGGCAGGAATCCCATCAACGGCCGACCATTACCTGTTCAACGCTGATATTCTTGTTCTTCAGGTTGGTGCCGGTAGCCTTCTCCAGGCTGGCCCCCGAGATGGTGTAATCGACGATCGACCGCAACTCCATGATCCGGGCGTTGCTCAGGTCACGCTGGTAGGTGAGGACGATGAAATTCGTGCTCAACCCGACCTTGAGCTTTTCTTCTTCGGCCTGAAGCTTTTTCTCTGCCAGCTCACGGGC
Source organism: Candidatus Aminicenantota bacterium (assembly GCA_017886205.1). Lineage (GTDB taxonomy): Bacteria > Acidobacteriota > Aminicenantia > Aminicenantales > UBA8522 > UBA8522. The sequence continues at coordinate 29,855 of JAFNEO010000043.1, read as the reverse complement.
GACCCGATAGGATTGGACTCTCTTGTAGTTCGTCTCGACCGAGCGGACGCCGTTTCGGATCTCAAGGTAAATGATCTGCTCCTGGTTTTTCAGCTGCAGCATGGCCTGCTCCAGCTCGAGCTTTGCCTGGGTGTATGCGGCGCGCGAGAAGACGGTGTTCAGGGGGATGTCGAGGGTCAGGCCGACCGTCCAGTTGTTGTACTTACGATTGAAGGCGTCCTTCATGGCATTTTTTGCCGGACCGGGGACGATGCCGATGATCACCCCTGTCAGGGGATTGTCGTTGAGGTAGAGGATCCTGTCTCCGGAGATCCCGGGGCTGTAGTACGAGGCTGTCAGGTCGAGCCGCGGCAAGAGCTGGTTTTTGGTGTAGTTGACGTTGAGGTCCTGGATCCGCAGATCGACTTTGAGCGACTTGAGCTCGGGCCTGTTTTGCATGGCCGTGAGAAGGGCTTCTTCGACATTGACCTGGCGTTCCTCGAATTTAGGCACGTCCATAGGCTTGATCGCCAGGGCCAGTTTCATCTCGTCATCCGGGAGGTTGATGATCGTCCGGAGGCGGTCTTCGTTGCTCTTGACGTCGGCCTCTGCCGAAATGATATCGGCCTCCCGGGTGGCCACTTCGGCCTGGGCGCTCAGGATCTCGATCGGCGCCAGGGTGCCCACTTCAACGGCCCTCTGGTTCTTGGCCAGGAGGTCCTGGGCGAGCTTGAGGGACTGCTGCCTTACCTTTAAGTCTTCCTGGCTATAAACTAAATTCCAGTAGGCCTCTTCGACCGTATAGATGATGTCGGCGATCGTACTCTCCAGGTCGATCTCGGATTTCTCGAAGTTGTTCTGGCTGACCAGGATGTCATTCCGGGTCACCTTGATCCCGAAATCCCGGAGCAGCGGCTGCCGAAAGTCAAACCGGAGAGTGCTCCCGTACCGGGGGTTGACCGTCTGGAACTTGCTGTTGCTCTTGTTCTTGTAGTTAACCCAGGAGGCAGTCAAAGTTCCACCCGTTGGGACGAGCTGAGAGACCGAGGCGTCGTAATCATAGTAGTCGGTGATCGTCGTGCCCGTCGTCTCGAGCCAGGAATAGGATGCACTTTCATTGCTGCGGTCGGTGATACCGAACCCGAGGGTGGGCAGGAATATCTCCTTGGCCCGGGCGACGGAGTAGCCGGCGATCTCCGGGTTCATGACCTGGATGGCGACGCCATAGTTGTTCTTCAGCGTGCGGAGGATCGTATCCTCAAGGGTCAGGGAAAGGACCAGCTCTGTCTTCTCCTGGGCCCGGGAAACGGCCGGCCAGAGCAGGACCAGGACAGCAAAAAGTCTAGCTATTCGTCCGCGCATATGGAACCTCCAGAAATTGGGTCTCATTCTTTATATACGTTTATTCATAGCGTAAAGCTTCGATCGGGTCCAACCTCGAGGCTTTGCGGGCGGGGTAGAACCCGAAAAAGATCCCGACCGAAGCCGAGAAGGCGAAGGCCATGATGATAGAACTGGGGGAAACCGTCGTCTTGAACTCAGAGAATATTTTGATGTAATGAAGGATCTTGGACAGCCCGATGCCGAAAAAGACGCCGATCAGTCCTCCGAGAACGCTCAAGACGATGGCCTCCGTCAAGAACTGAAGCAGGATGTCCTTCTGCCGGGCGCCCACGGCCATGCGGATGCCGATCTCCCGGATCCTCTCGGTCACCGAGACGAGCATGATGTTCATAATCCCGATGCCGCCGACGAGGAGCGAGATCGAGGCAATGCTGCCCAGCAGGATGGTCATGATCTGGGTGGCCTGGGCCGCGCCCTCGGCGATCTCCGACATGTTCCGGACCTGGAAGTCGTCCTCGGCGCCAGGGGCGATCTTGTGCCGGACCCGCATCAGCTCCTCGATCTGGGTTTGGGCTTCTTTCGTCCGCGCCGAAGACACGGCCGAGATGTCGATCGAGGAAATGTATTCCTGTCCGGTCAGCCTCTTCATCACCGTAGTGTAGGGCACCGTCATCATGTCGTCGCGGTTGAACCAGCCGCCGGATTCGCCCTTGGACTTGAAGACGCCGATGACCCGGAAGGGGATAGCCTTGACGCGGATGATCTTGCCGATCGCGTCTTCGCCCTCGAACAGGCTCTTCTTGACTTCGCTCCCAAGGACGCAGACTTTGGCCGCCGTCCTCACATGGCCCTCGTCAAAATATGTCCCCTGGTCCAGCTCCCAGTTCCGGACCTCGGGGTACATGGCTCCGGTTCCCTGGATCGAGGTGCTCCAATTCTTGTTGCCGTAGACGACCTGGGCGCGCGTGCTGGCCGAAGGAGAAGTGTATTTCACGGCATCGCACTGCGTCTCGATGGCCGTCGCATCCTCGGGCTTGAGCGTGTTGAAGCCTCCGGAACCGGAATGCACGCCGTGCGAACTCCTGCTCCCGGGGGAAACAAACAGCAGGTTGGTGCCCATGGAGGCGAAGCGGTCCTCGACGCCGCGTTTGGCTCCTTCTCCGATGCTGACCATGGAGATCACGGCGCCGACGCCGATGATGATGCCCAGGGCGGTCAGGAACGACCGCATCTTGTTGCGACCGAGCGCCCGCAGGGCAACCCGGCTTGTGCGCAGTATATTCATGGTTCGTTCTCCTGTTTATCTGGCCTGGTCTTCACAACCTTCCCGGCCTTTCTCTTCCCTGATGATCTTTCCGTCCCGCATATAGATTCTTTTTTTGGCGTAGCAGGCGATGTCGGGCTCGTGAGTGACCATGACCAGGGTGATCTTTTTATCCTCATTAAGGCGAGTGAAGATCTCCATGATCTCGGCGCTCGTCTTGGTATCCAGGTTTCCGGTGGGCTCGTCGGCAAGAATCAACGATGGGCTGTTCAATAGAGCCCGGGCGATGGCGATCCTCTGCTGTTCGCCGCCCGACAGCTGGTTGGTCTTGTGGTGGGCCCGGTCTTTCAAGCCCACGGATTCCAGGGCTTTCAGGGCCAATTCCCTCCTCTGCTTGGAATTAATGTGGGAGGAATAGAGGAGCGGGAGCTCGGCGTTCTCCAGGGCCGAGGTCCGAGGGAGCAGGTTGAACGTCTGGAAAACGAACCCGATCTTCTGGTTGCGGATGCGGGCCAGCTTGTCCCGGTCAAAGGTGGACACCTCTTCCCCCTCCAGCAGATACTGCCCCGTTGTCGGCCTGTCCAGGCAGCCGATGATGTTCATCAGGGTGGATTTGCCGGACCCTGAGGGCCCCATGATGGCCAAGAACTCCCCGGACTCGACCTTATACGAGATGCCGCGGAGGGCATGGACCGCTGTCTCGCCGACCTTATAGACCTTGGTCAGGTCATCGATTTGTATGGCTGGAGTGGACATCTGATTTCTTTCCTTAATACGTCTCTCAGGCAAACTCGTTCTAGCGCCGGATCATCATCATCGGAGGAGGTCCGCCAGTACTGGAAGCGGCCGCCTGAGCGGTTTGCTCGCCGAGGATGATCTCCTGGCCTTCTTTCAGCTCGCCGCGCAGGATCTCGGTAAAAGAATTATCCGTCACCCCGGCCCTGATGAAGGTCACGGTCAGCTTGCCGTTTTCATCCAGATACCAAACCGTGGTGGGTTTTCTCCTCTGTCCGCTCCCTGTTCCGCCCATGCCCTGGGACATGCCGCCGGCCTGGGAGAACATCATCGTCTGGGCTCCCCCTTGAGTGCCTTGGGTGCCCTGAGGGGTCTGGGAGCTGGTGCTCCCCTGAGTCTGGCCCGGCCCTGCTTCCGCCTTGCGCTTGGCGAACATCTTCTCCCCGGCCTCCTTCATGATCTTGGCGATCTCCTCAGCCGGGAGACTGGGCGTAAATCGGAGGGCGCCGTTGGGCACTCGAAGCACACCCTTGGCCTCGCCCGTGATGATCATGACCGTGGCGGTCATTCCAGGACGAAGCTTAAGCTCCGGGTTTTCCGCGTTCACGATGGTTGTGTAGGTTACGACGTTCTGGGTGACCGTCGGCGAAAAACGGACCTGTTTCACCGTGCCGTTGAAGGTGCTTTCCGGAAAGGCATCTACGGTAAAACGCACTTTCTCGCCTTCCTTGACCTTGCCCACATCGGCCTCGTCGACGTCGCATTCGACCTGCATCTTGCTCAGGTCGTTAGCGATCTCGAAGATCTTAGGAGCCGTAAAGCTGGCCTGGACGGTCTGACCCACGTTCATGTTCCTGGAGATGACGATACCGTCGATAGGCGAACGGATGATGGCATAGCTGAGGTCGAGCTTACTCTGGTCGAGCTGGGACGCGGCCTGCTGTAGACGCGCTTCGGCCGACTGGAGGTCGGTCTTGGAGCCGAGATAGTTGGCTTCGGCCGTGTCTTTCTCCTCGAAGGAGATCAGGTCTTTCTCAAAAAGGCTCAAGGCCCTTTCATACTGCCTCTGCAGATTGGCCAGTGTGACCTTAGCTTTCTCGAGCGATGCTCTGGAGCTCGAATAGTTGGCCTCGCTCTGTTTCACCCGGCTTTCAAACTGCAGCAGGTCGAGCTCGCCCAGGATCTGGCCTTCCTTGACCTGGGAATTGTAGTCGACATAGAGCTTGGCGATCTTCCCCGAAACCTGGCTTCCGACTTCCACCTTGGTGATCGGGTTGACCGTCCCCGAAGTGGTGACCACGGCTTCGATGTCACCCTTGGTGAGTTTCTCGAGCCGGTATTTCGGCAGGCCGTTCTTGTTGTTCCTGAGCATGGTCCAGCCGAGGATGGCCCCGGCCACGACCACCACGGTGGCGACCCCGATGATGACTTTCTTCCTCATCGACCTTCTCCTTTAGACTTGTCCGGAGAGCCTTCTCTCTCGTTTCTCTTACCTTCTTGTTCGGATTCTTTTTTTCTTCGTTCGTCATGCTTGGCGATGATCGCCTCCATTTTTTGCTTTTGCTCAGGCGTCAACACGGCATCGATTTGGTTCTTGATTTCTGTCCGAATTGCGGACAGCCGCTTGTGCATCTCTGTGTACAGCTCTTTGAACGTACTGTCGTTCCTCTCAAAAATCTGACGAATGCTCTCCTTCTGATCAGGGGAGAGGCCCAGGTCCCGGGCCATTTCCTCAAGGTCAGGGGGGTGGGACAAACCTCTCTGAGCCCGGGTATGCTGCCGGGGGTGGAAAAAAATCCGCTCCGCGAAAATGCCTCCCAGGACTCCGGCCGCAAAGGCGACGAGGAGCGAGAGGACGATCCATAATCTATATTTATTGTTCATGGTCTGTATCTCCTCGAGACATCCGTGTCCCCAACGGAGGCGAAGATCAACATCATGTTCCTGTCTTCGGCCTTTTTCTGGTCCAGGATGCTGCCGGCCTCGCCGAGGGGATTCTCATCCTGGAGGAGAAACCTCTCTGTCCGGCTCAGCTCCCGGGGCTCCTGCGGCTGGAAGAAGAGGATGCCGGCGCCGAAGAGGAGGAAGGTGGCCAGGGAGAAGGCGACCGCCCGATGAGCCCATTTTACCCAGAGGAGGGCGGGCGCGGTCCTCTCCTTCTCTTTGAGCTTGGCCAGAAGCCGCTCCTTGAAATAGGGGAGAAGCTCCGGCACCGTCTGCGGCCGGACAAGGCTGAGGATCATCTGGTATTCCCTGTCTTTCTTCTGGCAAGAGGGGCATTTCTCGAGATGCGCTTGCAGCAAAGCCCTATTTTCGTGATCAAGTCTTCCGTCCAAGGAGCGAAGGAGAAAACGTTCGGCTTTTTTACAGTCCATGTTCTCCTCCTTGCCGAATCAGACGGCCCGTCAATTTCTCCCGCAGCTTCCGCCGAGCCCGGTGGAGCCGCGAATCCACGGTCCCCGGCGAGAGTTTCAGAATCCCGGAGATATCCTCATAGGAAAGCCCATCGATATCCCGAAGGGTCAGGATAACCCGATATTTCTCCGGGAGGCGCGCCAGGGCCGCCTGGACGACCTTCCGCTGCCCTTCGCGGAGACGTTCCTCCTCGGGTCCGAGGTCTGCGGATGCCAGGACCCGATCGCCCGCCTCTTGAAGGGGAATTTCCTTCAGCCGTTGCTTGTTTTTTCTCAGGTAGTCTTTGATATGGTTCGCGGCCACGCGATAGAGCCAGGTCCCGAACTCGGACTTGGCCTTGAATTTCGGCAGGGAGAAATAGGCCTTGATGAGGACCTCCTGGGCCAGATCATCGGCGATCGTCCTGTCCCGCGTGAACCCGTAAGCCAGACTGAACACCTTGCCCTTATACCTTTCGACCAAGACTCCGAAGGCCTCGCCGTCTCCTGCTTGAGACCGCCGGATGAGCTCTTTCTCGTCCATTCGTGAACACTTTCGATTGGCCTCCGTACATCTTTTAGACGGAGTGCCGAGGTAATTCTTCCCTATTCTTTATATGAAACGAATATCCCTGGTGAAGGTTTCAAAAGGGAATAAAGGTTCTGTCTTCAGAGCCGAAACGAGGGTGGAAATGGACTATTTCTGCGTCGCCTTCCAGTTCACGGAGCCGCGCGGGGTCTCGGCGGTCCCGGACATGGTGGTTCCTTCGACCGTGCCTTTATAGCTGATGGTAAATTGATTCCCCTCCGGCCCGGTCCGGGTGATCGACCACTGGATGGCGTTTCCCTGGATTGTTCCCTCGCCGCTGGATTCTCCTCCCCGGGGCCCGGTCATGGTCACCGTGATCTTTTCCCCTTCCTGGACAAACTTGGCCGTCGAAATCATCTCGCCGCGAGGGCTCTGGATGGTCAGCTCCCACTCACCGCTGACATCGGTGACTTGAGCGCCGGCCAAAACAACAAAAGAAAGCAAAGCGAAGAAAGCCAAGATAAGCAGCCAGCTCTTGCGCATTTTGTTCTCCTTTTATAACTGAACAATATTATACACGAAACATATCAGAGATTAAACCCGGTCAGGCTTAGGGCGCGCCCGTCCCCGGATGGTTCCCAGAACCCGCCCGTAATCGTCCGGGTTGTCGATGTCCTTGAGGACGGCCGGGCTCGAGACTCGGACCTCGAGGATATCGTCCCGGTGTTCCCGAAGAAGCCCGCGCAGCCCGATATCAGGGGAGAGAGACTCGATCTCCCGGCGGTATTTCAAGTCGATGAGCAGGGGATGGCCCCTCTTTTTTCGGTAGACAGGGAGGACAATCCCTTTCTTCTCCCGGCGATAGGCTTCTATCATCAAGTCGATCACTGAAGACGCAACCTCCGGCTGGTCGGCCAGGATGAACGCGGCGGCCCGCGCAGAGGTGGGCAGCGCCGAAAGCCCGCGCCGGACAGAGGACAGCATCCCTTCCTGGTACCTGCGGTTAATCACCCTTTTGACGGCAAAACCCCGGATCTTTTCTTCGATTTCTCGCCTGTACCCCCCTAGGACAACCACGACCCGGTCGGCACGGGACGAGACGACGTTCTGAACAACCGTCTCGATGATCGTCCTATCGCCATAGGGGAGGAGGAGCTTCGGCCGTCCCATCCGCCGGGATTCACCGGCGGCCAAGACGATCGCCCAGATCACAGGCCCTCTCCGGCTTTCATCTCCCGAATCCGACTCCTGACCTGGACGAGCTCGGCGGCGATGCTGACGGCGATTTCTTCGACGGTCCTCGACCCGAGCTTCAGGCCGATGGGTGCGTGGATACGCTCCCATTCCTGGGCCGAGGCCCAGCCTGCAGAGAGAAATCGTTCCCTCATCAGCGCGACCTTGTGCCGGCTCCCGATCATGCCGATGTAGGTGGCGGGCGAATGGATACAGGACTTCAGGGCTTCGGCGTCATGGCTGTGCCCACGCGTGACGATGACAATGTAGGTGTCGGCGGAGACGGGGAATTCCCGGACCGCCGGCTCGATGTCAGCGACGATCAGAGCAGTCCCCTCGCCAAACCTTTCCCGGCTGGCGTACTCGGGCCGGTCATCGATGACCGTGACTTCGAAATCCAGCCACTCCGCCTGACGGGCCACGGCCTGGCCGACATGCCCCGCACCCACGATCAGGAGCCGGGGAGGCGGAGCGATCGGCTCGAGAAAGCAGAAGGTTTGATGGTCTTGCGGGGCCGTACCTTTATCCTCAAGGAGCATCGGCTTCTCTTGCCGGTTGGCCTGGGCAAGCTCCCGGGTGAAGCGGCGAACGGCTGGCCCGGCTTCGAGATCAGACGCTTTTTCATCGAGCCACAGGCGCTTGACCTCGGCCTGGTCATCGGGACGCCGGTCGATCTGAGTCACTAAAACCCCGCTCCGGCGGGCGAGATGGGCATCCGCGAGTCGGCGCCAAGTCTCCCGCCTATCGCCCGGTGAGCCATCGACCAGGATCCAGACGAACCCACCGCAGATCGGCTCTCCGGCGGCCAAGTCTTCGCCCTGGAGCTCGAACCGATAGCAGAGTGAGCTCCGATTTATCAGGCAGAGCGAGGCCCTTTTTTCGGCGTCGGCCTCCAGTATCCCCCCGCCCAGAGTTCCCAGGAGAAGCCCCCTCTCACCAAAGAGGGCCGATGCCCCGGGCACCTGGGGTGTCGCTCCTTCGGCCTCGACGATGGTCGCCAGAACGAGAGTCTCTTGGCGCTCCAGCCGGCGGAGGACCTCCGGGTAGATGTTTTTTCTTTCGTTCATGGCGATGGCCGCCCCAAATCCGGGCAGCGCCCTATTTTCCTATCACACGTCCTATCAAAAAAGAAGCGGCCGGGCCCCGGTCTACATTGCCTTCTTCTTGTAGCTCACGGAGAGGCCGCCCCGGCTCTCGGTCAGGATTGTGGTCTCGAACTGGGTAAGGCCTTTCATGTATTCAAAAAAATCGCCTGTCCCGCCATGGCCGCCCCAGCCGCCTCGCCGCTCATAGACATTATGGGCGGCGATGCAGCCTCCGGCTTCAAGCTTGGCGATCAAGGCCTGGGCATAGTCTGTGTACCAATCCTTGTCGGCGTCGATGAAAACGAAGTCGAATGGACCCGCCAGCTCCTGGACGAGCTCATGGGCATCGGCCAGACGCGCCTCGATATATTCGCTCAGCCCGGCTTCCTGGAAATTCACCAGCGCCTCTTCATAACGGCCTCGATCGATCTCGATGGTCGTGAGTTTTCCTCCGGTCTTGCTCAAGGCCCAGGCGATATAAATCCCCGACTTCCCGGTCGAGGTGCCGATTTCCAGAGCTTTCGTGTACTTATTCTCGAGAACGATATTGTACAGAATCTCTCCATCCGTCTCCGGCACGTTCATGTCCCGCCAGCGATATTCCGTCTTGGAGAGGAAGGCCCGCACCCGGTCATCGAGGTTGCGGTTTTTGTCGGTAACCTGAGGAAGAGAAGAAACAGAAGAGAGGAAAAGAAGCAGACAGAAAACCAGGATTGCCGATTTGTTTGTCTTGGACATCGTCATCTCTCCATAATATCCCAATTCCCGACCCTTCTCAAAGGACATCTGTGAGCGAGAGGTTCATCGGGGGACTCGGAGCGGGCCTGTCGAGAAGCCGTTCAAGACTCTGACCTCGACGTCTCCGTCAAAGCGAAGAGGCTTTGTGATATTCACGGCTGTGTTCTACCTGTTCCTAAGAACTGCCGTTTTCCTACCCGCGTTGCGTCGATCTTGGGAGAGGGTTAAAGTCTACTATTGCTATATATACTATAGATTTAGTAAAATAACGATTCTTGAACAAGGAGGCCCCGATGGCGAAGAACTCGAATCGGCTGAAGCGGCGGTCGTTCCTGAAGTGGAGCGCCGCCGGAATGGCGGGCCTGGCAGTCAACCCCGTCTCCGGAACCCGGCCCGGAGATTTTCCGGCTGCAGCGCCCAACCCTCAGAAGAAGGATGTGATCGTCCGGACGCTCGGCCGGACCGGACTCAAGCTCCCGGTTGTCAGCATGGGTGTGATGAACTCGGACAACTCCAACCTTATCCGGGCGGCCTTGGACGGGGGGATTGTTATGCTCGACACGGCCCACGGTTATCAGAGGGGCAAGAACGAAGTCATCATCGGCGAGGTTATCAAGGGACGGCCCAGGGACTCCTTTGTCATCGCCACCAAGGTCCCGGCCCCGGGGCGCGACCGGAGCACGGGTGCCATCCCGGCCGATGCCCAAGCCGATCCATTCTATGAGATGTTCAACCTCAGCCTGCAGAGGCTAGGCCTCGAGTACGTGGACATCCTCTATCAGCACAATGTCCTGGCCCGCGACCAGGCCCTCTTCGAGCCCGTCCTCAACGCCCTCCAGAAAATCAAGAAAGAGGGGAGGGCCCGCTTCATCGGCGTCACCACCCACGGCAACGAGCCCGAGGTCATCCGGGCGGTGGTCGAGGCCAAGGTCCACGAGGTCGTGCTCACCGCCTACAATTTCCGCCAGGACCACCGCGACGAGGTTCGTAAGGCCATTGCTGAAGCCACGCGCGCCGGAATCGGGATCGTCGCCATGAAGACTCAGGCCGGCGCCTATTGGGACAAGGAGAAACAACAACCGATCAACATGAAGGCGGCCCTGAAATGGGTCCTCAACGACACCAACGTGACGACCGCCGTCCCCGGCATGACCGCCTTCGACCAGCTCGAGGAAGACCTCGCGGTGCTGACCGACCTGACGCTGACAGAGCAGGAGCTCAAAGACCTGAAGGTCGATATCCACGGCGGGCTCTACTGCCAGCACTGCCGCCAGTGCCTGCCCGGCTGCCGCCAAGGCCTTCCCCTTCCCGACCTCATGCGCAGCTACATGTATGCCTATGGCTACCGGAACCTGGGACTGGCCCAAGACCTTCTGAAGGAACTGGATGTCCCATCCAACCCCTGCCGGAGCTGCAGTACATGTACGGTCAAGTGCGCCAAGGGGTTCGACGTGGCCGGCCGGGTGAAAGATATCATCAGACTTAAAGATATTCCTGCCGAATTTCTGGGTTGATCTCCAAGGGAGAGTGGGAGCGACTCCGCTCCCTCTTTCCTCACCAGCGCCAGAGGTAGGACACTTTAAAGAAGAAGCCGCGCTGGGTCTCCAGAAAGCGGCGGCTTTCGAGATATTCTCTGCCGTTCCATTCCGATTTCTCGTAGGCCGAGCCGTAGCCGAGGTGAATGACAGTCCCCGGGATATAGGTGAATGAAATCAAGCCGTCCGTGGTCAGCCGGCGGTAGAAAGTGTTGTACTCGAAGATCGCCCGGAGGAACAGGTACTTGTTGACCTGAACGGTGTTCCGGCTGCGGATGATGCCGTAGTCGTAAACCCTCTGGCGGTCGGATTTCCGGTAGAAGTCGATGTACGTATAGCTGAATCCAAAGGAGAGCTTCTCTAGAGGCTGGTATTCCGCATAGATCTGCGCCTGGTTGCCATATCCCTGGTAGGGATCGGCCGGATCGTAGAAAATCGACCCGCCCCGCCGAAATTGACCCTCCAGGTAAAATTGTTTGGTCAGCTGCGTCACAAACTGGACCCTATAGCCGTCGAGGCTGAACTTGCGACCATAATAGACTTCGTTCCCCAGGAGGCCGTCGACCCGAAACTGAGAATTCCCCGGGAGCCAGAACCTCAGTACAAAAACGTTGATCGTCTCGAAAGTGCCGTAGAATTTGTCATAGATGTGTTCGCCCCAGTAGAAGGGCTCTATGCGCTGGAAAAACTTGGACTTGGGATAAAACTTGTAGATGAAGAGCGGATTCAGCCGGCTGATGCCCGTCCGGGTGATGAATCCGGTGTCGACCTGAAAATGCTTGGAAATATCTTGCAGGCCCAGCTCTGTGTAAACCGAACGCGTGCCGTAGTTATAATACAGGCCGAGGGCGTGGCCGTTGATTGTTGATTCTTGTCCCGGGCTCCGGGTGAACGAGCCGAAAAGGTGATACTCGGCGACCGAAGCCCCGGTAAGGCGGAACCGTCCGTCCGAGCCGGCGACCTGGTTGAAACCGCTCCCCTCGAACCGAGACGTATAAAAGCTGCCGATATATGAATCGTCTCGTAGTGAGTGCCTGAACCGGACGATCCCGAAGTCCGGGTAGCGGTCGGCCGAATCACCGGGCATGTCGTCATGGGCATAGATGGCGGCGATCGTGTTTCTTGAGCCGAGCTTGCCCGTGCCTTTGAGGCCGAAGACGGGGTTGATTATGGTCCTGGTGTATAGGACGGCCCGCAGCGGGGCCTCTTCGGTGTTGCCGGCGAACTGGAAATATTCGATGCCTTCCATGAAAAACGGCCGCTTTTCCGGGTAATAGAGGGCATAACGGATGTTGAAATCGACCTGGCCGGCGTCGGACTCGACCTGGCTGAAGTCCGGGTTATAAGCAGCGTCGGCCGTCAAGTCCGAGGTCAGGCCGACCTTGGCTGTCAGGCTGAAATCGGTCTGCTGCACATCGCGCCGAAGGACGCCGTCCTGGATCGCCAGCCGGGTGCTGTGAGTCAAAGCCGGCAGGACCTCAACGACCCGATCGTATTTCAGCCCGGTGATCGAAACGGGCTGAAGTTGAGTGATCAGGCTTCCCTTGTCGGGAAATATGGCCGGGAAGCTGGAGTTCTCCGAAGTCCGGACGATTTGCCGGACAAAGGCCATACCCATGATTACCGTCTTCTTATTGGAAAAACGGAGGCTCTGCAAGGGGATCCGGCATTCCACGGAATATCCCTGATCATCTATCCGGCCCTTGCTGTACCAGACGAAGTCCATGCTGGGCTCCAGGTTTCCGATGGAGTTCATCAGGCCGTCGCCCTGGATCCCGAGAGGGTTCATGAAGAGCACGTAGGCATTCTGCCCGTCGCTGAAAGTATCGAGGCAAAAGGCGAAATAATCATCCGCGAACATGTCATCCCGCTTGGAGATGTTGGCCTTAATCCCGCCGGGGTTGGTATCGTAGCCCCGGCAGGCGACGTAGAAATTCTCAGCGTCGAAGAGGAAATAGGCCTCCGTCTTCTGACCGGGCTCCTTTCCATAATCCGGCTTGAAGGTCTTGAAATCCGTGAACTTCAAGGCCGTTTTCCAGATGTCTTCATCCAGCCGGCCGTCGATGACCGGGGCTACAGAAGCCTTGGCAGCGACCAGCGGCTCGGCAGCAAACAGGGTGGATGAAAGCAAAGCGATAAGGAAAGCAATCGGCGCAACGATCCGCGGTTTAGGCATAATCTTCATTTTTTAGTACGAAAAAGAGGCCGAAAAGGTTCGCCCGGGGGCCAAGTTCATGTAGACGATCTCGCTTCAGCCGATCTTGACCTTCTGCTTAGCGACGCCGCCGCGAGTGGAGAGGATAGAGACTTCTGCCTCGACATCCGCTTTGGCCGGTCGGACCTTCCAGCGGGCCTCTTTCTTCTCCCCCGATCTGAGCCGCCCCAAGTCAATCGTCTTCTTGCCGCTGACAAGCGCCAGCTCTTTTTCCGGGAAGGAGATCTCGGCCCGGTCCGGGTTGACGATCTTCACGCGCTCGGCCATTTCCAGCACCGTAGGAAGGAATCCTTCGTTGGTGAATACGGCGACGATCTCGAGGACTCCCGGCTCTTTCTTGACGGGACGGACATCGACCGAGACGATCTTGACCTGCGGCAAGGATTTCGCCAGCAGCAGGTTGAACATGGCCTCTTTCCTCGCCCAATCTTCGAGGACCGCGGCCGGAGGGTTCTGCCGGAAGAACTTGGGGTTGAACCCGCCGATCTCCACCTCGCCGAGCTGGGGATGGGCAAAGCGGGTCCAATTCTTGAACCCCTTGCCGGCCAGCGCCTCGTCGTTCCAGCTCAAGACTTCGAGCTCGCTGATCTTCCCATCTTTATCATAATCAACGACTTTGCCGCCCGACCAGAGCTCGTCGCCGTACCAGATGGCGCCGTAGTAGAAATAGCCGAAGTCGGGCGAGTGGCCGAACAGCGGCCGGCCGCTCGGCTCCTCTTCTTCTTCATCATCCTCGCGGTAGTCGCTCGTGGCCTTGGCGAAGTCCCAGAAGACATCGCCCGCATAGGGGTAGCCGGTGATCTTTTTTCCCTGCTCGTCGAAATACCTGTAAAGGGCCAGGTCGCCGGGGACGATCGACTCCTCGCTGCGCGAGGTGGAGGGCGGCCGCAGGTGCATCGGAACGGCCGTATCCATGGTCTGGCCGATCGAGACGTTGGGATGCTGGAGAAGGAAAAGAAACACGGCCCGCGTCTCCGGCTCGGAGAGGGGATAGGCGCCGGCGCCGAGCTGCGTCCTGCCCCGGCCGGTCAAATCGAGCCCGGGTTCGGGACGCCAGTTCTCGGGATAGTTCCGGTGGAGGTCGAGACCGCCGATCCCGTCCTCGTTGTACTTGCCGTCGCCGTCGTTGTCCAGTCCTTCGCCGTACATCTTATAATCGCCCTTGTCCTTCCCCACCCTCTTCATCAGCCTTCCCGTCTTGTCATCGGGATGGCTGATGAATTCGCCCTTTCCCGGCTCAACCTTCTGCCGCATCTGATAGCAGAACCCGTCACCGTCCAGATCCTCGGAGGGGTCCTCGTCCAGCAGTCCGTCCCCGTCGCTGTCGTGGGGCCGGACCGTGCTCCGGTTGCTCTGGGCGCTGTTGAGGTAGAGCTCGGAACCGTCCGGGTTGTTCTTGACCTTCACGTACAAAGCCTTGGTGTCGACGAGACGGGTGATCTCCGGGTCGGTGCCGTATTGAGTGATCACATGCCAGGCGAAGTAAAGAGCGGATTCGGCCGCCGTCACCTCGCCGGAGTGCCGGTTCCCTTCGAGAAACAGGGCCGGCTTGTCGGTGTCCTTGCCGGTCGCCTTATTGGTGATCGTGATCTGCCAGATCTCCCGCCCCTCGAAGGTTTTCCCGACTGAATAGAGGTCAACGATATCCGGATGGTCCTTGGCCCAGGCCCTCAGGAACGAGATGACTTCCGCATACTTGTGATAGTGGAAGAAGTCCATCTCACCCTCGGCCTTGGGTTTCGTCTCCGGATAATCGACGAGCGGGAAGAAGCTGACCCCGTGTCGTTCTCCGGCAACCGTATACTTCTGCGGCGGCTTTTTTTCCTCGGCCGCCCAGAGAGAGCCCAGCCCGCAGAGCAGGACAAGAGCCGCGAACCCGGATATCCTATGAGCTTTCATTTCGCCTCCTCCGATTTCGTGAAGTCTGAGCTTAATGTGAACGGCCCCTTCCGTCAACCCTATTGCGGTGATTTTCCCCTATTCCGATAAAAAACATAGGGTTTTTTAAGAAAACCGCCTTCTCCATGGAACCTTTGGCGAACCCGCTGCGTATATACGGTGTGAGAGCAAACGATGAAACAGCTCGATAAGGAGACTCAAATGAGCTTCAAAGCCAAAGTCGCGATCTTTCTTCTGGCCACGTTGATCACTCTGACCGGGTTCAACCTGATCGCCTCTTCTTCCGCGCTCGATATGCTGAAGATGGGGAAGAAGGCCGGATATGAGATCATCGCCAACGTGCTGGCCAAGGCGCACCTGCCCGTCGACCCGTCCTGAGTTCAAGGATCAAGGATGATGAGGCAGATCGCCTTTTTTTATGCCTTTTTCCCCGCTTTTTCTTCTACCAAAACAACCGCCCAACAGGCCATGGCCCGCTCCCGCCCGATGAGGCCCAGGCCTTCGTTGGTCTTGGCCTTTATCCCCAGCCTGTCCCGCGACACTCCGAGGATCGGACAGACCGTGTCTTTCATCACCTCGATATAGGGGGCCAGCCTCGGCGCCTGGGCGACGACGACGACATCGGCGTTCAGGACCTCCATCCGGCGGCGTCTCAGCCGGGACATGACCTTACGGAGAAGCACGGTGCTCCGGATTCCTTTGTACGCCGGGTCGGTGTCGGGAAAGAGCCGGCCGATGTCGACCTCGCCAACGGCCCCGAGCAGGGCGTCGATGAGCGCATGGACCAGGCAGTCGCCGTCGGAATGTCCGATGAGGCCAGAGGGATGAGGAATTTTGACTCCGCCCAAAAAGAGGTCCCTCCCCTTGGACAGACGATGGATGTCGTAGCCGAGGCCAATCTTAATCTTCAAGCCATGCCTCCGCGATCTTGAGGTCGGCGGCGGTCGTGATCTTGATGTTTCGCCGGTCGCCCAGGACCACAGCCACGGGGTGACCGGTCCTCTCCACGAGCGCCGCCTCATCCGTCCCGCAAAACCCGTCCTCCCGTGCCTTCCGCAGGGCCCGATCGAGAACCTCGCGGATAAAGGCCTGCGGCGTCTGGACGCGCTGAAGGTTCTCCCGTTCCAGGGTTCGGACGACGAACCCTCCGGCCGCCTCCTTGATGGTGTCTTCGACCGGGACCGCCGCGACGGCGGCCCCGCACTTCCTGGCTGCAGCGATCACGCGGGTGATGACTTCCCGGCTGACCAGCGGCCGAACCCCGTCGTGCACCAGGACGATATCGCCCGCAAGGGAATCCACCTTCTCGAACCCCCGGACGACCGAATCCTGCCTTCTCTCTCCTCCGCGGACGACGGCGACGACCTTGCCACCGCGCTTCCGGTACCGGGACCCGCCTTCCTCAGCGGGCAGGACAAGGACGATCTCATCCACTTCCGGATGAGCCTCGAACGCTTCCAGGCTCCCTTCGAGCACGGATTTCCCCCGCAGGAGGGCGAACTGTTTGGCCGAACCGAAGCGCTTGCCGGCTCCGGCGGCGACGATGATGGCCGAGACCTTGCTCATCGCGCGTCTTCGTTGTACCGCCCGAAGATCATCTTGCCTACGGTCGTTTGGAGCACCGAGGTCACGGTGATATCGACGTTCTGGCCGATCATCCGCCGCGAGTTATCGACGACGACCATGGTGCCGTCGTCCAGGTAGCCCACGCCCTGATCTTTCTCCTTGCCTTCTTTGAGGATAAACACCCGCATCGCTTCGCCCGGCAGGACGACCGGACGCAGGGCGTTGGCCAGCTCATTGATGTTGAGGACGGAGAGGCCGCGCAGCTTGGCCACCTTGTTGAGGTTGACGTCGTTGGTGACGATCTTGGCGTCGAGCTGCCGGGCCAGCTCGATAAGCTTGGAATCGACGTCCCGGATCTCGGGGAAGTCCATCTCCCAGATGACGACCGAGATCTGGGAGGACTTCTGGAGATGGTTGAGGACGTCGAGCCCGCGCCGGCCCCGCTGCCTCTTCAGGCCGTCCGAGGAATCGGCCACGAACTGCAGCTCCTTGAGGACGAACTGGGGGATGACCAGGGTCCCCTCGATAAAGCCCGTGTCACAGAGGTCGGTGATGCGGCCGTCGATGATGACGCTCGTATCCAGAAGCTTGTAGCTCCGGCCGCCGCTCTTCTCCTTGAAGAAGCGGAAGAGGTGGGCGGGGTCGAGCCACTCCGACTTCTGGACCCCCACCAGGAACCCGATGTAGGGCATGATGATGAGGAAGAAGATACGGATGAAGAGGGCGGTCGAGGCGTCATCGGTGATGTTCTTGTAGACCGCGCCCAAAGACCAGCCCAGAAAAACGCCGGCGTAGGTCCCGATGGTCGCGCTCCAAATCACCTTGAATTGGGTCCGCCGGATCCGGGTCTCGAGATACATGATGATGGCCCCGACGATGAAGGCGATGGCCGCGCCGGCCGGCCGGGGCAGCCGGAAGAGGGGGAAAAAATACCCGGCGGCCGTGATGCAGCCGATGATGAAGACGCGGAAGACATGAATACCCATGGGATAAATCCTTATTGTGAAAATATAATGGGTGACGCCTCCTTGATGTTCTGGACGCCAAGAAGACGCGCCTTCGGAAGATCCTCCCTCTCCAACATGGCCAGGTTGCCCTTGGGCAGGAGGACGGTCTCGAAGCCGAGGGAGAGGGCCTCCTTGATCCGGGCCAGCGGGCTCGAGACCGAACGGATCTCGCCGCTCAGGCCGACCTCCCCGAAGACGACGACGTCGCGGGGAAGGGCTCTGTTCTTGAGGCACGAGATGACGGCCAGGACGACCCCCAGGTCGGCCGCCGGCTCCTCTATCTGGAGACCGCCGGCAACGTTGAGGTAGATATCCTGGCCCCCGAAGCTCGCCCGCATCTTCCTCTCGATGACGGCCAGGAGCAGGGATGTCCGGAAGTGGTCGAGCCCGATAGTCATCCGCCGGGGGTTGCCGGCGAACAGGGTCGGCGAGACCAGCGCCTGGACCTCGGCGAGCAGCGGCCGCGATCCCTTGATCGTCGAGACAACCACACTCCCCGATTCCTCGGCCGGCCGCTCCTTGAGGAAAAAGGCCGACGGGTTGAGGATCGCTTGGAGTCCCGTCGCGGTCATCTCGAATATGGCCAGCTCGGAGACCGGCCCGAACCGGTTTTTAAGGGCTCTGAGCACCCGGTAGCTGTGGTCCCGTTCGCCCTCGAACAGGAGGACGACATCGACCATGTGCTCGAGCGATTTCGGGCCGGCCAGCGAACCCTCCTTGGTGATGTGCCCGATGAGGAAAGAAGAGACGTTGTTCTTCTTGGCGAAGCGGAAGATCTCGTTGGCCGCCTCGCGAACCTGGCTGATGGTCCCGGGGCTGGAAGAGAGCTTGGCGGAGAAAACGGTCTGGACCGAATCCACGACGAACACCCGGGGCCGGATCTTCTCAGCCTGGGCGATGATGCGCTCCATGTTGGTCTCGGCCAGGAGATACAGCTCTCCGTCCCGGACGCCCAGCCGGTCGCCGCGGATCTTGATCTGCTCCAGCGATTCCTCGCCGGAGACATAGAGAACCCGCTCGCCCTGGGCGGCGAAATCCCGGCAGACCTGGAGGAGCAGGGTGGATTTACCGATCCCCGGCTCCCCGCCGATCAGGACCAGCGAGCCGAGGACGACGCCCCCGCCCAGGACCTTGTTGAATTCCTCGGTCGGAATCTGGATCCTCTGCTTGGCGACTTCCTTGATATCCCGATAGAGCAGCGCTTCGGAAGGCGGGAAGGAATATTCGGCCGCCGGCGCCGTCTCCTCGGCCTCCTCGACCATCGTGTTCCATTCGCCGCAGCCCGGACAGCGGCCCAGCCATTTGGGTGAACGGGTGCCGCAGGTCTGGCAGATAAAGACGGTCTTCAGCTTGTCCTTCATCGCGTTCCCAGGCCAAGGCCAAAATAGATCTCTCGCCGGGAATCCGACCCGAGGTCATCGATTCCCAGCACCAGGTGCAGGTATCTGAGGAGGGCGAACTGGCTGGTCAGACGGAGATGCGGGCCGCCCTCCCGCCTGAAATCGAACCCCTCCAGGCTGAACATCAGGCGGTCGCCGAGGGCCAGGAAGTCGACGCCGGCCCCGAACTCCGATTCGATGATCCCGGCCCGTGGGGCCACCGCGCCGAGGCGCATACCGGCCTGGGCGGAGTAGACGAACCCGTCCTGCCGCGGGTCATCAACGACCTGTCCCAACAGGAAGCTGCGGGGGGTCAGGTAGAAGCCGGCGCTGATCGTGCCTTTGTACTTCCGGGTTTCGTTGAGGTAATCGGCCCTGAAGTGGCCCGTCGCCCGCATCTGGCTCAGCGGCTCTACGGTCCTCTTGACCGTGCCGAGGGTTTCCCGGGCTTCCTCGTAAAGCTCCGAGTCCTGGACGAGTTTCCCAACGGTCCCCTCGCCCCTGTCGATTTTCTCAAGAGAATTCCGGAGGAGCCGGACGGATTCCTGAAGCTCGGTGAGCACGTCCTCGAGCTTCTGGAGGTTCGACTTAATGCTCTCCTGGTTCTCAGCGGCGATGCTCTTCACCGCCCGGATGGTCTCGTCGAGGCTCACAGAGACCGTCCCGAGCTTCTGGTCGAACTCCCGGGCGGCCCGGGAAGCGCTCCGGATGCCGTCTTCGAGCTCCCCCTTGTTTGCAGCCAGGAATTCGCCCATCTCCTGGGTGAAGGCGTTTAGGTTCTTCAGGATACCGGACAGATTTTGCTTCGCTTCCTCGTCAGTCATCTCCCGGATTGACTGGCTGACGGCTTTGAGCTCATCGCCGATCGAAGCAGCCAGGCTGCCGATCTGGTCGAAGCCGATGGCCGCGCTGGCCTCGATCGTCTCTCCCGGCTTCAGAAAGTCGGCCTGCTCGCTGGGGTTGATCTCGATGTACCTTTCCCCGACAAGCCCGATAGAAGCTAGGGTCGCCCGGGAGCCTCTGGGGACCTGGTATTTTGGCCAGATGGCCAGGACGACCCGGGCTTTACGTTGATCCAGGCGGATATCCTTGACATAGCCGATTTTGACGCCGGCCAGCCTTGCGGCGGCGTGCTTTTCCAGCCCGCTGGCCGTAGGGAAAAGGACGGAGAGGTCATAACCCGGCTTCTGAAACCAGGTGGACATATCGCCGGCGATGAAGATGAATGCGGCCAGGATCAGGAACGTCCCGGCCAAGAAGATTCCAATCTTGATTTCGCGTCGCATCTTATGACCTCATTGGCTACCAATCCTTGATCGGCCCCTCGGCCTGCCCGTGGATAAACTGCTGGATGAACGCGCTCTTCGAATTTCTGATCTCTTCGGGTGTCCCGACCTCGATGATCTCGCCGTCATAGAGCATGGCGATCCGGTCGGCGATCTTGTACGAGCTGACCATATCATGGGTGATGACCACGGAGGTGATCCCCAGATCGTTCTTCAGCTTCTTGATCAGGTCGTTGATGGCGTCCGCCCGGATGGGGTCGATGCCGGTAGAGGGCTCGTCGTAGAGCATGATCTCCGGCCGGTAGGCGATGGCCCGGGCCAGGCCGGCTCTTTTTTTCATCCCCCCGCTGAGCTCGAAGGGCATGAGGCATTCGGCATCGTTGAGTCCGACCAGGGCCAGGCTTTCCGATACCCGTTTCCGGACCTCCTCCTCGCTCAAACGAGTGTATCGCTCCAGGCCGAAGCGGACGTTTTCGGCCACGGTCATGGAATCGAACAGGGCCGCCCCCTGGAACAGCAGGCCGAATTTTCTGGTGACTCGCAGTAGCTCGTCGTCATCGAGACGGGTGATCTCGACATCGTCGATGTAGATCTCCCCGGAGTCGGGCTTGAGGAGGCCGATCAGGTGCTTGATGAGGACACTCTTGCCCGAGCCGCTCTGGCCGATGACGACCATCGTCTCGCCTTTCTCGATGGTCAGGCTGACTCCGCGCAAGACTACTTTTGGCCCAAAGGACTTGTGGAGATCGATGATGCGGATCATGTCAACCGCCTTTGAGTGTGGCCGGAAGCAGCTTGCTGATGAAAAAATTGAGGATTAGGATCGAGATGCTGGAGATGACGACCGTGCGCGTCGTCGCCCGGCCGACCCCCTCTGCGCCGCCCTCGGTCTCCATGCCCTGCCAGCAGCCGACGATGGCGATGACGACGCCGAAAACGCACGACTTGATCAGCCCGGTGGCGACATCCCAGATCTCCAGGTACATCAAGGTGTTCTGGACGTACATCACTCGGTTGACCCCCATCAGGACGACATTGTAGAAATACCCGCAGAGGATACCGATGATGTCGCCGTAGAGGACCAGGCAGGGCAGCATAAAAAACGCGGCCAGGGTTCTGGGAACAACCAGATAGCGGATGGGGTTGGCGCCGAGGCTGTGCAGGGCGTCGATCTGTTCGGTTATCTTCATTGTCCCGATCTCCGCCGCCATGGACGACCCGACGCGCCCCGAGATCATCAGCCCGACCAGGATGGGGATCAGTTCCTTGGCCAGTCCAAGGGTGATGATCGGACCCGCGAAGGCCTCCGACCCGGGGCCGATATAGCGGTGGAAACCGGTGTACGTCTGGAATCCGAAGACCAGCCCGCCGAAGGCGGCGGTCAAGGAGACGACGGGGAGCGAGCGCACGCCGATCTCCTCGAGCTGCTGGAGCAGGATCTGGTGTTCGCGCGGTCTCCGGAAGAGGTTCTTCATCGTCTTGAAGAACAGCCAGCCGACGGCGCCGAGCTGTTCGAACGCGCCGAGCAGGAGAGCGTTCGGGGATAGGCTGGCCATCTCAGGCTTCCGGATGGTGGAAATCCAGGTCGGCGTTGGCGAAGCGGGCGTATTTGTTGAAGAAGGCGAGCTTGAGCATATCGGTCGGCCCGTTGCGCTGCTTGGCGACGTTGACCTCGGCGATGCCGCGGAGGGTTTCGTCTTGTGGCTGGTAGACCTCGGGGCGGTAGATGAAGATGACCACGTCGGCGTCCTGCTCGATGGCCCCCGACTCGCGGAGGTCGCTCAGCAGCGGGCGCGGCTCGCGCCGGCCCTTCTCGGGAGCGCGGCTGAGCTGGGAGATCCCGACCACCGGGATCTGAAGCTCTTTGGCCAGCTCCTTCAGGGAGCGCGAAATGAAGGCCATCTCCTGGTTGCGGTTCTCGAACCGGCTGCCGGGCCTCATCAACTGGATATAATCGATAAAGACCACGTCCAGGTTGTTCTCCATCTTCAGCCGCCGGCACTTGGCCTTCATCTCCATCACCGTCAGCCCGGCCGTTTCGTCCAGGAAGATGCGGGCATGGGAGAGGGCTTCGGCGCTGAGCTTGAGCTTTTCGAATTCCCGCTCACTGATGAATCCGGTCCGGACCCGTTTGATGTCGAGTTGGCTGTCGGCGCAGAGGAAACGGATGAGGATCTGCTCCTTGGCCATCTCCATCGAGAAGAAACCGACCGCATAATGGGTGTTCAGGCCGACATGCTGGGAGATGTTCAGGCAGAGGGCGGTCTTGCCCATGGACGGCCGGGCGGCGACGACGACGAACTCGGACTTGTGGAACCCCGCGGTGAGGTTGTCCAGGTCGCGGAAGCCCGAGGGGACCCCGGTGACCGCTTCGCGCCTCTCGGCCAACTGAGCGATCATCTCCAGAGTGGGCGCGGTCAGCTGGCCGACCGATACAAACCCCGGCTTGACCCTCTGTTCGGCCACGTCGAGGATGGCCGCCTGGGCCTCGTTGAGCAGCTCGTCTGCGTCCTCTTTCTGCTCGTAGCTTGAGCTGATGATTTTGGCCGAGGAGAGGATGAGCTTGCGGAGGAGGGATTTCTCCTTGATGATCTTGGCGTAGTACTCAACGTTCGGGCTCTTCGGCACCCCGTCCAGGAGCGAGGACAGGTAGGACGCCCCCCCCACCTCGTCCAGAGATCCCGACCTCTCCAGCTCTTCGCTCAGCGAGAGCAGGTCGACCGGCAGGCCTTTGTCCACGAGGACGACGATCCTCTCGATGATCTTGCGGTTCGAGTCCTTGTAGAAATCCTCGGGCGAGATGATGGAGAGGACCGTGTTGAGGTTCTCCTTATTGACCAGGATACCCCCCAGTACCGTCTTTTCCGCCTCCACGCTGTGGGGCGGAGTCTTCTTCAAAAACATGAGGTCGAGTTCCATGGTCAACCTCTCCTCCGGAGCGAAAGGGCCGGCCCGCCCGCTCCTATCATCCCTTAGTCCTTGCTTTTTCCGGCCTCGCCTTCGCCGGCCGCCCCGGCCGCCCCTTCATCCTTCCGGACCTCGACCCGCAGGGTGGCCTTATCGTCGTGGAATACCTTGACCGGGATGCTGTAGTTCCCCAGCCTCCTGATCGGCTCGTCGAGGCCGATCTTTTTCTTCTCAACCTCGAAACCCAGCCGGTCCAGGGCCTCCTTGACGTCGGCGGCGCTAACGCTGCCGAAGATCATGTCTTTCTCCCCCGCCTTTCGGGAAAAGGTCAGGGTCACCTCGTTGAGCCGCCCGATCAGGTCCTGGAAGGACTGCCGCTCGTTCTCCACCTTCTTTTTCAGGGCCTGCCGCTCGATCTCGATCATCTTCAGGTTCGAGGATGTGACCTCGAGCGCCAGCTTCCGGGGGATGAGGTAGTTGCGGCCGTAACCCGGGGCGACATTGACGATGTCCCCCTTCCGGCCCACCTTCTCCACGTCTTGTTTCAGGATGACCTTCATCGTTCCTCCAGCGATCTCCCCGGAGATCAATCTTCCAAGTAGGGGAGCATCGCCATCAGGCGCGCCCGCTTGATCGCCGTGGCCAGCTTGCGTTGATGATAGGCGCATGTTCCCGTCACCCGCCGGGGAGCGATCTTGCCGCGTTCAGGGACGTATTTTTTCAGGATGTCCACGTTCTTATAGTCGATATCACGGATGTTCCTTTGGCAAAAGCGGCAGAACTTCCTCTTCGGCGGAAAGAACTTCCGGTAGGACGGTTTCTCCATTCGCTCTTCTCTGGCCATTTCACTTCACCTCTTCTCCCGATTCCTGGCCGGCCGGTCGCGGCTCGGCGGGGGCCTCTCTGGGCTCCGGTGGGGCATTTTTCTTCCGCTTCCGGCGGGTTGACTCCCCGGCTTCCTTCTGCAGGGTCAGGTAGCGCAGGACGGCGTCGGTCTGCTTGAACCGCCTCTCCAGTTCGAGGGGGATATCGGGCCGGCCCTCATAATGCAAAAAAACATAGAAGGCCTCGCTCCACCGTTTGATCGAATAGGCCATCCGGTGCCTCCCCCACCTCTCCTGCTTGATGAGCTTACCCTCTCTCTGGGAAATGACATCGGCCATCTGGGTGATGAGCTTTTCGGTGTCGTCTTCGGAAAGGTTGGGGGCGAGCAAAAACCCTGTTTCGTAAATCTTCATGCGACCTCCTTATGGATATTAAAGCTCCCTCTTCTTGCGAGAAGGAACAAGGAGCGTGTTTCCCGTTAAGTCTTTCCTCTCTGGTTGAACGTGTTCATGGCCGCCTCGATCCGGCCATCGAGGATCATATCCAGGGCCTCCTCGGCCTTGGCCAGGGCCTCCTCCACGACGGGAAGTTCCTCCCGGGAGAAGGGCGAGAGCACGAACTCCACGGCATCCTCGCGTTCGGCAAGGGGCCCGATCCCGATCCGCAGGCGCGGGATCGAGGGCGTCCCCATCTCGGCGACGACAGAGCGCAGGCCCTTATGGGTGCCGGCGCTGCCGCCTTTGCGGACCCGGATCTGGCCGAGCGGGATGTCCAGGTCGTCGGTGACGACGACGATGTTCGGCGGCGGGACTCGGTACCCGTCCGCGATCTGTCTCACGGCCACTCCGCTCATGTTCATGTATGTCTGGGGCTGGGCCAGGACCAGCCGTTCCTCATTCCGCATCACTTCCACGACCTTGGCCGCATATTTCCGCCGCCGGAGCTTCACGCCCCAGCGTCGGGCCAGCCGCTGAATGACGGAGAAGCCGACGTTGTGCCGCGTCCCGGCATAGCGCCGGCCGGGGTTCCCCAGGCCGACCACGACCCACAACGACTACTCCTTCTTCTCCTTCTTTTCTTTCTTCTCCGGCTTCTCTTTCTTCTCCGGCTTCTCTTTCTTCTCCGGCTTCTCTTCCTCTTCCGGCTTTTCCGCCCGCTCCTTCTTGATCACCTCGGGTTCGGTGGGCTCGGCGGCCACGACGCCTTCCTCGACCGGCTTGGCGACCTCTTCTTCCTTGTGCGGCACGCCGACGAGCACGACAACAGACGAAGGATCACTGATCAGCGTGACGCCTTCCGGGGTCGCCATATCGCTGACCTTGATGGACTGGTGCAGGTGAAGTGAGCTGATATCGATCTTGATGTTTTCGGGGATGTCTTTGGGCAGACACTCGATCTCGACTTCCCGGGTCATGAAATCGACAAACCCGCCTTCGGTCTTGACCCCGATAGGATCTCCCAGGAGCAGCACGGGCACGTTCACGCGGATGGCCTTGTCCATGGAGATCTGGATCAGGTCGGCATGGACGAGCTCGTCCGTGCTGGAGTCGATCTGGACATCCTTGAACATCGCGTCCTGCGCTTTGGAGTCGAAGGTCACTTTGAAGATCGTGTTCTCCCCGGTATCCGATTTCAAGATCAGGATGACCTCTTTTTTCGCCAGGACAAGGGGGATAGTGGCCATTCCCTCCCCGTATAGAACGGCCGGGATCAGGCCCTGTTTCCTCAGCCTCCGGGAGGCATTCTTGCCGAAGGCGTCCCTTTTTTCCGCTTTGACGGTGAAGCTCATCATCTCCTCCTTAGACAAACAGGGAGCTCACCGAGCTCCCCTCGTTGATCCTGCGGATCGCCTCGCCGAAGAGCTCGGCCACCGAGAGGACGGCGATCTTTCGGCAGGCCTGAGCGGCAGGGTTGAGCGGGATGGTGTCAGTGACGATCACGTGTTCGAGGGGCGATTTTTCGATCTTCTCGATGGCCTGGCCGGAGAGAACGGGATGGGTGCAGGCGGCGAGAATCCTTCTGGCGCCCTCTTTCTTCAGGGCCTCGGCGCTCAGAGCGAGTGTCCCCGCCGTGTCCACCATGTCGTCGAAGATGACGACATCGCGGCCCTGGACATCGCCGATGACGTGGAGGACCTGGGCGACGTTGGGGGCCGGCCTCCGCTTGTCGATGATGGCCAGGCCCGCCTGCATCCGCCGGGCGAAAACCCTGGCCCGGCCGACGCCTCCCGCATCCGGCGAGACGATGGCCAGATTATCCAGCTTGAGGCCGCCGATGTACCGCGCTAGGACCGGCATAGACGTCAGATTATCCATGGGAACGGAAAAGAATCCCTGGATCTGGGGCGAGTGGAGGTCCATGGCCAGAATCCTGTCGGCGCCGGATTTCTCCAGGAGGTCGGCGACGAGGCGGGCCGAGATCGGCACCCGGGGCCGGTCCTTCCAATCCTGCCGCGCGTAGCAGTAATAGGGAATAACCGCGGTGATCCGCTCCGCGGAGGCGCGCTTGGCGGCGTCGATCATCAGGAAGAGCTCCATAAGATGGAAGTTCGCATCGGCCGAGCCCGTCTGGATGATGAACACGTGCTCGCCGCGGACGTTCTCGTCGATATAGATGTGGATCTCTCCGTCACTGAACCGGCTGAGGGCGATGTTCCCCAGTCCGATCCCGAGGTAGGAGGCGACCTCCAGGGCGAGCGCCTGGTTCGAAGATCCGGCAAATACTCTCATCGGCCTTTCCTTATCCGCACTCCATTCAGCATTAAACTGGGGCGGGAGGATTCGAACCTCCGGATGACGGATCCAAAGTCCGTTGCCTTACCGCTTGGCTACACCCCAGCCGTGGCTCTTTTCCAATAGCGCTCCCTGGACAGGGTTTCCACGAGAAGCGCCTCCTCTGTCCTCTCAAGGTCGGCGAGGGCCCGAACGGCCTTCTCTCGGTCCTCGAACAGCCCGAACACCGCCGACCCCGTTCCGCTCACCAGGGAAAGGACAGCTTCCTTGTGAAGAAAAGAACTCTTAATCGCTTTTAATCGAGGATACAGGCTAAAGATGGTTTCTTCGAGTTTATTCTCTAATAGCCCGAACTCTCTTCGCGCTAGAAACCGGTTCATTTTACTGTCTTCAGGCGGTGAAGTCAAGCGAAGCCGGCCGTAGATATCGGAGGTCAGGATGGGGAAGGAAGGCAGGGCGAGGACGCAGTAATAAACGGGGAGGTCGGGGAGGGGGGTGATGACATCGCCGCGGCCCTCCCCCAGGCAGAGCCCGCCATCCAGGAAATAGGGAATATCGGCGCCGAGCCGGCGGCCGTAATCCTGGAGGCGGCTCCGGTCCAGCCCGAGCCCCCACAGCCTGTTCAGGGCGAAGAGGGTCATCGCGGCGTTGCTGCTCCCGCCGCCCAGGCCTTTGCCCGACGGGACGTTCTTGGTGACCAGGACTTTGACTCCGCCGGCCTGCGGGAAGTCCTGCTGCAGCAGCCTCGCTGCCTGGTGAACGAGGTTTCTCTCGTCCCAGGGAATGGAGGCGTCGGTACCGCTGAGGCGGATCTCCCGCTCGGTCAAGGGATGGAACTCGAGGATGTCCCCGAACTCGATGGCCTGGAAAAGGGTCCGGATCTCGTGGTAGCCGTCCTCCCGCTTCCCCAGGACGTCAATCCCCAGGTTGATCTTGGCAAAGGATCGGAACTTCATCGCCCGGCCGTCTCCTGGAGCCAGCGCTCGACCTCATTCCAATCGGCCGGCCGATAGCCGCCCTCTCCAAGGAAGAAAAGATGAAACGCCTTGGCTTTCAGAGGCTGGTTGAAACTCATCCGCAGGACTCTCAGACTCCCCTTGTCTTCGGCCCGGGAGAGAACGAGAAGCCGGGGAAGAGGGCTTCGTTCGAAGAAAAGGCGGACTTCAAACTGCAGGTCCTCGCGGCGGCCGCGGACGACGCGGCCCTGGCTGTCCTTTTCCAAGGTCCAGCCGCTCAAGCGGTCCCCCCGTCCGGTCAAAATATGGGTCAGGTCCTCGGGTCCCAGGGCGAAACCCAGCAATTTGGACATGACCTCATCGCGGCCGGACTTCCAATAGGCGCGCCGGCCCGGCAGGACGAGATAGGCCACGTCGTCATCCAGGAAGAGAAGTGAAGCCGTCCGGCCGAGAGGATCGAGAAGCTCGATCCGGCCTTGGCCGGGGAGCCGGAAGAGAAAGGAGAGTTTGGACTTGGCCGTCCCTCCCTCCCTGGCCAGCCGGAAGGTGGCAAAACCTTCGATTGACTCCACGGTCGGAGGAAGGGGGGCGACGGCGGGCCGAGAGGGAAGACAGGAGAGAAGCGTCAGGGCCGATAAAAAGAGAAGAGCGGGCGCGCTCCTCCTCATTTCCCCTCCTCCTCTTTTCGCCATCCCGGGACGGGCGTCCGGCTATTGGTCCAGCCGGAACCCGTAATCGTCCGTTTTCTTGACCGCCCTCTTTTTATCCTCGGCCGCCCTGGCCGCGTCTTGACCCTGTCCTTCCGTCAGACGAAACCCATAGTCCTCCGCCGGCGGGGGAGCCTTCTTCCGGCTCTTTTTTCGGAGGAGTGGATAGAACGGCGACCGGATGCGTTTGCCGAAGCACGATATCCTGGGGTTGAAGATCACCAGCAGGACGAAGAGGCCGAAAGCGATCAAGATCCCGTATGTTCCCCAGTTCATGGTCTTTCCTTCGTTCCGATTTTTTCTATTATAGGCCTCCGATTATGAAGAATCAATTATTCATCAGCCAGACGGGATAGACCTCGAAGGTATGGGAACAAACGCCGGGCCGAGGAAAGGGCCTCAGATGTGGGCTTCGGTGTCTTCCTGGAAATTCGGGATCTTGGCCTTTTCCTTCGTCTTGCCGAGCTGAAGACCCATAAAGAAGGCGGAAATAAGCGCGGCTATAACGAGAATGCCTTTGAAGAAATCTTTCATCGGTCAATGCCTCGCAGTGCAACTGTATTCTCCCTCAAGCAAGATAAAATGTCAACCCTATCTTAGTGTTTATATAGGAATAGTAATGTTTGGGTCCGGCGGTTGCTTTTTGGGAAGCCGCCCGGTATATTCTTGGGGGGTGGAGAAATGAACAAAAGGACTTTCGTCTCTTTCCTGGTCATCGGTCTCGCCGCCGCGCTCGGCGCGCGGACGCAGGAGGTCCGCAGGCCCGCGTTCGCGGGGGCCTTCTACGACGAGGACAAGGCCGCTTTGGCGGCCCGCATCGACGGCTATCTGAGCGCTGCCAAGGACCTCCCGGCGGTCTCCGGCGACGTTCGGGCACTCGTCTGCCCCCATGCCGGATATGTTTACTCCGGGCAGACGGCGGCCTACGCTTACAAGCTTGTTAAGGGCAGGCCGTACGAAACGGTGATCGTTATCGGGACATCGCACCAGTATCCTCTCGACGGCGCCTCGATCTACCTCAAGGGCGGGTTCGAAACGCCGCTCGGCGTCGTTCCGGTCGACGAGGAGCTCGCCGCCCGCATCGCCAAGGCCTCTGGCTTTTCCTACATTGCCGAGGCACACGCCAAGGAACATTCTGTCGAGGTCCAGGTCCCGTTCATCCAGAAAGCGCTTCCCGGCGCCAAGATCGTCCCCATCGTTATGGGTTATCCGACAAGAAGAAACGTCTATTCGCTGGCCAAAGGCATCGCCGAGGCCGCGGGCGATAAAAAAGTGTTGATCGTCGCTTCCACAGACCTCTCCCATTATCTTTCCAAGGCTGACGCCAACTCCGTAGACGCCAAGACCATCTCGCTCGTCCGGAACATCAACGCCGACACACTCATCACCAGATGCGCAAACGGCGAAAACATCATGTGCGGGGGAGGCGGGGTGGCGGCGGTGCTCATCGCCTTGAAAAAAGCCGGACAGCCACGGGTCGAAGTCCTCCGCTACTCCGATTCTTCCGAGAGCTCCGGAGACGAAGGCCGGGTGGTCGGGTA
>JAFNEO010000042.1 GCA_017886205.1 Candidatus Aminicenantota bacterium | reverse complement strand
CGCGAGCAGACCCTCAACCAGCTCCTGGTCGAGATGGATGGGTTCGACTCCAATGAGGGCGTCATCCTCATCGCCGCCACCAACCGGCCCGACATCCTCGACAGCGCGCTGCTCCGCCCCGGCCGCTTCGACCGCCGCATCGTCGTCAACATGCCCGACGTCAAGGGCCGCGAGGAGATCCTCCAGGTCCACGTCCGCAAGATCCCGCTCAACAACGACGTCAACCTCAAAGTGCTGGCCCGCTCGACTCCCGGTTTCTGCGGCGCCGACCTGGCCAACCTGGTCAACGAGGCCGCCCTGCTCGCGGCGCGATACGGCCAGGCGAACGTCACCATGAACGACATGGAAGCGGCCAAGGACAAGGTCCTGATGGGTGTCGAGCGCAAGAGCATGATCATCTCCGACGAGGAGAAAAGGAGCACGGCCTACCACGAAGCGGGCCACGCACTGGTCGCGCAGCTCATTCCCGAAGCCGACCCCATCCACAAGGTGACCATCATCCCGCGCGGGCTGGCCCTCGGCCTCACCCAGCAGCTTCCCCTCGACGACCGCTACACCTACAGCAAGGAATACCTCGAGGCCCAGCTTTCGGTGCTCCTGGCCGGCCGGGTGGCCGAGACCCTGCTCCTCGGCCAGACCACGACCGGCGCCGCCAACGACTTCGAAAAGTCGACCGAGATCGCCCGCAAGATGGTCTGCCAGTGGGGAATGTCCGAACTCGGACCGCTCACCTATGGCGAGCGCGACGACCTCATCTTCCTGGGCCGAGACCTGGCCATGAACAAGAACTTCAGCGAGCGGACCGCCGAACTGATCGATGAACAGGTCAAGAAGATCATCGGCAAGAGCTACATCCGGTCACAGGAACTCCTCGAGCATAACAAGGAAAAGCTGATGGAGATCGCCAAGGCGCTGCTCGAGAAAGAAGTGCTGGACTCGGACGAGATCGAAGAGATCACCGGCGTTATTAAAGCGCCGCGGGCGAAGGAAGAGAACGACCGCAAGGAGCCGGCCGCCCCGGCATCCCCGGCTCCTGAGAAAACCGAGGAGGCCGGTGGGCCCCAGCTGGTCAAACCGCCGGGCAAACCGGACTTGGTGAAAGCGTAAACGTTGGGAGAGACACACAGATTCCGAGCCAGAGGAAAGACCTTTGAGCTGGGCCAGAGAACCTGGCTCGTGGGTGTCGTCAATGTCACCCCGGATTCCTTCTTCAACGGAGGGCTCTACTTCGAGCCCGCCCGGGCTATCGAGCGTGCGCTGGCCCTGGCCACGGAGGGGGCGGATATCATCGATATAGGCGGTGAAAGCTCCCGGCCCGGCTCCAACCCCATCCCCGCCAAGGAAGAAAAAAAGCGGATCCTGCCCGTCGTCGAAGTCCTGAAACAGAAGAACGACGTTTTGATCTCTGTCGATACGACCAAGGCCGAGGTCGCCGAAGCGGCTCTGGCCGCCGGAGCCGACATCATTAACGACATCAGCGCCGGCCGTTTCGACCCCCGGATGCTGCCGGTTGCGGCCAGGAGCGGCGCGGGGCTGATCCTAATGCACATGAAGGGCACGCCCCGGACGATGCAGATCGCCCCCCACTATGACGATGTGCTCGGTGAAGTCAAGGCCTTCTTGAGAGAGCGCCTGGAAGCCGCCGAAGCCTGTGGCGTGCCGCGGGAGAGTGTCCTCCTCGACCCCGGGATCGGTTTCGGGAAGAAGCTCGAGCACAACCTGGTGCTCCTCAACAACCTCGGAGCCCTCGCCGACCTTGAGAGGCCGTTGCTCGTGGGCATCTCCCGCAAGTCGTTCATCGGTAAGATCCTGAAACTCGAGGCCCCGGACAGGCTCGAGGGCACCATCGCGGCTGCGGTCGTGAGCATCCTGCACGGTGCCTCTCTCCTTCGCGTCCACGACCTTCAGGCCGTCAAACGGGCCGTCGCCGTGGCCGAGGCCATCCTGAGCCAGGGCGCCGCCAGACCTCCGCTGGAGGGACAGGGTAAGCCCTATGTACACTAGTATCCTGAACGCTCTGGTTCACATCACCTTCGTCGACGTCCTGGACATCCTTCTGGTCGCCTTCTTCCTCTATTCTTTTTTCCGCCTGATCAAAGATACCCGGGCCTATCAGATGGCCATCGGCATCGTCATCATCGGCCTCTTCTACCTGATCACGCAGTGGGCCCGGCTCGTCGTCTCCCACCGCCTGATCAAGAGCTTCACGACCTACTTCATCATCGCCGTGATCGTCCTTTTCCAGGGTGAAATCCGGCGGTTCCTCACGGGTCTTGGCTCCCCGACCTTCCGCCGGCCGTTCTCCCTCCGGTCCCTGGAGGAGAAGCTCGAGGACCTCTTCCTGGCCGTGGACTACTTGTCGCAAAAAAAGATCGGAGCCCTGATTGCCGTGGAAAAGGAGATCTCACTCAAGGTTTTCGCCGACCGGGGGACGCGGCTGGACGGCCTCCTCTCCAAGGACCTGCTGGTGAACATCTTCTTCCCCCACTCTCCCCTTCACGACGGCGCCGTTATCCTTCAAGGGAACAAGATCCTGGCCGCCGGCTGCCTGCTGCCGCTCCCGGCTTCGCACAACCTGGGTGAGGAATTCCTGGCCCGGACCCGGCATCTTGCCGCCCTGGGCCTGTCGCAGGAAACCGATGCCGCCGTCATCGTGGTCTCCGAAGAGACGGGCGTCATCTCCCTGGCAACCAAAGGCCGGCTGGCCAAGGTCCAGGACAAAGACCAACTGAAAGACGCGCTGCTGCGCTATCTAGAGCAAAGATGATCAAGATCATCCGCAACCTGCTGGTCCGCAACTGGGAGCTCAAGCTCCTCTCACTCTTGCTGGCCTTTATCCTCTGGCTTTCTCTCATCCCCGAGGAGAAGACATTCTCCGAGAAAACGCTGACCATCCCCCTTGAAACGCACAACATCCCGGCGGACATAGAGCTCGTGGAGAAGCCCGACCCGACGGTGGATGTGACCTTCCGGGCCCCCAACAGGATGATCAACGAGATCAGCGCCGCCAACGTCTTCGTCAAACTCAACCTCAGCACGGCCACCGTCTTCCAGCAGGAATACCCCCTCAACGAGACCATGATCAGCATCCCGCCCGGGGCCGAGGTGGTCCGCATATCGCCCACCAAGGTCAAGCTCAAGCTGGAGCGGACGCAGGAGGTCATGCTCGACATCGTCCCAACCGTTATCGGCCAAGCCAAAGAGGGATACAGCATCTCCAAGATCGAGATCACGCCGCCCCGCGTTTTGGTCAAGGGACCGGAGAGCAAGATCCGGGAGAAAGACAAGGTCTCGACGAGCCCCATCAACATCTCTGAACTCACCGCCTCAACCGAGGTCGAGGCCGACCTGATCCTGCCCAAGCCCGAGCTGCGGCTGGCCTCGCTCCGGGCTCGTGTGAGAGTGAGGATCTTCTTGGAAGAGATCAAGGCATCGGGAAAGCCCGAACCCAAAAGAAAGAGATGAAAAGACTCTTCGGAACGGATGGAGTCAGGTCCGTCGCGGGTCAGTATCCGCTCGACGCTCCCACCATCCGGGTTCTCGGGCAAGCGCTCATCGAGCTCCTGGAGAAAGAAGGGCTGGAGCCTCGCGTCCTTATCGGCCGTGACACCCGGGAGTCCGGCCCGTGGATCGAACAAACCCTGGCCTCGGGAGTCGAGGCGGGCGGCGGGAAGACAGTCTCGGCGGGGATCATCCCGACCTCCGCCGTTTCGTTCCTGACCCGGAAGCACGGGTTTTCCGCGGGGATCGTGATCTCGGCCTCCCATAATCCCTACCGGGACAACGGCATCAAAATATTCTCTTCGGAGGGGATCAAGATTTCTGATGAGTGGGAGATGCGGCTGGAAAAGGCCATCCTGGAAGGGAAAAGAAAAACGGCACCCGTGACCGAGAGGAAGGCGGTCCATCCCCGGGCCGAACTGGCCGACGATTATGAGGATTTCCTCATCGGCCAGCTGCGGAATGCCCGCATCCCCGAGGACCTGACCGTTGTCCTCGACTGCTCCAACGGAGCCAGCTCGGTCATCGCCCCGACGGTTCTCTTCCGGCTGGGTTTCCGGGTGATCCCCATTTTCAACGTCCCCGACGGAAAGAACATCAACCGCCGCTGCGGCTCTCTCCATCCCCACAACCTCGCCCGTCATGTCGTGGCGGCCCGGGCCGACCTGGGGATCGCCTATGACGGCGATGCCGACCGGGCGCTCTGGGTGGACGAAAAGGGAAGAATCCTGAACGGGGATCACACCCTGTTCGTCCAAGCCCGCTTCATGAAGGACCGAGGTCGGCTCAAATCGGGCGCGGTCGTGGCCACAACTATGAGCAATATGGGCCTGGAAAAGGGACTCAGGGAGATGGGTGTCGAGCTCGTCCGGACTAGAGTGGGCGATAAATACGTCCTCGAGAAGATGTTGGAGATCGGGGCCAACCTCGGAGGCGAGCAATCCGGCCACACGATTTTCCTGGACGACTGCCCGACCGGCGACGGCATCCTGACCAGCCTGAGGATGCTCGAAGCCATGCTGGCGGACCGCGTTTCATTTTCCCAGCTCGCCGGAGGGCTCAAGGAGTTCCCCCAGGTCCTCCACAATATCCGCGTTCGGGAAAAGCTCGATTTCAAGCAGTTCCCGGAGATCGTCCAGATCATGGACGAGATCAAGGCGGCGCTCGCCGGCGCCGGCAGGCTGGACGTCCGCTACTCCGGAACTGAGCCGCTCGCCAGGGTGATGATCGAG
>JAFNEO010000041.1 GCA_017886205.1 Candidatus Aminicenantota bacterium | reverse complement strand
TTACATATAAGATGATTCAATGCGAGGTCTTGCTTTGGGGCCTCGCCTCTGGTATAATGCTATCTTGAACATCTGGTAGGAAATAGTCAAACCGAATTGTTTTTCCCACCCGAATAAGTGATTCGTCTGACGATTATCCCCTCATGTTGAGATTCTCACTAAAAGGAAAATGAATGTATTTTAACGAATTGAACCTGCATCCGAGCCTCCTCCGCGGAATCACGGAGAGGGGCTACACGGAAATGACGGCCGTCCAGGAGCAGACCCTGTCCCAAACACTCCTGGGAAAGGATGCCGCCGTCCAGTCACAGACCGGGACCGGCAAGACCGCCGCCTTCCTGGTCACGATATTCGAGCGAATGCTCGGCAGGGCGACTCCCCAGCGGAAAAGGGCTTTGATCATCGTGCCCACCCGGGAGCTGGCGGTCCAGATCGAAGGCGAAGCGCGCCTCTTGAGCCGCCATCTCGACTTCACCGTCGGCTGCTTTTTCGGGGGCGTCGGCTACCCCGGCCAGCTGGCCCTGCTGAAAAAGGGCGTGGACCTCGCCGTCGGCACCCCGGGCCGGCTGCTGGACCTCAGTGAGAGAGGCCATCTCCGGCTCAAGGAGGTCGGGTGGCTGGTGATCGACGAAGCCGACCGCTTGTTCGACATGGGATTTCTGCCGGACATCAAGAGATTGCTGGCCGGGATGGCCCCCCCCAGCGCCCGGCAGAGCATGTTGTTCAGCGCGACCCTGAACAGGGTCTCGCGGAGGATCGCGGCCGAATACCTGAACCATCCGGCCTTCATCGAACTCACGCCGGAGCAGCTGACCGTGGATACGATCACCCAGAGGCTCTACCACGTGAAAAGCCACATCAAGGCCAACCTGCTGCTCGGAATCCTCCACCAGCAGAAGCCGCGCAACGCCCTGATCTTCACCAACATGCGCCACAGCGCCGCCCGGCTGGCCAAGAAGCTCGAGCTCAACGGCTTTCGGGCACGCCATTTGTCGGGAGACCTACCCCAGAGCCAGAGGCTCCGGATCATCGACGACTTCATGGCCGGGAAGTTCTCGTTTCTCGTGGCGACCGATGTCGCGGCGCGGGGACTCCATATCGATGACCTGGAAATGGTCATCAACTACGACCTCCCTCAGGATATCGAAAACTACGTCCACCGGATCGGCCGGACGGCCCGGGCCGGAAACTCCGGCCAGGCTATTTCCTTCGCCTGCGAGAGATTCGGCAAGCACCTCGATGACATCGAGTCCTTTATCGCGATGAAGATCCCCGTCGAGACGGCAGCGGCCAGCCTGTTCGCTACGGACAACGGCCTGGAGCATGAGCTCAAGATGAGAGCGCATCGCCGACCCCAAAATTCCGGGTCCCCTCAGAGAAATTCGGGACGGAACCAACGACCGGGAATGCGCTGGGAGCGGAAGCCCCTGACTTCGCCAGCTTGACTTTGGGGTTGACACAAGTCCTTGAATCGGGATAGATTTCTGGCAAGGTCCAGAGAATCTGTATGGCCATCGGCGATCGCAGTGACGGCGTCCGGCTGAGGAAGCTTCCCGGCTTCCGCAAAATGTTCCCCTACCTGATGCGGACGCGCACCGAGTCGGTGATCTACCATTCCCAGCGCCTCAGGATAGGCAAAACCCTGGCCTGGCTAGACAAGGCCAATGCGGCCCGGGAGAAAAAGATTTCGCTCTTCCATGTCGTCCTGGCTGCGGGTGTCCGCACTTTGGCCTTGCGGCCGGAAGCCAATCGCTTTGTCGTCGGCCACCGCATCTACCAGCGCCGGACCATCGACCTATCGTTCGTCGTCAAGCGCGAGCTCAGCGAGGAGGCGAGCGAAACCACCGTCAAGATTACTTTCGACCCGCGTTCCACCATTGCCGATGTCGTCGAGCAAGTCACGTCTGTCGTTAAAGCGACCAAACAGAGCAGTACCTCCAGGGATGAGGCGGCGACGGCCATCGTGACCCGGCTGCCCCGGAGCTTGATCCGCCTAGCCATCCGGGCGGTGCGGACTCTCGACTACTTCGGGCTGCTGCCGGCGTCATTCATCAAAGGCGACGCCCTCTACACGAGTGCGTTCCTGGCCAACCTCGGCAGTATCGGCGCCGACGCGGTTTTCCACCATCTGTATGAATGGGGGAATGCGCCGTTCTTCGTCACCATCGGACAACGGAAAAAAGAACCGGTCGTCAACGATCGCGGCGAGCTCGAGGTCGAGGAAGTCATGGACCTGAAGTTCAGCCTCGACGAACGCATTTCCGACGGCGTCTACTTCACGGCCACGATCGGCCTCCTGACCGACCTCATCGAGAACCCCGAGAAACTCGAGGCGCCGCCGGAGATCCTTCCCGATCCGTTCACGCTGAGTTGAAAAGGAGGTGCCTCGATGATGGCCGCCCAGCTTGTGGGCGAGCGCGAGTACCGGATCGTCGAGGTCCAGACGCCGGTCCCGAATGACCGTCAGGTGCTCGTGCGCATCACCCACGTGGGCATTTGCGGCAGCGACAGCTCCTTCTGGAAGCTTTCGCACACTCTCAACCAACTCCATCCGCTCCCGGCGCCGCCGGGCAGCCACGGTCACGAGGCCGTCGGCCGGGTGGTTCAGGCCGGCCGCGACGTGCGCGGCGTCCGTGTCGGCGACCAGGTGGTCCGGATCAACCTGGTGGCGGACCGCGATTGGGATATGAGGTGTTTCGCCGAATACGCCCTCGCCGACCGCGCCGTGGTCGTGAACCACGGCGACCCTCGGGCTGTCTGTTTCGCTGATCCGTTGGCCGTCGCCATGATCCACGTGCAGACGCTGTTCTACCCAAACTTAATCACGATGCCCGTGTTGCGGGAGGCCGCAGATCTCCAGCACATCGCCGTGCCGGAGCCGTATCGGCGCGGCGAGCCACGCCCGGTCCTGGTCCGTGGCATGGGGTTCATCGGAGTCCTAGCCGCCTGGCTGCTGAAGCGGCATGGCCTGCGCCCGATCGGCCTGGAGATCGAAAGGCAGAAGATCGAAGCGGCTCGTGAGCTAGGCATAGACTGCCGGGACGGGCGGGATCCCGAAGCCGTCCGCGCCATCGTGCGCCAATACGGCCCGATGGCCGGGGCGCTGGAGTGCTGCGGAGCCAGCGACGTCGACAGCCTGGTCGAGGCCCTGGACGATCAGGCGGTCTGCGTGCTGATGGGCACATCCCGCAAGCGAATCGACCTTCTGTATCAGCCACTGCGTGCGAAAGGGATCGCGCTTGTCTGCCCGTCAAACGCCGCGCTACAGGCTGTGGTCGGGTTTAACTACTGGGAAGCGGCAGCCCGGCTTCTGGAGGACGGGACAATTGCTCCGCAATCGATGATTGACGCCGAATACTCCCTAGCAGATCTGCAGCAGGCAATGGAGGACTCGGAACGCCATCCGGAGTGGCGACGCGCCCTCATCCGGGTCGCCGACTAGCCTGACCCGGTCTCTTCCATCGGGATATCGCCAGCCGGAGGAGCCGAAAAGCGGAAACCCATGAACCCGCCATCAGGGCAAGAAGAAGTGGCCGTCTATAGGGAAAAGATTATCGACGAGATCGGCTATGCCCTGGGGATCGGTCGCAGCGGAGTGATGCGCCGTCTGCTGGGGCCGCTGGTCAAACGCCCGGCCGATCGCTTCGGGCGGATCGCCGCCCGCGCGGACGCTGAAGTCGAGTCTTCAGGAATCAGCGGCGCCGCCCGCCGGATCCTGACTGATTTTTCGTTGACCGTCAGCGCCCGGGGAACGGAATTGATCCCCGCGGGCGGGCCGCTGCTAATTGTCTCCAACCACCCCGGCGCCCTGGATTCTGTGGCCATCATGTCCTGTATCCCCAGGAAAGACCTCAAAGTCCTGCTCTCTGATGTGCCCTTTACCCGCGCCTTTTCGGCCGCCCGCCGCTATTTCATCTATGTTCCCCCCGAAGCCGGAGGCCGCTCGGCGACCCTGCGGGCTTCGATCGAGCATCTCCGAAGCGGCGGCTCGCTGTTGATATTCGCCCACGGCGATGTGGAACCCGACCCGGAAGTGAGCCCGGGCGCCTGGGAGTCCATTCAAGACTGGTCCCGGAGTGCGGAAATCATGCTCCGCCAGGTTCCTGAATCATGGCTTCAGGTGACAATCGCCAGCGGCGTGCTGGCGCGAAAATTCGTCCGGAATCCAATCGTCAGAATTCGGAAGAGCCCGGCCCGGCGGCAGAAACTGGCCGAAGTTCTTCAGCTCAGCCAGCAGATGGTCTTTCCGCGCAGCGTCCGCACCCATATCCACGTCTCCTTCGTTAAGCCGGTCAAAGGGGTGGATCTGGCCAAGCAGGAAGTGATGCCCGCCTTGATCAGGATCGCCCGCACGCTCCTCGAAGACCACCTGGCATCCTGGCGAATCCCACCTCCGCCTGCCCGTTCCATTCCTGAACCTAGGCGGTGATATCTCCGGCCTCAATCCCTCCAGGCCCAGGCGATCATCTGGTCTTGAGGATCGGAGAGGGATTTCCCTTCGAAGCCTCCCCAGATCGTCCAACGGGAGAACCCCCCAGCCCGAAAGAGGAGCTCAAGCTCAAAGCGGTAGACCCAGCGCTGGGAAGTCGCGGAGCGATGGGAGGCGGCCGTCCGTCCGGCTTCATCGACTTCCCGAATCTCGACCTCGGACCGCTGGAGTTGGGCGACCGGGTCTTTTGTCCGGGTGTCCCACATTTGTACCATCCTCCCGGTGGCGGGATTCCTGGCCTCGATCTCCAAGGTCGGCACACCGTCGGGCTCGATCCAATACTTGGGTCCCGGGTAGGACATGTGGAGGACGAGCGCCCCACCTGGCTCAAGGTGCTCGCAGAAACATCGCAGCGCCCGGATCTGGTCCTCCGTCGTCTCGCAGTGGGCGAAGCCGTTGAAGGCACAGATCACCCGCGCATAGCGGCGCGGCAGAGAGAACTCTCTCATGTCGGCCACAACCGCCCTTTTGCGCCAACGTCTCCCCCGGGCCTTGGCCCGGAAGCGCTCGATCATCGGTCCGCTCAAGTCGAACCCGTCTGCGTCCACCCCCGCCTCGAGCAGGCGCAGGAGCACGCGGCCCGTCCCGCAGCCGGCCTCGAGCACAGGGCCGTCCGCACCGCGCGCGATTTTGATCCAGAATGGGAGGTCGAAGTCGAACGACTCGAATAAAAGGTCATAGATCTCCGGAAAGTCATAAGGTGAAGGTTTCTTTTCGTTCGTCAAGAGCGCGGCTCCTTCCTGGTCGGGCTTCTCTTCCGATCGGCTGGATGATATCACGTTGGAAGGGTCGTTTGTAGTACCGTCTCGCTTGGGTTTACTGTAAAATAGGGCTTCATGATCACGCTTGTCAAGATCGCCCTTATCATCGCCCTCCTCCTCGTACTCATCCGCAAGAAGGTGGACCTGGGCTTGGCCCTGGCGCTGGACAGCCTCCTCGTCGCCGCCCTCTTCGGCCTTCCGCCCCGGCAACTCGGCCAGGCCGCCCTCGAGGGATTGACATCGCGCGTTACTCTAGAGCTCGTGGGCATCGTCCTCCTCGTCCTCTACCTGGGACAGTACCTCCAGGCCGCAAACCATTCCCGCCGGCTGGTCGACTCTCTGCGGCGCCTCGTCAGGGACCCGCGCCTTATCCTGGCTATCCCCTCCGCCGTGCTAGGGTTGCTACCCATGATGGCCGGGGCGATGATGGGAGCCCCCATCGTGGAAGAAGCGGCCCGGCGCTGGGGCCTCAGCCCGGCCTGGAAGACGTTTTATAACTACTGGTTTCGCCACATCTGGGAATACTGCTGGCCCCTTTACCTCAACATTATCCTGGCCTCGACGATCTTCCGCATACCCATTGCTACTCTCTGCCTGTACCAGCTCCCCTTCACGGTGCTGGCGGCGGCCACGGGGCTCGTCGTCCTCTTCCGGAATGTTCCCGCCGGCAGGCACGAAACAGGCGGAAGAGGCAGTTGGCGGGACGTTTGGGGCGTCGTCCTCGGCCTCTGGCCGATCCTTTTGACAATCGTCCTGATATTTGTCGCCGGGCTGAAGATGCTGGTGGCTCTTGCCTTGTCGGCAGTCCTCACTCAACTCCTCTCCCGGAGCAAGCTCGCCGAACGCTGGGCGGTCGTCCGGGCGGGATTTTCTCCGCGGATCGCACTCCTAACCGCTGCGCTCATGGTCTTCAAGCGGATCCTGGAGACCTCGGGCGCCCTCGACGCCGTCGCCGAAGTTGTAGATCCCGCCGGAATCTCCGGATATTTCCTTCTGTTCGCCGCGCCTTTTCTGGTCGCCCTGCTCACCGGGGTCAACCAGGCCTTTGTGGCCATCACCTTCCCGCTTCTGGTGCCCATTGTCGGGGCCGGATCGCCCGATCCTTTTCTGGCGCTTTTTGCCTATGTCAGCGGCTTCACCGGGATCCTCATCTCCCCAGCTCACCTGTGCCTAGCCCTGACGGCGGACTATTTTAAAGCGGACCTCCGGGATGTCTACCGCATCTTGGCCGGGCCGGTGGCCGTAGTTTTCGGAGCTGCCCTGGCCGTCCTTGTAGCCTCTCGGCTGCTCTAGAAGATAGTCGTCCCTAATAATACAGGGGTGCTGATTTCGTGAGTGAGTCCCGCCCTGAAAACCTTCTACTCGAGAAGGGAGATGATGTCCCGGTACTCGGAGCGAAAGACGACGCGATGCTCCAGCCCGCTCTTCTTGATCATATCGAGGACGAGGGGGACCTCCAGGAGCTCCTGGTCGTTGATCGGACGCTTCCCATCTCTAAAGAAATCGATGAGAAGACGGTAGGTCGGCATCCAGGCAGATTCGCCTTCGGCCGTCTGGAACAGCGCATAATCGGGCGATTCTTTCCGGCCGAAGAGCTTCATCCGGAACCCGTACCAATCGCCGTGCTGCCCCCCGGGGACCATCTGGAGTGTGCCACGGACCGGGCCCACGCCGGAGTCCGGCCCATAACGGAAAAAGACCAGCAGCGGATTCCGGATGAAGATCCCGTTTTCGTCGAGCGACAGGTCATGGGCTTGGATTTCCTCGATGCCGGCGCCCAGCGCGCCGACCAGGGCGCTGATGATGTGGGGCACATAATTCCAGAAATGATCGCTCGGGCCGGTGACATTGACAACCTTGAGGGGGACGAACTCGGCTATCCCCTGTCTGATCGCCATGACCTGGGGGTCGATGGCCAAAGCCGAGGCGGCTAGGATAGGGTTTCCGGATTCCCGGCCGAGCTTGATAAGCTGGGCCGCTTCAAGTGCTGAGGCCGCAAGAGGCCGGTTGAGAAAGGTCCGGACACCCGCCCTGATGAAAGGGGCGGCCAGCTCCGGGTAGCGGAAGGGCAGTGCTTCGGCGATGAAAACACCGTCGACCTTCCCGATCATATCTGTCGGCGAACCGACGACGACGAAGCCGTATTTATCTCTGTCTTCTTGAGGGATTAGCTCTCTGTGCCAGACGTGGGTAACGGAGAGGCCGATCTTAGCGCCCAGCCCGCTGTTGAGTTCTTTGGTGAAAAGGCTGCCATGCCCTTCATAGCCGACGACACCCATTTTAAGACGGGGTTGTTCTGCCGGCTCTCCCTCCAAAAGGAAAGCAAAGATGGAGAATCCAATAACGCCAAGACAAACCCAGGGTTTCATCCTAGATGGATCCGCTAGAATTGCCAGAAATAATGTGGCTCCTCGGGCAGGACTCGAACCTGCAACCTAGTGGTTACAAGCGCCCCAAAATTTCTTCTGGGCTTGGACTATCTCTTCACCCGCTTCAGGATACTGAAGGGTGGGTGTCGGGCGCTTCCCCTGAGACCGCCTCAGAGTACGAGCATAGGCTCTAGTCTCTGCACCTTCCCTGACCGTTTTTGTTCGACCAGGGCTTGGCTCAGGGTTACCGTTTTCCTCATACGGAAGGCAGGCTTCCCTGAATTCACCCGATTTTTCATCCACGATTTCTCGTGGAAGCTGCATTTATACAGCCACCCGCTCTGCCAATTGAGCTACCGAGGAGCAGGCGCATATAATCTAACACGGCCGGACGGGAATTTCAATTGTCGGGTACGGCTAGAACCGGTAGCTGGCCTGCTTGGCGATCTTGCGGTAGTCGTCCCCCCAGAGCTCCACCAGCTTGCACATTTCATAGAGCCGCGAGCGCAGCCGCACCCCGATTCGGTCGACGAGAGAGTCGCCGCCTTTCTTAAAGAACGAATCGCGATTGTCGGCCTCTTCTTCGGTGTCCAGGTAGTTCGACGTGAAGATAGTCAATTTCTTCTGGTTGTATCGCTGGTTGATGATGTAGAACACGGTCTCTTCCACCCAGGCCGTGGTGCGCTTGGCTCCCAGCTCATCCAGCACCAGGACCCCGACGTCGAAGACCGGCGTCAGGATCTCGGCCTCGCTCAGGTTCGATTCCGGCGTGAAAGAGCTCTGGATGTCCCGGATCAACTCCCGGAAGTCGTAGAAGGAGCAGGAAACGTTTTTTTTCTCGATGAGCTCCCGGATGATGGCCACCGCCAGGTGTGTCTTTCCCACGCCGCAGGGCCCGATGAAGAGCAGCCCGACCTCCTGGGCCGGATAGTTCTTGACGAACTGCCGAGAAATCTTGAGGCTGTCCTTGTGGGAATCGTTATGGACCTCGAAGTTGCTGAGCGAGCAGTTTTGGTACCGTCTGGGAATCCGGGCCTGTTCCCAGAGTACTTGGGTCTTGCGTTCGTAGAAACAGTCACAGCGCCGGGCGACGGACTTCCCCTCCGCGGCTGCGAGCACCCAGCCCGTTCCCTCGCACTTGGGGCAAATCTTTTCGGCCATTAGTTGAGATATCCTCTGAGCTGCTGGACCTGATGCGACCGGGAGAGCTTGCGCATCGCCTTCTGCGCGATCTGCCGGATCCGTTCCCGGGTCAGGCTCAGGCGGTCGCCGATTTCCTGCAGCGTCTGCGGCCGGTCGTCATCCAGGCCGAACCTTAATTTTAGCACAGTTGCTTCCTTCTCATCCAGCTCCCCCAGGATATCACGGATCTGCTGCTGGATGGAGTTCTTGACGATCTGGTATTCGACCGGCGGCGTCCCCCGGTCCTCGATCTTGCCCTCGACTTCGAGGTCGCTGTCGGCCACTCTGTCGCTGAGATGGACGTCCTTCTCCGCCAGGATCAGCAAATCCTCCACATCTTCCTCGCTGATGCCCATGCTGGCGGCGATCTCTTCCCGGGACGGCTCCCGGCCTTTCTCCGCCTTCAGCTGGGCCACCTTTTTCTTCATTAGCGATATCTGGTCGGAGAGCTTCTGGGGAAGGTTGCAGATGCGGGCCGACTGGGTCAAGGCGTGGATGACCGCCTGCCGGACCCACCAGACTGCATAGGAGATGAACCGGACGTTGCGGCCGGGGTCGAAGCGCTTGGCCGCTTCGATCAGGCCGAGGTTGCCTTCGTTGATCAGGTCCAGCATGCCGAGCCCCATCCCCTGGTATTTCTTGACATACGAGACCACGAACCTCAGGTTGGCCTCGACGAGCTTACGGAGCGCTTCTCCGTCTCCCTGATGCACTCTCCCGCCCAGTTCCTTCTCCTCGTCCTCGGTGTACACGGGAAACTTAGCAATCTGGCTCAGGTAGAGCTTGAGGTTGCGCGAGTCGAGGAAATCCTCGTAGGTCATGGTCTCCGGCTGCTATTTCGCCGTGTCATCTCGCTTGACAATCTTCATCTGGCTCAACCGGA
This sequence comes from Candidatus Aminicenantota bacterium, assembly GCA_017886205.1. Taxonomy (GTDB): domain Bacteria; phylum Acidobacteriota; class Aminicenantia; order Aminicenantales; family UBA8522; genus UBA8522. Next base: position 46,528 of record JAFNEO010000041.1, on the reverse strand, counting down.
CCAGGCTTCTGCGCCGGCTTTCGAAGGCATCCTCATCGCCCCTGAAGAACTCCCGCTTGACATACTCCAGGAGCTCGTTCACTTCGGCCTCCATGCGCTGCATCTTCTGCCGCATGTTGAGAATGACCTCGACCCCGGCCAGGTTGACACCGAGCTCGCGGATGAGGTTGAGGATGAGCCCGAGCTGCCTCAGGTCCTCATCGGTGTAGAGACGGGTGTTGCCCTGGCTCCGCGAGGGCTTGAGCAGCCCTTCTTTTTCGTAGAGCCGCAGGGTCTGGGGATGAAGGTTGAACATCTGGGAGACCCGGCTGATATGATAAAAGCTTCGGGCTTCGCTTTCCTTGCGCTTTCGTCCTCTCATTTCAGTGCATCCCCATTTTATCTCTCGGGTTTTCGATGGAGAGCTTGGCCAGCTCTTTCATCAGCTCCCTGACTTTTTGGTCGTGGGCCGCAGGTGGGACGATGGCCACCTCGACATACTCGTCGCCCCGCGTCCGCCCTCCCGCGAGCGGCACGCCCATTTCCCTGAGCCTGAACTTTTGTCCGGACTTCGTACCCGGCGGGATCTTGATCGTCGTCCGGCCCAGGAGCGTCGGGACCTCGATCTGGGCGCCCAGAGCGGCCTCCGGCACCGTGATGGGCACCTTCAGCAGGATATTGGCGCCCTCGCGCCGGAAGTACGGGTGCGGATTGACCTCGATGGAGATGTACAGATCGCCCGGCGGCCCGCCGTTCGGGCCCACATTCCCCTTGTTCGGCACGCGCACCCGGGACCCGGCGTCCACTCCGGCCGGAATCTTGACGTTGATCAGCTCCGTCTTCTGGCCGACGCCCTGACCCCGACACTCCCGGCAGTCCTCGCCCCGGCTGACGCCAGTTCCCTGGCAGGCCGGGCAGGTCGTGGCGAATTTCATGGAGCCGCGCTGCAGATGGGCCCGGCCGCTCCCCCCGCAGGTTGGACAGCGGCCTTTCCCCGAGGAGTGGACGTGGCCGCTCCCCTGGCAAGCCGCGCAGCTCACCAGTCGGGTCAGCTGGATTCTAGTCTGCAGACCGTTGATCGCCTCCTCGAACCCGATTTTCATCGTGTAGTGGAGGTCCTGACCCCGCTCCGGGCCGGCCTGAGCCACGCGCGCTCCCCGGCCGAAGAGACTTTCGAAAAAATCAGCGAAACTCGAAGACCCGGAGTCCGAGAAATCGAACCCTTCGAACCCCGAGCTGTAGGTCCTCTGACCGGCACCGGGTGGAGGCTGGTCGCCGATAAACCCGAATTGGTCGTACTGATTTTTTTTCTTGGGGTCGCTGAGGACGGAGTACGCTTCCTGGATCTCCTTGAACTTGGCCTCGGCGGTCTTATCCCCGGGGTTGAGGTCGGGATGGAATTTCCGGGCCAGCTTTCGGTACGCCCGTTTCATCTCGGCCGCAGTCGCCTTCCGTTCGACCCCGAGGATCCTGTAATAGTCTTTGTCCATGGTCCGTCCCGCCTGTCTTCAATCGCCCGGGGCGGGTTTATGGATGCAGTTTATCTCTTTTTGTCTTCGTCGACAACCTCGGCATCGATGACCTCGTCCTCGCCTCCGCCGGCCGCAGACTGTCCGGAGTCCGGAGGCCCCTGCTGATAGGGCGGCTGCTCGGACGATTGAGGTTGCGGCCCGGCCTGCTGGTACATCATCTCGGTCAACTTGTGCGAGGCCCGGGACAGGGCTTCCATGGCGCCTTTGATCTGTTCGAGGTTATCGCTCTCCATGGCCCTTTTGGTGTTTTCGATCTCGGAGCGGACATGTTCGGCCTCAGTCTCCGGGATGCGGGTCTTGTTCTCCCGAAGCAGCGTCTCCAGGCTGTATACGAGCTGGTCGGCTTGGTTCCTGGCCTCGACTACCTCCCGGCGCCGCTTGTCCTCCTCGGAATGCGTGTCGGCGTCCTTGACCATGCGGTCGATCTCCCTCTCGTCGAGACCGGAGTGGCCGGTGATGGTGATAGCCTGGTGCTTGCCCGTGCCCAGGTCCTTGGCCGACACGTGGAGGATGCCGTTGGCGTCGATGTCGAAAGTCACTTCGATCTTGGGGATACCGCGAGGTGCCGGGGGAATGCCGTCCAGGTGGAAGCGGCCCAGGGTGCGATTGTAGGAGGCCATCTCGCGTTCGCCCTGGAGGACGTGGATCTCGACGCTGAGCTGGTTGTCCGAGGCGGTGGAGTAGATCTCGGTCTTCTTGGTCGGGATGGTCGTGTTCCGGGCGATCATCTTGGTGAAGACACCGCCCAGAGTTTCGATGCCGAGGGTCAGGGGTGTAACGTCCAGGAGCAAGACATCCTTGACATCGCCCGCCAGGACAGCGCCCTGCACGGCCGCGCCGACGGCCACGACCTCGTCGGGATTAACGCCCTTGTGCGGTTCGCGGCCGAAGAAGCTCTTGACCAACTCCTGGATCCGCGGCATGCGCGTCTGGCCGCCGACTAGGATGACCTCATCGATGGCCTCGGGCTTCAGGTTGGCGTCGGCCAGGGCCTGCCGGCAGGGGCCGACCGACCGCTGGATGAGATCCTCAACGAGGGTCTCCAGCTTGGCCCGGGTCAGCTTCATTAACAGGTGCTTGGGCCCGGCTTGGTCGGCGCTGATAAAAGGAAGGTTGACCTCCGTCTCCATCGTCGTCGAGAGTTCCATCTTGGCTTTCTCGGCGGCTTCCTTGAGTCTCTGCAGGGCCATCTTGTCACGGGTCAGGTCAATGCCCGACTCCTTCTTGAACTCGGCCACGATCCAGTCCTGGACGCGCTGGTCGATGTCGTCACCGCCCAGATGGGTGTCCCCGTTGGTCGACTTAACCTCGACGACACCCTCTCCCACTTCCAGGATGGAGATGTCAAAGGTCCCGCCGCCGAAATCATAGACGGCGATAGTCTGGTCTTTTTTCTTATCCATGCCGTAGGCCAGCGCGGCCGCGGTGGGCTCATTGATGATGCGGACCACGTCCAGCCCGGCGATCTTTCCGGCGTCCTTGGTCGCCTTGCGCTGGCTGTCGTTGAAATACGCCGGCACGGTAATCACCGCCTTTTCGATTTTCTCTCCCAGATAGTCCTCCGCCGCTTTCTTGAGCTTTTGGAGAATCATGGCGGAGATCTCCGGCGGAGCGTACTGCTTGCCCAAGGCCTCGACCCTGACGTCGCCGTTCGAAGCCTGTGTCACCTTGAAGGGCACCTGCTTGATCTCCTGGGAGACCTCATCGAACCGCCGGCCCATAAATCTTTTTATCGAATAGATGGTGTTTTCGGGATTGGTAACCCTCTGCCTTTTGGCGACCTGTCCGGCCAGCCTCTCTCCTTTGGTCGTGAACCCGACCACCGAAGGAGTTGTCCGGCCACCCTCTTCATTCGGAATTACGGTCACCTTGTCGCCTTCCATGATGGCCACAGCGGAGTTCGTCGTGCCAAGATCAATGCCTATAATCTTTGCCATTTCAGCCTCCTTGATAAAGTTCAATAATTATAATATTTGAGTAAGTTATTGTCAAGTATATTTACTAAATAAAATTCTAGGTACAGCATTCTCAGGGGAGTCCTTTTAGGAAAAGCGGATCAAAGCGGAAAAACCAAACCCTTTACCCCGTCCGGCAAGGCCCAATAGACCGCCTGCCCCTCTTCTTTCTTCTCCAGCTTGATATCAATGGCCGCAAAGGGCTTCTTTCTCAGTCGGAACGATAGGTTTCTCAAGGGGACCCATAGGTTCCAAGCGAGGACGTGGCCGAAGTTCCCCAGGCGGGGGAAAAAACCTCTGGCCATAGGACGAATGGACAGCCTAATCCCCCCGCTCAGAAACAGCGTGAACCTGGAAGGCATATCCTTGAGTTCGAGGGCTTCCAATTCGAAAGTAGCGGCTTCCTCCTCTTTGGCGGCCGGTTTGATCTTCGCCCTTTTTGGAGGAAAAAGCGTGCTCTTCTTCTCAAGCGTCAGCGCGCCCAGGGGCGGCGCTTCTCCCCAGGCGTGGATGCTCTGGACCTTCCATTCTCGAAGGGTCATCCCCCGGGATCTGAGGGCGATCACCTTGCTCTTGAGATAGACGATGAAGTAGAGCGAGGGCGTCTTGGCGAGAACGATCTCCTCCTGGGCTAGCCTGTTCTGAAGAGAAGCCGTCTGGTCCACGCCCCATACAGGCAATGATAAAGCGAGGACACATGAAACGGTTAGTGCCCGGAAATCCCGGCCCCGCATCGTTCTCCCAAACGGCATCGGATGTGGCGTCCCCTTCAATAAATATAAATCTTGGTCCCGATCGAAGCCGCTTGATAAACGGCCTTCAGGTCCTTGTCCCCCACTCGAACGCAGCCGTGGGTTACGCTCCGGCCGAGAAGCCGGCTATAGAGGGTCCCGTGGATAAAGTACCCGTCTCCGAACCCGAGCGCATAATCACCCAGAACGCCCGCCGCGAACCTCTCCTCCCGCTTTTTCGGGATCTCCTTGCCTTCCTCGATGAACGCCCAATCGGGCTTGACCCAGGTCGGGTCGACGACCTTGGATTTGACTTGAAATTCGCCCCGCGGCGTGTCGAAGATCCAAGTCCGCTTGCCGCCGGGCTCCTCCAGGATGCTGCCGCTGCCGCAGCTCACCACCGCCTGGAGCAGGACCTCTTTCCCTGTTTTAAGGGTGATGGTGTTGCGGGCCGAATCGATGACGATATGGGCGGCCCTGGGCGCCAGCGCCCCGATCTTCTTGTGCAGGGCAGCCGTCTCTGCCTCAAGTTTGGCCGCCGCCTTCTGATCGTTCGTTTCCGTGCCGGGCGCCGCTTCGGCCGCCTGTCTTGGCCAGGCCACTATTATAGCCACAGCCTCGAGTCCGACCAGGACCGCCGCCAATACGAGCAGCGAAATGCGGACGGTCTTTTTCATGTTCATGATCCGGATATCCTGAGCCCGGCTAGGAGCTTTTGGGCGCTCTCCAGAGATCCGATGATCGCCACCACCGTGCCGACCGCGACCTCCGGAAATATCCTGTCCATGACCGAGTTCTCGACACCCACACATCCGTTGGTTAAAAAATCGTTTCCCCCGCCGTGGATCTCGATCAGCCCGCCGATGGCGGCCCGCGCCGGGATCAGTCCTTTTTTCTTGGCCAGGGCGAACCTTCTCCTGTCATACTCGTTAGGATAATCGAGCAGAAGCGCCTTGTAATAGCGGCTCTGAGCGTTCTTTTTTATGATTCTGTAGCGGCCCTCCGGTGTCGCCTCGTCCCCGGCATAGAGCTTGTCGGTTAGCCCATACTTGCCCAGCCCGATCTCATAGACGGCGATTTCTTTTCCCTTTTTTAGGAGCGTCAGGGTCCGGGCCAGCTTGTTGACCAGGACGGCGGTCGTGCCCCGTCGCCGGGATTCGGAAACCGTGTCCTCAGCCAGTTTGCGCCATCTGGCTACCTGAGCGTCATCGGCGTAGCGTGCCAGGATCGAAAACAGCGCCTCCTCGGCTTGGCGGATGTGGCCGTCTATCAAGTCCAGCTTTGGGGCTAGCCCGGTGTATTTCTCATTCCGGATCAGAATTTCCGCCTCCCTGGAGACGACCTCGGCCCGGGCCAGGTTCTCCCGGACCGGAGCATGTTCATTCATCAGTTGGGTCAGCGCCTTGATCTTACCCATCCTCTCCTCGAGCCGGCCGAGCCGCTGTGAGAAATCCTGCGACTGGGAACGTTTTTCTGCCTGGACCTTCTTGATCAGGGCGTCGCCCTGGGCCAGGATGACGATATAATCGGCCCGGACTTCTTTATAATCGCGGAACCAGCGGAGACGGGCATTCTGCTTGATCAGCTTTTCCCTGGCGACGCGGAGTGATTCGATATAGCGGGTGTACTCGTCCGCCGCGTAAACGGGAGCGCCGGCCCTCCAGAGGTCGTTTTCCTGGCCCTTGGCCTTCTCGACCTCCAGAGGGACCGGCGGACTTTGGCAGGTGCTAGCGCAAAAAACGCAAAGAATAAACGCTGAGACTAGAAGAGCAGTCTTCAAACGGAAAAACGCGTCTTCAGAGGGAGCTTGTTACTTCCCTTTGACCTTCTCGATGGCCGCTTTCACCTGGTCGGAAATGACCGTCGCCTTCTCTTTGATTGTGGCAGCCTTGGCCGAAGCGCCGAAGTAGTCTGCGCCGTCGATGGCGGTCTGGATTTCGGCGAAAGAGGTCTCCAGCCCGGCCAGGTCGGCCTTCATGGCCATGATATCGGCCTTAGTGCCCTTGCCCATGGGGGCCTTTTCGAGCAGGGCCTTGGCTTCGTCGAGTGTGGCCATGGCTTCTGTCTGGGCCTGAAGAGCGGCGTTCTTGGCGGCCTCTATCTTGGCCGGGATGGTGGCTTTCAGAGCATCGGCGTCGGCCTGCACTTTGGTCAGCATCTCTTTGGCCGTGCCGAATTTCTTGAAGAACTTCTTGCTCTGCGTGCTCACCTCATCCATCGCCGCCTGCAGGTCATCGTTTAGCTTCTTAAGCTCGTCGGCCGCATAGACGGTAGCGCCTTCGTTCGTGGCCGCCTCGATGGACGCTTTGGCGGCGTCGATGGCCTGTGTGGGCTGCTTGGCGCAGCTCGAGAACAGAGAAACCACAAAAATACCCAGAACGAGGAACTTAGAAAATTTCTTCATGGGTTTACCTCCTAATTATGAAGAGCTTTGGGTATCCTTTCTTGTTCAGTTTTATATCACAATGACACTGAAATGTCAATGAGCGGCGGCACGCCTCAGGCGTCGGGGTCGATGATGAATTTTTCCCTCATCAGCATCTGGACCTCTTCCCGGGCCTGTTTGATGATGGCCGCGGCCACCTTGAACCGTTCTTCGGCCGGAGCCTTGATGCGGGCGACGCCCTGCTCGATCCCCTTGGAGCCGACGGCGACGGCTTCCCGCGGGAAGACTTCCCACTGGTCCATGTTCGGGATGATATATTCCTCGCTCAGGCCGTGGTCTTCGGCGACTTTGGCCAGCTCTCGGGCCGCCGCGATGCACATTTCGTCGGTGATCGTCCTCGCCCTAACGTCCAGAGCGCCGCGGAAGATACCCGGGAAGCCCAGCGAGTTGTTGACCTGGTTGGGAAAATCAGAACGGCCGGTGGCCACGATCCGAGCTCCCGCCTCCTTCGCTTCCCAGGGCCAGATCTCGGGAACGGGGTTGGCCATGGCGAACACGATCGCGTCTTTGGCCATCGTCTTGATCCAGCCCTTCCGGATGGTGCCGGGCCCCTGCTTCGAGGCCGAGAGCAAGACATCGGTTCCGCGGATGGCATCAGGGACATCGCCTTTGACCTGCTTGGCATTGGTCTTCAAGCAGATATCCCATTTTTCCTTGAACTGGGCTTGGAGGATGTCCCGGTCGCTGCGGTCCCGGTGCAGGATGCCCTTGGAGTCGACGGAGAGGATGTTTCCGGGCGTCACCCCGGCCGACATGAGGAGCCGGACGATAGCGACACCGGCTGCGCCCGAACCGACCATGGTGACCGTCACTTCGTCGATCTTCTTGCCGACGATCTTGAGGGCGTTGATCAGCCCGGCCACAGTGACACAAGCCGTCCCCTGCTGGTCGTCGTGCCAGATAGGAATCTCGCATTCAGCACGGAGAGTGTCCAATATCTTAAAGCACTTAGGATGGGAGATGTCTTCGAGGTTGACGCCGCCGAAGGTGGGCTGGAGGGCCTTGACGATGGCGATGAACTTGTCCGGGTCCTTCTCGTTGAGACAAAGGGGAAAGGCGTCGACTCCCCCCAGGTACTTGTAGAGAAGCCCCTTGCCTTCCATGACGGGGAGACCCGCCTCGGGGCCGATATCGCCCAGGCCGAGGACGCGCGAACCGTCCGAGATGACAGCCACGAAATTCCACTTGTTGGTGTAATCGTAGACCTTCTCCCGGTCCTGATGGATCACCTTGCAGACCGCCGCCACTCCGGGAGTGTACCAGATGGCAAAATCGTCGAAGCTCCGGATCCGGCACTTCAGCTGAACGCCGATCTTGCCTTTATAGAAGGCATGAAGACGCATGGCCTCTTTCGAAGGCTTTTCGGCTTTGGCTAAGAGTTCTTCTATGGTGACTTCTTTCATATGATGAGATCTCCTTTGAAGAAGAAAATGTATTATATCCCTCCGACCGGTAAAGTCAATCGAGGGGCCGGAATTCAAACTTCTGGTTGGCCTTCCTGACCTTGCCGAAATAATGGACCGGGTCGTGGACGAAAGCCAGAATCCAATTTTCGACGACAGCCTGCTCGTAAAGTTTCCTCTTGCTCTCCAGGTTTTCGAGCGGCTGGAGGTCGTAGCTCATGCCGTAGGCGAGTGCGACGTGGGCCGAAGTCGGGACCAGGTCGCCCAGATAAACGAGCGTCTGTCCGCCGCTTTTCACCTTAACGCACTGGTGACGCGCCGTATGACCGGGGGCGAGCATGACCTCAACACCCTCCGTAACCGTTGAGTCGCCGTCAACGAGGCTAAGGAGACCGAAATCGGCCAGCGGCCGGAAATTCTCGGCCTGGTAGCTACCCTTCTCTCTTTCGTGGGGGTTCATCGCCCACTCCCATTCGCCCTTTTGGATGATGTAGCGGGCCCGGGGGAACGTCGGCACGACCTCGCCCTTCTCGTTCCGGAGCGTGTTGCCGCCGCAGTGGTCGAAATGGAGATGGGTGTTGATGACGAAGTCGATCTCCTCCGGCGCGAACCCGAGTCGGGCGAGAGAGCCGAGTAGTCCGGGGTCCTGCTCAATGCAGTAGATGCCGTGGAGCTTCCGGTCGAGCTTCCGGCCGATCCCGGTCTCTACCAAAATGAGAGCAGCCGGCGTCTTGATCAAGAGCGAGTTCAGGGCCAGCCTGATCCTGTTCCGGGCGTCGGCCGGACATTTCTTCTCCCAGAGGGTCTTGGGGACGACGCCGAACATCGCCCCGCCGTCCAGGTAGAAAAATCCGTCCCTCAGTCCATAGACGTCGAAATCCCCCAGCCGGAGTCGGTCGAATATCATTTCAGGAGCTTATCAAGATCGTAGATCAAGTCCGCCCGGCGGTATTCAGCCACTTCGATCTTCCCCGTATCCATACGAATGGCATCCTCCGGGCAGGCCTCGACGCAGAACCCGCAGAAGCAGCACCGGCTCAGATCGATGATAAACTTGGCCGGGACCTTCTGGATCTCGGAGTCGGGGTCCTCGGCGGCCTCGACGGAGATGCATTCAGATGGGCAGACCGTCACGCAGAGCAGGCAGGAGACGCAGCGGGGTTTTCCGTCCTCCCTCCTCAACAGACGGTGGAGGCTGCGGTGGCGCGCGGCGAGCTCTTTCTTTTCCTCGGGATATTGGATGGTCACTGCGCCTCTGCGCTTGGCCTTGAGGCCGAGGACTTTGAGCGTATGGAACCACATGTTGGTGACGAAATGGCGGACGGTGATCAGGCCGCCCTTGATGATCTCGAGGAAATAGCCGAGCGCTTTGATCATTTCAGAAACCCCATCACGATCCCGGTCCCGACGATGTTGAGCAGGCTCAGGGGGATGAGGACCTTCCAGCCCAAATCCATGACCTGGTCGTAGCGGAAGCGGGGGTAGGTCCAGCGGATGAGGATCTGGAGCCAGCAGAAAAAGACGATCTTGATGTTGAAGGCCAGAAGCTGGAGCAGGACCACGACACCATGCGGCAGCGCCCGCCCGCCGCCCCAGGGCCAGTGGAATCCATCGGCGGCAAGCCAAGGCACCTGCCAGCCCCCGAAAAAGAGCGTTGTCAGGAGCGCGGAGACGATGATGATCTCCATGAAATCGGTCATCATGAACAGGCCCCACTTGAGCCCGCCGTATTCGGTGAAGAACCCGATAATCTCGGACTCCCCCTCCGGCATGTCGAAGGGGACACGCTTGGTCTCCGCCAGAGCGGCGAAGAAGAAGACGACAAACCCGAGCGGCTGGAGCAGAACGCCCCACTTGGGGATGAAGCCGAGGATGTTTTCGCCCTGGAAACGGACGATGCTCTGGAGGCTAAGCGAGGGAAAGACCATGATGATGCCGATGAGCGAAAGGCCCAGGGCGACCTCGTAGGAGATGAGCTGAGCGGCGCCCCGGATCCCGCCGAGGAGAGTGAACCGGTTGCGGGAAGCCCAGCCGCTGAGGATGATCCCGTAGATGCCGAGGGAGAGCATGGCCAGGATGAAAAGAAGCCCGGCGTTGAGGTCAAGGACCTGGAGGCTGATCGTCCGGCCCCCGAGGCGGAGCGTATCGCCGAACGGCACGGCGCAGATGGTGATGGCAACGAAGAAAAAGGAGAGGAAGGGCGCCAGCGTATGCAAAAACTTGTTAGCGAAGGCCGGGACGAAATCCTCCTTGAAGATCATCTTGATGGCATCGGCGAACGGCTGGAAAAGGCCGAGAAACCGGAACTTCCAAATATTGGCCCGGTTGGCTCCGATCCGATCCTGGATGACGGCGCTCTCTTTCCGCTCCAGCCAGGTGAGATATAACGTCAGGACGAGGAACCAGACCAGGGCCAGAATGATTTTGATGACGGCGATCACGATATCCATCGTCTTCTATTTAAAAAAAGGAATCTCTTTTCGAAGCGCCCGGTAAATGGCCTCCGGAGAGGCCAGCCGCGAGAAATACTTGTGTTCGACCTTCAGCTCTCTGGCCAGGTCCAGAAGCGCCCTCCATTCGGCGATCCCATCGCCGGCGAAACTCAGGCCGGCGACGAAAGGCTGGACCCGACCGTCAATATTGGTCAGGGAGCCGTTCTTCTCGGCGATGACCGGCACCGGGATGACGAAATCAACGAGGCCGTCCAGGCCGCTCTTGTGGGAGGCAAAGAGCGCCTTGGTCTCGACCTTCTCCAGGGCGTTTTTCAGGTCGCTCGGGCTGGTTCCGGCGGCCAAGTAGTGGCCGAAGATGAGCAGGAGGTCCAACCCGGACAGGGCCTTAAGGTCGGGCGCTTGGACGGGCAAACCGACCTCCTGCAGCCCGCGGCGGTTAGCGGTCCGGTCGGCGGTGAGCAGGAATTCGTCTCCTTTTCCCGGCGGCGGGTCGGCCAGGAAGAGTTTCTCAACCCCCAAGCCCTTCCGGAAAACCCGGTCGGCTAAGAAGAGCTCCTCGTTCGTCAGGTTGGTGTGGAGGACGATACCGATCCGCGAGTTCTTCCGAAGGTGGACCAGGGATCGAATCTTCTCTGAGAGGATCTGGGCGGCCTTGTCCCAGCTCAGCCTCGTCTCCCGGTCGCCCTTCTTCCAAACCAGTCTGTCCTCTCGGCCCTCATCCAAATAGGCATAGCCATAGCGGCCGTAATCGCAGATCCAATGGAAGTTGACGTCGAGGTTCTGGCGGGCGCGGACGCGATAAACCCGGCGGGTGGGGAGCGTGCGCGGGTAGCCGGCGTGGGAATCCATAATGATGTTGCAGCCGCGGCTGCAGAGCGGGCAGATAGATTCTCTGGATTCCAGGAACCAAACCCGGGTTTTAAAGCGGAAATCCGTGTCAGTAATAGCGCCGACCGGGCAGATTTGGGCCAGGTTCCCGGAATAATTGTTGTCGATGAACTCAGACTCGAAGATGCCGACCTCGCTGTGGATGCCGCGGTTGAGGATGCCCGCATCCTCGGTCTTGGTGATCTCGTTCAGGAACCGGACGCAGCGCGTGCAGAGGATGCAGCGTTCCCGGTCCAATATCAAGTTCCGGCCGAGTTTGAATTTCTTCTCCCGCTTTTCCTTCGCCTCCTTGAACTGGCTCTTGAAGAGCCCATATTCCTCGAAATAATCCTGGAGCTTGCACTCCCCCGCTTTGTCACAGATCGGGCAATCCAGGGGATGTTCGGCCAGGAGGAACTCGAGGACGCTTTTCCTGGCTTCGACGACCTTGGGGCTCATGGTCCGGACTCTGAGGCCTTCCTTGACTACGGTAGAGCAGGCCAGTTCCAACTTGGGCAGGCCCTCGATCTCCACGAGACACATCCGGCAGCTCCCCTCGGGAGGAAAGGCGGGATGGTAGCAAAAATGGGGGATGGGGATGCCGACGCTCTCCGCCGCCTGCAGCAGGGTCAGCCCCTCGGCCACCTCGACAGCACGGTCATCGATGAAGATTTTAGGCATGGGGGAGATATCCCTCCAGCTCCCGGCGGAATTTCTGACATATCGACAGAATGGGCAGGGCCGCGGCATCCCCGAGTGGACAGAGCGTCTTGCCCTTGATATTGGTGGCCAGGCGGACGATGGCATCGATATCGTCCTGTTCGCCCTCTCCCCTGGCCAAGCGTTTGACGATCTTGTTGATCCAGGCCGTCCCGATCCGGCAGGGGGTGCACTGGCCGCACGATTCATGGGAATAGAATTTGGCCACCGCCTTGAGGACGTCTAGGATCGACGTCTCCCGGTCGATGACGATGACGGCCGCCGAGCCGAGCATCGATCCGGCACCGGCCAGAGAATCGAAATCCATCGGCAGGTCGATCTCGTCCGCTGTGAGGATCGGCGCCGACATCCCGCCGGGGATGACGGCTTTGAGCTGTTTGCCCTCCTTCATCCCCCCGGCATGGTCGAAGATGATCGTCCGTAACTTCGTCCCGAGCGGGAGTTCATAGATACCCGGCTTCTTGACCATGCCGCTGACGCCGAAGATCCTCGTCCCTCCGTCCTTGGGCAGGCCTCTCTTGAGGAACCAGCCGGCACCGTTCTGGACGATGAAGGGAATGTTGGACAGGGTCTCCACGTTGTTGATCACGGTCGGGCACTGGAACAGGCCGACCGAGGCGGGGAAAGGCGGCTTCAGCCGGGGATGCCCGCGCTTCCCTTCGAGAGATTCGAGGAGGGCCGTTTCCTCGCCACAGATATAGGCACCGGCGCCTCGGTGGACGGCCACATCCAGGTCAAACCCAGTTCCCAGGATATTTTTCCCGAGATACCCGTTCCGGTAGGCCTCGGCGATCGCCCCCTCGAGCCTCAGAGCGACGGCCTCATACTCGCCTCGGACATAGATAAAAGCCGCGTGGATGCCGACCGCGTACGAAGCGATGATCGTCCCCTCCAAAAGGAGATGGGGGTTGTGGTTCATGAGGTAGCGGTCTTTGAACGTGCCGGGCTCGCCCTCGTCCGCGTTGACGCACAGGTACCTGGGCTTGGGGACGTTCTGGGGGACGAATCCCCACTTCACTCCGGCCGGGAATCCCGCACCTCCCCGGCCGCGCAGACTCGCTCTCTTGACTTCGTCCAGGACCGCGGCGGGCGTCATCCGTTTCAAGGCGGTTTCGACCGCTCTGTATCCGCCTTGCCCGCGGTAGACATCGATCCGGAAGAGGCCTTCTACGCCGAAGTGCCGGGTCAAAACCTTCTCGTCCACGGTCCTATTCCAAGCTCTCCAGGATCCGGTCGATCTTCTCTCTATCCAACTGGCCGTGATAATCGAAATTGACCATAAGGCAGGGCGCCTGCTCGCAGGCTCCGAGGCATTCTACGGTGGAGAGGGTGAACCGGCCGTCGGCCGTTGTCTCCCCGATTCCTATCCCCAATTTCTGCTGCAGATAATCCAGAAGCGGTCCCGCCCCGAGCAGCGAGCAGCTCAGGTTGGAGCAGGCCTGAAGGTAGTATTTCCCGACCGGCCGACGGAGGAACATCGTATAGAAGGTCACGACTTCCCTGACCTTCATCGGCTTGAGCCCGAGGACCTGGGCCACGAACCGCTCTTCCTCGGGGGAGATGCAGCCGACTTCCCGCTGGACGAGGTGGAGGACGGGCAGGAGCGCCGCCCCTTTTTTCGGATAGCGGGCCACGACCTCATCGATCTTCCGGCGCAGCGAAGAAGAGTATTCGGAACTCACCGGTCCAGCTCTCCTCCGATCATGTTCATCGACCCAAAGGTCGGGATGACGTCGGCCACGTATCGCCCGCGGATGAGTTGCTCCAGGGATGAGACGATGTGGAAACAGGGCGCCCTCAGGTGGAGCCGGTAGGGCCGGTCGGTTCCGTCGGAAACGATGTAGAAACCCAGCTCTCCGTTCCCGCCTTCAACAGCGAAGTACACATCGCCTTTGGGCGGCCGGATGCCGTGCCCGCGCATGAAGAACTTGAAATGATTGATCAACCCTTCGATCGACGTATAGGTCTCTTCCTTGGGCGGGACGACAAAGCCCTTGTCCGAGGCCAGAATATCCGGATAACGGGCTTCTTCCGAACCCTCCAGGTTGGGAGAAAGGGCGATGTCCTTCCGGACCCGTTGGCGGCGCGATTCCTTGATGGCCTGAGCGGGCGCCATTCCCTCGGCGATAAAGCCCCGGGAAGACTCGGGAATGCGGGCGGCGGCCTGCTCGATGATGCGCAGGCTTTGCTCCATCTCCTTCATCCGGACCAGGTAGCGGTCGAAGTTGTCTCCCCTCTCGCCCAGTGGAACGTCCCAGTTCAGCCGGTCATAGACGAGATAAGGCTGGGCCTTGCGCACATCGTAGGAGACGCCGGTGGAGCGCAGGCAGGGCCCGGTCCAGCCAAAAGCGACGGCATCCTCCCGGGACATGACAGCGACATCCCGGGTCCGGTTGAGAAAGATTTTATTTTTATCCAGGAGTCCATGGACGTCCTTGAGGACCAGCCGCGTCTCTTCGACCGCTTTCTTCAGGACCGCGTCGAAATCGGGATGGAGGTCTGCCCGGACACCGCCGATACGGATATAAGAGGTCGTCATCCGGGCGCCGGTGGTCTGTTCAATGACATCCCAGAGGAATTCACGGGCCTTCATCTTGTACAGAAAGACCGTGAAGGCGCCGCATTCCATGGCCATGGCGGCCAGGCAGGTGAGGTGGTCGGAGATGCGTGAGAGCTCGCTCATCAGGACACGGATATATTGGGCGCGCTCCGGGACCTCGACGCCGAGCATCTTTTCGATGGTCATAACATAGCCGAGGTTATTGATGAGCGGAGAAACGTAGTTCAGCCGGTCAGTATAAGGCAGGAGGCTAAAGTAGGTCCGGTGCTCGCAGGTCTTCTCGAACCCGCGATGGAGATAGCCGACCTCCACTTCGGAGTTGAGGATGCGCTCGCCGTCGAGCTCCAGCATGACGCGGATCGTCCCGTGCATGGCCGGGTGAGAGGGCCCCATGTTCAGGAGCATCGTATCCTGCCGGGCCTGTTTCTGGATCCGTGTCGGCATGTCACTCCTTCAGGCGGATAAGGGGCTGGCGCCGGCGCAGGGGGTAGTCCTTGCGCAGCGGATAACCTTCGAACCCGTCGTACATGAAGAGACGCCGGAGGTCGGGGTGCCCCTCGAAATGCACTCCGAAAAGGTCGTAGACCTCGCGCTCCAGCCAGTTGGCGTTCTTCCAGAGAGAGGTCAATGAGGCGATCCGGAGGTCGCTCTCGCCGAGTCTCGTCTTGATCCTCAGGCGCCGGTTGCGGGACAGCGAAAAGAGATGATAGACCATCTCGAAGCGCGGCTCCTGGCCCGGATAATCGACGCAGGTCAGGTCCAGGAGCATGGTGAACTCGCCGGGCCCATCCCTGAGAAAGGTGACAACCGGGAGGAGCGCCCCTTTATCGATGACCGCGACCTCATCGCCCAACGAAGTCAAGGTCTCTCGTACGCCGGCCGGGAATTCCTTCCGGAGCCGTTCTAGGATCGTTTTTTCTTCCATCGCCAATCGTGGTCCTGATGCTGGATTTTCTCCTGCAGTTTCAGCAAACCGTCGAGCACGGTCTCGGGCCTTGGGGGGCAGCCCGGGATGTAAACGTCTACGGGGATGATCTGGTCGATTCCCTGGACGACGGCGTAGTTGTCGTAGATCCCGCCGCTCACGGCGCAGGTCCCGAAGGCGATGACCCACTTGGGCTCGGTCATCTGGTCATAGACCGTCCGGAGGACCGGGGCTTCCTTTTGGGTAATGGTGCCCACGACCAGGAGCATATCCGATTGCCGCGGTGAGAAGCGCGTCCATCCGGCTCCGAAACGGTCGATGTCGAAATGAGCGCAGGCGGCCGACATGTACTCCATCCCGCAGCAGGCCGTGACGAAGGGATAATGGAAGAGCGAGAACTTGCGCGCCCAGCCGAGCAGGGTGTTGAACTGGGTGGTTATGAACGGCCCGGCCGGTGGGCGCTTCTTCTTTTCCTCGGTCATGGCTTCTTTTCCCTCATTCCCATTCGAAGGCACCCTTTTTCCAGGCATAGACGAACCCGACCACCAGGACCGCGATGTAGGCCATCATGATGATGAGGGCCGTTCCCGGCATCTCCTTGAAAACAAGCGCCCAGGGAAAGAAGAAGACCACCTCGACGTCAAAGAGCAGGAAGATGAACGCGATCAGACAGAACTTGATCGAGAACGGGTTGATCCCTTTCTGGAGGTAAGGGCTGCCGCATTCAAAGGGCTGTTCCTTGGCCGGGTTGGTGCGGGAAGGCCCCAGCAGCTTGTTCATAAAGATGAGGATTAAGCCGAGAAGCCCGAAGATGAGGAAGACTAAAAAAACCTCGACCACGTTTCTCCTTCCTGCGAGGGGGGGATTTTAATAAAACGCCCCCGAAATAGCAACCGCTTTTGACAAAAAAACCGCGATCCCACATAATACGGACTCCCAAAACCCAAGATGACCCGACCGTCCGTTTCCGTCAAGATCGGCCCATGGGCCTTGTCTCTGGCCGGTCTAGCTGTCCTCCTCGGCTCTCTCTCCTGCCGGGCAGGAGCGCGGCCGGAGAATGTCATCTTGATCACCCTCGACACCCAGCGCGCCGATTACATCAGCGCCTATGAGCCGGCCAACGCCGCCACTCCCAACGTCGACCTCCTCGCCCGGGAGGGGACCCTGTATCGGAACGCCTACAGCCTTATCCCGATCACCCTCCCTTCTCATGCCTCGCTCTTTTTTTCCGAGCCGCCCCACGCCATCAGAAACTACAACAATGGCCAGAAGATCGCCGCCAAGCGGGCCCGTCCGTCCTTGGTCAACCTCTTCCGGAAAAAGGGATTCGCCACGGCCGCCTTTGTTTCACTGGGTGTCCTCAAAGCCTCCTTCGGTCTGGAACAGGGTTTCGAGGACTATCTGGACGAGTTTCCTCCGGAGCGCTGGTACCTCTCAGCGGCCGAGGTCAACGCGCGAGTGTTCTCCTGGCTGGAGAAAAACAGGAACCGACCGTTTTTCCTCTGGGTCCACTATTCCGACCCTCATGATCCCTACGCTCCTCCTAGTTCTCCGCTGGACTTCAGGCTCTTCCTGAATGACCGGCAGGTCGCCGAAACGAGCCTCCAGAAGTACACTCTCAACGAAGTCAGGCTCGACCTGAGGCCGGGAAAGAACCAGCTCCGGATTGAGTTCCAGAACGAATTCGACGATCGGCCCGACCATTTTCTCGGCCGGCTGGACAGGCTGGAGTTCGATCCAGCGCTCGAGCCACCAAGCTACCAGGTCGATTTCCTTCGCGGCTGGTACATCCGGCCCTCCGATGATATATATTTTTTTAATAACAACAGCCTGATCGAAATCCGGAACAGCGCCGGCCGCAGACTGGTCAAGCTCACATTCCGGGGAATACCCCTCTTGACCCGACAGACCGTCCCAATCTGCTACCGAAGAGAAGTCGAATACATGGATGGAGAGATCGGGAAGCTCTGGGAAAAGCTGCGGGAGCTCCAGCTCTTCGCCAAAACGGCCATCCTTCTGGTCGGTGATCATGGAGAGGGACTGGGCGAATACCACAACGACTTCGGCGACCCGCACTTGGGTCACATTCACTTTCTCTACGACGTTTATCTCCATGTTCCGCTCATCATCTGTGATCCCTCTCAGGACCAGAAGGGGATCGTCCGGACCGAATACGTCACGCTCCTTGATGTCGCCCCGACCATCGCGGCCATGGTGGGGATCAAGCCCCTTCCCCATTTCCAGGGCAGAAACCTCTTGCGCCTTAAAAAGAAGGACCAGCCGATCATCTTCGAAGAAACCTATCGTCCGGAAGCTTATAAGGACCGCTTCGGACTGCTTTCCCCCCCCTGGCATCTTCTCCTTACCGCCCAGAATAATAGATATGAACTCTATAACCTGAAGAGCGATCCTGGGGAAAAAGCCAACCTCTACGACGGCCGGAATTGGCCCTTAGAGCTGCTGCCGCTCAGAAAGGAGCTCGAGGACTTCGCCCGGGATATTCTCAGCGGGAAGCAGGACATCCAGATCGACGACAAGACAAAGGAGATGCTCCGCGCCCTGGGGTATATCCGCTAGTGTCCCGTCTCATAAATCTCTTCTAAAAGTCCCCCTCAAACTCCCCCGCGGTGGCGCGTCTATATGGATCGTCCTAAAGCCAAGTTATTTATGAGACGCACCACGAGCTCATTGGTTCAGGGCGTGGAGGGCCATCCCCTTGGCCTTTAGGGCCGCCTCCATCATCGCTTCGGAAACCGTAGGATGAACATGGATGGTCTGGGACACGTCCTGGACCGTCAATCCCAGGCGCACGGCCAGCGTCATCTCCGGGATCATCTCGCTGGCGAAGGGGGCGAGGATATGAGCCCCGATTACCCGGTCGTCCCGGCCGGCGATAATCTTAACCATTCCCTCCGGATTCTCCAAGGTCAGCGCCCGGCCGTTCGCCTGGAGCGAGAATAACCCGACATGGATTTGAAGGCCGGCGGCATTGGCTTCATCCTCCGTCAGCCCAACTGAAGCTAACTCCGGTTCGGTGAAAACCGCCATGGGCAAAGCCCCATAATCCATCTCTCCTGAGCCGCCGGCCGCATTCTCGGCCGCTATGATCCCCTCGTGGGAGGCCTTATGGGCCAGCAACTTGCCTCCGATGAGGTCACCGATGGCGTAGATCCCGGGCGCGGCCGTCTCCAATCGGGCACTGACCTGGACGAACCCGCCGCGGTCCAAGAGCTCGCCAAAGCCCTCCCGGAGGAATTCTGAATTCGGCCCGCGGCCCGCGGCTAGGAGCACTTTCTCGGCGCCGAATTCAAAAGGTCGGCCAGACTTAAGGCAGGTCCCCTTGAGGCATACCCTCCCGGCCTCGCGGAAGCTCTCCTCGATGCGCATCTCGGTGAATATCTTCAGCCCCTGTCTCTTGAGCGACCTTTCTAAGCGCGCGGCCATCTGCCGGTCCGTCCCCGGCAGGATCGTCGGCAGGATCTCCAGAACCGTCACCTCGGTCCCGACCCGGGAATAGATCGTCCCGATTTCCAGCCCGATGGCGCCGGCGCCGACGACGACGAGCGATCGGGGGACGTCCTCAGAGTCCAGCGCCTCCAGATGAGTGATGACTGTATTTCCGTCGGGCTTTAAGAATGGAAGGCCGGCCGAGGAGCTGCCCGTGGCCAGGATTATTTTTTCCGCCTCCAGCGCTTTCTCTTCGGCGTGTCCACAAAAGAGGACTTTTCTTTCACTCTTCAGCTCACCCCTCCCCTTCAGGACCTCGACGCCGTTCCGTTCGAGCAGGAACTCGGTGCCGCGGACCAGCCGATCAACGATCGCCCTCTTTTCCTTTTGGACGCTCGGCCAATTCAGACGAACGGTCTCTCCCCATCCTTCGATCCTCGGGTTGTGCCTGAGCTCGCTCCACGTCTTGGTCTGGCTGAGCAGGAACTTGGTCGGGATGCAGCCGTAGTTCATGCATGTCCCGCCGATGCGGTCTTCCTCTATAACGGTCACCTTTTTCCGGAGCTGGGCCGCGCGCAAGGCCGCCACATAGCCCCCGGGGCCGCCGCCGATGATGATGAGGTCGCGTTTCTCGGACATGAGGCCTCCTCAGTCGGGAGATTTCCGGTCGCACCGATGAAGCGTCATTATAGTTTCTTTGACCGGAGTTTTCAAAACGGCTCGGGGCAATTGGCTCCAAACCACGCTGCTTTTGTCCCGGCGAGCCAAAAGCAGCTCGCTTTCGGGCTGCGCTCTCTCTTCCTCCGGAAGAGATCCATGCCCGCTCCGCCCTCAAACGGGTTTGTCGCCAACAGCCCCTCGCCTTGGTCAAGAAAAATGGAAATAGGTCCCCTATGCTTCGGAGGGCTTTCGTCAGGGACTCTCCCTCGCCTTGATCATAAGGAAATAGCGGCGGGCGAACCTCTCCTTGACAGCGCTATCGGAAATTGGGAATTATAGGGAGGTTTAGGCAGGAGATGAAGAACTGAGAAAACGCGACCTCTCTGGCGACGCTCTTGCGCCCCTCCGGCTGCTCCTCGTTATTCTTATGATTCTCATGGTCGCCCCGCTCGCCTGGGCGCAAAATCCGGGAGTCCTTCTCGGCGGCATCCTCGACCCGGGCGGCGGGCCCGTCGCCGACGCCCACATCGAACTGACCTCGGCCGACGGCCTGATCCGCCTGTCGGCCCGGTCAACCGCCGACGGTTCCTTCGCCCTCAGCGGAATCCCGCCGGGTAGATACGGCCTCCTCATCGACCGCGCAGGGTTCGGGCCGTACTCTCGCCAAGGCATCGCCTTCGAACCGTCGTGCGTCCTCTTTGTCCGGATCAACTTGACGGCGAAGGCGACGTCGGCGGGCTCCGGCCCATCCCTGGTCTGGGCCGATCTGTCCGATGTCTCCTCCCGCACGATCATCGATGATTTCCAAGTCCAGTCAATGCCATCGGCCAACAACATCTGGTCGCTTATCGAAAACCAAGATCTATCGGCTACAACCAACAGGATCGACGTCGGGGGCGTCTGGGCGAGCCTGCCGGCGCTCTGGAGCTCGCGCGGCAGCGTCTCCTGGACGCAGAGCTCTTATCTCATCAACGGGCTGGAGGCGACCGATCCCTGTGTCACGGGAACTCCTCTCTATTATCCCGACCTCGAGGCGCTCCAGTTCGTCACCCACAGCAACGGCCGGCAGCCTATCGCCTATCTTTCGCCGGGAGGTGCTTTCGACTTGGTTCCCAAACAGGGCACGGCCGATTATCACGGCGCCCTTACCGCCTTTTTCACCACCCCGGGGATGACATCCGGCTCCAACCCCCTGAGGCTGCAGGACGAAGGCCTTAATGAACGAACCCGGCTGAATTCCTTTGAGAACTACAGCGCCCAGTTCTCCGGCCCTATCGTTCCGGAAAAGCTCCTCGTTTTCGCTTCCCTGTCATACCTGAACCTCAGTCGGGATGTCGCCGAGTTCGGCCCGGACGATAAAGGGACGATATCTTCGGCCCTGGCCAACCTCACCTATCGGCTCGGCCGGAGCTCTCTCCATGTCCTCTGGACCGGCCAGGCGATCCATCATCCCACTTCCGGAGCGGCCCGGGATGTGCCGTTTTCGGCAACGCTCGACCGGAAAAATCTCTACAACGTATTCCAGGTCATCTGGCGCGCCCGCTTCCGGCCGGACCACCATTTCGAGGTCGGCGCTGCGTTCAACAAGGGCAACATCCATTCCCAATTCCAGGACGGCGTCAGTGAGCCTCATGGCCAAGAAGTATTCCGGGAGATCCCTTCGGGAGCGGCGGCCGCGGCCGGCCGGGACGATCGGACGACCGTCATCCTGCAGGGAAAAGGACAGGCCGTATTTGGTCGCCTGTCCCGGCTCCACCAGCGGGTCGACTACGGATTATCCTTGCGCTATGCGGTCTCTTCGTCAGAGGAAGAGATCCTCGACAACATCCATCTTCATTACTTGGGAGATGAGCCGTTCGAGATCGTTCGTTATAATACGCCCGTCCACCACAAGGAGACGTCCTTCGATATCCATCTTTTCGCCGAGGATCACATCCTCTTCCCGAACTTGGCCTCGCTCTCGTTTGGACTTCACCTGGTCTCGACGCGAGGCCGGGTCCCCCGAATCGGGGCGCTGCCCGATATCTTCCCGCCACCCGACCGGGAAGGAGGAAAAATCGATTGGCTCAATGTCGCTCCGCGCTTGAGCTTCGCCCTTCCCTTTTTGAACGATAAGTCCCTGACCCTTAGGGTATCGGCCGGCCGCACCTATTTCCATCTTCCCCTCCAGTATCTGAGCTATGGGAATCCTCAGGCCGTCGGCGCTCTGGTCTATCCTTGGACAGACCTCAACCATGACGGGCGATTCCAGCCGGGCGAGGAGGGAGAACTGTGGCGGCGGGAGGGGCCGTTTTATGCCGACATCGATCCCGGACTCAAAAGGCCGTACACGGACGAATCTTCCGTCTCCATCACGAAGATCTTCCAGGGTGATCTCTATCTGACCTTGGCGGGCTTCTACCGGGAGACGCGCCACCTCGTGGAGACGCTCAACATCGGCGTCCCGCTTACCACATACAGCCCGGTCCAGCTCTACGACCCCGGGGACGACACGATCCCGGGGACCCCCGACGATCTCTACCTGACGGTGTACAACCAGAACAAAGAGACATTGGGAAACGATCTCTTCTTGCTAACAAACCCGGACGCCGGGAGCCGGGTCAGCCGGTACCGCGGGCTCGACCTTACCCTGGTCAAGAAATTCGGCCCCACCGTGTTCTTCCTTGCCGCCACGGCCACCGAGGCCATCGGGACGTCGAGCCCGGGGAATACCGAATACGAGAATGACGATGGCGTCATCGGGGCTCTCTATGACAATCCCAATGCCTTTCTCTTCGCCAAGGGGCGCCTGCGCTTCGACCGGGCCTACACGGCCCGGCTGGGGGTAAGCTTCCCCTTGCCCTTTGGTTTCCGCCTGGCCGGCCTGGCCAAGTACTACGACGGACAGCCGTTCAGCCGCAAGATCATCATCACCGGACTCAACCAGGGACCTTTCTACATCCAGTCCTTCCCGCGTGGTGTGGCCCGCTATGAGTTCAACATGACTGTGGACCTGCGGCTGGAGAAGACCATCGCCCTGGGCAGGGCCCGGGGCCGGGTCTTCCTCGACGCGTACAATATTTTCGACTGGGCCCTGGCGACTCGGGAGAACGAATGGACGGGGCCGGAATTCCCGTTGCGCTACGCCACCGAAATCCAGTCGCCGCGGGTCATCCGTTTGGGAATGCGCTATGAATTTTAAAAACTATATAAAACCGATCGGAATAGTATTGCTTGGGGGCCTGGCCGTCTGCCTTTGGCTCCCACCCGTCCTCCCCGGCTACGAGGTCTTCATCTACCGCCGCTTTGACCCCCGAGAGAACCTCTTCTACCAGAAGAAGATCACCCTGCACGGGGAACTCTTCGGCCAGCTGCTCTCCCCCTCCACTTTTCCCAGCTACAACGACCTCAGCGGCGAAGAGGACCGCTGGAACTTCGGGTTCCATAACTATCTCCTGATCTCGTCGAGCACCATCCTTCACGCCCAGCTCATCACCCATGACAAAGACGGGGAGAGGACCAAGTTCGACTGGCACTTCTCTCTCCGCCAGCAGGTCGTCCGCAACCTGGCCCTGGATATCGGCCACGATTCCGACCACGACTCGGACCACACCAGCACCCTGCTCGGCAAGCCCTACTACACCAACCGCAACTCCTTCGGAATATATATACCTTGGCCTGGGGAGGCTTTTATCGTCGAGCCTTTCCTGCGGTTCTTCCACCACACCAACCAGAGAGTTTATCTCGACCTTTCGGGCGAGAAGCTCAGGCAGGAGCTCGGCCTGCGGGTCGGCGCATCACTCGGCGAGGCAGCCAGTTTAAGCCTCCAGGTCATCGCTCAGTCCAGCCGGACGTTCGGCCGGAGCGAGACCTGGCTGGCCGACCTCGTCTTCCGCGCCCGGCTGTCCGGATGGCTCGAAGCCAGCCTGGGAGGAGGTATCTGGTCGGACCTGGTGAGAAGTCCCCTCGGCAACAAGCAAACATACTATAAATTGACCTGGGGAATTGCCATTCCTTTTTAAAAGGAGGAAGCATGCTACCAGCCTGGGAAAAGGCCCTCTTCTCTCTGGTCATCCTGGCGACGGCGGCCGCATTTATCTACCCGGTCCGCATGCGGCTTCAAATCCTCCGCCGGGGGAAGCCGGAGTTTCGGGCCGGCGACGTCTGGCGCCGCCTGGGAGATACGCTGGCCAAAGTCTTCCTCCAAAGATGCACGCTCAAGGACGAACGAGCCTTCACCGGGATTATGCACGTGCTCATCTTCTACGGCGCCCTGAACTTCGACACGATGACCGTCAACCACACGCTCGAGGGGTTTTTCGACAAGTTCTACCTCTTCGGGAACGCCGGGTTCGGCCTCTTCTTCTCACTCCTCGTCGACACTTTCGCCGTCCTCGTGCTGGTCGGTGTCGCCTTTTTCATCGTCCGCCGCTTCCTCATCCGGCCAAAGGCCTACCGGACGACACTCTTCGACTCCGGTGTGATCTACGCGCTGTTGATCTCTGTCACCCTGAGCTATCTCTATTTCGAGGCCTTCGCCATTGCCTCCCATCCGGAGAGCGCCCGGTTGTCATTTCTGGGAAAAACGCTGGCCGCAGGACTCACCGGCCTGCCGGTTGGGACTTTAGCCGCCCATCTCAAGATCTCCTGGTGGCTCCATATCTTGATCGTCTTCGGGTTCATCGCCTATGTCCCCCACTCCAAGTATTTCCACATGTTCACCGGCCCAGTGAACGTCTTCCTCCGGTCTCCCGGCTCGGGCCGCGAGATCCGGCCGATCAATATCGAACAGGCCGAAGTCTTCGGCGTCGAGAAGGCGGCCGACCTCAGTTGGAAGGATTATCTCGACGCCTTCGCCTGCATGGAGTGCGGCCGCTGCCAGGACGCCTGCCCGGCCTTCGCCAGCGGCAAGCCCCTCTCTCCCAAGATGATCATCTTCAACCTGAAGAAACACCTGCTCGAACAAAGGCGGAGACTGGTCGAGAACAAGCGCGATGACCTGCCCCCTCTCCTTCCTGATGTTCACACCGAAGGGGAGATCTGGACCTGCACCACCTGCGGCGCCTGCCAGCACGTCTGCCCGGTCGAGATCGAGCACATCCGCAAGATCGTCGGCGTCCGCCAGAGCGAAGTCCTGATGCGGAGCCGGTTTCCGCAGGAGCTCGGCGCCTTCTTCCGAAACATGGAGACGAACTCGAACCCCTGGGGCATCGGGTTCGCCAAGCGGGCGGACTGGGCCGTCGGGCTGGACGTGCCTCTGATGGCGGAGCGCGGCTCGGCCGAATATCTGCTCTGGGTCGGCTGCGCTGGTTCGTTTGATGAAGAAGGCGCACAGATCGCCAAGGCCATGGTCACGATCCTAAAAAAGGCCGGCCTCGATTTCGCCATCCTGGGGACTGAGGAAAAATGCTGCGGCGATTCGGCTCGCCGCCTGGGCCAAGAATACCTCTTCCAAAGCCTGGCCGCGGAAAATGCCGGCCTCTGGCTCCAGTATCAAGTGAAAAAGATCCTCACCTTCTGCCCCCATGGCTATAACACGTTTAAGAACGAATATCCCAAACTCCGCGGGCTCCTCCCCGGCATCCCGGAAAAAGACCAAGCCCGACTGGCCGAGATCGAGGTCATCCCGCACGTCGTCTTTCTGCGGGAGCTGATCAGGGCAGGACGGCTGCTGCTCGGGGCGAACGGGCTTTCCCGGCTGACCTATCACGATTCCTGCTATTTCGGACGTCACAACGGGCTCATCACAGAACCGCGGGAGATCATCGCTTCGCTCGGCCCGAAGACCTTCGCCGAACTTAAGAACAATCGCGAGCACAGCTTTTGCTGCGGCGCCGGAGGGGGCTTGATGTGGACAGAAGAGAAGCTCGGCCAGCGCATCAACCACCTGCGGACCGAGGAGGTCATCGCCTCAGGGGCAGAGGTCGCGGCCACGTCCTGCCCGTTCTGCCTCAACATGCTGAAAGACGGGCTCAAGGACAAACAGAGAGGAGACATCAAGGTCAAGGACCTCGCCCAGCTCATCGCCGACGCTCTCGGACCCTAGCCTCGGGCGAGAATTTCTTGGAAGGCGGCGATGGCCCGCTCGACATCCTCGTCGTCGATGTCATTGTGGGTGACGAAGCGGACGCCGCCGCTCAGCGCCAGCGCCAGGACGCGCCGTTTTCTGAGCTCGTCGATGAACTCGGAGATCGAGACGCGAGGATGGGAAAGTTCAAAGATGATGATGTTGGTCTCGATGTCCGCGGGGTCGAGCCTGACCCCGGGCAAACCGGCGATGGCCGAAGCCAGCTTTTTGGCGCGCGCATGGTCTTGACCGAGCCGGCCGACCATCTCAGTCAGGGCGATGATTCCCGGCGCGGCCAATACCCCCGCCTGCCTCATTCCCCCTCCAAGTGCTTTCCGAATCCTCCGGGCATAGTCGATAAAGCCGCGCGGACCGGCGAGCATCGACCCGACCGGCGCGGAGAGCCCTTTGGACAAACAGAACATCACCGAATCGGCCAGCGCCGCATAATCCTTCACCGGGATAGAGGAAGCCGTGCTGGCGTTAAAAATGCGGGCCCCGTCCATGTGGATCCTGATCTGATGTTTGTCGGCGATCTCCCGCATGGCTTTGAGGTTGGCGAGAGGCAGGACGGCGCCGCTCCAGTTGTTATGGGTGTTTTCGACACAGACGAGCGACGTCCGCGGGATGTAGACCGAAGGCTTCCTGATGTTGGCCTCGACCTCGTCCGGGTCCATGGCGCCCCGCCGAGAACCGAGCGGCCGCGGGGTCACCCGGGAGATGAAGGTCAGATGGGTGGATTCCATGTTAAAGATGTGCGACCGGGCTTCCACGATCACTTCTTCGAGCTCGCGCGTCCAGGCCTTGACCGCCACCGAATTCCCCATCGTTCCCGAGGGTACGAACAAAGCGGCCTCCTTGCCCATTATGCCCGCGGCCAACGCCTCGAGGTCCTGCACCGTAGGATCGTCGCCGAGGACGTCGTCGCCAACGACCGCCCCGGCCATGGCCCGCCTCATGCTCTCCGTCGGACGGGTGACCGTATCGCTCCGGAAATCGGATATCTTGCTCATCGTCCCTATCTCCTGTCGGGTCTCTTGGATACCGGCTCATTATAATTCAATGACCGACGGCACTCAACGAGAGTCGTCTGCACGCAACCCGCGTCGTGTTTACTTCGTTCTAATAGTATGGTATCTTAATCAAGAATTTCAAAAATTAGAGTGCTCGAACAGCGCGGTGCCTACATTATGCCGTCCCAAAAAACCCTGGCCTATAGCCAATTCCTGCTCTTTCTTCTGATCGTCTTTCTCTCCACCGCGGTCTTATCGTCCCATGTCATCCAGAAAGGGGACATCGTCTCGGTACCTGATGTCTCTGGGAAAACCCTGGCCGAGGCGGAGAGGGATCTCGCCCAGAAGAGACTGCCTCTCCAGGAAAAGGGGATCGAATTCAACGACCGCTATGAGCGGGGTCAGATCATATCTCAGGATCCGCCGGCGGGCTCCAAGATCCGGGTCAACCGGCCTGTCCGCGTTATCGTCAGCGGTGGGAGCGAGCTCGTCGAGGTCCCCGCGCTCGTCGGCAGGAGCCTGGAAGCAGCCAGCAAGGTCCTGGGCGAAGGCGGGCAGCAGAGAGGGCTGATCTCCCAGATTCATACCGCCCAGTATGCGGCCGGCCGCATCATCGCTCAGGAGCCTGCGCCGGGGGGACAGAGGATCAAACGCCCCACTCCCCTCAATTTCCTGGTGAGCCAGGGAGAGATCGAGCCGAGATACCTGATGCCCGACCTCATCGGCCGGAAGGCCGGCCCCTGCCTATCCCGGCTCAAAGAGCTGGGCTTCAAGGTGGCCGATGTTCGCTACTCCTACTATCCGGGCCTTGACCCGGGCGTCATCATCAAACAGTTCCCTCCCAACGGCTTCGGAATCGCCAAGAGAAGCCTGATCGCCTTGGAGGTCAGCCGATGATCCGACTCGCCCCCTCGATCTTGTCCGCGGATTTCTCCCGGATCGGAGAGGCCGTTCGGATGGCCGAGGACGCCGGGGCGGATATGATCCACCTCGACATCATGGACGGCCACTTCGTCCCCAACCTGACCCTTGGACCACAGGCCGTCTCTTCGATTAAAAAGACAACCCGACTGCCGATCGATGTTCACTTGATGGTCGAAAACCCCGGTTTCTTCATCCCCCTCTTCCACGAGGCCGGAGCCGACTGGATCTCCATTCACGTCGAGGCCTCCACCCACCTTCACCGCGATATCTCCTTGATCAAAGAGCTCGGCCGCAAGGCCGGCATCGCCCTCAACCCGGCGACACCGATCCATCTCCTCAACGACATCCTGAAGGAGCTCGACTACATCCTGGTGATGTCGGTCGACCCGGGGTTCGGGGGACAGAAGTTCGTTGAGTCCACGCACCAAAAGATCCGGCAGCTGCGGAGCTGGATCGGCGGACAGAACCTCTCCATCCCTATCGAGGTGGACGGGGGGGTCAACCCGGCCAACGCGGAAAGCCTGATCCGGGACGGCGCCGAGATCCTGGTCGTGGGTGCAGCCATCTTCGCCGCCGAAGACCCGGTCCGGGTGATCGCCCGGCTGAAGGAAATCATGACCAAGGAAAACCACCGATGAACGTGCTGGTGACAGGCGCGGCGGGGTTCATCGGGTCTCACCTCAGTCGCCGCCTGCTCCGGGAAGGCGCTCACGTCATCGCGGTCGATTCCTTCACCGATTTCTACCCTCGCTGGATCAAGGAGCGCAACCTCTCTCCGCTCGCCGGCGACCGGAATTTCGAGTTCCTTCCGCAGGACCTCCTCGACCTCGACCTCGAGGGAATCCTCGCCCGGGTCGACGTCGTGTACCATCTGGCCGCCCAAGCGGGCGTGCGATCGAGCTGGGGGGAGAATTTCTCCGTCTACATCCAGAACAACATCCAGTGCACCCAGCGGCTGCTGGAGGGGGCCAAGGGAAAGCCTCTTCACAGGCTGATCTACGCCTCCTCTTCCTCGGTTTACGGGTTGTCCCCGACGCTGCCGATGTCGGAGACGAGCCTTCCTTATCCCCTCTCTCCCTACGGCGTCACCAAGCTGGCCGCCGAGCAGCTCTGTTTTCTCTATTTCCAGAACTATGGGGTCCCGACCGTCGCGCTCCGGTTTTTCACGGTCTACGGGCCCGGTCAGCGGCCGGACATGGCCTTCCACAAGTTTTTCCGGGCGATCGCCGAGGGCCGGCCCATCGCCGTCTTCGGAGACGGGGAGCAGACCCGCGATTTCACCTATGTCGACGACATCGTGGAGGCCAGCCTCTCTGCCAGCCGGCGGGGCCGCGCCGGTGAAGTCTACAACGTCGGCGGAGGACACCGGGAACGTCTGAACGACCTCTTCCCGGTCCTCGAAGAGATCTGCGGAAAAAAGGTCGAGGTGAAACGGGAAGAACGGCAAAAGGGCGATGTCGCTCATACCTTCGCCGACATCCAAAAGGCACGCCTCGACCTCGGCTACTCCCCCCGGACCGTCCTCAAGGATGGGCTGCGGGAGGAATGGGAATGGATCAAAGCACTGTATCAAGCTTAGAATGAATCAAGGACAGAAGTGACGGCCATGAACAGAACCAGCCTGATTCTCGTCGTTGCCTTTCTCTGCGGGTTGGGCGCCTGGAGCTGCAAAGAGAAGCCGGTGGAGATCGCCCCCGAGATCGCGGCTTCAGATGAGGCCCTGTACAAAGCCGGCCAGGAGATCATGAAAAAAGACGCCGAGAAGGCGCGTCTATATTTTCGTCAGGTGATCGATTCCTTCCCCAAGAGCTTCTATGCCCAGCGGGCCAAATTGGCGATTGCCGACTC
Source organism: Candidatus Aminicenantota bacterium (assembly GCA_017886205.1). Classification (GTDB taxonomy): domain Bacteria; phylum Acidobacteriota; class Aminicenantia; order Aminicenantales; family UBA8522; genus UBA8522. Next base: position 17,019 of record JAFNEO010000041.1, on the reverse strand, counting down.
TTACTTTGATAAGGGCGATGAGAGCAGCATGATCCTGGCCGCCTCCGAATACCGGGAGTTCATTCAGCTCTACCCCTATAGCCCCTCGGCCTCTTATGCGCAGTACCGGATCGCTATGACCTTCTTCAAGAAGACCCTTAAGGCAGGCCGCGACCAGACCAAGACCACCCAGGCTGTGATCGAGTTCAAGAAGGTGATCGCCAATTTTCCTCTGAGCGAAGAGGCCAAGCTCGCCCAGAAGCAGCTCACCGAGTGCGAGGAACGCCTGGCCGAGCATACCTTCAGCATCGGCGAGCACTACTTCCGAGTCTATGCCTACAAAGCGTCGACGGCAAGGTTGTCCGAGATCCTGACGAACTACCCGAGCTACTCCAAGATGGACGAGGTCTATTATTATTTGGCGGATTCTTACTATAAATGGAAAAAGACCGAGGAGAGCATCCCCTACTTCACCAAGCTTGTCACCGATTTTCCCGAGAGCAAATTCGCCAAGAAGGCCCAAGCGCGGCTGACCGAGATCAACAAGGCCGCCGCCAAGCCGGCCCGATAAGGGAGGTTCAATGAGATATCGTCTGATTCTGTGCTGTGCGCTCATCTTCGTCGTCCTCTTTGCCCTCGCTCCCCCGGCCGTTGGGCAGGCCCGCCCCGATACGGAGAGCTCGAGCTTCAGAGCAGGGCTGAGCTTCGGATATCTCTCCCGGACCCTCGATTTGAACGAGGAGGTCCAGGACGTCATTCCCAAGATGACGGCTCTTCTGGCCAGCCTCGTCCTCGAGTACGAGTTCCGGCCGGGATTCTCCCTGTCCGCCCATGTCGGCTACAGTTCATCCACTTTCGATGGCCTGGCCTTCCGCCGGCTCCCCTACTCCCTCGAAATTGATACCGATTCCGGAAGCATCGGCGGGATTCTGCTCGGGGCAGAGGTCGAGAAGTCCGTACTCGGAGGAGCTGCCTTCGGAGTGGACATTCGCGGCCAGTTCTTCGCCTCACTGGGACTCAATAAGGAATGGAAGATCCCCGGCTTGGCCGTTGAGGGATCGGCCAAAGGGAAGCCGATTTGGATGAAGGCTTCAGTGGGACCTGTCTTGACCTACCGGGGCTGGGAGGGTGTCACTCCATTTCTTTATCCTCGCTTCGATTACCTCTGGGGAAACTTCGAGCTGGGGCAAACCGTCCAGGATCTCAAGGGAAGCGAGAAGAAGGACATCAAGGGCAAGAGCCCGTTCGCCCTCGGACTGGGAGCCGACTTCGAGTTCTCCTCCTCGCTTCGCCTCCGGGCCGAAGCCGGCCTCCATCCCCGCCCGAACGGCATAGACTATTCGTTCATGGTCCAGACGCTTCTTGCTCTCTGATTGATGCGGAGGAAACGATGACCATACTGAAGAGAAAAAGCCTCGTAATCACGGCCCTTCTGCTTGTCCTGTTCGCCTCCGGCTATAGCTTCCAGAAGGCCCGCGAAGAGAGGACCAGGAAGCGGGCAACCCCGACCATCGGCCGGACGATCCTTTCGCTCAACGGCGGCCTCCCCCTCCGGGCGGAGGGCCCTCGTTACGCTCCCGGTCAGGTCCTGGTCAGGTTCAAGCCCAGCGTTAGCACCCAGTTCGTCAATGCCACCCTGGCCAGGTACGACACCAAGAAGATCAAAAGGATCTCCCATCTCAACCTCTACCAAGTCAGGATTCCCGACTGGGCGTCGGTGGAAGAGATGGCCTACGCCCTGAGCCAGAATCCCGATGTCATGTATGCCGGACCCAACTATATCGCCCGGATCATGGTCACTCCCAACGATCTTCTTTTCCGAGAGCAGTGGGCCCTCAACAACACCGGGCAGAAGATCGACGTCCCGGGCGCCCCCAGCGGCAAGGCCCAAGCCGATATCAAGGCCACTACCGGCTGGGAGGAGGCCAAGGGATCTGCGGAGACAGTCGTCGCCATTATCGATTCCGGAATTGACTTTGAGCACCCGGACCTAAAAAATAAGACCGTATCGCGCGGCCGTGATTTCGCCAACGAGGACTGGGACGCCACCGACGACAACGGCCACGGGACTTATGTAGCCGGCGTAGCTGCCGCCGATACCAATAACGATGAGGGCATAGCCGGAGTCGCTTGGAACTGCCTGATCCTCCCGGTCAAGGTTGCCGATAAGGAAGGTATCGCGTTTTATAGCGATCTCATCGACGGAATCCTCTGGGCGGCCGACAACGGCGCCGACGTCATCAACCTCAGCCTGGGGGGCGACCAGCCCGACGATTCCCTGCGCGATGCCCTCAGGTACGCCCATGACAAGGACGTAGTGGTTGCGGCTGCGGCCGGAAACGACAATACGGCCGTTTTCTATCCTGCGGCCTACGATGCGTATTGTCTTGCCGTAGCTGCAACTGACTATAACGACGAACGGACGGACTGGTCCTGTTTCGGACCGGAAGTGGACGTAGCGGCTCCCGGAGAATTCGTTCTCGGGACATACCCGACCTACATGACGGATATGACCGCATATCTTCCCTACGCTTTTGGCTCGGGCACATCAGCCTCGACGCCGCATGTCGCGGGTCTGGCCGCACTGATCAAGGGGCTCAAGCCATGGCTTACGGCCGATGAGATCATGGACGTCATCCGCTTCTCCTCGGACGACGTAAATTCCGGAGAGCACTCCGGGAGGGACGACTATATCGGCTACGGACGGATCAACATGGAGAAGGCGCTCGTCCCGATCAAGCTCTCGAAGTAACCGGGGATGCTCGGCTCTCTCCGCATTAAGAACCTGGCCACCATCGAAGACCTGGAAATCCATTTTCAGGAAGGCTTCTCCATCCTCACCGGAGAGACCGGCGCCGGCAAATCGATCATCATCGACGGGATCAAGCTGGTCCTGGGAGACAAGGCGTCCCCCGACCTGATCCGGACGGGCAGGGCCGAGGCCACGGTCGAGGCCGTTTTCCGTTTGCCCCTGTCAAAGGGCGTCTCCGCCGACCTCTCTTTCAGCGAGGAGGGCGAGGTTTTCATCCAGAGGCACATCACCCAGGAAGGGACCGGAAAAGCCTATCTCAACGGGGTTCTCGTCCCCGCTAAAAAGCTTAAGGAGGTCAGCCCTTTACTGGTGGACATCTACGGCCAGAACGATCACATCTTCCTTCTCCAGATCGAGAACCATCTCCGGTATCTCGATGATTTCCTCGGCTTGGGAGGTCTGAAGGAAGAGGTGTCCGGCCTCGCCCAGGACCTGCGCCGTCTGAGCCGGCAGAAGGGAGAACTCGAGGCCAGAAAGCGAGAGCGAGAGCAACGCCTAGACTTCTTGGGGTTCCAGATCAAAGAGATCGAGGCCGCCGGGCTTCGTCCCGGAGAATGGGAGGAACTGCTGGCGGAGCGGAACATCCTCAAGAACTCCGAAAAGATCGCCCTGCTCGTCGAAGCCGGCCTGGGCTGCGCCTACAGCGAGGAGGGTTCGGTCTCAGCCGGTCTTTCCAGGCTCCAGGAAATCGTACACGATATCGCCCGGTATGACCGGAGTTTCGAAGCCTATGATGACTCGCTCGGCCAGTCGGCTATCACCGTTCGGGAGCTGGCCGATGCCCTGATCAAATTCAAAGACCGGCAGAGCCTCGGGCCGGAGCGACTCGAGGAACTGGAGGCTAGGCTAAGCACGATGGAGAAGCTCCGGCGCAAGTACGGCGAGACGATCGAGGACATCCTCCGCCATTGCGCCAAAGCCAAACAGGAGTCCGACGGACTCGCTCGGAGCGAGGAGACGCTGGCCGACCTCGAGGTGGAGATCAGCCGAGCTCTCGGCGGTTATAAGGCCAAGGCGGAGAGGCTCTCACGCTTACGGCACGATGGCTCGCCCAAGCTCCAGGGCCAGGTGGAAAAAGAAATCGCTCTGCTGGGAATGCGGAGGGCCCGGTTCCAGGTGAAGTTGGAAACGGCCTCCCCCGACGCGCTCGCCCCGGAAACGGCCCGGGAGCTGGGCCTCGATGAGGTTGAATTCCTGATCAGCCCCAACCCGGGAGAAGACCTGCGGCCCCTCCGGAAGGTAGCCTCGGGCGGGGAGCTTTCCCGCATCATGCTGGCCCTGAAGACCATCGGCAAGGAGAAAGACCGTCTCAAGACGCTCATCTTCGACGAGATCGACTCGGGAATTGGGGGAAAGACGGCCGAGTGCATCGCCTCGAAGCTCCGCGACCTGGCCCGGCGCCACCAAGTCATCTGCATCACCCATCTGCCGCAGATCGCGTCCTTCGCGCCGCACCACTACCGGATCGAAAAGACGGTCGCTCGGGAACGCACCTTCACCACCGTCCGGGAACTGGGTTTCGAGGAGAGGGTTTCGGAGATCTCCCGACTCCTCTCCGGCAGCCGGATGACGGCAACGTCTTTGCAGAACGCCAGAGAAATGCTCCACCTTAATTGCGAGCGGGAAAAGACCAGAAGGAGAAACACATGAGCCGAGCCCAGGATGCCGTTCAAAGCTTTAAGCAAGGGTTCAGCTGTTCCCAGGCCGTGCTGGCTGCACTCAGCGAGCCTCTCGGGCTGGACAGAGAGAGGGCCCTCAAGATCTCTCAAGGTTTCGGGGGCGGGATGGCCAGGATGGGCCTGACCTGCGGGGCCGTGACAGGAGCCATGCTGGCCATCGGACTCAAGTATGGAAGGACCCGGCCGGAGGACGAGGAGGCCAAAGAAAAGACCTACAGCCTCGTCCACGAGTTCCTCCGGCGATTCCAGGACCGCCACGGCTCGATCGTCTGCCGCGAGCTCATCGGCGTCGACCTGAGCTCGCCCCAAGGACATAACCTGGGAGTGGAGCGCGGTGTCTTCGAAAACCTCTGCCCCAGGTTCGTCGCTGACGCCGTCGAGATCCTGGAACAGATTTTGTAGTCTCCGGGCGCCGTTGTATAATTCTCCTCGGGATGTCTGAAAAAAAACGCCGCTATTTTATCCGCACGTTCGGCTGCCAGATGAACGAGAGCGATTCCGAGCGGATCTCCGGGATGCTCGATCAGACGGGAGCAGTCAAGGCCGAGCGTCCCGAGGACGCCGACCTGATCATCGTCAATACCTGCGCCGTCCGGGAGAAGTCGGAGGAAAAGCTCTTCTCCTATCTCGGCCGACTGGCCCAGCTCAAGAAGAAGAGGACCCTCCGGATCGCCGTCGTGGGCTGCGTCGCCCAGCTGCGGGGCTGGGAACTCCTGGGAAAAAAAGGGGCCGTCGATTTCGTCCTCGGCCCGGACAACACCGCTGAACTGTTGTCCCTGGTCAAAGAGGACGCCGCCGAAAAACACGTTTCGACCTCCTGGTCAGAGGAGTGGCATGAGACTTCACCCGGCCTCATCCAGCGGGACAGCCCGGTCAGCGCCTACGTGACCGTGATGGAGGGATGCGATAACTTCTGCGCCTACTGCATCGTCCCCTACACCCGCGGACGGGAGAAGTTCCGGCCGCTGCGGTCGATCCTCGAAGAGGTTCGCGACCTGGCCCGGAAAGGGTACCTCGAAGTTCAGCTCCTGGGGCAGAACGTCAATTCCTACCGGGACCCCGCTTCCGGAAGACCATTCACCGAACTGCTGAGAGAGGTGGCGGCCGTCGAAGGCATCGAGTGGATCCGTTTCCTGACCTCACACCCCAAGAATTTCCGGCCGGAGATTGCCGAGGCCGTGGCCGGACTCAGGAAGGTCTGCCGCCAGCTCCACCTCCCCCTTCAATCTGGCTCGAACGCCGTCCTGAAAAGGATGAAGAGAGGCTACACCAAAGAGGAGTACCTGGACATCATCTCCGGGCTCCGCAGCCTGATGCCGGAGATCAGTCTCAGCACGGACATCATCGTCGGATTTCCCGGCGAGACCGAGCCGGACTTCGAGGAGTCGGTTGAAGTCCTCCGGCAGGTCCGCTTCAGCAGCATCTTTTCCTTCCGCTATTCGCCCCGGCCGCTGACGGCAGCCTCGAGGTTGGAGGATTCGGTCCCCAAAGAAGTGAAACAGCGCCGGCTCGCGGAAATCCAGCATCTCCAGAAGACGATCCAGCTGGAGGACCACAGTCGCCTGGTTGGGAAGACGATGAAAGTGCTCTGCCTGGGGCGCGGCCAGAAAACCCCACAGCTCTTTACCGGCCGGAATGAAGGCAACCAGGTGGTCAACTTTCGCTCGCCGGATGACCCGACGGGACGTTTGGTCGATGTCCACATCACTGCCTTCGGCCCCTATAGCCTCCTCGGCGAAAAAACAGCCTAGTTTTGTCCTCGATAGATTTCAATTTCCGTTGGCAGCCGTTCGGGAATGGAGAAGCGACCTCGAAGGTTTAGCCTTCCCGAGGCGTTTTTCGAGGGAACTCAGTTTTCTTTATGATAAAGGCGAAGGGTGTGGGTGAGGAAGTCCGTGGACGACTGAGCGGGCTGACGAATCCCATACCCGAGCCTTCACGGCGTTAAAAACCTGAGCGGGAGCGAGGACATTCCCGGATGGCTGACGACTCAACACGGACAAATTGAATTTCTGCCGGATTTATGCTATACAAGCTGTCCCAAAACCCCGGAAAAGGGGAATTCCGCGGCGCAGAAACGTGCCATCTAAGGAGATGTGGAGATGTTAGGAGCGACCCCCTTTGAGACCATTGCCCTGTGGGCGGTCCTGGGCATCGCCTTGCTCGGACTGGCCTATGCCCTCTTCCTCCGGCGCCAGATCATGGCCGAGGACAAAGGCAACCCCAAGATGATCGAGGTCTGGGAAGCAATCAGGCAGGGCGCCGACGCCTACCTAGGCCGGCAGCTCAAGACCATACTGCCGCTGATCGTGGTCCTGACCGTCGCGCTGTTTTTCAGCGTTTACATCGTCCCTCCCTCGGCGGAAGCCCTGGAGCGGTTTCCGAGCCTGACCCCGGACCGCGTCAAGCTCGTCATCGGACTGGGCCGGGCGGTCGCCTTTATCCTGGGCGCCCTTTTCTCGCTCATGGTCGGGCAATTCGGGATGCGCATGGCCGTCCAAGGGAACGTCCGGGTGGCCGCCGCTGCCCGGACGAGCTTCGACAAGGCCTTGAAGATCGCCTACCGGGCCGGCACGATCACCGGCATGCTGACCGACGGCCTCGGACTCCTGGGGGGCACGGTCATCTTCATGGTCTTCCAGAAAGCGGCGCCGGACGCCCTGCTCGGGTTCGGGTTTGGAGGGACGCTCCTCGCCCTGTTTATGAGGGTCGGAGGCGGCATCTTTACCAAGGCGGCCGACGTCGGCGCCGACCTGGTGGGCAAGGTCGAGGCCTGTATCCCCGAGGACGACCCGCGCAACGCCGCCGTCGTGGCCGACCTCGTCGGCGACAATGTCGGCGACTGCGCCGGAATGGCCGCCGATATCTTTGAGAGCTACGAAGTGACCATTGTCTCCGGGTTGATTCTGGGGCTGGCCCTGGTCGCGATCACCGGACAGATCAAGTGGATCATTTTTCCCCTGCTGGTCCGCGGCATCGGCGTTTTATCTTCGATCATAGGAACCTACCAGGTGCGCGGCAAGAAAGGCGAGAAAAAGGGCAATGCCATGGCCGGGATCAACCGCGGCTTTTATACTTCGGCCGTCCTCTGCTTTATATCCTTTGCGTTCCTGGCCCATTTTTACATGGACGAGTGGCGGGCTTTCCTTTCGGTCGGCGTGGGCATCATCCTGGCCATCGCCATCGACGAGCTGACCAAGTATTTCACCGATACCCATCACACTCCGGTCAAGGAGATCGCCCGGTCTTCCCGCACCGGCCCGGCCACCGTGATCCTGTCGGGACTCTCGGTGGGGATGGAATCCACCGTCTGGGCCATCCTGGTCATCGCCGGGACGATCCTGTCGGCGGTGCTTATTTATTGGGGCCAGCCGGTCGCCTACGTCCTCTACGGCGTCGCCATGACCGGCATCGGCATGCTGACGCTGACCGGCAACAACGTGGCCATGGATTCGTTCGGCCCCATCTGCGACAATGCCAACGGCATCGGCGAGATGGCCGGTCTGGAGAAGGACGCCCGCCGGATCATGGCCGACCTTGACGCCGTCGGAAACACGACCAAGGCCATCACCAAAGGCGTCGCTATCGGGTCGGCGGTCATCGCCGCGGTATCCCTCTTCGGTTCCTTCATGACCGACGTCACCAAGGTCCAAGCCCAGATGAACATGCCCGCAGCCGAACACCTGCTCACCACGGGCATCCGAGTGTCGATGCCCATGGTCCTCATCGGGATGCTGATCGGCGGTGCCGTCCCCTGGCTCTTCTCCTCCCTGACCATCAACGCCGTCTCCCGCGCGGCTTCTCTCATCGTCATGGAGGTCCGCCGGCAGTTCAAAATCCCCGGCCTCATGGAAGGAAAAGTCAAGCCGGACTACAAGCAGGCCGTGGGCATCTGCACGGTGGCCGCCCAGAAAGAGCTCGTCGGGCTGGCCCTGCTGGCCGTGCTCACTCCCCTGATCGTCGGCCTGACTCTCCAGGTCGAAGCCCTGGGCGGGTTCCTGGCCGGGGTCATCCTTTCCGGGCAGCTCCTGGCCGTTTTTATGGCCAATTCAGGGGGAGCCTGGGACAACGCCAAGAAGACGATCGAGGATGGCCTGTATGGAGGCAAGGGCTCCGACGCCCACAGGGCGGCAGTGGTCGGTGACACCGTGGGCGACCCGCTCAAGGACACCTCCGGTCCGGCCCTCAACCCGATGATCAAAGTCATCAACCTCGTTTCGCTGCTCGCCGCCCCGATCATCATCCAGTACCGGAAGATGTCCCTGGGGGTGGTGCTCTTTGTGGCCGCCTCCCTGATCATCTGCATCGTCGCCATCTGGTATTCTAAGCGCTCGGGCCTCAAGGAATTCCACCAGGTCGAAGAGAGCGTCTGCGCCCCCACTCAGAAAACGGAATGAAATTGAAATTCTTGCAGGTTTCAGATATAATCACGTCCTCTTAACCTGTCCTCACCGTGGTTGAGGCCAAGACGATGAAGATCAACGTGTGGAATACTATCCTTCAGCTCAGCAAAGAGCGTGGGGTAGAGCCTTCTATCATCATCAGCGCTATCGAGGAATCGCTGCGCGTGGCCTCGGCCAACTACTTCAGCCACAACGAGAAAATTACTGTTTTCTTCCGGCCGGAGAAGGGCGAACTGCGGGTTTATGCCGTCAAGCGAGTGGTCGAAAAGACGCGGGACCTGGCCGCGGAGATCTCTCTGGACGAGGCCAAGAAAGTCCGGCCTTCGGCCGCGCTGGGTGAGAAGATCGAGATCGAGCTGCCGGCGGACACCCTGGGACGCATCTCCGCCCAGGCGGCCAAGCAGGTCATTTTCCAGAAGGTCCGGGATGCCGAACAGGAAAAAGTCTACGTCGAGTTCGCCCCGCGCGTCGGGGAGATTGTCACGGGGACGGTCCGCCGGTTCGAGAACGGCAACATCATCCTGGAGGTGAACAAGACCGAGGCTCTGTTCATGGCGCGGGAGATGCTGCCCAACGAGGAATTCGACCGAGGGGACACGGTTCGGGCCCTGATCATCCAGGTTCAGAAGACAACCAAAGGCCCCCAGATCTTCGTCTCCCGGACCCATCCCAAGTTTCTGGCCAAGCTGCTCGAGCTCGAGATCCCCGAGATCGCCAACGGGAACATCGAAATCAAGGACCTCGTCCGTCAGCCGGGCGAGAGGGCCAAGGTGGCCGTCCTTTCCAACGAGCGCGATATCGACCCGGTCGGAGCCTGCATCGGGGTCAAGGGAAACCGGATCCTCAACGTCAGCAAAGAACTTCAGGGTGAAAAGATCGATGTCATCGCCTGGTCGGCCCATCCGCCTTCCTACGCCAAAGCCGCCCTCAGCCCGGCCCGCATCGACAAGGTCCTCCTCCTCAACAAAACGGAAAACGCCATGCAGGCGATCGTCCCCAGGGACCAGCTTTCCCTGGCCATCGGCAAGAAAGGTATCAACGTCAAGCTGGCGTCACGGCTGGTCGGCTGGAAGATCGAAATCAAGCAAGTGTGACCATGAAGAAAGAGACGACCAAACCCAAACCGCCTGTTAAGAAGAAGGCCAAGGCCGAAGAGGCTCCCAAAGCTCGGCCCAAATATACTCTCCGCGAAGGGATGACCGTGCGGGATGCGGCCGAGAGGATCGGACTCAAGCCCAAGGACCTGATCGAGAAGCTCGCCTCGAAGGGCACTCTTCTGGAGCAGAATGATCTTCTGGATGAGGCGATCGTCGCGGCCGTCGGCCGGGCGCTCGATGCCGATGTCGAGTTCCTGGGGTACGAGCAGGATTTGCGGCGCCGGGCCGAAGCCACTGCGGCAGACCTCCTGCCTCGTCCTCCCGTCGTCACCATCATGGGGCATGTCGACCACGGCAAGACGACCCTGCTCGACGCCATCCGCTCGTCCAACCTTGTCGCTAAGGAGTCGGGCGGCATCACCCAGCATATCGGCGCCTACCGAGTCCTGTTTAACAACCGGGCCATCACCTTCGTCGACACCCCGGGTCATGAGGCTTTCACCCAGCTCCGGGCGCGCGGCGCCAAGGTCACGGACATCGTCATCCTCGTGGTCGCCGCCGACGACGGCGTCATGCCCCAAACCAGGGAAGCCATCAGCCACGCCAAGGCCGCCAATGTGCCGATCATCGTCGCCATCAACAAGATCGACAAGCCCGAGGCCAACATCGACCGCGCCAAGCAGCAGCTCTCCAAAGAGGGACTGCTGGTCGAGGATTGGGGCGGACAGACCATCAGCGTTGAGGTTTCGGCCAAAGAAAAGAAGAACCTGGCCGACTTGCTGGAGATGATCATCCTTCTGGCCGATGTCATCGAGGTCAAAGCCAACCCCAGAGTCGAAGCCCAGGGAGTTGTCTTAGAAGCCCGCCTCGACCCCAAGAAAGGCCCCATCGCCACCGTCATCATCCAGCACGGCGTTCTTACCGCAGGGGCCGCCTTCATCTCCGGAACGACCCACGGCAAGGTCCGCGCTCTGTTCGACGAGCACGGCAAACCACTGAAGCGGGCCGAGCCGGCCATGCCGGTCGAGGTCCTCGGGTTTGCCGAAGTTCCCATCGCCGGCGATTTTTTCCAGGTCGTTCCCGACAGCAAGACGGCCAAAAAGATAATCGCCTACCGCCTCTCCAAGGTCAAAAAGGAAGAGCCGGCGCGGCCTGAACGCATCACCTTAGACGAACTCTTCAAGAAGATCGAACAGGGAGAAGCCAAAGAGCTTTCGCTGATCCTCCGGGCCGATGTCCAGGGGTCGGTGGAGGTGCTCCGTGATACCCTTCCTCCCTTGAGTTCAGACGAGATCAAGATCAGAATCATCCATGAGGGTACGGGGAACATCACCGAGTCGGACGTCCTCTTGGCCTCGGCCTCGAACGCCGTCATTATCGGCTATAACGTCAAGCCCAGCCCGAAGATCCTGGAGATGGCCAAGCAGGAAAACGTGGAGATCCGAAGCTACGACATCATCTACCGGCTGACGGAAGACATCCGCAACGCGCTGGCCGGGATGCTCGAGCCCGTAGAGAAAGAAGTCTATCTCGGCCGGGCCGAGATCCGGCGGATCTTCCAGATTCCCAAGGTCGGGTCCATCGCCGGAAGCTATGTCCTGGACGGGAAGATCATCCGCAACTCTCTGGTCCGGGTCATGCGCGGCCAGCAGGTCGTCCAGGAAGGCCGGATCACGTCACTCAAGCGGGTCAAGGAAAATGTCACGGAGGTGGCGAAGGGCCTGGAGTGCGGGATCGGTCTCGACAAGTTTAAAGATATCCAGGAGGGCGATATCATCGTCGCCTATGTCATAGAGAAAACCAAAGCGGTTTAGCCGGCAGGTGCGTGCGTGGTCATCGGCCTTCTCGCCCTTGAGATTTTCCTGCCATACTCTCGATCCCTTAAGGACAAAAGAAAAGTGCTGAACACACTCCGGGATAGGGTCCACAGCCGCTTCAACGCCGCCTTCGCGGAGCTCGACTATCAGGATAAATGGCAGCGGTCGAGAATCGGGATTGTCACTCTGAACAGCCAGAAGGGGTTCGTCGATCAGGTTCTCCAGAAGATCTGCCGCGACGTGGAGGAGAACCTCGAGGGAGAGGTCGTCCTGTCCGAATTTCACTATTTCTGAATGACTTGCGAAAGGAGAGAGCATGGACAGCGGCCGAAGACCGAAACGGGTCGCTCATCTGATCCGGGAGACGCTCAGCCGGATCTTCCTCGAGGAGTTCCAGGGCGACTCCGGCTTGATCACCGTGACCCGGGTGGAGATGAGCGCCGACCTCCAGACTGCACACGTCTACCTGAGCCTCTTCGGCGACCTTGAGGAGCAGACGCTTTGGGAACGCCTGGAAAAGAGCAAGGGTTACCTCCGCAGGTCTATTGCCTCAGAGGTTCAACTGAGGTATAATCCGACCCTTGTTTTTCACCGCGATCCGACTCCCGAGTACGAGGGCCGGATCGACCAACTGATTGAGCGCCTCAAAGATGACAAGAAATGATCCGGTCCTCCTTATCCGCGAGAAAATCCTTTCCAGCCGACATGTCGTCATCACCAGCCATCTGAGGCCGGACGGCGACTCCCTCTGCACGAGCCTGGCCCTGGCCGGCATGATCGAGATGCTGGGAAAGCAGGCCCGCATCATCAACCATGACCCCACTCCTTCGCCGTTCAGCCAGATGCCGGAGGTTAAGCGGATCACCATCGGGCAGGTCCCTCCTCGCGGTTTCGACCTGGTCATCCTCCTCGAGTGCGCCAATGTCGACCGCTCCGGGATGGAGCACCTCGACCGTTACTTCAAGATCAGCATCGACCATCACTACTCCAACGACAACTATGCCGATATCAACTGGATCGACCCGGCCGCATCGGCAGTGGGAGAGATGGCTTTCCTTCTGGCGGAGAGGATGGGGATCGCCCTCACGCCGCAGATCGCCGATCATCTCTACTGTGCCATCGTCTCGGACACCGGCTGTTTCCAGTTCTCCAACACCTCGGCGCGGGCCTTCGAAGTCTGCCACAAGCTGGTCCGGAGCGGCGCCAACCCGATCAAAACGACCGAGTTCCTGTTCAACACGAACTCTCCCCAAAAGATCAAGCTTCTGGGGCAGGTCCTGTCGACCCTTCAGATCAACCCGCGGGGCAACATCGCGACCATCACGATGTTCAAGAAGCACTTGCGGGCCCTTCATCTGAGGGAAATCGACACCGAGGATATCACCACCCTGGCCCGCTCGATCAAGGACGTCGAGATGGTCCTCTTCTTCAAAGAAATGGCCAGAAACACATTCCGCGTCAGCATTCGTTCCAAAGGAAAGGCCAACGCCGCGGCCATCGCCGAGTGTTTCGACGGAGGCGGACATGTCCATGCCGCCGGGTTCACGGCCGTCGGCCGGTATGACGATCTCGTTAGAGATATTCCGCGGAGGATCGAGTCGCTCCTCCGAAAGAAGGCCACGCCCTTGCGGAGAAAAGGCGGCTCTCCTGACCCGGCTGATCGATGGACGGACTGATCCTCGTCGACAAGCCCCAGGGCGTAACCTCCCATGACGTCGTCGCCCGCATCCGTAGGATCCTCGACCGGCAGCAGGTCGGGCATTTCGGGACTCTCGACCCCCTGGCCACCGGATTGCTGCTCGTGGCCGTCGGCAGCGCCACGCGCCTCTTCCCCTGCTATTCCAAGCATGACAAGGTCTACAGCGGGGAGATGCGGCTGGGCTTTTCGACAGACACATATGATGCCCAAGGAAAGCCCACTTCCAAGGAGAGCGGGCGCTTCCCCGACCAGGGAATCCTTGTCGAGGCTATGAAGAGATTTGTCGGCCCTCTGGAGCAGGTCCCTCCTCCCTATTCGGCTAAAAAAGTCGAGGGGAAGCCGCTCTACAAGTGGGCACGCGCAAAAAAGACGGTCCGGCCCCGGGCCAGTTCGGTCGTCGTCTATGCGTTCGATTTGAAGGGTTATTCGCCTCCTTTTGTCAGATTCGCGGTCCGTTGCGCCTCGGGGACATATGTCCGCTCCCTGGTCCACGACCTCGGTCAAGACCTCGGCTGCGGGGCCCATCTCGCCGGCCTCCGGCGCCTGGCCGTCGGAGGCTACGGAATACGGGAGGCCCTATCCCTCGAGGAAATCGAGAAACTGGCCGGGGAGGGAAACAGGGAAGGGTTTTTGCTTCCCCTGGAGTCGCTGCTCCCGGAAACCCCCAAGGCCGTTCTTTCTGAGCCGGGCTGCCGCCGGCTTCAGAAGGGGTGTCCCCTTCCGGCCGAGCTTATTCTCAAGGTGATCCCGGCCGTCCCGGATTCCGCCCCGGCCGCCGAATGCTTTATAGTCTACCGCCTTTTCAGTCTGCAAGGGCGATTCCTGGCCCTGGCCAAGCCCGTCGAAGGAAAAAAGGCTTTTCTCCCCTTCCTCGTCCTCTAAACCCCTCCGCTGGCCCGAGGGTTTCTACAACCCGTCCTTGAATTTTGGCTCAACCTGTTGTATTTTAGGGGGGTTATGCGGCTGAACAAGAACCAGGTCGAACACATGGCCTTTATTATCGTCAGGAACCTGGCCAAGGAAGGCAAGGTCATCCTCGATGACCGCGGCAGGATCATTGAAAGCATCGGCAGCCTGATCACCGAGGATTTCCAGAAAGAGGACCAGCTCGACCAGGAGGTACGGGAAATCCTGAGCAAGCACATGGAGAAGATCCGCAAGGAAAACATCGAGTACCAAACGATGTTCCGGATGATCAAGACCAAGCTGGCCAAGGAAAGGAACATGGTCCTGTGAGCAACCGGCTGTCCCGCGAGAAGATCAACTTCCTCTCCAAGCAGATCCTCGGCTCCCTCTCCAACAACGACCAGGTCGAGTTCCTGGACGACCCCAACGAAATCCGCCTGGTCATCGTCAAGGCCATCGAAGAGGAAATGCGGCTCTACGAATCCCTCGACCGGAAGGCCATCGAGAAGATCCAGTCCCAGAAGAAATCGATCGAGGAGGGCAGCCGCGAATGGGAGATCCTCTACCGCAAGTACTATAATGAGGAGCTGAACAAGCTCGGCAAGCTGACCGAGTAACCCTCCGCACCCCCGCCCATGGGCCCGCCCGTCGAGACCGAAGAACGCGTCCGCTACTCAGAAACGGACCAGATGGGCGTCGCCCATAACAAGAGCTATTTCGAGTGGTTCGAGATCGGCCGCACCGAATTCTGCCGCAGGAAGGGAATCCCCTACAGGGAGATCGAGGCCCAGGGGTTCTATCTCGTCGTCGTCGAGGCCTTCTGCAAATACCGGAAGCCCCTCCGTTATGACCAGACGTTCATCATCCGGGTAAACCTCCGCGAAGCGACTCCAAAAAAGGTCGTCTTCGACTATGAGATCCTGACAAAAGGAGACCGCCATCCCGTCGCTTCGGGCTACACAGTCCACATCGCCACCAATGCCCGGGGCGAGGTCTCCCTCCTGCCCAAGCTGGTCCTCGACAAAATCAGCGCGGAATAAGCCCCTTTTTCTCCAAGTAGGCCCTCAGGGCATCATTCCAGGAGGAAAAATCTCTCAGCCCGACCTCCTTGGCCCTTTTGTTTTCGAGCACCGAATAGAGAGGCCGCCGGGCTTTGGCGGCAAAAGTCCTCGAATCAACGGGTTCCAGGCGAGGCTTTCTGCCCAAGAGAGCAAATAGCTCCTGGGCGAACTGGAACCAGGTGCACTGCCCCTCGCTGGTCAGGTGATAAAGTCCGTAGTGATCGGTGCGGATGAGGTCGCTGGTCCGTTCGGCCAGCTCCGCCGTCGAAGTGGGACTCACCCATTGATCATCGACCACCCGGAGCGGCTTCCCTTCATCGGCGAGCGCGATCATCCGATCGACAAAATTGTAGCCTTTCTCCCGGGAGCCGGCCTCGCCAAAGAGCCCGCAGGTGCGGACGAGGAAGTACTTCTCGACCAGGGCCCGGACAAAGAACTCTCCGGCCAGCTTGGAAACGGCATAGACATTAAGAGGGTTGGGCGGGTCGGACTCGGTGTAGGGCGTCTTTTTCCGGCCGTCGAAGACATAGTCCGTGCTGAAATGGACCAGTATGAAACCGAGCTCGCGGGCCAGCCGGGCCAAGTCCCGGACGGCGATGGTGTTAACCCGGAAGGACGTCTCGGGATCATCCTCGCATTCGTCCACGCGATGGAAGGCGGCCGTGTTGATCACGGAAGAGGGCTGCAAGTCCTGGAGGACGCTGCGCATTCTCTCCGGACGGGTGACATCGAACTCGGGGTAATAAAGAGGGGATACCTCATCCCTGGCCAGGGTTTTCACCAGATCGGAACCCAGCTGTCCGTCGGCGCCGATGACGGCGATTCTCATGGCACTCCCTGCGAAAAAAAGGCCAAGGACGAATCCTTGGCCTTTACCGATGCGATTTTATCGTTTGACTCAGAATACGAACCGGAGCCCGAGCAACAGCTTGTGGTGCTCTTCGAAAGAACGATCGGAGGTCAGCACGGGAGCACGCAACTCAAAGAAGATCGAGCCGACCGAGGAATTCACCTGGAAAAGGTCGACACCCACTTCGCCAACCAGGTCGATCCCGGCCTTCCGTGTCGTCTGCTCCTTGGTGCTGAAGCCCAAACCGCCGGCCACGAAGGCCGGACCGGCATGGACGTTCAGGAGGGCATTGCCCATCACGAACGAGGTCCACGGCTCGCCTCTCATCGGAATACCGCCGCCGAAAGAAAGGATAAAGTCCAGCGTGTCGGGCACGATCTTATACAGCAAGCCGGCTCTGGCCCACAGCATGGCCGTGTAGGTACCGCGCAGGAGTCCGGGACCGCCTTCTATCAAGAAGAACAGCCGTTTCTGAGTGACCTCGACTACCACCCGGCAGGGCTCAGAGACGGCCCCAAAATCATCGGTTACGACAACCGTGATGGCATAGCTGCCCGGTTGGTCAAAGATTTTTTCCCAAACAAAGGGCGCATCGCCGTCCATGAACTTGTCGACCGCGGTCCCGGCCGTGTCAGTGATGGCAAAATCGGCCTTGGCGACCTGGCCGTCCGGGTCGGCCGACCCGGAGGCATCGATGGTGATGGGCCTTCCGACCA
>JAFNEO010000040.1 GCA_017886205.1 Candidatus Aminicenantota bacterium | reverse complement strand
TTAAGATGAGCGAAGGAGGATGCGGAGCGAGTTTCCTCGCTGGGGAAACGAGCGGGCTGACGAATCCCATACCCGAGCCTTTACGGCGTTAAGAACCTGAATGGGAGCGCGGACATTCCCAAATTGCGCATCACTGGGGGCGGCTCGTTGCTTTTGGCTGACGTTTGTGCTAATTTTTTAGGTTAGAACTACCCCTGAACGGAGGTTCTCATGAGCATAAAAATCGGAATCAACGGGTTCGGACGGATCGGACGGAACCTGTTTCGGGCTTCCTTTAAGGATCCCGAGCTCGAATTCCTCGCCGTCAATGACATCACCGACGCCAAGACTCTGGCCCACCTTCTCAAGTATGACTCCATCCTCGGCGGGTTCAAAGAGGATGTCAAGGCCACGGCCGACGCGATCATCGTCAACGGCAAGGAAATCAAGGTCTTCGCCGAAAAGGACCCTGCGAATATCCCCTGGGACAAGCTGGGCATAACGGTCGTCGTCGAGTCGACCGGTATGTTCAAAAAAAAGGACGAGGCGCTCAAGCACATGCGGGGGAGCGTTAAGAAAGTCATTTTCTCCGCCCCCGCCACCGACCCTGATACAACCATCGTCTTAGGGGTCAACGAGCATACCTATGATCCTGCCAAACACCACGTCCTTTCCAACGCCTCCTGTACGACCAATTGCCTGGCTCCCGTGGCCAAGGTTCTCCACGAGACCTTCGGCATCGAGAAGGCTTTCATGACCACCATCCACTCCTACACGAACGACCAGCGCATCCTCGACCAGCCGCACAAAGACCTGCGCCGGGCCAGGGCGGCGGCTATTTCCCAGATCCCGACGACGACCGGTGCGGCCAAAGCGGTCGGGCTGGTCCTGCCGGAGCTCAAGGGAAAGATCGATGGGATCTCCATCCGCGTCCCGACCCCGAACGTCTCGGTCGTCGACCTGGTGGCCCTGCTTAAGCTGAAAACCACGGATAAAGAGGTCAATGCTGCCTTCAAAAAGGCCGCCGAGGGCAAGCTCAAGGGCATTCTCGCCTATTCTGAAGAGCCGCTCGTCTCGGTCGATTTCATGTCCAACCCTCACTCCGCCATCGTCGACGCCGAATATACCAAGATCGTCGACGAGAACCTGGTCAAGGTGCTGGCCTGGTATGATAACGAGTGGGGCTACTCCTGCCGGCTGCGCGACCTGATCAAGTACATCTCCGGGTGAGCAGGATGAAGCGGCTCGAGGACATCGCGTTTGCCGGGAAGACGGTCTTTCTGCGGGTGGATTTCAACGTCCCCTTAAACGAAAAAGGCGAAATCCGCGATGACACCCGCATCCGGGCGTCTCTGCCGACGATCAACTATCTCCTTAGCCGGAAAGCCAGGCTGGTCATCGCCTCCCACCTGGGACGGCCGAAAGGCAAGGTTGACCCCAAGTTGAGCCTGCGGCCGGTGGCCAAGAGGCTCGGCGAGCTCATCGGCCGGGAAGTCATCCTGGCGCCGGCCGTGGTCGGCGACGAAGTCGAAAGGCTCAAGAAGGGACTTGGGGACGGCCAGGCGCTTCTCCTCGAAAACGTCCGCTTCGAAGCTCAAGAGACGGCCGATGACGCCGGATTCGCCCAGAAACTGGCCCAGGGCATCGACGTCTATGTCAACGATGCCTTTGGCGCCTGCCACCGCGCCCATGCCTCTATCGTAGCCATAACTCAGTTCGTCAGGGAAAAGGCGGCCGGCTACCTTCTCCAGAAAGAGGTGGAATACCTCAGCCGGGCGGTCCACGCGCCCGAAAAGCCTTATGTGGCCATCCTCGGGGGCGCAAAAGTCTCTGATAAGATCCCGGTCATCCAGAACCTGCTCGGCAAGGCCGACCACATCTTGATCGGCGGGGCTATGGCCTACACATTCTTCAAAGCCCAGGGATACGATGTCGGCAAATCGCTCGTCGAAGAGGACAAGAAGGAGCTCGCCCTGGAGATCCTGAAGAAGGCCCAAGCGGGGAAAGTGGATCTCGTCCTTCCTTCCGATCATCTGCTGGCGACGGCGGTGGACAAAGATGCGGCTACCGAGATCGTTTCTTCATTCCCCTTCCCGGCCGACCGCATGGCGGTGGACATCGGCCCCAAGACCGCAGATCAATACGCTACCATCATCGCCACAGCCAGAATGATCGTCTGGAACGGGCCGCTGGGCATTTTCGAGATCGATAAGTTCGCCCAGGGCACGATGAAGATTGCCCGAGCCGTTGCGGAGGCGAAGGCGACCACGATCGTCGGCGGCGGGGATTCCATTGCAGCCCTCGAAAAGGCCGGAGTCAGCGGCAGGATTACGCATATCTCAACCGGCGGCGGCGCCTCCCTCGAGTATCTGGCCTTCGGAACGCTGCCTGGAATCGAAGCCCTAAAATAGTCCCCAAGGAAAATACACCATGGCCAATAAACCGCCCTTTATCGCCGGAAACTGGAAGATGCACATGACCATCGCCGAGGCCAAAAACCTGGCCACGGCGATCGTCAAAGCCTCCGCTGACCTTCTCGAGGCGGAGATCGTCCTGGCCCCTCCGTTCACGGCGCTGAGCGAAGTGAAAAAGGTCCTGGAGGACGGATCGGTCCAACTGGCGGCTCAGAACCTCTTCTGGGAAGAAAAGGGCGCCTTCACGGGCGAGGTATCGGCCCCGATGCTCAAGGATGCCGGCTGTCAGTACGTGATCATTGGGCATTCGGAGAGACGGCAGTATTTCGGTGAATCAGACGCCGGCGTCAATAAAAAGGTCTCGGCGGCCTTGAAATCCGGCGTTTTCCCCATCCTCTGCATCGGCGAGTCCCTAGCCGAGCGGGACCGCGACGAGACGATGGACATCCTTTCCCGGCAGATCCAGGGTGGGCTCGAGGGAATCGCCGCCGGGGATTTCAAGTCGATTGTCGTCGCTTACGAGCCGGTCTGGGCCATCGGCACAGGCAAGACCGCTACACCGGGCCAGGCGGAGGAGGTCCACTCCCACATCCGGGAGAAATTGGCGCTGAGCTATGGAATTGGGCCGGCCGAGTGTGCTATAATTCTCTACGGCGGCTCGGTCAAGCCGGCGAATTCGTTTGCTCTGCAGAGCGAAAAAAACATCGACGGGTTCCTGGTCGGAGGCGCTTCGCTGGAGGCAGAGTCGTTCATCCAGATTACGCGAGAAGCCATAAGGGCTTATAAGGAAAAGAAGTGAGCACTTTACTTGTTGCCATCCATGTATTGGTCTGTTTCGTCCTCATCATGGCCGTCTTGCTCCAATCGGGTAAGGCGGCCGACCTGGCCGGTGCCTTTGGCGGCGTCGGAAGCCAAACGGCCTTCGGGCCTCGGGGAGCGGCGACCCTACTGGGTAAGGTCACGACCATCGGCGCGATCCTCTTCATGCTGACGTCGATGGGACTATGGATCCTCTCGGCCAAGGGCGACCGGTCTGTGGTCAGCGGCGAAAAAGAAGCCCCGGCGGCTACTCCGGCCACCCAGACGCCACAGCCCAAGAAGCAGGGGCCCGAGACAAAGAAGGAAGAACCTCAAAAAAAAGAGACCTCCCCGGATATTAAAAAATAAAATACCGGGAAAACCTCCCGACTCAGTGCCGAAGTGGTGGAATTGGCAGACACGCTAGCTTGAGGGGCTAGTTCCTGGTACACGGGAGTAGGGGTTCGAGTCCCCTCTTCGGCATTCCCCCTCTCCCGCCGTTTGTGCCCTAATATCGATCTGCGGTCGCTCAGGTCCGACTGGCCACCCAGAGTGAGAAATCGGTTTCCCCCATGGCGCCGCTAGTCCGTCCCCTTTCTGCCCCTTTGGAGATGACGATAAACGTCGGGACGGCCTTAATGCCGAAGCTGGCGGCCAATCTCGGGCTATTGTCTGTATTTACCTTGACGACCATAAGCTCCCCTGCCCGCCTCTTGGCCAGGCGCTCGACTAAGGGATGCATCATCATACAAGGACCGCAGGTCGGCGAGTAAAAATCGACCAAGACGGGAAGCCCAGACCTTTGGATGAGTGTCGCGGCTGTCTGTTCCGGCAGTTCGAGGACGATCCCTGGAACAGGCAAGGGATTCCGGCAGCGGCCGCAGACGACGGTCTTCCCCGCGGAATCCAGGGGGAAATTATTGGTCGCCCCGCAGTGGAGGCAGCTGACCTTGACTTTCTCGGCCACGAGCCCTTCCCCTATTTCACCCGGATCGGGAACGGAGGAACCGGCGGGATCTGGACCTCCTTTGTCTTGAGTTCTTCAAGGATAACCTCAATGGCTTTGTTGAGCTGCTCGTCGATGCCGGCAAACTCCTTGGCCGGGTCGTTATCCACATAGATATCCGGCTCAACACCGACTCCTTCGATGATCCAGGTTTTCCCGTCCAGGCCGAACGGCGCGAACTCCGGTTTCATCAACTGACCGCCGTCGAGCAGGGGCAGTGACCCGCGGATGCCCACGACTCCTCCCCATGTTCTTTTACCGATGAGCTTGCCCAGGCCATATCTCTTGAAGCGATACGGGAAGATATCACCATCAGAGGCGGAAAACTCGTTCATCAGGCAGACCTTTGGGCCGAGGAGAAGCCCGTCCGGGTCGGGCCTGGCGATGGTGTCGCGGGACATTTCGAACATGACGATCTCCCGCCGCAGCCGCTCGACGATCATCGGCGAGACGCTGCCGCCGCCGTTTCCGCGGACATCGATGATGAGGGCCTTTTTCCGGAGCTGGGGGTAGTAGTGCTTGACGAACTCATTGAGGCCGGCCACACCCATGTCGGGGATGTGGATATAGCCGACCCGGCCTCCGGTCGCCTTGTCCACCTTCTCGATGTTTTCCTGGACCATAGTGTAATAGTAGAGCTGCTGCTCGTTTTCGATCGGGACAACGACAACATCCCGGCTTCCCTTCTCCTCAGGCCGGCCATTGACCTTGAGTGTCACTTGCTTGCCCACCGTGTTGAGAAGGGCTTCATAGATATCGTTGAGCTTGTTCGTAGGCATGCCGTTGATGGCGATGAGATACTCCCCTTCCCTGACGTTGACTCCAATCTCGGTCAGGGGCGACCGGAGCGTCCGGCCCCAGTTCTGGCCGCCCAGGATCTTGGCGATCTTGTAGAAGCCGGTCTGGGCGTCCCGCTCGAACTGCGCGCCCAGAGTACCGACCTTGACTTTCGGCGGTGCCGGCATCTCCCCGCCTCCGACGTAGGTGTGGCCGGAGCTGAGCTCGCCGATCAGCTCGCCGATGACGTAGGTCAGGTCGGCGCGGTGGTTGACAGACTGGGCGAGCGGCCGGTAGCGAAGCCTCATCGCTTCCCAATCCACACCGTGCATGTTCGGTGCATAGAAGAAATACTTCATCTGGCGCCAGCATTCCTCAAAGATCTGGTCCCACTCGGCCCGGAGGTCCAGGGTCACCTCCATCTGGGAGAGGTCCAGCTTTTCTTCGATCTTGATCGGCAACTTGGGCAGGTCGATGATGGCGAAGGTTTTGTCCTTAGCGACGAGCATCTTTTTCTGGTCGGCGGATACCTCGTAGCCGTCGATTGTCCCCAGGTCGGTCTCTTTCTTCTCCGCCAGGTCGTACATCTTCAAAGACGATTGCCGGTCCCGGTCCATCCTCTTTTGGTAGTAGATGGAGTCGCCGACGGAGACGATCTGACCGTAGTTGGCGACATCGATCGGGAGGCCGATGAGGCGCGAGGTAAGGCCGTCCGGATCGACTTTGAGGATCACTTCCTTCTTGGCTTCATCAGGCTTGGCAGCTTCCGGTTTCGGCTTTTCCTTTGTTGCCTTTTCCTCAGTCTTCGCAGCCGGTTTCTCGGGCTCCTTCTTCACCTCCACCTCGTCGCTCTTGGGCTCGAAGGGCGATTTGGTGTCGGCGGCCAGGGTAA
Source organism: Candidatus Aminicenantota bacterium (assembly GCA_017886205.1). GTDB lineage: Bacteria > Acidobacteriota > Aminicenantia > Aminicenantales > UBA8522 > UBA8522. The sequence continues at coordinate 118,641 of JAFNEO010000040.1, read as the reverse complement.
CGAAGTAGATCCGGGACATGGCGCCGTAGACATGGTTGTATTCGGTCTGGCCGAAGATGGGGTCGAAATCCCGCTCCGAGACAAAGAAGAGGTACTTGCCGTCCGCGCTGAAAGAGGGGTTGTAAGAGGCGTACCAGCCGTCGGTCACCTCGAATGTCTTCTTGGTCTCCAGAGAATAGAGATACACTTTCGGCATGCGCACGACTTCGGGCTTGGCGTAGGCGATCCAGCGGCTGTCGGGCGACCAGACAAAAGTCATGATCTCACCGATCTCTGCCTTGGCGACTGTGACGACCTCTTTAGTGGAGATATCGATATAGTTCAGCCGGAGCAGCTTGTCGTCCCACATGATCTTTTTGCCGTCGGGGGACCAGAAGAGCTGGTACTTGTAGGTGTCGGCGTTCCGGGTGAGCTGCTGGGGTTCGCCCTGTCCGTCCTGGGGCACGATGTAGATTTCGTCCTCCCCGCTCTTGTCGGAGACATAGGCGATCGAGCGGCCGTCGGGCGACCACTTTGAATTACGCTCGTGGACACCGGGCGTCCGGGTGAGGTTCCGGGTATTGCCGTTCTTGGCGGGGACCGTGAAGATGTCACCCCGGGCCCCGAAAAGGGCCCGCTTTCCGTCCGGGGCGATCTCGAAGTTCGTCACCTTGTCCCCGACTTTGGCTATCTTAGTCCGGCCGGACAGGAGGTCGTCAGCGATCATTATCGGGACTTTGGCCGCCTGACTGGTGGCGATGTCGAAGCGGTAGATAAACCCGCCGTTCTCGAAGACGATGGCATTCGGCCCTAAGGATGGGAACTTGATGTCATAATCCGCAAAGCTGGTCAGCTTCTTGGTATCCTTGGTCTCAAGGTCGTAGGAATACAGGTTCATCCGTTTGTTCTCGTCGCGGTCGGACAGGAAATAGACCTTGCTCCCGCTCCACATCGGGATAATGTCTAGGCCGGGATTGTTGCTGATGTTCTCGGTCTTCTTGGTTTCGAAGTCGTAGATCCAGACGTCGTCGGCCATCCCGCCGCGGTAGCGCTTCCAGGTGCGAAATTCGCGGAAGATTCGGTTGTAGGCCAGCTTCTTGTTGTCGGGGGAGAAGGAGCAGAAGCCGCCACGCGGGAGCGGAAGCTGGGTGGGCGTTCCGCCGGCCGCGGGAACCAAGTAGAGCTGGCCGACAAAGTCGTTCCATTCGTGCATCCGCGAGCGGAAGACGATGTTCTTTCCTTCGTTCGTCCAGCCGATGACGAGGTTATTGGGGCCCATCCGGTCGGAAATGTCGTCGCGGCCCAGGGAGGCGGTGTAGGTCAGACGCTTGGGAACTCCGCCCTCGGCTGGTATAAGATAGACTTCGCGGTTTCCGTCATATTCGCCGGTGAAGGCAATGCTCTTGCCGTCAGGGGAAAAACGGGCGAACGACTCGTATCCCTCGTGGGTGGTGAGCTTCCGGGCCACCCCGCCGGAGAGGGCCACGGAATAGATGTCTCCGGCGTAGCTGAAGACGATCTGATCGTTGGATATGGTTGGGAACCGGAGCACGCGGGCTTCCTGCGTGGCATAGACATGCAAGGAGAAAAGGAAGAACACAAAGAGAATGGCTGACACGAGTTTGCAGATGGGTTTCATGGGGAATTCCTCCTGGATGTTATGAAAGAATCGGTCATGGCGCAAAGCGAAGTCAAAATATACCAGATTAACGGATCAGAAACAACGTAAGCCAACTTCCTCCCCCCACTTGTGGGGGAGAGTCAATTATAGGGACACTAACCCTAATTGCCCACGAATTAAAGTTAGTGTCCCCATAATCAGCCCTCGCCCTTGATGGGAGAGGGAGGGGTGAGGGTGCTTAAGTTAGGCCCTTCTGGTAGCCAGGAGGAGGGCCTTTCTCTTGGGCACCGGGAATCGCTCGATCGCATAGCGCAGGGTCGTTCGCGGTATGGCCGGACCGTGCTGACGTAAAAACTTTTCCAGCCTCGCCAGGTCCATCTTCCCCGCTTCCCTGAGCAGCCACCCCGAGGCCTTCTGAATCAAATCGTCTTTGTCCTCGAAGTGCGACCGGACAATATCATAGATCGCATCAAGATACTGGGTTTTCTTGGCCAGCTTGATGAAGGACACGATCGACGCCCGCCTGACCCACCTGTTCGGGGATTTCGTCCAGCCCTTGATCTCCTTGACCAGGTCCGGATATTTTTCAAGCAGCGTGCCGATCGAAGCCGGACAGAGGACATCCACGAGCGCCCAGCTGTTGCAGTAGTCAGCCAGCAGCCAGTCTTTGATCGTCGCAAAGGTGGTTCTCGGGAAATCCTTCCGGTATTTTTCAAAGGTGAGGATGCCCAAGCCTCTGACCTCGTGATATGGATCCGCCAGCATGATAGCGCAAAACTCCGTCGCTTCTTCGACTCCCCATTCCGGCCGGATTTTCTGATAGAACTCTTGAGCCAGCTCCCTCATATCGGGCGCAGCTATGCCCAGGAACAGCACGCTCTCCTTGAAATAACTCCGGGCGCCTTCGGCTCTCACCGGGTCGGCCAGCGCCTTCAGCCGCTTGAGGCCCTCAACAGCCAGTTTTTGGGGAGTGATGATATTGGGTGACGCCATGATGCTGAAGAAGACGACTCGGCCGTCGACTCAATACTCAAAGGTGATAAGGCCGACCTTGGTGTTAAATTGCTCTCGGATGGCCTCTTTGGTTGTCTTTTTTTCCTTCTCGGCCTTGATGGCCTTGAACAGGTCATAGGTCGTCAGCAGCCCGTTCCCGTCTTTGGCGGCTTCGTTGATCTGGCTCTCGCTGAAAGGCACCTCTCGGAGCTTGGCCTCGATCTGGCTGAAGTAGTTGCCGACGAGGACGGCCTTCAGCTTGGTGTTGTTGAACTCCTGCATGCGTCTCCCCTTGTACCTCTGCAGGTTGAGGCAGTCCTCGTCCGCTGCGCCCTCCTTCCCGACTTTCACCGTGACCATCGTGACCGGGGCGTCCTGGATGAGCTGCTCGATCGACTTCTCATCCTCGTCCAGGAGCCAGATGTCCTCTTCCTTGACCCGGATGACCCGCTTCCAGTAATCGTTGACATCGACGACGTTCAGCCAGTTGAGGTACTTGAGCGCCTTGACTACGGCCTCCTGCAGCTCCTTGCCCTCGGCTGTTAACAGCTTGTTGAACTGTCCTTGCTCGCTCGATTTGAGCTCTTCGATCCGCTCTTCCAGCCGGACCATCGTCTGGCGGTGCTTTTCGTTCTCCTGCTCCATCTCCTTATAGACATCCAGAAGTCCCGGGAAGATATAATCATAAGAGTCCAGCCAACTCACCGCTTCCTCGGCTGGCGGCTGGGGCGCTGCGGCCGGCATGACCTGAGGCAGGACCAGTTCGGCCACCTCGATATTCTTTTCTCCGAACCAGGGGAGCAGGAGGTAGAATCCTTGTCCCTTACGCAGCAACACGGAGATCGGATAGTTCCTGAAGCTTTCAGCCAGGACTTGGAGTTCCAGCTCGGCCGGCGGATCCCACTCCCGGAGGTTGATGGTCTTGCCGAGGTTATTGGAGGTGGGAAAGAGTTCATAGGCATGGGAGATGAAAGGTCGAAACTGGCTGAAGACGGCGTCATAAGGGGGGTCCTTGATCTCGTAGATCTTGTCCGGAAGTCTGTTCACCTCGAACTTGAGATGGGGGATTTCGCCGATTACGTTGGTGAGATGGTACTCCTGACAATTTCCGATAAAACAGACGACGGTTCCCCCGTCGGCGACGATTTTTTCAAAATGGGCCGCGTCCCCGGCATGGAGTCCCGTCCCGTAGTTGTTCAGGTTGGCCTGATAGAGGACGACCCGGCAGTCTTGAGGAGGCAGGAGGCTCTCAACCCGGCCCGACCTCCAGTTCGTCTCCCTGAGCTCCACATCGAACTTTTTGTCCAGGAGCCGTCGATAATCGCTTTCCTCGAAATCCAGAAGCATGATTTTAGCCATGGTACTATCCCTTTAGTTTAGTCGAAAATGTACGCAAAAATAGAATTATCCACATGCGCGAAAACCAGGTCGAGACTTATATATCTGAATGCGGCTGAATAGTCAATACTCAGTCCAGCCGTGAAATAAGGGAGAGGCTTTATGATAAGAGGGAAAACACAAGCGCGCCCGGAGGGGGGTCTTTTCTGGCTCGAGGGCGCAAATTGGGCGCAAAACCCACGCTGGTGATGGCTCAATAGGAAGACCTTGCGGCTCCTCGTCCCCTGCCTCGCATAGGCGGGCCTCGCCGGCGCTCTCAACACTCCAAGATGCGTTAAGCTTCTTCACCAGCCGATTTCATGACGCAACCTTCATGTGGGGCGTTACGGCTTGCTGACCAGCTCCTCAAAAAGGGTCCGGTAATGGATCATTGCCTGGCGCAAGTCTTCTGTGCTGGCCGGCCCCTTCCCCTTCGTTTGGCGAAGCGCGATTTCGTGGGCTGTTCGATAATTCTCCATAACCAGCGGATGGTCCACGGAGATATCAGCCGCACGCTGTTCGAAGTCACTTACCGGATAGCCACGCGTGGACATCACATCACCCAGTAGTTGGTCGGCTTCCGCTACCGCAATGGCGGGGCCGTCCACAAACCGCCCCTGGATTCTGCGCCAGGAGTCTTCGAAGCGCGCACGATCGCCGGGCACGAGCGGCCGGACGTGGAAACTTTCGACTCGTTCCGTGCGCTTTTCGAGCCCGGCTTCCGCATGCCTCCGGCTACCGCCCTCCTTCACGGCGTGGGCGTATTCAGCGCTACCGAACTTGCTGCGCAGTCTTTCGGTCCGGCGCTTTCGAAGAAAGAGCAACGTCGCGATGCCCGCAACCACAATCACGACCAAAGCGATGATTGCGGCTATCTCTGTTATGCTCATAACCACCCTCCAATAAATAGGATTTTGTTTTCTTCTCTTTCTCGTTACGATAGAATTTTATTGTGTATTATTGGCTATGTCAATTGGTTTTTCGAGGAAGGAGAAGCCAATAGGGTCGAAGCGGGGCAGACGAGACTCGAACTCGCGACCTCCGGCGTGACAGGCCGGCGTTCCTATCTATTTCTGTTAGGCCTCTTCAATTCCGTGTGGACACTGTGTGGACAAAATCGCTAAAAATGGCTCAGTTTGAATGGCTCAGGCTAAAAATAGGAAAAGATTTAAGTGGCTGAAAATACAAGAAATAGGAAGCGCGCCCGGAGGGATTTGAACCCCCGACCTTGCAGGAATCAGATTTTCTATTTGATTTTTGAAATATTTGGCACTAAACTATTCGTAGATTGAGGAAGGGGAAGAGGTAAATTGCGAGGTCAGGACATGAAAAAAAGGTTATTGATTATTAATCTTTTTCTCTGTTCCTTCTCAGCGGGCTTTTTGGTCCGCGGCCAGTTCACGCCCCGAGAGATCGCCCAGCGGGAGCAATGGGAGGAATTCTTAAAAACGGCCGAGATCGCCAAATATGAAACCATTCCCGAAGGCGTGACCAAGCCCTGGAAACTTTATCTGAAAAAGGAGGGCATCGAGAAGAAAGCGGCCTGGAAAAATATCAACCGGGACTTGGGCGGCGGCGCTATGGACAACTGGAAGTATGAAATCGCCGCTTACCGCATGGACAAGCTCATCGGCCTGAATATGGTTCCTCCTGCTGTCGAAAGGGAATTTCGAGGAAAAAAGGGCGCCATTTCCCTATGGGCCGATAGTCAATACAGCGCTCTGGAAATTATGGATCAGGGTATCAAAATTCCGGAATCGGCCCAGAAACAGTACGACGACATGAAATACATCACCCGGCTCTGGGACTGTTTGATCGCTAACGATGACCCCACCCAGCAGAATACATTGTATACCGAGGACTGGCGGACGATTCTTATCGACCATTCCCGCGCTTTCCGCTCGAACAAAGAATATACCGAAAGACTCGTCCTCGGCATCAACGGAATAAAAAAGAATCGGGCAGACGGCAAGCCTTTTCTCTTCCGTCGAGTTCCCCGGGTTCTCCTTGACAAAATCAAGGCCCTGGATATCGCCAACATCAAACAGGCCGTCGGGCCTTATCTGACCGACAAGGAAATCGAATCCATTATTGCCCGCAAGAAATTGATTTTGGATGAAATCGCTCAGATGATCAAGCAGAACGGCGAGGATAAGGTCCTTTTTTAGACGGGAGTGGCTCCTGGCAAATACGCTGACATGTCCGAAATTTCAAAATTCGATAGGACTTTGCTTTTGCAGCTGTGATGGCTGAAGGGGCGTTCGTGCGGCAATTCTGCCTCGTTCCATCGTTAGATTAGACCTTTACTCAAATCCGTGTGGACACAGTGTGGACAAAGACGCTAAAACTGGCTCAGCTTAGGTGACTCAGGCTAAAAATAAGAAAAGATTTAAGTGGCTGAAAATACAAGAAAAATGGTGGCGCGCCCGGAGGGATTTGAACCCCCGACCTTTGGATTCGAAGTCCGTTTGTTCTGCGGTCTAATTGTATGATTTCAAAGCAGTTGCAGATGGCCTGATCTTGCGTGGCTCCACTTTGGCTCCACCTCTATCAAAGAATTCTCCGAGCTTTTGAACCGCTAGCCGCATATTCTCCGGTGTCGGGTGAGCGTATCTCATGGTCATCTGAATCGAAGAGTGTCCCAGGATCCGAGAGACCGTTACGAGGTCGATGCCGCCTTCCACCATCATCGTGGCCGCGGTGTGTCTCAGGTCATGGAAACGAAGCCCCTTGATCTTCGCCCTTTTGCAAGCCCCGCGGAAGCTCGTCTTCACATCGGTGACAGGAGCGCCGGACTTTTCGCCCTCGAAAACGTATTCCCCCCGCTGTTCCATGCCGCCCAGGACGCCGAGCACGTGATGATTCATCGGGACCTTCCGCGGCTCCCCGCTCTTCGTCCGGCTGATCAGGATATAGCCTTTCACGAGGTCTACGTCAGACCAGCGCAGGTTGAGAATCTCGCCCTTCCGCATGCCCGTGTTGAGCGCGATCGTGAGAATGGGCCGGAGCTCGGCGCTTGCGGCTGCGATCAACTTTTCTTTTTCATCGGCCGTCAGGATTCGCTCGCCCTGCTTCTCCTCACGGAATTTCTTGACCTTCCTGGCCGGATTCTCTTTGAGCTTGCCCCACTCAACGGCCTTCTCGAGCATCGTCTTGAGACAGGCGAGCTCCCGGTTGATCGTGGAATGGGAGATCGTCGGCGTCTCCTCCCCCGGTTCCTTCACTCGCTTGTCCTGGTCCGCGCTCCTCTTGGCCATATACCTTTCGACATCGCGGCTCGTGACATCGGCCAGGTTCATTCCGGCGAAGAAGTCTTTGAGATTCTCGATTGAGATTTCATCTCGGGTCCAACTCTTTTTTCTCTGCTTTGAGTAGCTCTTGAGAAACTCGTCCGCGTGAGCCGAGAATGAGCCGTCCTCCTGATGTCTCCCCTTTTCCTTGACCGGGATGAATCTGCCGGCCAGAATATCGGCTTTGATTCGGATCGCCTCATCCTCAGCATGGCGCCGGTCTCCATAAACGATCCGGTTGATCCTGTGGCCGCGACAGTTGAAATCAATCTGCCACCTTCGGCCCTTGTCGTCTTTGATCTCGGTGAATTTCATGCCTCACCTCTCATTAAAGGATAAGCGACAAATCCGACTTGCCGTCCTTGGCCCGGATGAAGACGAGATTTTTTTCTTGTTTCATAATGAAAAGGCTCCTTTGAACCGTTTGTAAGTTTTATAAGCTCTGCCGAATCCCCACTTTTCAGAGAGATCATCCGCGCGACGTTCGTTCTCATCTGCGGGAACCGATTTGGTCGGGTTCTTGGAGGCCGAAATAAAATGCCCGATCTCGTGTGCGATCGTACACAGCTTGCGCTTCTCGCTTTTGATTCCTCGAAAGTTAAAGATAATATACGCCCCACCACCCCCCTCTCCATGAAGAAATGGATGCACGGTTCCGTCGGCGACAGTATGCACAAATATCACTTTTTCTAAAACCTTTTCTCTGATTCTTTTTGGAAGTCGCTGGAGGACTTGCACAATAAGACAGTTATTCGCTTCATCTTCGGTTGTGACATCGCCCATAGTCGTCATGTTATAGCGGATTCCCTCGGGCGACCTTTCCCACTTATCATAATCACGCTTGGTTTTCTTCGGGCCGAACTCTTTTCCTTTCATCATGCTTTGCCCCGCTTCTCTTCTAATGGCTTCACCCAGGTCCATCGCCACTCCCCGTCCTTCACCTTCCGCATCCGGCTCTTAATGCCGAGCGCGCTTTTTTCCCGCCGAAGCGTTCTCTCGCTGATGCCTTCTAGCCGAGCCAGATCAAGTCCCTCCACGGCTAGAACTTCGGCTCGATCCTCGAGGAGCTTTGCCAGAAAAGCCGCTCCCGCATCTCTCGCATCGGGCTCAGGCCCAGGCCGCCCAGCCGGGCGGAAAGGTCTCCGTCTAAACATCTCCTCTTGCATTTCCCAGACCTCGGACCACGAGACACCAATTGGGATGCGCCGCGGACTCTTGAATATGGGCATTCTTTGTTCCTTGCTCTTTGAGTTCCTCGACTCGGGCGGGACCGAAGCCCCGGCCTCCGCGAGAAGATCAGGCTTCACCTTCCCTGTTTAACGAGCTCGTGCCACTTATGTTCAAATCGAAGAATATTTTTTTCGACGCCTATAGTCTCTTTCAAAAGTGTCAAGACGGGGACTCTTTTATTTTTCTTTCTTCCCTTCCCGATTGCAAAACCAATGCCGGTCAAAAAGCCGGAGAAAAAAATGCCCGTCCTGGATCCGACTCGATACTGTTTGATGTCCAGAAACTTAATGAGTTTTGCCTGTCCGATCTGTTCGCAGACCTGGACATAAATCTTGGCTAGCTTCTCCTCCTCCTCCATCCATCGGTGCGTCACTGTTTGTTGTGGATCCATCTGGCCGGCCGGAAAGAAACGACCCTTGGAATCCCGGTTGGGAATTCCGCCTTTCCCATCATTCGGTTTCATCGTCTCCTCCTTTTTGATTTTGTTTTCCGCCGCCGTGATTAGTATTTTTCCAAAGCCGCCCGAAGAACCGCGATCTGTTTCTTGGAAAACCTAACCTGCAGCTCGACATTCCCGTTTTCAATCCCAACCTCAACGCCTTCTTGCGCATCCGCGTCCTTGACGTTGACGTTTAGGATTTTGTCGCGGGTAAAGTTTAGAAAAATGTCTCCAACCATAATCTCCTCCTCTCTATTTTTTATTTTTCCTTGAGGGTTTCCCCTCAATGAAATGCTTGAGGTCAATCTCGCGGATTCGAACCAGCCGACCCACCTTGTAGCTCTTCAAACGGCGAGAGCTGATGAGGCCGTAAGCCGTAGTCCGGGAAATCTGGAGGATCCCCATGATTTTTTCAACGGTCAGGTATGCTTTCATGGTCTCTATTCCCTTATTTTAATATCATCTAATATCATTTAATAGAACATAATAAAAACCCTGTCAAGGGGTTTTTTGATTTATTTTTCTCGGGATGATAGTATCTCCCCGGCATGGAAACCGATGTCCTCATGACAAAAAAGGCGGTCATGGAATATCTCAAGATTTCACATCAGACCCTTTTTCGTCTCATGAAGGCTCATGCCTTCCCGTATATCAAGCTGGAGCGGAAGGTCCTCTTCCGAAAGTCCGATATCGACCACTTTCTTGAATCGAAGCTCATAAAGTAGCCCCCATCGTCAATACCTCCCCGTCTCCTCGCTCAGAATCCTCGTGATCCCGCGGACATTCTCCTTGATGATTTTCTCCAGCGCCTCACGGCCCTTTGTTGACATGAATCTGTAAGCATCTTGGGAATCTATTGCAGAAACTTGGATTGTATATGCGGAGTTATAGTTCACCGTTCTTGCTCCGACGCCGGCGATCGCCCCCCGCTGCTCCCCCAAATACTGCCTATACGGCATGATGATCTCTGGCTCAGTCTCGGCGACGCGGGCGAGCTGTGGCGTCCAGGCAATACCCCCATGCTGATAACCTTCATCAACGTCTGGTAATGTTCCCGATTTTTTCCTCTTAGTATTTTCGACGAATTCAATACCCGGATATTCTTTTGCCACCTCTTCTTTATAAGCCTCTTCTGCTGCCCTTTGTTCCGCTGCTGTGGGCATCCCGTGAAGTTTCGAATCTAACCAATTAATAAGTGCCATAAATCCGGTAAATGCCGCCGTGATCATACCGATCGCACCCAGGGCGGCCGTAACCCCGGCACCGATGCCAGATGAGAGTCCCGTACCTGCCGCTGTTCCAGCCTCTTTGCCCTTTTCTCCTAGCTCTTTAAGGGAAGGAAACAGTGTTTCGGTGATGGACGTTAAAAGTGGGGTGATAAGTTTGGTCATCCATATCGTCAGCATTTCCTCAACGGCCGTGCCGAAGATGCCCTTGACTTTTGTCCAAAGCGAATTCTGCCGCTTTTCTTCCCGGTCGGCATGTTCCTGTCTGGCTTTGTCTTCATCAATCCGAATTCGATCACATTCCTTTTGATACCAGGCGTCAAGCTCGGCCAGGGCTTGAGCACGCAGTTCGGCGTCGGTAATGCTGTTCATTATGGATTTTTTTCGCTTTTCATACTCCACTTCGATATCGGAAAGCACGATCTGGTAATAATCATCATTGAATTCTTTGGCCTTATAGTTGAACATCTCGGCAAGTCCAAGAGCCTCCACCATTGACCGACCGACATTCCGCATGGCGTCGGAAACGACCGTCGAGACTTCCTGCATAAAAGTCTTTGTATCCTTGGCCGCCTCCCCCGCCGCCTTGGAGATATCGGGAATCGTACCGGCCGCCTGACTTATGGTATCGGCCAAATCACGCGAGGCAGGGATAGCCGTGTCCACAATTTCCTCGCTATAATATTCCAATGCCCGGGTAATCGAATCCTGGGAATAGATGCCGTTCTGGATTGCCGTATTGAGATCGCGTTGAGATAAAGCTGCCGTGTCTATCCTGGTTGATAATGTTCTTATTGTTTCGGCTTTCTTATCGGCAGTTTCCTTTGCTTTTTCAAGAAGACCGATGCCCTCAAGTTCTTTTGTCATCCATCCGACAATAGTATCCTTATTCGCAGCAAGTTGGTCATCGGTCGCCTTGATTCCTGCTTTATACTTTTCCCAGGATTCAGGCCCCTTCTCGATTTCTTTCCTTAATTCTTCTTCCGTTGGTTTTAATATTTTCAGCGACTTCTCGAAATCATCAACCGCCCTTTTTCCGGCCTGAATCTGCTCCCAGATGTCCTTATTCATCCTTAGGAATTTTTCGCCAGGCATAGAACCCGTCAGCATTTGGAATCCAGTCTTTGCTTTATCGACAACATTAATAACGGCTACAAATGTATCGACTAGGTCATGCAATACTTTGCCCGCCCATGTCGCCCATTCAGCAATTTTGCCGGATTCGATCAGGTTGACGATTCCATCTTTAACCTTAGCAATCAAATCTTTGATTGCCTGATTTTCCGTAACCGCCCTGCCGACGGCTTCCTTGACCTCATCCCACATATTGCCGAGTTGCTTGAGTGATCCACTGAAAGTACCTGTCTCATCCGTGGCACGTCCGTACCATTCCGCCATCGTCTTCATAACAAGGGCGTGTTTTTCTTCTTCGGTCTTGCAGTCCTTGAGCTGAGGGATATAACGCCCCATCATGGTATAGTTGCCTTCCATCGCCTTGGCAACATTTCGGGCCGCGGTTTCCAGGTCCATCTTGAAGACCGTCGCCATTCCGGCGGCGCCTTGAGTGGCAACCCTCAACCCTTCCTCATCAAGATCGGTCAATTGGGCCAAGAGGGCAAGTGCGGACATCGCCGCCTCATCGGTTCGTATGGTTTGTTTTTGAAGCTCACCGGCAAACTTTACCAATCCGGGGAGCATAGCATTGACATTTCTTCCGGTCGTTTCAAGTGCCGAGGCAAGTGCCCGTTGCGTATTCTCGGATTCCATTGCCGCCCTGACGGAATCGACCAGGGAATCTTTAACGAATCCAATTCCCTTTGTTATAGCATTAGCAGCTATTTGCCCGATTGCAAATTGTTTCCAAAGCCCACCGAGTTTAGATGAAATACCCTCAGCGGATTGCCCCACCCCAGACATTGCTTTTTGGGCATCGGATATGCCCTTGTTGAAACCTTCTAGATGCGCACCGAAGACTATGTAAAGTTCCCCAATCTTGCCGCTCATGTTTTTCTCCTTAAATGTCCTTCTTCAAGGTATCAAGCGTTTTCCCTAGTTCATCAACTTTACCCCTGATTTCAGATACCCTCTTTATGCCTTGATCCAGTTTTTGACTGTAATTGAGCAAGGCTCTTTTAATCGCCTTCTGTAATTTTCTTAATTTCTTTCGATTAATTTCCCCCATTGCTTTTTCCACTTCAGCCAAATCAAGGTTAGGGTCCTCACAGAGCAGGCCCGCCCATAGAAGGGCGCCAATAACCTTAGCACTCAAATTCTCTTCTTGTAACCATGATTTGCCCAGTATCTCCCCAACTTTATAATAAACATCCTTAGTGTATTTCAGCGTTCGTTTCTTCCCCCCAATTTTAACTGTCACGTCTCTCATTTTTTACCTCGCATTAAAGCCAAATAATTTCCATCGAGCCGCCGCTTCCATCCTGGCCGGCCAAAACACAACTACCGGCGGCGCTGTTTGCTATGTCATCATGAGCGCCCCGACCATGATCCACGATATCTTTCCCGCCGGACCTCGTCCGCCGCTCAAGCCCCCTGAGTTCTGCAATCATAACTTTGTGATCCAGAAGTTCAACCCGGCCCTGCGCCATGAGGGGAAGAAGTCGAAGGTAAAGCTCAGATTTGTTTAATTCGCTTGCCAGGTAAGAAACACCATTGTCCCTAAAGGAATTTTCGACCCAAGCCGCCGCATACCTGTCGCCGACGACCTCGCAGAGGCCATAAGCCTTTAAAACTTCTGAAAATTCCGCGGCTACCTGGGCTGGATCAAGGGGGGGGAACTTAACTCGGATTACATCCTGGATGATTCGCTCATCCTCTAAATGACAAATACTCAAAGTCATGGCGTCCCCTCTCCCGCCGCTCGGATCACAAAAGGCATAATAAGAAGAGGCGTCATCCAAAGGCGGTAGTTCTCGCCTTCCGGAGACAACGCAAGATTCAATTAAATCTAAGTCCAGGAAGCTCTCCAAGTCTGCCCGGAATCTCCCCGCTTCAAACTCTGAGGCTGCGGCCTGCGCGTCTTTTGCCATCTCCTTTTCAATACGTTGCTGGCTATAAAGCGGATTCATGTCCCGTGTCCCGGCGGCCCATACCAACGTTGCCGGATCCTCTTCACCGTATTTGTCCCGGTAAGCTTCCCAGAGTGGACCGGTTCTTGAATATGGAGTAGATATCGCCAACAGAAGGCTTCCCTCCTGTTCTCCCAGCGCCGGACGGACCGCTGTTAAAACCTCACCCGACGGATTCACGCCAGATTCTCTCCAGAAGGCAATTTCGTCACCCACCGCCGCCAGGATTCGATAACCCCGCAACGCCCTATAGCTGCAAGTATGGACCGCCAGGGTGACCCGATTATTCAAGACGATCTCTTCTTTCGTTTCACTCGCAATCATCCCCTTGAAGGCCGGCAGCTGGAGAATATCCCGCTGAATGTAATCAAAAACTTCTCCCGCTTGCTCTCTGTCAACTGCCAAACAAACAACATGCCCCTGGCCAACTTTGATATCCCAGTCCCGGAAAACAGCCAAATAGACCGCGATGAGTGCCGAAATAAAACTTTTTCCGCCTCTCCGTCCGATTATCAAAAAGGCCTCATCCGGCTGTTTCTCGGGCGGCCGCTCCCGGCCCGTAAACTTTTTATAAATCTCAAGTTCTGAATCATCCATAGGCAGGGCAAAGATTGCCTTCAAACATACAAGCCAATTCTGCCAACTCTTCAAGTCTTTAAATACCGGCAGGCCGCCAAAAATGCGCTTGTCTTTTATCGCTTCGATAATATTCATCCAGACTTACTTCCGCTTAAGAGTGGGGAGCCGGGAATGGCTGACCCAGCTCCCCCATATCGGAAAACGTATCCATGAAAGAGAAAGCTAACCTCATGGAATCAAGTCCAAATACTGCCGATTCTTTTCTAGAAATCTATCAAACGCAGTCCGGTCAAGACTTAGATAATCGGCGATCTCTCCGTTTTTTTTGCCCTGGCGTTGTAAGGTTTTGACTCGCAGTAAATCGACAAACTTTTCCCCGGGCGTCGGATCGGCGGTCTCGTTCAAGGCGCGAGGGCGCTGTGCCTCACGGCAGAAGTCCATCTCGTCGGCTGCCTGACGCTGGCGCTCGTTCTCAATCGATTGGACGTTAAAACCTTCTACCCGCGGCCTTCGCACTTCAAAGTTGTAAAATTCTTTGACTTGCTGTTCCGAATAATTCATAGCTTTGGCTATTGAAAAATACGGCAATCCTTTTCTCATCAACCGGGCAATCTTTATAAAATTTCCCAGGCTCTTGATGCCGCCGAAATCTTCGTCCTTACCGGATAGGCGCTCGAATTCAATTCCAACGCTTCGCCCAAAAAGTTTCCCGGCTGCTTCTTCTGTCAGGTAAAATTCCCGGTCGCCTACCTCGAAAACCATCCGCCCTTTTTGGTAGGAAATAACAACTTCCTGCTGCCCCTTCGGTTTTTCCCTCTTCACTTCTTTGCTCCTTTTTTCAAACATTCCATATGCTGATACCACGTTCCCTCGCCGCCTGCTTAAATCTTGGGTCGGCATCGTCCATGAGGCCAAGCTCAAGGTGCAGCAGCTCATGGCGCATTAAACTTCGGATTATTTCCTTACTGAAACTGTGTTTCCAATTTTCAGGGTCAACCCAGATGTAAACTTGGTCCTCAACCTTGTTTATAGAAGCCAGGCCGCCACCGCTCGGCTTCTTTAGCATGACCTTGAATTTTGTCTCTTTCACTTCAGCAAATTCCCCCGCCAATAATTCCTTCAAAACTCGCTCAATCTCCGCCCCCCGAATTTCAGCCAAGGACTTGCCTTTGACTGCACTTAAAAATAATCCAAAGTCCCTCTCGTCCATCATTAGCCTCCATCCTCCGTTTTCGCCACCCAATTTTGATAAAAAGTTTTCCCCAAATGCGCCTTTTCTCCCTGGCTTTTTGGGGGCGTTTCATCCTTAATCCCGTCGCCACCTGGCAACGACTGTGCCTGCTTATCCTTCCCCAAAATCTTTAAAAGCAATTCAAATTGCTTCGTGTCCATCTTTAACTCCTCTTCCCAAATATTGCCGCCGCCGGGAAGTTATCCTCAATCAGTCTGGATCGCCTCACGACTATGCCTGGTCGCAACTCGCCGGCGATGAAGGCAGCCTCGAGGTCCGGAAGTTCAAAGGTGATCGAAAACTGGCCACCGCATCGTTTACAAGAAAAGTGCTTCCCGTATTCATCTTCCCTTCTCCGTCCCCTGATAACGCGGCCACAGCGGAGGCAGGGGATTTCAAAGTCGATCATTTTCACTTTTTATTTCCTGACGCCAATGAGTTCCCTAATATCTTGAAAAAAGGCGACGAGGAAAGCGAAGGTCAGGAAAATCCCCAAGAGGCCAATTCTTACGTTGAAATGCGCCAGAAAAAACATGATGCTAAGACAGGCAAATGTTCTCATGCTTGCCCCCGCTAATCTCTTTCGTCAACGATGAGGCCCCGCTCCCTCGCAATCCGGATGGCCTCGACCAGAAAGAGTTTGTTTGAAAGCGAGAGTTGCTTTGAGCCGGCTACCATGTCGTAGTAATCGCCTTCAGAAATCTCCATAAGCTGGCAGAACTGAGGGACGCTCAAAAATAAGGCTTCCCGCGCTTCTTTTGCACGCGGGCAACGCATCGCCTTTTTCGCATCTTCCCACGATTGAAGCTCTTTTTTTGGATCATAGTCACACATTTTATTTCACCTCCGATTTGATTTTTTTTGTAATCATTCCTGAAATCGCCTCGATGACGTTCACTACACCGCCTCACCCAGCTTTTTGATAACATCGCGCAGGCCGTCAGCGCGGCCCTCCCGGTATGCCTCCAGCAGCGCCTTAGCTCCCCACTTGACCAGCCGGCAGCGGGGAGAACAGATTTTCTTTCCCCTAGCCACAGGACCCAGGCAGACCAGGCAGCGCTTATAGGACATCCTATTCCCCGCGATCGCCCGTCTTGAGCCCGTTAACAAGGACTTCTGGCCCCCCACGCGCGCCATCAGCGACTCTCCCGGCTCCCCTGGGCGCCATCATGGACGATTTCGACTTTCGGCCCATCCTCGAGCGCCTCAATCGCCACGTCAATCGCAGAACGCAGGTCCGGTAGGAGCTCGGCACTTATCCGAATGCCCCGCGTCGTCGGCTGCTCAGCGCCCGAACTGCCCGGCTCACCCTTCACCCAGACTCTGACGTCCACATAATCGACATTGTGCCATCGGGTCAAGTGAACCTTGACCAGCTCCATGCTGTTCTTGTCGAACTCGGCGACAAGTCTGCTTTCGTTCTCATGTTCTCTCATCTTGTCTCCTCATTCCCCCCCCTGCCCCTCACCCTCCATCGATCGCTTCTTTGTTTCCTCTGTTATTTCTTCCCCGTACTGCCCGAGCACCTTATTGATCAACGCGCGGTTCTGATGTTGCCAAAGGCGGAGAAATCCTTCGTCCACATCAAAAACTTTCGCGATCCTGCCAAGATTAAACGTTGGCAAGTTCACCAGCGAGCAGAACGTAATGCAATTCCGTAAGCTCGTGAACGCGATCTCTTTTTTCCGGTACTCAATGGCTTCCATCTTTTTCTCCTCCATTTGCCCCAGGATCGCTTTCCTCGCCCTCCCCCGTCTCCTTGCCCTGGCCCTGGACCTCCTGACCAGCAGCCCCGCGCTCGGCCTTCTCAGCGGCGGCCTTCTCGTCTATTTCAGCGACAATCGTTGCTAAGTCCTGGCCGGGTTCAGGCTTCCGGTCTAAACCCAATGCCAGAAGCGCCTGCCGCTGGACGTTGAGGAAAAATCCATAGCTCTGCGCGAGACAGGGTTGCAATTCAAGGGAGCCCCGCTTCCACGCCTTCCCGCTGATCGCTGGCACCTTCTGAAGCCATATCTCTATCAGGCGTAGGACACCCTCAGCCCTCAGCACTTGCCGGACTAGGCACTCTTGCTGGGGCGTAGGTGAGCCCCCGAGGGCCTCCAGTAGGTCCTTCTCGAACTGCCTCAAATACTTATTCAAGAGGCGCTTGCCCCGAACAGAGGGCAGCTTGCCTGTCTGAAGAAAGACGTTGACTCCGTGCTTCTGATTGCCCTTATTGCCTGGGAGGAACCGCCCGGTGACGGGATCCTTCTGTCTGGTAAAGCCCAAATCACCCATGTAAACCCCCTAAAATTGCACTCGGCGTCCGTAGTCGGCCCTTCTCAAAATGGGATAAAAACCTCAAAAATGGCATATAAATGGGATATACCCCCGTCTTTATGAGGCACAACGGGACGGAATCTCTGTTTTGGGGCAGATAATTTTTCCCGAGAAATAATAAAAATCCCGTTTGTGGAAGTTGTTGATTTATCATATAGTTGCGGCGATTCCTAGTTGACATAATAGCTCTTAGGCGACGCAGCATTCCAGGGGAAAACCCGGCCAGAATTCCAGGTATCGATCCAGCCCGAAGACGACTGCCTCGGGGCGGGATTTTGCCATCAATATTCTCACTACTCTCACCTGAGAAAATTGGGAAAATTGAGAATATTGGGAACATCATTTTTCTCAATCTTCTCAATCTTCTCAATATTATTATTAAAGTAAGATGAGAATATTGGGGTCCTTTCATGATAAAAGCTCCCACGTTGACTTCTTAAATTCGCCAAAGCCTTGGGATCGATGTTTGATGTTGAGTCGGCCTTTTATCCTGTAGAGAGTGCTGGCCGCTATGCCAACCTTTTTGGCTTCGATCACGAGGCGGTGGATTTCGGCGGGACCATTGGAGAGCTGGTCTTGGAGCCATTCATCAGCGAATGATCTGCTCGCTTTATCTTCCGGACGCTTAGACAAGACGTCGTCGGCGCTGACATTTTGGATGGGATTGTCTTCAAACGTGACTCGAAGATCGGAACCGATTCGGAAGGCGACGGCGTCCGGCTTCTCGGCGTAGTTCATTTTGACGCTGACAACTAGTCGGCGCTTTTCATCCTTGTCATCCGGATCTAGACCAACACCGATGACGGAACGGGCTGCGGCCCCGTAGGCCATTGAGCCGGGGATCCGGGCCAGGGCGCCGAGGTCTTCGGCCTTCGTTAAATGGACGATGCCCAGGATAGAGACCTGCTCCCCCTCGGCCAACTCGATGAGCGGTTGAAGCAGCTCGCGGCGGACGCTCGGATCTTGGAACCAATTAGCTCGGCCGGGCATCAAATTATTGAGCGGGTCAACGATGATAAGTCCGATATCCCTTTTCTGACGGATGGTCTGTCGAATTCGCCTTAGCTCGGTACCGATGTCTTCGCCGAAATATTCGCTCTTCTCAACAAAGATTCGGTTCAGGTCCGCCCCATTCGCCTCGGCCCGGGGCCTTACCGCTTGGGCAAGCGGGTCTTCAGATGCTATCACGAGCGTCGAGCACAGCCGGGGATTGCCGCCGTCGTCGGGCAGGGCCACACCGCGACTCAGTCGGGCGGCCATCGCCAGTGAAAGAAATGACTTTCCGGCTTCCGGCGCACCAGCCAAAAGGCTTAGCATACCGACTGGGATCCGCCGCTCCCACAGCCAAACTATCGGCGCAGCTTCAACCTCAGACAACGGGACAAAATTAGCCGCCGAATTTTCAAGGCATTTGTATTCGTCAAGTAACGGAACGATCTTATCGAGGCAAAGCTCTCCCGTCTTAAACTCTATATCCAGTTCTGATTTTAAGGCTTTTGCCAACCGTCGAGCCGCATTCCGTTTTTTATATTCGAGGAGATAGCGGCCAAAGGTCTGATCGTCGAGTTTAACAAGCCCATCGAGTAGGCTCGAGACGTGGGCACCATTCCCGCCGATCTTGGCCGTCAAGCAATTGATGTCAATACAGTCCGGGCGACTGTTTTCCCACTCCTCAGTGATCGCCCGGAAGATTTTCGCGTCAAACCCATCCGGAAAATCACCGTCGCCTATGTCCGAGGATTCCAGAAGCGCTGGCCGCATAATGAGCGAGCCCAGGATCAACCGTGAATAATCCGTACTCATCTCTGCGGCCCCTTGGTTCCCGCGCCGGCCTCGATCTGCTTCTCCAGCCGCCGTTCGAGCTCGCGTCCATCGATCCGCAGCCCTTTCTTCCGTCCCGGACAAATCCGGACAACCGGTAGGCTCCCGCGGCTGGCCATAGCATATATACATTTGATTGAGAGCTGCAAAAAATCGGCCGTCTGCGCGATCGTCCAAAAACGGCGCGGGTAATCAGTCATTCGTCCTCGCCGAAAATAGATTGCTCGGGCACGCCTAAAACCCGAGTCAATGTTTTCTTTTGTTTACTAGTAGGCTCACGGTGTCCTCGCTCGATCATGCTGAGCGTGGAATGAGATACCCCACTCTTTTTTTGAAGATCGAATTGGGTCAAGCCCTTCAAAATTCGAATCATTCTAAACCGTGACTTAGTTGAAATTTTTTTCAGCATATGATAAGATTAATCTGTGTTAGGGGAAAAGTCAGTGGCCACCTCGAATGGCAAAATAGTGACAGAGAAAGACCTTAAAAAGTCTTATGAAAATTTTCAAAATGACCTAGTTCATAAAAATTGTAGCTGCCCTTCCTGCCTATTTCATTTTGTTAAATCTAAAAATAAGAGAATACGAATCGAGAAGGATTCTTTTTTCCTTTATTGGTTGGCTCATGTTCATTCATATAGCAAGAATAGACAAAACTCTAAATTTTTTAGTCATAATAAAAACCGAGTTCATAAATGGGAGGATATTTTAAAATTATATGAAAGAATTACGGGGCAAAAATGGAAGACGAATCATATGCAGAAAGAAAGGGAACATTTCAGGATAATCTCAAGGTACGACAAAAGATTCAATCTATCAGGAATTATAAATGCTAGAGATAATGCGAGAATACTTGCTCCTATTGAGATAAGTTGGTTTATGTTCGAATTAGAAAACATGTTTGAAATTATAAGACGGTACCCAAAAAACAATTTTCGGCCCGCTTGGTCTCTTTCTCCAGAAAATCTCGAGTGGGCATTTTATAAAATCTTTAGGCCGATTCTTAAATATTCATTTAAAATATTCGACTATCTATCAAAAGAAAACCGAGAAGTCGGTCAAAGAGACATATCAAGAAAAATTCACATTAAAAGAGACGATTTAATACTTTATTTGAGCTATTTAGAATTCAGAAAATTAATCGCATGGAATAAGAAAAACAGAAAAATATCGTTGAATCCAGATTGGATATTTTGGTTCAAACGCTTTGATAGGGATATGCATCTTATATTCGAAGGCATAAAAAAAATGGCTCCTTATTCTATTTTTGAGGCCAAAGAAAATTTTGATAAAATGACTTCATGGGCAGCCTAAAAAAGTCTAAATAAAAAGGGGAGAAAATGAATAAAAAATATTTTGTTTTGCTTGAAGACTTAAAAGAGCACAGAGCACACGATTCAATTGCCGATTGGCTTCTTGATCTTGAAAGAAAAAAGAATGAAGAAGATAAGAAGAATTATGAAAACATAAAAGAAATAGAATTTCTTCAATCCAAAATTCTGAAAAACCTGCCACTTGAAAAATTAGTATGGCTGGCAGTAATATTTTTAGAATTAAAAAGGGAAGAGCATAAACAGAATTTGGATTTGTCACATGAGATTAGAAATGCATTATACGAAAAATGGGGAAATAGGATAGAGGAAGATAAAGAAGAAACTAAAAAAGAATAAGCCCGATTGAAATTTAAAGCATTGACGTTTCCGGGGAGGGACTGAAAGAGAACGCGCTGCACAGTATGCTCACCCTGGCCGGAATCGCGGGCCATGAAGACGCGGGAAAGGCCCGTTTCTGAAATATCTGTATCCTTAGTACAGATATTTTTGGGGGGTCTTCCGGTATGACGCTTGAGCGCTTCTTCACGATATATCGGCTCGAACTCGAGGACAGAGTATGCTATACTCCGGTAGAAGAGCACGGAGGAGGTTTAGTATGGTAGATCAAACGGGCTGGGAACATGAGCACTTGCGACTTTATGAAATCTATCTTAACCTTAAAAAGTATAACCAGCCGCTTTCTGAACGCGAGAAAAAAGATATTGCGTTGATCCTCAAGATGCAAGGCCCACAGGACCGGGAAAATATCGCGAAGAAGATCAGGGAATATTTCCTCGCCACCATTAAGCAGGACATTGACGCCTCGAGCGAATAGCCGACCAGATCAGGAGGGAATTTATCCTATTCTTGGCCTTCCAAAACCTTAAGCACCTCTGGCTTAAAACTCTTCGTTATAACTTTGCCGCCGGAGAACCATTCACAATCGATATCGTTTTCACCGCCTACGTTTCCACTACCAATTCTCCTCACGGTCATTCTGGGACCACCTGATTTTAATTGAACGACCATGCCCGGTTGGAATTCGCTCATCTTTCAATCTCCTGTTTCAGTCTATATTTTTCTATAAAAACAGCGTGGATGTCAACTTGAGTCATCGTTTCTAAACCCTACTATTCCGATAAGATTTTCCAAACTTGGCTCCACTTTGGCTCCACCCTAAAGCGGAAAATCACGGAAAATCGGGTAAAATCACGGACTCGGCAAAATGCTGATTATAAGGGGGTTTATATGGGGAATATGGGAGCGCGCCCGGAGGGATTTGAACCCCCGACCTTTGGATTCGAAGTCCACCGCTCTATCCACTGAGCTACGGGCGCGCAATTCGGAATTGGGAATAGATATTACATCATGTTGGGGCCGTTGTAAAACCGACTTCAGGTCACAATCTGGTCACAAATGCAGCAAATTCAAGGCGCTCTTATATCAAAAAGTGTTGAACAAACACATTTTATTTGCCTGTAGAGCAACGGATGGGAAATCCGATGATCTTGAAAAACTA
This sequence comes from Candidatus Aminicenantota bacterium, assembly GCA_017886205.1. Classification (GTDB taxonomy): domain Bacteria; phylum Acidobacteriota; class Aminicenantia; order Aminicenantales; family UBA8522; genus UBA8522. The sequence continues at coordinate 96,622 of JAFNEO010000040.1, read as the reverse complement.
ATCCTAGAAAGCACTATTGCTTTATCCCCGCCAGCCTCTTCCTGGCATCGGTAACCTTAGAAATACGAAGGTGGGCGGATATAATCTGCACGGTATGCGAGCCTGATCCGATGGTCTGCCCGAGTGCGCGGGCACGATGAAGGTCGTCGCCTTCCTTACGGAGTATGCCGTCCTGGGCCGCATCGTCCGTCACCTGGAGTTGACGTCCGGGGCTTGGAACCTGCCGCCCTCACATCATTGTCGCGGGGGTCATCAGAGGTGTTTCTTGAGTTTTTCCAGCCAGTCGGCGAGGACCGTCAAGGTGCCGGGGGCGAAATCCGGCTTCCCTTTTTGTATCTGCACCATGAGCTCCCGAGCGCAACCGGCCTGGGTGGCGTACAGCATATGATTGGCGGCGGGGATCGTTTCGACTCGATAGAATTCATTGCCCGCCGCTTTCAAGACCTTCTCGTACGCCTCCACACCCTGAACCGGGTCCACGTTGTTGTCCTTTTCCCCGAAAAGGGCCAGAACCGGGATCCTGGTCTCGGCGACGATCCCCATCGGGTCCAAGAACGTGCCGGCCGATTTGTCGGGCGGCGTGAATTCATCCTCCGCAATCAGCGGTTCGGTAATCTCCAGCAGCTGGGCGGCCGGGTGGTTGTTGATGTACTCGGCGGCCTCCCGATAATCTTTGTAGTTCTCGGCATAGTACCGCTGGAGATTCAATCTCCGGGCCTTTTGGGCCTCCTCCGGCGGGTAGTTCTCGCAGATCATGAACTTCTCGAGCAAATAGGACTCCTGCTCGGTGTTACTTTCGGCTACGCAGGCCTCCGCGATCATGAAAGCGATACCGCACGAGCTCTTCAGGGCGAGAGGCATGACCACGCCCGCCTGGCTATGGCCGGCAACGCCGACTTGTCCCGGGACGATATCCGGGCGGCGTTCCAGGGCCTCCACTTCTTTGCAAAGGATCATGGCCCGGTAGCGGTACACATGCGATATGGCGCCTTTCGAGCTGCCCGCGCCCGGAATGTCATCGATGAAGAAAGCGAAGCCGGCCTTGAGAAACACCTCGATTTGAGGCATGAGGAGCGGCTCCATCATCTGGCGGGTCAGGGGACCGGAGCCATGCACCCATACCACGAGCGGGTGTCTCGCGCCCTTCACCGGGATGTACAGATCGCCCACGACGGTAAAATCGCCCGCCGGTACGGTTATTTCTTCGGTGCGGTAGAGCTCGTTGCTTTCTCCCCGGGCCTGACCGTGAAAAAATCCCATCAGCAAAATCACGGAGGTCAAAATGAATCGGAAATCGAGCTTTGCTGACATCTTCCAGTCAATCCCCATCGTTTTTTTCATCTCCATCCTCCGAAGCGGCGAATTGCATTAGTACTTCCCATTTAGATAGTCGGAGCGGGTTGGTCCAAAGTTCACATCTGCCCTCGTTTTCTCGCTTCCTAGCTCCTAAGAATCCGGGCGAAGTGAAGGACACGCGGGGCCAGAGAAGCGACCTTCTCAAGGCTCCCCCCGCCGAGTATGCAAAGGTTCTGAGCTCAACTTCTATGAAAAGCCTCCATATTGTCAATCTCCTTTATTCATTTTCTTGCTCTCATTTCCTATGGTTCATGTTTTGTATCCCAAACTTCTATCCGTGCTTTTAGCACACTGTATTGTCTTCGATTCTGGGCGTCCCAATCTTGACATCGGTCTACTCTAAGTGACCAGTTGAGCTCCTGGGCTTGCCCAGATGTATTCTTGTCAGCGAATTAAATTTGTATCTCTCTTCTTTCTTCAGCACATAATAGACAGCTACCAATAGCTTCCGAGCGACTGCCACTCGGGCTTTAGCCGCCCCTTTTTCCCTTTTGAGTTTTTGGTAAAAAATGGCCAGTACAGGATCTTGAGCAAGGGCCTTCTGAACAGCTTCAACCATGGCCCAGCGGGTGTAGCAATTGCCTTGTTTGGTGATGGGGCCATGCCAGATATGATCAGCACTCTGATGAGTCCCTGGAACAATCCCGGCATAAGAACACAATCTCTTCGCCGAAGGGAAACGCTGGATGTCTCCAATCTCACAGAGAAGAAGATGCGCCGTGAGATAGGAAATTCCAGGAATGCTCATCAGAAGCTCAGCTTGAGGATCCTTCTCTAGGCTCGTCTGGATTCTTTTGGTAATCCCTTTGAGGATCTCATCTAAAAATTCAATGGTTGACAGATAGCCGTCCAGCTCCTTTCTGTAAACGTCCCTCAAAGAGAGCGCCCTGAGAAACTCTCGGCCTTTTTTCCCAAAGAGGTCAAAGAAAGGATGGTTTATCCCCAGTTTATCCAGGATGGCATGGATGCGATTCTTCAGGCTGGTTCTGATTCTGACCAGAGAAAGCCGGTAACGCAAAAGTTCTCGATTATCCCGAACATCCCGGGAAGGAATATAGGCCTCAGGAAGATATCCTGTTCTCTCCAGATGAGCCAGCGTGGAGGCATCGATAGAATCTGTCTTTATTCGGGCCTCGGCGATTAATCGGACCTTTGAGGGATGAGCCAGCTTGACCCTTAACCCTTCCTCTTCCAAAAGCTCAAAGAGCCAGTACCAGTTGCGTGTGGCCTCGAGAGTGACTGTTCCGTCTTGACCGATGTGACTAAAGTACTCCCTTATCTTCTCCTGATCATCATGGTACAAAACTCTCTGATCGATAGCTTGACCCTCTTCATCCATAACCTCAACTCTCGAAAACTTCTAGTGCATATCCAATCCGATGTGAAACATGAATTTGACCTCCTTTCCTTAAAAAGATTTTCCACCATTATATAATCTTCCAAGAAAAGGAGGCTTTTCATAATATCTTGACATCCGACGACACTGCGATTTATCATCCTTCACGATGGGGTGAGGCCAAATCGGTGCCATGAATGCTCATCAAACCGGCCTAGCCGAAAACGTAACTCTTATTATTCCCCTCTGGTTAGATTTGTCAACGTAGCAATTTGCGCGGAGGTGTGATTATGAGGCATATCGTATTGTCAACCTGTCTCGTTATCTGTGTCGCCCTACAATCTGTTTTGTGGAGTGAAGCCGTTTCCGTGACAGAGCCTGGCAACGCAGGGCTCTCATCTGAGCGTCTGCAACGCATCAATGCGATGGTCCAGCGTCACGTTGACGAGCACCGCATCGCGGGGGCAGGTCAGGATGATATCTTCTGCCTCCAGGGCATCCGGACAGTCAACAACGGGTATATCATCAAGTGGACGAGCCGGACATTCGTCCTCAGCCGGCCGTCCTTGACCCTGCGCCAGCAGAAGGTCATGGTCAGGGAGTGGTTCGATGGGAGGCTTTCGTTTCGGTTCAAGGGAAAGGAGCTGGAGTACAAGGAGGTCGAGATGGTCCGGCCTAAACCGGCGGTCAGGGTGTTGGCCATTAAAATCCGGAGGAAACCGCCCAAGTACATTCCCCCGCCCACCCATCCCTGGAAGCGCGGCCCCGTTGTTCTTGGCCTGAGATGAAAATAGGACAGATTCATGTTGCTAAGAATAGGACATATTCACGTTGCGTTGACATATTTTCAGCTCAGGTTGACATCTGACGACACTGGGATTTATCATCCTTAACGACGGGATTGGATAAGATCGGTCCATGATCTCTCATTCAGCCGGCAAACCAGAAAACGAAATGCCCATCTTTGGTAAAAGGAGATAAATCCTATGTTCCCAATCGGTGATGATAATAGCGGCCGCAGAACTGTTCCGCTGGTCACCTATGCCTTGATCGCTCTAAACGTCCTGTTTTTCTTTGTAGAGCTGAGTGGCGGTGACGCTTTTATCAAAAGGTGGGCTTTCGTTCCTGGCCGCTTCCTGGCCAATCCCTTCGCTAATTTTCTGACACTCTTCACTTCCATGTTCATGCATGCCGGGTGGCTTCACCTGGGAGGCAACATGCTTTACTTATGGATCTTCGGTGACAACGTGGAAGACCGTTTCGGGCACATCAAGTTCACAATCTTCTACCTACTTTGTGGGATTGCGGCAACTTTTGCACAATTGGCTTTTACCCTCGGATCAAACGTGCCGAATTTGGGAGCCTCGGGGGCGATTGCGGGGGTGCTCGGCGCCTACATTTTGTTGTTCCCGAAAGGAAAGGTCAGAGTATTGCAGGGCCAACAAGTGATTCAAGTGCCAGCGCTGATCGTCATTGGGATCTGGATCGTTCTGCAATTTTTTAGCGGCATCGGTTCGATTGCCGACACAGCGCAGACGGGTGGCGTCGCTTACATGGCGCACATCGGCGGATTTCTGGTGGGGTTTGCGTTGACCTTTTTGTTTCGTGGAAGTCGCGGTGCGCAGGCGACAGGCTGAATCGCTACCGTTGTAGATCAACATTGACGAATCGAGAATGCTTGTGAGGATTGCGCCGATACGGTCTGCGTGGCGTATATGTCTACCGTTATTGCAGCTCTAGAGTTGCTGCACATTTGTAAGTGACGCGCCCGCGCCCCAGATCGTGCTAATTGGGTCGGATCATTTGGGGCAAGTGTGCCTGAACTTGTTATAAAAGAATTCCGCGAAGGAGCGGGAGCTTTCTTTTCCAGGATTTTCTTCCTGGTAGGGCATATGGCGGCCGAGGAGAGCGGGGATTACGAGTAGCGGGTGATATTATTTTGATGGCGACGGGTGGCCTATCTTCGTTCGGGTGGTTTCCCGGCCATCCGGGCCGATAACGCGGCAGCAGAAGCTCCGGCGCGCCTTTTTTTGAGTTCTTGACACAAATCGGGCGCCGGGGATAACATCCTTTTGTAATAGGAGGCGTCATTTCCAAGCCATATGGATGGCAGATGCGCGCGGCGCGAAAAAGGAATTTCGTATGCCCCTGAACTTTCAAATATGGATGAGGCTAGGATCCTGGCGTTTCCTCGACGAATTATGAAGATCCTGGTCATCCTCAATCCCGGTGCGGGCAAGGGATCTTCCCCCGATGCAGAAAACAAAACGGAAGAAATCGCGAAAGCATTCCAAGCTGTAAACGTGGATGCCCAAATCGTATGCCCGGGAGTTTCCGACCTGACTGCATTTACAAAACAGGCTGTGATTTCCCATTTCGATGCCGTTGTTGCAGCCGGCGGGGACGGCACCATAAGCGCGGTGGCTGCGGCGCTGGTCGGCACGTCAACACCGTTGGGAATTCTCCCGCTCGGCACGTTGAACCATCTCGCCAAGGATTTGAAAATTCCTTTCGACCTGCAAGAGGCGGCTCGTGCGATTGCTGAAGGCAAGATCCACGAGATCGACGTCGGAGAAGTTAACGGCCGCATCTTCGTCAACAATTCGTCAATTGGCCTCTATCCCAAGGCGGTACGAAAGCGAGACCAGGAGATCATTCGCCTTGGCCGTGGAAAATGGCCCGCCATGCTGGACGCTTCCCTCCGCGTATTCTTGCGGTTTCCCCTGATTACCATCCGGCTTGAAACTTCCGAGGGCAGCCTGACGAGCACCACTCCTTTCCTGTTTGTCGGCAACAATAAATATGGAATGAAATTCCTGCGCATAGGCGACCGCACGTCTTTGGAACGCGGAGAACTTTGTGCTTATCTTTTGAAACATACGGGCCGGCTCGCTTTTCTGAGAATTCTCCTGATGGCGATCCTCGGCCTGAGACAGGACAGAGATTTTACTTTCATACTTTCCAGAGAGGTCCAGGTGCAAACGCGGCGCAGACAGATCACGGTTTCCGCAGACGGCCAACTCATGGCGCTCGACACCCCTCTCCATTACCGGATACGGCCTAAGGCGTTGCGGGTGTTTGCGCCGGAGATAGCCATACCATGAGGGTGGTTGCGCACATTTCGGACCTCCATTTTGGGATGGAAGACGAGCGGATCGCAGAAATATTGTTGGAGGATATCGCCCGATTTCATCCGAGCGTGGTTGTCATCAGCGGCGATCTCACCCAACGCGCCCGAAAGAAGCAGTTTGAAGCAGCCGGCGCATTCATCCGGAAGATCCCCGTTTCCAGTCTGGTGGTGCCGGGAAATCACGACATTCCCTTTTACGACGTCGCCCGGCGCACCCTCACGCCGCTCAGCCGGTACAGACATTACATCACGACCGACCTGAACCCGGTCTTTCAAGATGATGAACTGATGATCCTTGGCGCAAATACCGCGCGAGCAGCAGCTTTTAAGAACGGCAGAATCTCGATGGCTCAGATCAAGATCCTGGCCGACAAATTTTGCGCAGCGGGCAGCCATCTTTTCAAAGTGCTTGTCACCCATCACCCGTTCTTGCCTCCCCTGGATAGCCCTTACGCCGCACTGGTGGGACGGGGAGCCCTGGCCGTGGAAGCGCTCGAACCCTGTGGCATAGATCTGTTGCTGTCCGGACATTATCACCGAGACTACCTGGGAGATTTACAAAGTCACTACATAACGGTCAAGCGGTCGATCATCGTCGCGCAGGCGGGCACGACGATCTCCAAGCGAACAAGAGGCGAGAAGAATTCTTATGACAGGATCATCATCGATCCGCCTGACATTTGTTTCTATCGATATACGTGGGATGGCCGCCGGTTTGCTAAAACGATGACGACCCGGTACAAAAAAGTAAACGGCGCGTGGCAGCTTTATCCTCAAAATATTCAGGAGACGAGGTCACAGGACTTTCGCTAAACCCGCTTAACTTGGCTTATGTAATTGTGACCAAATTGTGACCATCCCCGGTATACTTCCATATACTTTCGTATACTTCCGTATACCTAGAGATAATTTGTAACTTGCTGGAAAGATTGACTATTACTTTGTTTTCAGGAGGTTAGGAAAATCAGTCCGTTCTGATTCGAAGTCCACCGCTCTATCCACTGAGCTACGGGCGCACTGCGGTTGCAACACCTACTCGGTCACTGATGAGCCTGTTGATTTGCCAATAGGCTTCTTTTAGCCCGCTTTGGTCTCGATGTCAGTATGGAGGCTGGAATAAAAAAGGCTAGACTCTTCAAGATATATTCGCCGATTTGAGCTCATTTGACAGCGTTTTATTTCTTATTTATATACTTAGGCATGTCTAAGGGCGAAATCCACAAGACAACGAACGCTCTCCTGTGGGCTATCCTTATGATTCTGGGGACACAATACTTATTTTCAAATTCGAGTCTTACGTCCCCAGAAAAAAGGGAAGAAAAATTCGCCCTACTGATTTCACCCAAGATTGTTAAGCCCGCAGAAACCCTCCGTATTTTGGCGGCTTCCGAGGCCAAAATAGAGGATGCGAGTATTGTTATCACCGGACCCTCGGGCACTCTGCCTGTCGCAAAAATGAGAAGAAGCGGCGGTCCTCCCTTCTGGTTGTGTGCAGAGGCCACGCTCACTCATGAGGGGGCTTATACTGTCTCGCTCGTGCGGGAAGGAAAATTCTTGGTCACCCGCGAGCTCAGAGTGCCCACGGCGAATTCCGCGAGCAGCAGAGGGCAGGGGATCTGGAAAATAGAAGAGGAATGGAACAGAGCCGCCGAGAATCTTTATTCTGCCTGGATTGACTCTCTCTTTCATGATGCCGATGAAAATACTTCCTGGAAAGCCCTTCACGAAGTCACCAGGGACCCGGAACGGAATATTCTTTACAACTCGCTCTCGCTCGGTGAAGATGATCCGGGCGGGAAGACCTCTATCGTCATGGAGCCGGACTGTGCCGATGCGCCCTATTTCCTGAGGGCCTATTTTGCCTGGAAAATGAGGCTCCCCTTCGGGTTTCACAAATGCACGAGAGGCACTCTCGAGATAGCGCCGGCCTGTCAAAAATGGTCATTGAACCCAGTTGAGATCGGGTCAAAGAGTGAAACCCAGGCCTTTAACTCCTTCTTGCGCCTCATCATGGATGCCATCCATTCAGGAACGGCCCGAACGTTACTCGAAGACGAGCATTCTGATTACTATCCCCTCCCTCTCACCCGGAATGACTTAAGGCCAGGAGCAGTGTTCGCTGACCCTTACGGACATACGCTAATCATTGTCAGGTGGATTCCTCAGACGGTCGATCATCCCGGCCAGCTCTTGGCCATCGACGCCCAGCCTGACGGCACGATAGGTTTAAGACGTTTCTGGGCGGGAAATTTTCTTTTCAATACCAAGAATGTCATCGGCAATCCCGGATTCAAGGCTTTTCGGCCAATTATTCAGGCCAAAAACAATTGGCGGCCCATGACTAACGAGGAAATCAGGGAAAGCCCGGATTATGACAATTTCTCCCTCGAGCAAAAGAATATGGCGAGCGATCAGTTCTACGACATCATGGAACGTCTGATCAACCCCGAGCCGCTTGACCCCGTAACCGCCTTTCATGACCTTTTTGCGGCTTTTCATGAGCAGCTCGTCACCCGCGTGCTGTCCGTGGCCAATGGAGAAGACTACAGGAAAGCCCATCCGGGGGAAATCATCCCCATGCCGAAAGGGGCGGCGGCTACCTTCCAAGACGTGGGACTGTGGGAAGATTACTCCACGCCCAATAGGGATATGCGCCTGCTGATAGCCATGGATACTCTCCTCAAATTTCCCGAAAAAATCATTCGCTCCCCGCAGTCCTTCAAATTTCCTAAGAATAAAAACCCGAAACAGGTAAAACAGGAACTCGAGGAGCTTAAGCAGAAATGTGCCAGGCAATTGACCATTACTTATACGAGAACGGATGGAACGCAGCAGATCCTGAGCGTAGAAGAAATTTTGAAAAGGAAAGACGCTTTTGAGATGGCTTATAACCCTAACGATTGTGCCGAAATCCGTTGGGGAGCGCCCGAGGGAAGCGACGAACTCTCATCCTGCCGAAGACGCGCGCCCGCTTCCCAGAAGGAGAGAATGAAGGCACTGCGCCACTGGTTCCGCGAGCGCCTTCGTCCTCCCACTTGATCGTCATAAGTGGCCAACCAAGTTTCTAAGCCGTGACGTTCTTAACCTTTATCCTGTTGACATCCATTTCCCCGAGCCCCATCTGATTGGCTTTGTAGATGAAGGGGATTTCGCTCGGCTTTTTACCGAATCGAGTGGCGCAAGGCGACCGGGTTCAGACCAACGATAACCTGTCCGATATCAAGAAGTTTGCCCGGGCTTTTCAAACCGTTCGTAACGATATAGTCTCCCCTTCTGACAAACTTTTCCATCCCGCCGAATTCCGCGTCGTCTACCCGGTAAACTCTTTGCCCTTTTTCTTTGCCCTCAACCGGGCGGACATCTTGAGTTCCTTACCAAGTTGGCGCAAGTGCTTGTATCTTCTGCGATAAATTATGTAAACGTCATCAATTATAAACAAACTCAGGAACAAACTCAGGTATATCAACAAGAATATGGACTTAGCAGTCAGGACGCTCAAGAGGCTCAAGATGAGCAATATTCCAACCCCAATATAAAAGGCAATTCTCTGTTCACGGTTCCTCTTGATTTTGAGCGCCTTCCATTCGTTGAACTTCGCCTCATCAATGCCGGGGAAATCGGACGCAGTAAGGTCCTTAATTTTGATATTCATATTTGCCGTCCCTCTTTGAAATCATACTATCACTGGTTCTATGGCAAAATCAATTCTATCCGACATCCGAGGGACAAATATGACGGGCCGAAGGAGAACCCTTGAATATCATTGACGCCCTCCATAGCCGGGATGTCTTCGCCCCTCTCTTCCGTGACCCGGCGACTTGGCACTCGTGGGAGGTCTATCTCCGGGGGCTATTCGGCCTCGGGCTCGAGACGGCGGCGGACCGGCGCCTCTTCCGTGAAACGACCGGCCTCGTTCATATGGGGAACACGTTGATATTCGGATGGTAGCGGGGGTTGGATTTGAACCAACGACCTCCGGGTTATGAGCCCGACGAGCGAGCTTATCATATGCCTTTCAGCCCTGCCAGCCTCTTCCTGGCATCCTCGACTTCGGGGAAGTCGGGACTTCTCCCTGCTCCCCTTCCTTAATTTGCAGCGCTTCTAATAATGAGATTGGAGGCTGCTTTGACAGTCCCTCAATTATCTTGAGTGTTTGTTCGGGGGGATTGAATAACTTAACCAAATGAGAGGTCACATCGACGATTTCGATGGATGGGTTCTTGTAAGCAACCTCCCATTTGCTCACAATAGTATCAACACCAGCCTCTTGGGCTGCCTTAGGAAGATTATCTTTGACCTTTTCAAGGATATCAGCGACTGAGCCTATGCTGAAGCCCTGGAGGTGCAGAAGCTGTTGTCCAGTGTTGGAGTCGGCTGTAATGCCAAAAACATTGCACAGACAGCCAAAATAGAAACCCCGACAAAAACACTCTTCCCCCAACTCTTTTTCATGAAAACCTCCTTTTAAAGTGATTCGCAGATCGGGAAGCGACAAAGTCAGGTTTGCAAATGTGGGTTGTTAGTTCACTTCTCGCTGACTTTAGATTCTCCCCAATCTATTATGGCTCAAGCTTTAGCACAGCGAGTTTGGGAAGTCAATTCGAGGAAGGCAGACTCCTCCCTATATGCCCTCCGTGGTCACGTGGTGGGCACGATTTGGCTGAAAAGCGATGAAATTACGGTATCAGAGCTGAAAGACGAAAGATGGATTCAATTAACCCCAGAAGATACTATTGCTTCAATGCCGCCAACCTCTTCCTGGAATCCTACCCCTTCGGCTTCATCAGCTCTTTAAACGGCGCATAATCACGAAGAGGCTCAAAATCCGCTTCCTGGATGAGGAAAACATCGTATTCTGTTCCCTGGGAGAACGATTGTTGAAGAAGCTCCGCGGCCTCTTGCTTCATTCCCAGGAGGGCGGCGATTCTCGCCCGCCAGTACGTCTGCGCGCCGAACGTGAACGGGCGGTCGATCCCCTTCAGCTCCTCGGAAATCCTCAGCGCCTCTTCCTTATCGCCCCTCCTGGGGGCGAGCGCGCCGCCGTATCCGAGGTAATCTATATCATCGGGTTTTTCCGACCTCAGTTTTTCGACGAGAGAGTCTGCTTCTTCCCATTGCTCTGCAATATAAAGCGCCTCTACCAGCTCAAATCGTTGCTCCTCCGACGCTTCCTTGCCGGCCAGCCGCTCCCTGTACCATTCCGCCGCCCGCCCGGCCATGTCCTTGTAGGCTTCCTGGTATCCGCGCAGGCGGAGCTCGCGGGCGGCGGCGAGCATGACCCGTCCCGCGGTCCAGGCGCCGATCGCAGATCTCGAGAGGAGGCTTTCGTCAACAACTTTCTTAACGTCTTCGATCCTTCCCAGAGCCGCCAGCGCCCTTGCTTCCAGGGTCATCGGAGCCAAAGCATCAGGGTAATATTCCCGGGCCCTGCGGATGACCTTAAGCTCCTTCTTGTGGTTTCCTAAGAAGTAATGAGCGTTGGACCAATGGCCAAACCACGCTGATCCTATGTCTATTTTCAGCCAGCCCTCCGGGACTTCGGTTTTTTCAAAGAGATCGATCACCTGCCGTGGCTTATTGATAGCGATCGCATTTACGGCAGCCGCGAAGATATAAAGAGGCTCACGCGGGGCGAGCTTTCGCAGCTCAAGGAGGGCGCGCAAACCCTCCTCGTATTTGCCCTGACTATCCGCCCTCAGACGATCCGAAAAGAGCAGCATTTCGGGCGTGAGCTTGTCTCTGTTCTGATCAGTGAGCTCGAGAATCGGGACCGCCTTGTCCCACCGTCCCTTAACCTGATAGCAGCGGGCCAGCCAGATGTGGGCGGGCATGAACCCGGGGTCGAGTTCGACGGCCTTTTCCAGATGGCCGATCGACTTGGGAATATCGCTGCTCCCGAACGCATTCATTCCCAGGATGAACTCCTGGTAGATCTCATAACTTGGGGGACGCACGCCCAGCCAATCACCGATCGTAAATCCGAGGTCGGCGGCCATGGCGCCCATGATGAGCTGGCGGAGCTTCTCGATGACATCCATCCTGTCGGCCAGGCGTCCCTTGACCGGTTGAAGAGAACGGAAGAGCATCCGGCTGCGGGCGTCCGTGATGCTGGACAGGAACTGGAGCTCGCCTCCGGCAAGATAATAGGTCCCTGAGACCACCTTCCCCGCGCCGGTCTGTTCGGCGAGAACATGAAGCGGAGAGAGCGCCGGGCTCGTTTTTTCTCCGGACTTCACAGTAGGGGACAGCGGCGGCACGCTGATCGTCGGAACAACCTTGAGCCCGCTGATCTGGGACAGCCCCTGGCCGACCCAGTCGGAAGCCATCCTTCCCAGGATATCGAGCGAGGGATCGCCCGTGAGATTTTCGAACGGGGCGACCGCGACGAGGTCGGGGTCGAGACCGGGGCCGGATTTTCTAAACATGAAGAAGGAGGCGGCCCCGATGACGACGACGGCCAGTGCGACGAGGCCCGGGATGAGAAGCTTCCTGAGGGAAAAGGTGACCGAGATGTCTTTTGAGGGGAGAGGTTTTCTTGCCGTCCACGCCGTTTCCACGGAGACGGGAGCCTCGCTCTCCAGTGTCTCCAGATCCGCCAGCAGTTCCTGCGCCGTCTGGTATCTGGCCTCTCTGTCTTTCTCCAGGCAGCGCAAAATCACGCGGTTGAGGGCATCGGGAAGATGGGGGTTGAATTTCCGCGGGTCCTCGGGCGCCTCGTGCCTGTGCTTGTAAGCGACGCTGAAGGGAGTATCCCCGGCGAACGGAGGCCGGCCCGTGACCATCTCGTAAAGAATAATCCCCAGCGAATAGATATCGGAACGCGGGTCGACCGGTTTCCCTTCGACCTGCTCCGGGCTCATGTATTCGGGTGTCCCGATGATCATCCCCTCCAACGTCGTCCCCGGCAGGGTCAGCGACCGCGCGATCCCGAAATCCATGATCTTGGCGCTGCCGTCCTTGTCGATCATGATGTTTCCGGGCTTGAGGTCGCGGTGGACGACGCCGAGCTTGTGCGCCTCCCCGAGACCCTCGGCGACCTGGCGGGCGATCAGGACGGCTTTTCCGGCGGTCAGCTTCTCAGTCCGCCGGATCAGGCTGCTCAGGTCCTCTCCGCGCACATATTCCATGGAGATGAAGAGGTTTTTCCCCTCTTCGCCCAGATCAAACATGGCGCAGACGTTGGCATGCCGGATCTTGCGGGCGATTTTCAGCTCGTTCCGGAACCGCTCGACAATCCTCTTGTCCGCCGCGATCGCCGGCTTGAGGAGCTTGAGGGCCACTTCCTCGTCGATCTTCTTGTCGAAGGCCCGGTAGACGCGGCCCATCCCGCCCGCGCCTAGCTCCTCGATAATTTCGTAGCGGCCGGCAAAGACCATCCCCCTAGCGAGTTCGTCGGCCACCATTTCAAGTGTTCGGGTGACCGATATCTGAGGCTTTTCAGATAACGGAAGAGCCGTCGCGCATTCCTTGCAGAACTTGGAATCGGCCGGATTAACCGTCTCGCACTTGGGGCACTTCATTGCCTGCTCTCGGCTGCGCTGAAGATAGAATAATAATTAAGGCCCGTGGAGTCAATGAAAGGGGTCAAGTCTCGACATTCAACAATTGGCAGCCGAGCCGGCGATTTGTCGATAGTTAAGCCTTAGCCCCTATGCGCCCTCGACTTAGAACTGGTATTTGATCCCCAGCCGTATAACCCGCGGGTTGAGAATTTTCGTGATCTGCCCAAAATCAGGCGAGTTAGCCAGGTTGTATCGCCCAAGGGTATGACTGGAATTGAAGATGTTGAAGGCATCTACTTCCAGGACCAGGGAACCGTAGTTCTTTAGCCTGAGGTTCTTGGACAGGCTCAAGTCGGCGTTGACGAAACCGGGAAGCCTCTTGGCTCCGGGTTTGACCGTGTCCAGATAGAAATAGGCTCCCAAGCCGGTCTCCGCCCTCTCCGGCGTATCAACAACGATCTGCTCGCCGAGGTTGTAGCCCTGCCTGGCATTGGCGAAGCCGCTGAAGGCGATGCCCCAGGGCAGTTCGAACAGGAAGTTGATCTTGGCCATCCAGATGCCCACTGCGACGGCGTCGTTGATCTTGACATTCGTCGGGTCGATGTAGCCCTTCACTCCGTAAGAGAACTTATCCCACTGGTAAGTAAAAGAAGCGTTTAACATCCAGCCGTGACTCAGCCGTTTCGCAGCCGTAAGTTCGACCGAGGAATTGTATCGGTGTGCGTCGGGCCAGTTCTCCATGAACGCGCCCGCGGGTCGAAGCTGGTCCAAGTACCAATACTGATAATTGTAGGTCCGGTCTTCATAGGTGAGGGATCCGGTGACCGGACCGATAAAATCTTCCTGGGTGATCTTGGTGTCCGTTTCCTTGTCGTACATAACTTCCCAGGTGAAACGGTGCATGCGGCGGGAGATCAGGGTGGCAGCCAGGGAGAAATCGGCGAACATCTCCCTCTCCACGGCCAAGAGGATTTCATCCGTGAGGGGAGACTTGAGGTTTTTATCGATGGCGTTGGGCGTTTCAAGGGCGGTGGGGTTCCAGGGGTCAAACCCGCCCCAGTCGAGCAGTCCGTCCAGCGGGTAGCCCAGGAGCTCATTGGTGGTGACCCGGTCGTCGCCGTTGAGGTCTTTCCAAAAATAAAGAGCATAGGCGTATTGGGCGGGAGCTAACAAATTGCCGGCAGTCAAAGCCATTTGCTCGCTGTAGCGCGCGATGTTGCCCCGGAGCATCGTTTTTTTATCGTTCGTTAAATCAAAGGTGAAACCGATCCTTGGCGAGAGGGTGAAGAAGGCGAATCCCGGGTCGATGGCGGGAAAGGTCAGGGCAGGCAAGAGGTCGGGGGCGACGCGGCTGGCCTGGACCGGTGAGGCATCGATCTTGTCCTTCTGCCGGTCTACTCTCAGTCCCAGGTTTAAGGTTAAACGCCCCGCGGTAAAAGAGTCACTTAAATAAAAACTGGAGTGGTCCAGGTGTCCCTGGAGGTTTTCTTCCCTCTCAACGTAGGCGGCAAACGGCTTGCCGTCGCGGTAATATTTCCATACATCCCCGGGGTCGTACCAATAATACCGCCCCTTGGGAAGGCGGTACTCCAGTCCGAACCGGAGTTCGTTGCTTCCGCCCAGGAGCCGGTCGCTGAAGAAAATACCGTCCAACTTGGCATCGAAAATGGGCCGCTCATTAAAAACATATGAGTTTGTTCCTGAAAACATTCCGGTGACAAGATCATAGCCGCCCTGTGGCTCAAGACCGCCCTTGGGATACAGATCCCAGCGGTTGCTGACATAGGACAGCTTAAAGGACAGCAGAAAGTCCGGGGAGAAAATATGTTCGTCCTCGAGCTTGACATAGACCGTGCCATTGTCCTTCTGGTCAAAGGTTGTCTCCGGCGGGTTGAACGGTCCGGCATCTCTCCCGTAGGCGTATTTGAGAGGAACGTACAAGGCCAGCTCGGCCCTGTTCTTGGGGCTGAGCTGGGCATTGAGCTTGGCGTTGTAGTTGTAAAGCTTGTAGGTGGTCGGGTAGCCGTCGATGGTGAGCCGGCGGCTGTCCTGGACGCCACAACCCAGCCAGAACCAGAGCCTGTCCTTGAGAATGGGGCCGCCGAGCTGGAAACCGTAGTCCATGATCTGAGTGATTTGGTCGCCCACGTAGCCAAGCTCTCTTAATTCCTCGGTCCGGTTGTCGGACTGAAGGCCGTCGTTGGCGAAATAAACCCGGGCCATTCCCTGAAACCTGTTCCCCCCGCGCCGGGTGACGAAGTTGATAGAAACGCCGGCGGTTTGGACCGGCGCATCCTGTCCCCCCGTAGTGATGTTTATCTCCTCAAAGGAGTCAAAATCATAATAGAAGGAAGAGCCCATGGAACCCCGGTCGGTTATCGGGATGCCGTCCATGTTCCACATGGCACTGCGGTAGTCGGTGCCCTTGGAGTAGAACTCCGTTTGCATGCCGGAGCGGCTACCGCCCACGTTCTCCTCGGCCATCAAGATTCCGGGGACCTGCTGAAGAATCACCCAGGGATCGCGCGCCGAAGGGATTTCTTGGAGGGCCTCCTGGGTGACGTTGACGCCGACCGAGGTCTTCTTGGTGTCCACGACGGGCGACTCGGCCTTGACCGTCACTTCCTCCTGGAGAACGGCCAGCTCCATGACGATCCTGAGGTCAAAGTTAGAGCCCACCCGGATGTCCAAGTTCTCCTGAAGGTAGGTCTTAAAGCCCGGGAGCTCGCATTTCAGGGTGTAGATGGAGGGTGTGATGTTGATGAACCTGAAATTTCCCGCCTCGGAGGTGACCGCGGTGCGAGCGCCATACTTCGGCGATTCGAGGACGAGGGAGACGCCCGGCAACGGTGCGCCATCCTTGTCCACGACGACGCCTCTCAGGTTCCCATACTGCTCTTGGGCCATGGAAGGGCCAACAAACAAGATAGAGAGACAAAGCGCCAGGACCAGACTTAAAGGTTTGAATCTGCCCATCTTTACCTCCTTTGGCCATATATTTAAATAAAAAAAGGGGCATGTCAAGCCTGTGAACTAGTTCATTAAAACAGCCCTCTCCCCTATCCTTTCGCTTTCAGACAGAACTGGATATCGAATCGCCTAACCAAAATGAGAATTGTGACCAAATTGTGACCATCCCCGGTATACTTCCATAGACTTTCGTATACCTCTGTATACCTAGAGATAATCTGTAACTTGCTGGAAAGATTGACTATTACTTTGTTTTCAGGAGGTTAGAAAAATCCACCCGTTCTGATTCGAAGTCCACCGCTCTATCCGCTGAGCTACGGGCGCGCAAAGGTCGAGCGAATATTATGATAGCGAAGAGGAGAAATAGTGTAGATAATGAAGTGACCTGGGCGATGAACTCCAGGTAGTCCCTCCTCTCCTGCTCTTTGGGTCCTTGTGCATACCGGGCTCCTTATCTCTCACTGAATTCGGCTCGCGTTGAAGCTGACTTTCGCGCCCGGTTTACGGAACGGGCCGTCCTGATAGCCGGTGCTGGGCAGATCGATCAGCACGTGCAGCAGGTTTGCTCCGCCGTCCTGCTCGACGCCGAAGCCAATCAGCTTGCCGGTCAACGTCTGGCCGCCTGAGGTCACGGACAGTTGCGCGATGCCGGAGACGGCCGTCCAGCTGGCGGGCAGTTTGCAGATGATCAGCGCCCGGTCGTTGAACTGCTTGGTCTGGGACATCTCGCTGTAGTAGGTCTCCGTGAAGGTGCTCTTCAGTTTGAGGTTCCGGATCGTGGCGGTCACCTGCAGCGCCCGGCCTTGCGCGGTGCACGTCACGTCGAAGGGCGGCTCGGCGAACGGCTGCATCACCTTCAGTGATGGATCGCCGTACAGAACGCGCGAGGCGGTTCCTTTCAGCATGAAATCGGCCGGCGTCCACGCCGGGTGTGACATGCCGTCCTTGAATTCGTCGAAGACGGACAGTTTACCTCCGCCGCCCAGCACCACGCCGTCGTGCGTGTACTTGATTACATCGCCCAGCGGCGCGCCGGTATACGCCAGATACTCCATCTCCTGGTAAACGGGGATACCGTGATCCGGGTGCAGCGAGGCAAAGTAGGCTACGGGGCCGCTGGCGAGCACGCCCAGGCAGAACGACTCGGGCGCCTTGACGGTCTTTCGCGTCACCTTCGGCCCCATCATGTCGAACCATCCGTACGGCACGCCGGTGTAACAAGCGCCGTTGAAGAAAAGGCCCGGCGCGAAGTGGATCTTGCGCACCCACGGCCCGTTCAGCGAATCCACCACGCGGTCGGGATATCCGTGCCCGCCGTAGTGAACGAAGCCGGCGTCTTCCATGAGCTTCATCTTCTCGGCGGTGAAGCCTTCCAGTCCATGCGAGATCGTGATCACTTCCATCGCATCGGCGTAGGCGGGGATCATGAAGCTGCCCCTATCCGCCACGCAACTGCCCTTGGGGGCTTGCGGATTCGGGCCGAGGTTGTCCACCATCCGCGTGGGCACCGTGATCCCGCCGCGAGCGAACTGTCCGATGCGTTTGAGGAAGGCGAGCGCCGCGTTCGGATTCTCGCCGGTGATGAAGCCTGTGCGCAGATCGACGAAAGGATCGGCGTCGAGTTGGGTCGCCATCGTCACCCAGCGCCAGCCGGAGTTGACGTCGATCTCGTCGGGCAGCATGAAGACCAACGCGTAACGAGGCGGATTCGTTTTCAGTGCCGTCAGCAGGGTCGCCAGATCGCCCGGATCGAACTCGCGGAACTCGGCGGAGGCATGCAGTTGTTTCGCTTCGGTGATGGCCGCTCCGTAGGCCGCGGCGGCCTTGGTCGAAGCCAGGATCACGTAGCGACCGGTGGTATCAAAGGACACCTGGATGGTTGTGCGCGGACCCGACGACGGCGCGGAGCAGCCCGGTCCGGACACAGCGGAAATGAGACCACCGAGAATCACGGCGGCAAGAACAAGCATGGTTCGCGTGTTCATGGCATCACTTCTCCTTTTTAGTGAGCCTGAAGTCGCTTCTTTGCATCGGGCGAAGGAGCTCGCTATTTGTCATGCCGAAATACACTGCCGTCCTTCATGACGAACATGACCTTCTGAAGCACCGAGATGTCCTGCAATGGATCACCAGGAACGGCAACAATATCGGCTAACATCCCGGGTGCTATGTGACCGATTTCAGCCGATTGGCCGAGCAATTCGGCAGCGACAGAGGTGCCTGCTTTTATAGCGTCCATCGGACTGAAGCCTGCTTTCTTGACCAAGAGCTCAAATTCCTTGGCCTGGTTTATCGACCAAGGAAAGGAGCCGGCATCCGTGCCTAGGGCGATCTTCAGTTCTTTTTTATAGGCTTTATTGAGCGCCTTATATTCTATTTCTAGCAACTGCTTGAGAAGCGGGGATGCCCTTTGTTCGAAACTGTGTTCGAACACTAGCAATGTCGGGCACCAATAGACTCCCTGCGTCTTAGCCTGATCGATCAAGCTATCATCAAACCCGCTTCCGTGTTCGATACTGTCGACGCCGGCTTCCAGAGCGGCTTTTATCCCGTTCCGGCTGATGGCATGAGCCGCCACTTTGCGTTCGAGCCTATGGGCCTCATTCACCATGGCCGCCAATTCTTCCGGGGTAAAATTTGTCAGGCCGGATATTCCACCGTCCTTATCAATAAAGAAAGGCCAGTCCACATAAATCTTGATCCAGTCAGCCCCATAGGCGACCTGCTCTCTAACCGCCTTCAGGCCCTCATCAATCCCGCTGACCATCTGGACGCCTTTGGGAAGATCGAGCTCCCAGGAATAATCATTGGGCATATAGCGTCCCGATGTGTTCAATCCACGCGTTGATACCCACAATCGTGGACCTGGAATGAGGCCCATATTGATCGCTTTCTTTACATCCACATCGGCATACATAGCCCCCTCAGACTCCACGTCCCGCAAGGCGGTGAAGCCGTTCCAGAGGGCTTGACGCACGGAAGCTACGGCCCTGATAGTCCGGAAGGGCGTCGAATTCTTGTAAAGATCAGCTCCATAATCATCCACGCCATCAACCATAATGTGGGTATGGGCATCGATGAAGCCGGGAAGCACAGTTTTATCGCTGAGGTCGATAATGACGGCCTCTTTAGGGATAGCCGCGTTTTCGCCAAGCGCAGTGATCTTATTCCCTTGAACAACGATGATGACATTCTGACGGACCTGATTACTCTGTCCATCGATCAGCCGCCCAGCCTTAATCGCATAGGTCTGGTCCGCCGATGCAAGAATGGCCAGAAAAAAGAGTCCCCACAAGATCAATAAGCACTTTCCCGTTTTACTCATATCCCTCCTCCTTGCCAAGAGCCTTGGATGCGGCAATGAAATGTTAGTTTCATTCGGCTGTCTTTGGTTCGATCTTGGAGACCACGAAGTCGGCGAGCCGCTCGAGGTAGACCTCGCCCTTCTCGGCGGATGCCCTGCGGGGGTCGCCCAGGATGCCGTTGGCGGTGAGGGCCGACATGCCCTTCTCCATCATCAGCTTCGTCTCGGCCTCGCCGAACGGACCGAGGTAGCCGGGCGCGAAGCGGTCGACGGCGACCAGCCCGGGCTCCAGGGCCATCATCATCGAGGTCTCAGACTCGCCGGCGTGCCCTCCGGCTTCCTCCGCGGAGATGCCGTATTTGGCCGACATCCGGTAGAGGGTGTCCATCAGCCCAGGCATATCCGTGAAGCCCGTGACATCAATCTCGGGATGGGCCTTCCGCGCCTCGTCGATGGCTTGCCGCACCGTCGCGAAGTTGCCGCCGTGTATCGGGATGACGACGATGTGCCTGAAGCCATGGCGCGCGAGGCTGTCCACATAATCGCGGATGATCAGCAACAGCGTCTCGGGTTTGAGGGAAATCGTGCCGGCGAAGGCGAGGTGGTGATCCGATAGGCCGACGTCGATCGTGCGCGCCTGAAGCGCGTGACCGAGCTTGCGGGCCGCGCGCTCCACTAAGTCTTCACCGATACGCGCGTCGGTCATCGTCGGCAGATGCGGACCGTGCTGCTCGGTCGACCCCACCGCGAAGACGGCCGTCGTAAACCCCGACTCGATCGCCCCCTTGATCTGGGGCCAGGTCATCTGCTCCATGCGGATGGTCTTCATGGCCTGCTCCTCAACTTTCGCTTGAGCCGCGGCTTTTCCGGGATCCGGCTCGGCCGCCTTCTGCCGGCAGGCCATGGGGGAACAAAGCAAAAAGATAAAAAAGACAACATAAGGGGACTTCTTCATTTTATCCCTCCCCTGCGTTATTCCAGATGCAGTTTCTTCAGCAACTTCTTAAAACGAGGGTCCGGGCGGAGGCTTTCCCACTGAGGGTCATATAAGAAGGTATTGGCATCATCAAGGTAGGCGACCTCATCTTCATCCTCAGCCGCCTTGTCCAGATACTCCAGGGCTTTCTCCTTGTTGCCGAGGCCCAGATGGACAGAGGCGATCTCGGCGTTCACAAGATAACCTCTTTGCAGGTGCTCCTCGAGAAGGGAAAGCACCTCAGCGGCCTTGGCTTTTTCTCCGGACAGCGCATAGGCCATTCCGAGGTCTCCCAGTCCGGAAGAACTGCTTCCCAAGAACTCCCTTGCTTTTTCAAGCTCGGCAACCGCCTCCTTGAACATGCCTTTGGCCCGGAAACACACGCCAAGCGACCAACGGCTCCAAACGAAGTTCGGGTCGAGCTCGACCGCTTTGCGGGCTTGCTCGATGGCCTGATCGAATTCTCTGATCTGCAAATAATTCAGTGCTTTGACCACGTTAAAAAGGAGAGAGAGGGGATCCAGTTCGAGAGCCCGTCTCATCTCCGCCTGGGACTCGTCCATTCGGCCCATCATGGCCAATAGATTAGAATACCAGAGGTGACCGGTCGGGTAATTCGGGTTGAGCTCGATGGCTCGCTTATAATCGTTTTCTGCGCCTGGCAAGTCCCATTCCGATTGTTTGATATTAGCCAGCGAGACATATGCCTCGGCAAGCGTGTCATCAAGGACCAGGGCTTTGCGTGCGGCGTCCTTGGCTTTGGGTAAGACCTCGCTCGTCCGGATTTCCGGGAATTGAGGGAGGATGAGGTAGCTATCGGCGAGCCCGGAATAGGCCAGGGCAAAATCCGGGTCCAGGACGATCGCCTGGTTGAAGTAATCGATGGCCCTCTTCACGTCATCCGGCGCCCGCTTATTCCAGAAATAGCGACCCTGGAGATAGAGATTATAAGCCTCCGGATTCGAAGTGTAGTTTTTTACAACCTTTGTCCGCGCTTCTCCGAGCAGCTTGACCTCCAGACTTTCGAGAATCTTCAAGGCGATCTTGTCACGCAGGTTGAAAAGGCCTTCTTCATCGCCGTCGAATTTCCCGGACCAGAGGCCGTAGCCGCTGCGGGCGTCGACGATCTGGATATTAACATGGAGCTTTTGATCGGCTCTGAGGAGTGTTCCGTCGAGGACGGCATCCACGGCGAGCTTCTGCCCGATCTCCTGCGGCCCCTTCCCCCTCAGCAGGAAAGCCGAGGCCCGCGCCGGGATTTTCAATTGCTCGACGCCGATGAGCCTCGTGATTAACTCGTCGGCCAGGCCCTCGCACAGATAGCCCTGATCTTTCTGCGGGCTGAGGTCCTCAAACGGCATGACGGCCATCGACCGGACGCGAGAGAGGGGCGCGGCGCCCTTTTTCGGAAGGATAAGCCGCCAGGCGATCAGCCCAATAACGATAACCGCGAGTGCCGCTGAAAAGGGAAGTACGAGTTTTTTCAATTTTAATGTTACTGTGATCTCCCGCGAGGTGATGGGTTTGCGCTCTGGAACGAACCGCTCAGCCGTGGGAATCCCCTTTTCGATCTTTTCGAGCTCGGAGCGGACATCGGCAGCGCTCTGGTACCGTTTGGCCTTGTCCTTCTCCAGGCACTTCAGGATGACGCCGCTGAGGTCGTCGGGCAGGCCGGGATTGAGCTGCTTGGGATCTTTCGGCGCCTCGCCCTTGTGTTTCATGGCTATGCTGAGCGCCGTCTCCCCCTTGAACGGCACGCGGCTCGTCGCCATTTCGTACAGGATGACGCCCAGGGAATAGATGTCGGAGCGATGATCAACCTCTTTCGCCTCGGCCTGCTCCGGGCTCATGTACTCCGGAGTGCCGATCATCACCCCGGCGCCCGTAATCCCCTTTCCCGCAAGCGACCGGGCGATCCCGAAGTCCATGATCTTGGCGTTCCCATTTTTGTCGATCATGATGTTTTGAGGTTTCAGGTCCCGGTGGACGACGCCCAGGTTGTGCGCTTCGGAAAGGCCTTCGCAGACCTGCTTCCCGACGCTTAAGAGCATCCCCAGGCTCAGGCTGCCGGACATGCGGATCATGCTTTTAAGGTCCTCGCCGTGGACATATTCCATGGTGATGAAGTGTGAGCCTTCGGCCTCTCCCAAGTCATACATGCCGCAGACGTTCTTGTGGCGGATCTTTCTGGCCAGGCGAAGCTCGTTGCTGAACCGCTCGATCGTATCCCTGTCGGAAGCGACCTCCGGCCGGATGAGTTTCAGGGCGACCTTTTCCCTGATCTTGGTGTCGACGACTTTATAAACCCTCCCCATCCCCCCTTTGCCCAGCTCTTCGATGATCTGGTAGCGGCCGGCGAAGGTTGAGCCTGTGGTCAGCTCTTGGATGGGCGTTTGAAGAGTCTCTGTGACTTCTGGGTGGACATCCTTGGAATTTATAAGCTGGGTTCCGCAATCAGCGCAGAACTGCTTGGTCTCGGGATTCTCAGCTTGGCATTTCGGGCATTTCATAACCCCTGGCTCCTTTTTATTCCTCAAAATGCTCCCATTCGTATTTCACCCGCTCCATGAGCTTTTTGAAGCGCTCCTCGCCGCGGATGTTGTCGAGGAAAGTGTCGTGCTTGCTGATAAAGGGATAATTGATAAAGCCCCGGTCGACGGCGTTCTCCAGCCAATCCAGAGCCTCATTCTTTTCGCCGAGCAAGGCGAAACCAAGTGCGACAAAGTATGACCAAACGAAATCGCGCCGACACGTTTTTCTGAAATCGGGAGTCATGATTTGAAAAGCTTTCTCTTTATTCTTCAGGAGCCCGTATTTCAACAAAAGCCCAAACTTGGTCCCGACATTGTTTGGAATCGCCCTGGCGCTTTGATCGACGATTGAGAAGGCCTCATCGAATGCTTTGTTATAGGCCAGTAAAAGGGCATACTCGAATCCTCTGACCGGATTCTCCGGATTCGACTGATACGATTTGCGAAAGGCGTCGAGCGCATAGTTGAACTGACCGTCAAAATAGCGGAAGTATCCTTGAAGGACATCATGGTAAGAATTCAGCGGATCCGATTGCCTGAATCGCTCCATGAATGGAAGTGCCGCCGAGGGCTTTCCAACATCTTGGTAAATAAACACGAGTACTCGCAGGGCATCCGATTCGTTCGGATTTATGGCCAGGGCTTTCTTAAGAAAGCGGATGGCCTCTTTCTGGCTTCTGTACTGATAAAGGTACCCAAAGACAACATTGGCTTTAGAAAAGCTCGGATCCATTGCCAAAGCCTTGTTCGCATAATCCTCCGCTTTCGCTATGTAATCTTCTTGTTTGGCGCCGATGTTGACGTATTGAAAATAGGCGCTCGCCATAACCGTATAAAGAAGCGCATTGGCGCCGGTGATATCAAGAGCTCTCTGAATATCCTGGACGATACGGTCCAAGGCGTCTTCCCTAAAGCTCCAGATCGCGGAATTCGCCCTGAGATATAAATCATACGCCGATGCGTTCTCGATGGGCCTCTCAGAGATTTTCTGCTGATCTTGCTCAGTCAGCTTCAATCGCAGCGCTTGAACGATGGAGGTGGCGATATTCTCTTCGATGGAAAAGATGTCCTCGAACCTCCGGTCGTACCTTTCCCCCCAAAGCTGGCTGTTGTCCTTGGTTCGGACTAGGGTCGGGCTGATCGTCAGACGGTCTCCAAGTCGAACCATCCGGGTTGATAAAACCGCGCTGACCCCAAGTTCCTGTCCCACGCTCTTGGGGTCAATAGTTTTGCCTTTGTATGTGAAGACCGAAGTGCGGTTAATGACCTTTTTAAAACTGGACAGCTGCGAGAGCTTGTTGATGATCGTCTCGGTGATCCCGTCGCAGAGGTAATCCGTGTCCGGGTCGGCGTTGACGTTCTCGAAAGGAAGAACGGCGATCGAATCGATGACCTCTTTTTGGCCGGAGACTAGGTAGAGGCCTGCATAGACGATCAAGGCCAGAAGAATAGCCGCGCCGCCGCAAAGAGCAATCTTAGCCCACCGGATCTTGCCTTTCCCGACGGCTACCTTCCTTGACTTGGTGGGCTTCCTTTTGGGAATGACCCTTTCCGCAGTGGGGATCTCTTCCTCAAGGCGAGTCAGTTCAACCTTCAATTCTTCGGCGCTCTGAAATCGTTTCTCCTTGGCTTTTTCCAGGCATTTCAGAATAATCTGGCCAAGGTTTTCCGGGACCTGGGCATTGAGCTTGCTGGGGTCTGGAGGGGTTTCTGTCTTTTGCTTCACAGCCACGGACAAAGGTGTATCTCCGATAAAGGGAACTCGTCCTGTCACCATTTCATAAAGTATAACGCCCAGCGAATAGATATCCGAGCGCTGATCAACCTCTGTCCCGTCGACCTGCTCGGGGCTCATGTACTCGGGCGTACCGATCATCACTCCGGCGCCCGTAATGCCCTTCCCCGCAAGCGACCGGGCGATGCCGAAATCCATGATCCGGGCGTTGCCGTCCTTGTCGATGAGGATGTTCCCGGGCTTCAGGTCGCGGTGGATGACTCCTAGCCTATGGGCTTCTTCCAGGCCCTCACAGACCTGCCTGGCAATCGACACCGCTTTCCCGGCCGTGAGCCGGCCCGTTTGCCGGACGAGACCCCTGAGGTCCTGCCCGGCGACATATTCCATGGTGATGAAGTGGGCGCCTTCCGCTTCCCCCAGGTCGAACATCCGGCAGACATTGCGGTGGCTGATCTTCCGGGCCAGCCGGAGTTCGTTCGAGAAGCGCTCGATCGTGTCCTTGTCGGCGGCGACCTCCGGCCGGATGAGCTTCAGGGCGACCTTTTCTTTGATTTTGGTGTCGAAGACTTTATAGACCTTGCCCATCCCGCCCTTGCCAAGTTCCTCAATGATCTGGTAGCGGTTCGCGAAGGTTGAGCCGGTGGTCAGTTTTTGGATAGGCGCTTGAAGAGTTTTAGTAACCTCTGGGCGCATATCCTTATGTCCCCCTATTCCCTCTCCCCCGAGCTGGGTCCCGCACTCCCCGCAGAATTTCACGGTCTCGGGATTCTCAGCCTGGCACTTGGGGCATTTCATGGATTTCTATCCTTAGTCCAAGCCCATCTTTTCCAACAGCGCCTTATACCGTGGGTCCGAGCGAACAACGGTCCAAGTGGGGTGGATCTTGATTGAAATAAGGTTCTCGTCTCTTTCCTCATAAGCCTTGTCCGCCAACTCGAAGGCCTTGTCAAGATCGCCCATAGCCACATAAATGTGGGCCAACGCGAATGGCGAGATGTATTGTTGTTTGGATCTCGCCTCCAGTTCCTCGAGAATCCCCTTCGCCTCCTCGAGTTTTCCGGCCGTGGCATACACTTCTCCTAATCCAGTAACCATCATGAGGGCGTCGCCTGAAAGCTCCCTGCCTTTCTTCATCTCATCGATGGCTTCGGAAAAATTCTTCTTATCGAGGTGCGCAAACCCGAGCATGATGCGGGCATAATAAAAATGGGGGTCCAATTCGAGCGTTTTATGCAACTGGGCGATTGCCTCATCAAACTGCTGAGCCATGATATAGGCCCAGCCCAGGCTGGCGTTGATGACAAGCGAAACCGGGTCGAGTGCCAGAGCCCGCTTCATCTCCCGGATGGATTCCTCAAAGCGGCCGAAAAACGCCAAGTGCTCACCATACCAGAAGTGGCCCGTCGCATAGTTGGGATTGAGCTCGAGGGCCCGCTTGAATTCGGCTTCGGCGGCTTTCCAGTTCCAATCGTAGCGGTCGTATATATAGGCCAGGGAATTGTGAGCTTCGGCCAGAGCCTCATTGATCTCGAGAGCTTTGGTCGCTGCCGCTTTAGCTCGAGGATACACGTCTTGGGGGCGTGCATCAGCGTAGACTGTGAGCAAGCTATAGGAGTCGGCCAGCCCGACGTAAGCCATAGCATAATCGGGGTCTTTATCGATGGCCTGACTAAACAGCTCGATCGCCCTGTTCAGGTCTTTTCCCGTCCGCTTGTTCCAGTAATAGAGCCCTTCCAAATAAAGCTTGTAGGCTTCCATATTTTCCGTGTCGCGCTTGACGAGCCGTTCTTCTTGCTCGCCCAGAAGCCTTATCTTCAGGGCTTTGACGATGGCTTGGGCAATTTCATCCTGGATCGCGAAGACGTCCTCCAGTTTTCGATCATAGGTCGCATTCCAGAGCTGGTAGCCGTCATTCACTTTGATCAGGCTGGCTGTGACGCGAAGGTTATTCCCAACAACCTGGATGCTCCCTTCGAGCACATTTTCAACGTTCAACTTCTGGCCGATTCCCTGGATATCGATGCCTTTGCCGACGAATGAAAAAGCCGAGGTCCTGGCCGGAACCCGAAGATTCTGGATATTGTTCAAGGCATTGATGAGTGTATTTGGCAATCCCTCACACAGATACCCATGGCCTTTCTCCGGGCTGTCATCGACAAAAGGCAGCACGGCGATGGATGGGGGACCGGATTTGGGGGAAACGCCTTCTTTCTTGGGGAGAGCGCGCCAGAGAATGATCCCTGCCGCGATGACGAGCGCTCCAATAGCAAGACCGGGGAAAAGTAGTTTTTTCAGGCTGAACTTGACGGTAATCTCCCGCGAGGTGAGTGTTTTTCTCCGGGGCACGACAAGATCGGTGGTGGGCAGGCCTGTTTCGATCTTATCCAGGTCGGAAATGATATCCGCTGCCGTCTGATATCGCTTTTCTTTATCTTTTTCTAGGCAGCGCAGGATCAGGAGGCTGAGTTCCTCGGGAATCTGCCCGTTGAGTTCCCTTGGATTCCGCGGCGGCTCACTCTTGTGCTTGACGCCGATCGTGAACGGCGTATCTCCTTCAAACGGCACGCGGCCGGTCAGCATTTCAAAGAGGATGATGCCCAGCGAATAGATGTCCGAGCGTTGGTCGATTTCCTTACCCTCAATCTGTTCCGGCGACATGTACTCCGGAGTCCCGATCATCACCCCGGCGCCGGTGATCCCCTTCACCTTGAGCGACCGGGCGATCCCAAAATCCATGATCCGGGCATTTCCGTCCTCATCCACCATGATGTTCTGGGGCTTCAGGTCCCGGTGGACAACCCCGAGATGATGCGCTTCTGCCAAGCCCTCGCAGACCTGCTTGGCGATCGAGACGGCCCGGCCAGGCCCGAGCTGACCCGTCTTCCGGATGAACTTCTTCAGGTCTTCGCCCGGCACGAATTCCATGGTAATGAAAGTCGTGCCCTCGGCCTTGCCCAGGTCGAACATGCGGCAGACGTTCCGGTGGCTGATCTTGCGGGCAAGCTTCATCTCGTTCGAGAAGCGCTCCACGGTTTCCCTGTCCAGGGCGATCTCGGGTCGCAACAGCTTGAGGGCAATTTTCTCCTTGATATCGGTGTCGAAGACCTTATAGACCTTGCCCATGCCGCCATGGCCAAGTTCCTCAATGATCTGGTAGCGGCCGGCGAAGGTTGAGCCTGTGGTCAGCTCGTGAACGGGCGTTTGAAGAGTCTCTGTAACTTCTGGGTGGACATCCTTGGAATTCTGGGGACACGTACTGGATTCCGGAGAATCCGGAACATGTCCCCGAATTCGGGTTCCGCAATCAGCGCAGAACTGCTTGGTCTCGGGGTTCTCAGCTTGGCATTTCGGGCATTTCATAACCCCTGGCTCCTTTTTATTCCTCAAAATGCTCCCATTCGTATTTCACCCGCTCCATGAGCTTCTTGAACCGCTCCTCTCCGCGGATGTTGGCGAGGAAGGAGTCGTACGTATTGATAAAGGGATAATTGATAATGCCTCGGTTGACCGCATTCTCCAGCCAATCCAAGGCTTCTTTCTTTTCATCGAGCAAGGCAAACGCGTCCGCAACATAATATGACCATTCCCCGTCCCGTTGACATGTTTTTCGGAAATCGGGAGTCATGATTTGGAACGCTTTTTCTTTGTCTTTCTGCAGCCCATATTTCAGCAGAAGTCCGAACTTGCTGATGACATTGTTCGGATCCGTCTTGGCGCATTTATCAATAATAGAGAAAGCTTCATCAAGCGCTTTGTTGTAAGCCAAGGTATGGGCATAGAAGAATGCTTTAATCGGATTCTCGGGATCTGATTGATACTGTTTACGGGACGGGTCAAGCGCAAGGCCGAATTGACCATCATAGAAATGCGAGTATCCTTGGAGAAGATAATTGTCCGGATTCAACGGATCGACTTTCTTATATCTTGCCAGGAGTGGAAGTGCCGCCGAGGGCTTTCCGACATCTTGATAGATCAGCGCAAGCCTTCGCAAGGCATATGGTTCATTCGGATTCACAGCCAGTGCCTTCTTGAAATAGCGAATCCCCTCTTGCTGGTTTCCATATTCATAGATATACCCGAGGACGACATAGGCTTTGGAGAAATTTGGGTCTATAGCCAAAGCCTTCTTGGCATATTCCTCAGCTCTTGCTAAATAATCCTCTTGTCTGGCGCCGATATTGACATATTGACGATAAGCGTCAGCCATAGCCGAATAAAGAAGTGGATTAGGGCCGGTGATGTCAAGGGCATTCTGAAGATCTTGGACGATACGATCTAAGGCATTCTCTTTGAAGCGCATGATCTCGGAATGAGCCTTAAGATAGAACTCATAAGCCGCGGCATTGTCAATGGGCCTCTCGGAGAGTTTCTGCTGATCCTGCTTGGTCAGCTTCACCCGCAGCGCTTGAACGATGGAGGTCGCTATTTTCTCTTCTATGGAAAATATGTCTTCGAACTTCTGGTCGTACCTCTCCCCCCAGATCTGGCTGTTGTCCTTTGTCCTGACCAAAGTCGGGCTTATGGTCAGCCGATCTCCAAGTCGAACCATCCGGGTCAATAAGACCGCTTTGACCCCAAGTTCCTGGCCCACTTTTTTGGGGTCTACGGTTTTGCCCTTGTAGGTAAAGACCGAGTTTCGTGCTATGACCTTCTTCACGTTGGACAACTGCGAGAGCTTATTGATGATGGTTTCGGTGATCCCATCACAAAGGTAGTCTGTGTTCGGGTCGGCATTCACATTTTCAAAGGGGAGCACGGCGATCGAATCTATGCCCTCCTGGCGGCCAGTGAATAGATGAAGCCCGGCATAAACGATAAGGGCCAAGAGAATAACTGCGCCTCCGTAGAGACCGACCTTCTTCCACTTGGCTTTGCCTACTCGAGCGGCGTTCTCTTTTAATCTGGTCGACTTTCTTTTTGGTATAGCCCGTTCTGCAGTTGGGATTTCTTCCTCTAGACGGGATAGCTCTGAATGCAATTCTTCGGCGGTTTGATACCGTTTCTCCCTGGTCTTTTCTAGGCATTTCAGAATAACTTGGCTGAGGTTTTCAGGGACCTGGGCATTGAGCTTGCGTGGATCCGCAGGTGCTTCTGTCTTTTGCTTCACCGCCACGCTTAAGGGCGTATCTCCGCTGAAAGGGACACGTCCGGTCGCCATCTCGTAAAGAATCACTCCTAGAGAATAGATGTCCGACTTCTGGTCAACGTCTTTTCCCTCAACCTGCTCAGGTGACATATACTCAGGCGTGCCAATAATTACACCCTCTCCCGTGATGCCCCTCTCCTTAAGCGACCGGGCGATCCCAAAATCCATGATGCGGGCATTTCCCTCTTCGTCGATCATGATGTTGCCCGGCTTAAGGTCGCGGTGCACGATACCCAATTTATGGGCTTCGGCCAGCCCTTCGCATATTTGCACTGCCAGAAAGATGGTCTTCCCTATGGGCAACGGTCCGAATCTCCGGATGGAGCTCTTGAGATTTTCACCGGGGACGTACTCCATGGTGATGTAATAGGTCCCCTGCTCCTCGCTCAGGTGATACATCCGGCCGACGTTCTTGTTGACGATTTTTCGGGCAATCTTGAGTTCGTTACTGAAGCGTTCCAGAGTTCTCTTATCCGAAGCGATTTCTGGTTTGATGAGCTTTAGCGCGACTTCTTCGTTGAGCTTCTTGTCCAGGACCCTGTAAACTTTTCCCATTCCGCCTCTGCCCAGCTCTTCGATAATCTGATAACGTCCGGCAAAAGTGGAACCTGTGGTGAGTTCCTCTTTTGAGGTTTCAAGCGTTTCGGTGACAGCAACTTTCGGGATCGCCGGGAGCTGTGTCCCGCATTCTTTGCAGAACTTGGAGTCAGGAGTATTATCAAAATCGCATTTAGGACACCTCGTGGCCACAGCCTTCCCCTTATCTCCTTGGGAAAAGAATATCAAGCAAACGAACAAGAGTCAACCGGATTGCTACAGAACGCCGTCAGTCCTTGCCGAACATCCAAACCGCCGTGCGCCCTTCCACGGTAAGACGGGCGTCCGGTCCGAATTTGTATTCGCCTCTCGGCTCGACGGTCCTTATCAGCGTGCAGACGACCTTACGGATCCGGTAGGCTGGCTTGCTTGCGGCTTTGGCTGAGGGTTTTGACCTCGGCGGGCTCCATAGGCTTTGGAGTACGGTTCGTCGAAGTGTTCAATCAATCTATCCACGACGTCCAGGTTCGCCTTTTCCCCCTGGACGGTCGGTCCCTCGACTATCTCCTCGCGGCACTCCTTGAGCCGTTTCAGGTCCTTGCTGAGAAATGCGATCGTAGCCTGCACGTAAGCATTCCAGCGAAGAGGAAGATCGGGGGGCTCTTCGGGGTAGGTTGACATGCCGAAACGCTCGATGGCCGTCTCGTAGTCGTCGGCAAAGGCATACATCTGCCCGGCATGAAAGTGGAGAATCGTCATTTGCGACTCGTCCAGGTCCCTGTGCTTCTCAATGTACTTGTCAATCAAGTTGGCGGCATCGAGGAAGCGGCCATCGGCGGCCAGCTGCCGCCACCCGGTGCCGGGACTCTGGTCAAAGGTGTTATAGTCCAGGTCAAGCGAACCCCTTTTTTCGCAGTCAAACGCCAAGAAGATGCAAAGAAATGGTACAACCCACTTCAGAGACATGAAAAACCCCCCTTTGCCGGATTTACCGAGTGTCTTGTGCCGATGCAGCCAGCCTTCTGGGGGAGATTTCTTCTCTTTTCTTTGAGAAGCGCTATCCCTCTTTGTAGGGCCCACTATATCCCCAATCCAAAAGTTTGAATTTGCCGGCGGAAATAATAGCAATTAGTCGGGTTATAGTCAAACCAACCTCATAGTAAGCTTTTCTTGGATAGCACATTAAGAACGGCGTTAATTAAATTCGGTGACAGGCTCGAAATTCTCTTGAATTTTGTGCCTGTCACCAAATTGAATATCGGGCGCTCTCGAAGTCCCGTGTTTGCCTTTGCGCTGCCCTCATGATAACTTGAGAAAGGGAAAGACATGAACGAACACGACCTCATCGTCATCGGCGGCGGCGAGGCGGGCATCTCCGCCTCCCTTCGGGGCACCCAGCTCGGGGCCAAAGTCTGCATGCTTAACCGCGAGCCCGAGCTCGGCGGCGGCTGCGTCCAGACGGGGACCCTGCCCAGCAAGATCCTGAGCAACGCGGCCCATTTCCTGGAGGACCTGAAGAAGGGCAAGCGCTATGGCGTCCCCGTCGTCGAAGGCGCCAGGGCCGACTTCGGAAAAATCCTCGACAGTCGGCACAAGACAACGCTTTGCGAGCTCGGCGTCCTGGCCACCCTGATCCGCAAGAACTCCATCGAGACCCTGACGGGGACGGCCTCGTTCAAGGGGCCGCGGACGCTCGAGGTCCGTCTCCCCGACGGCACGGTCCGCGAGCTTGCTGCTCCCAGGACGATTATCGCCACGGGCTCGCGGCCCATCGCCCTCCCCGGAATTCCCTTTGACCGCCGAAGTATCCTCTCTCCGGACGACCTGACGGCTTTGGATGCCGTCCCCGGCCGCTTGCTCATCGTCGGGGCCGGGGTCATCGGTTGCGAGATGGCCTTCATCTTCCGGTCCCTTGGCTCCGAGGTCGTCGTAGTCGAGAAAGCGGAGCGGGCCCTGCTCGGCCAGGACCACGATGTCGCCGCCCTGATCACCCGGGAGTTTAAAAAGCGGGGCATCCGGCTCCTCGTCCGGACCGGCCTCGAGCGAGTCGAGACCACCGACGAAGGGAGCGTCCGAGCGCTTCTCACCGGCGGCGAGGAGTTTGAGTCCGACCGGATCATGGTCAGCGTGGGGCGCCGGCCGAACACGGAAGCGCTCAACCTCGCGGCGGCCGGCATCCCGGCCGGACCCCGGGGAGAGATTCAGGTTAGCGAGTGCATGCAGACCTCCGTGCCAGGCATCTATGCCGCTGGCGATGTCCTGGCGAGGTTCATGCTCTCGTCCATGGCCGTCGTCGAAGCCCGGATTGCGGCTGAGAACGCCATGGGACAAGACGTCAAAATGGATTACACCTGCGCTCCCTGGGGTATCTATACCGACCCCGAGGTCGGTTCGGTCGGCCTGACCGAGGAGTGGGCCCGAACCGGGGGAGGCGAGATCGTCATCGGCCAGTGCGGCTACAACGACCTCGTCCGCTCCTGCCTCGACGCGAACGTCACCGGATTCTTCAAGCTCATCTTCGACGGCGGGACGCGCCGCCTCGTCGGCGCCCACGTCGCCGGCCAGGATGCCTCTGAGATCATCCACTTCGCCGCGCTGGCGGTCAAGCTCGGCGCCCGGGTCGAGGACATCAGGGACATGGTCTACAACCATCCTACGGTTTCGGAGGGCTTCGGCAAGGCCGCCGCCGATGCCCTGAAAAAATTCGAACAAAGGACCCCTGCGGAAAACAAATAGCCGCCCCCATCTCTAATCTGGGGGCCTAGGAAATCGAGCCCAGGAAGAGTAATATATAAGTATGGCGCTGAAAAAATGTCCTTATTGCCAAGCGATTATCGATGAAAAGAGCGAGCTCTGTACCAAGTGCGGGACGAGGCTTCTCTACCCTGAAGACGAGTCGATTGAAGAAGATATCCCGGGTGATAGAATCGTCGACGAAGAAAAATAGAACCTATTTTTCCCTGATAATCACCAAGTCCCAAGCCGAAAGATTCATCTTCTGGGACTTTGCCGTAGGCTTGCCGGAGAGCATCTCTGTTCCATCCGCATAAACATAGACGAACTCCTGCGGCTTGGCAGAGAAATTGAAATAGAAGTGGACCGCCTTCCCGTCCTGAACGGCCCCATGCTTTGCTTTGACGGCGGCGGGGAGCGTTGAATCTGTTATCGCCACTCCGGCGATGTTCAGAGCCTCGAGGACGACTTTCTGCTGGAGCTTGTCCGAAAGATAAGTCCCCTCATAGGTCACCGTTCCCTTCCCATAGGAATTCCGCATGATGGCGGGATATTGTCCAAAGATAGGATGGTCGTAATAGGCCAGGGCTTTCGCTTTTTCCGGAATCAGGTATTCCTCCCAGACCGAGACCTTGTTCTCCTCCCCCACTCCATAGGGATCGCCTTTGAGCTTAAGAGGCGATCTGAGGTTAGTGAATTCCTGATAATAGAACCCCGCGGCCTCCCGCAGGGGCCCGGGCGCCATCGTCCATCTTACCGTCGAATTCTCGTTGCAAAAACCGCTTTTAAAACTCACCAGGAGATGGCCACCATCCCGGACATAGCCGGCCAGCCGATCGAGCAGCTCATCGCTCGCGATATAGAGCGGCGGCACGACGATGAGTTGGTAGTCGGATAAGTTCAGGCTCTGCGGGAACACAAAATCGACCTCGACATGGAGGTTGTAGAGGACCCGATAGAGCTGGTTCAGGACGGTCATGTAGCTGACCGTCTCGTCAAAAGGCATGAAATTTAGTCCGTGCCAGGAGTCCAAGCTGTAGAGAATTGCCACCCTGTTTTTCTTCTCGAGGTTCGCCAGCTCCGGCCCGAACTTCCTCAGCTCCCGGGCGATCTCTGTCACCTCATCATAAACCCTTCCCGGCTCCAGGTCATGCGCCAGGACGCCTTTCCAGTAGGTTTCCTGGCCGTAATGGAGCGAATGCCAGTGCCAGTAGGCCACGAGGTTGGCGCCCGATGCGATATTGCTATAGACCGCGAGCCGGAGCTGCCCAGGATAAGGCGGGATCTGAGACTTGGAGTCCCAGCCTATTGTCTGGGCCGTTGTTTCGGTCACCAGGTAGTTCCCTTGCTTTAGCGACCGGTTGATATCTCCACAATAGGCGATGAACTCTCCGTCCATCTGGTCCTGGAGTCCCATATAGATATTCACCGCCGGGATGTCGAGAGCTTTAGCGGTTTCGTATTGATCGACGTCGGACGGGAATCCCCCGACAAAGTCATGGCTGATAAACTGGTCGGGCCGCTTGATTTCCCTGACGATCGCCGCCTGCCAGGCCAGGAAATCGGCGATAATATTCTGCTGGAACCTTTCCCATTCGAGCTTGTAGCCTGGGTTGAGGATGCCGTCACGCGGCGGCAACTCGTCGAAATCGGCGATATTTTGTCCCCAGTAATTCAGCCCCCAGGCCTTGTTGAGTTCCGCCGCGGTCTTGAACTTTTTCTTGACGTGCTCGCGAAAAAGCGACTGAACATGGGCGTCCGCCGTGCCCGAGGCGTGGGTCTCGTTGTCGAGCTGGTAGCCGATGATGGCCGGATGGTCCTTGAAATGCCCCACCACGTTGCGGATGATCCGCTCGGCATAAAACCTGTAGGTCGGATGAGTCAGGTCGGTCATCTGGCGCAGCCCGTAGGTGTAGCGGGGCTGGTTGATCTGCTTGACCTGGATCTCAGGGTGCTTCTTGAAGAGCCAGGCTGGGATGGAATAGGTCGGCGTTCCGAGGATGACCTTGATTCCCGCCTTGTGCAAGCGGTCGATCACCCGTTCCAGCCAGGCGAAGTCGAACTCGCCGTCCCGAGGCTCGAGTAAACCCCAAGTGGATTCCCCCACTCTGGCGAATGAGATGCCCGCCTTTTCCATAAGCTCGACGTCCTTTTCCAGCCTTTCGTACGGCATATACTCGTGATAATAGGACGCGCCGTAAAGGACTGTTGGGAACTTCGGCGTATCGCCGAGGATGGAGCGGGCGCTTGATAGGAGGAAAAGAAGTGATGTCGCTGTGAATACCCATCTTATTCGAACATTCATCATCATGGTTTCTCCTTTTTGAGCCTTATTTAGCCACATTTTCCGGCCGAAATAAAGTCTCCCTGGTCTATTCAAAGAAGGTCCCTGCTTTGCTAAAATGGAGGTCATGGATTTCGAGCCGCTGACCCCTCAGGCCCTGGCTGCTTTCGATAAGCTCTATCCGCGGATTCTGGCCCTGGTCCAAGAGAGGCTCGGCTTGGAGCTAGGCAAGGAGACCGGCAAACTCGATCGCCGGCAGCAGGATCTGCTCGAGGACTGCCACAGGCGATTCGGCGAAACCCTTAAGGCCGTTTATTCATTTGGCCTGTTTGAGTATCTGGTGGAGGAGATGTCCTGGCTCATCTCTGTCCTGGAAAGCCGGGGCCTGGGAAAGGCATGGGGAGAGAGGATTTTGGAGGCCTGGACGATCGCAACCCATGGAATGGTCAAGCCTCCCGAGGCGGATGAACTCTCCCGGCCGCTCATCCGGGCGCGGGATTTGGTTCTGCGATTGCCTGGACCTTCTCTCGATGAAGATGAGAAGCCGTCCGAAGATGTGCAAAGGTATTTCGATTTGGCCCTCAGGAATAAACGAAGAGAGGCGGCTGAATTCGGCCTCACCTTTCTCGAGCTCGGGTTTCCGCCGGCAAGAGTCGCGGACAGCCTCCTCATGCCGGCCCTGCGCCAGGTCGGGGTCTTCTGGGAGAGGAACAAGATCAGCGCCGCCGCCGAGCACCTCGCGACCGAGATCACCCGCTACGTCATTTATCGAATTTTCGACAGCCTGCCCCGAAAGAAGGCTGTTTCCTTTTCTGCAGTCCTGGCGTGCGTGCCGGGCGACGAACACGACATCGGGATCGATCTGATGTCCAATCTGCTGGCCAGCGAGGGCTGGTCGGTCGCCTTCATCGGCCGGGGAGCTCCTCACCTGGACCTTCTCGAGACCGTTATGAGCGTCCGGCCGGACGTCGTTTTCCTTTCTGTGAGCCAGATCTCTCACCTGCCCGCCGCGCGCTCACTGATTTTAGGCCTCAGGGAAAGGACTCCTGATATCCCGATCATCCTGGGTGGAGCGGCGGCGCTAAAGGCAAGAACAATCCTGGCCCCCTTGGGGGCCGGGATCGCCGCCGGGATCGAGGATGGCCGGCGCATCGCTCTGAACCGCGTGAAAGCCTATGCGTAGAAAGACCGGATTCAGGATCCTCACGCACGACCGCTCGACAACAGCCGGCTCCGTCCTGGGAGTCGTCGCTATCGTGTTTCTCGTCGGTCAGCAGCTGGCCATCATGTTCGGCCTGTTTACTTATATGTCAGTGCTCGTGGACCACAGCGGGGCTGATATATGGGTCCTGACCAAGGATGTCGACGAGGTCAACTCCTCGGGTTCGCTCCCGGTGCGCTATGTGGACCGGATCGCCGGCCTTCGCGAGGTTGAATGGGTAGAGCCACTGATCCTGGGCGGAGGATCGTTTCGCAGCCGGGAGGGAAAATACCAGCCCGTCCAGATGGTCGGGCTGCCCCGTCCCCGCCTAGAAAACGGCCCCTGGAGGTTCGACGAGGGATCACTTCAAGTCCTGCTCGACTCCGAGGGTGCTACGGTCGACAGCCTCGACCTCAAGGTCCTTGGGTATCCGGGGCTCCTTGAGTTCTATGAGGTCAGCGGCCGGCGCATTCGGATCAGCGCGATCACGCGGAACATCCGGGGTTTCGGGGGGACCATCATCTTCACCAACATCGAGAAAGCGCGGGAAGTCTCGGGACTTCCGCCCGGCCGCTGCAGCCATATCATCCTCAAAGTCAGGCCTGAAGCCGAGGTGTCGGCCGTCGCCTCGGCTATCCGGACGCTCCTGCCAAGAACTGCCGTCCTGACATCACCACAGCTCGCGGCCTCGACACGCCTGTTCTATATTCTGAACACGGGGATCGGGAGCAGTTTCGGGTTTTCCGTGATCATCGGCGCCCTGGTCGGCGTCGTCATCATCACACTGACCATGTACACGAGCGTCCTCAACCACCGGCGGGATTACGCAGTGCTTCAGGCGATAGGCGCCCGCAAAAGGGACATCCTCGTCGTCGTCTTCTGGCAGGCCTTGATCGTCGGACTCATCGGCGTTTTCGTTGGCTTCCTGTTCCTGGCCGGGTTCATCGCCGGGACGCGCAACGGCCAGCTTCCGACGAATATGCCTCTCTGGTTTCCTCCGCTCCACGCCGCGATAACTCTTGTCCTTTGCCTGCTGGGCTCCACCCAGGCCATGCGCAAAGCCGTGAAGGTCGAACCGGCGTCGGTCTTCCGCTAAGGAATTCCCCTTTGATCTCTGAAATCGTTGAACAGAGGATAAAGGCAGCGGAGAGCGCCCCTCCGATCCAATTGGAGGGGATCGCCCGGGATTTTTTCGATGGGAAGGTTTTGCGGCGCGTTCTCAAGAAGCTCGACCTGGAGATATTCGCCGGCGAGCTAACGATCATCGCCGGTCCGTCGGGGAGCGGCAAGACCACGCTCCTCACCATCATGGGTTTTCTGCTTCAGCCCTCCGAGGGCCGGATCTTCATCCAGGGCCGGGAGGTCACGCGCTTTTCCTCCAACCGCCTGGCCACGCTGCGCATGCAGAAGATCGGGTTCGTGTTCCAGCAGTCCGTTCTCGTCCCTGCCCTGACCGTCATCGATAATATCCTGCTCCCGTCCGCCATCCAGGGACGTTCTGTCCCGAGAGCGGTCAAGGCCAGAGCCAGAGAGCTGCTCGAGATGCTGGGGCTCAGAGACTATGTCGACGCCATGCCCCAGCAGCTTTCCTTAGGACAGCAGCAACGCGTGTCTATCGTCCGGGCCCTGATCAACGACCCGCCGCTTCTTCTGTGCGACGAGCCCACCTCCGCCCTGGACGCGGAGAGCAGCGCCATCGTCCTCGACACTCTGAAAAGACTCTCCCTGGAACCCACGCGCGCGGTTGTGCTGGTCACTCACGATCCCCGCGTCTTCCCCTTTGCCGACCGGCTGGTGAAGATCGAGGACGGCGCGGTCATCTACGATTCGAGGCAGGGCAGACAAGGAGTGCCAACCTCATGAAAAAAATCATCAGGATCGTCTTTTATTCGGCCATCGTCATCGCCGGAATTGTCTTCATCGTTCGGACCTTGACCCGGTCTTCTCCGCCGGCTGCAGTCGCCCAGCCTCCCGATCTCGGCAGGGCGCCGGCCAGGGTTTATGGCAAGATCGAGCCGGCGGGCCGGGAAGTTTTCGTCTCTCCGTCAGTGACCAGGAAGGTCGTCAGGGTCAATGTCCGGGAGGGCGATGCCGTCAAAAGAGGCCAGACATTACTCTTGCTCCAAAATGATGTTGAGGCGGCCCAACTCCAGGTCGCCCAGGCCAAAGTGGAGTCTATCCGCGGGGCGCTGGCCATCAGCCGCGACATCCTGAAAAGGAAGGAGAGCCTCTACGCCAAGAACGCCGACACGGAGTACGCCTTTACCCAGGCCAAGCTTCAGGTCGAGCTGGACATGAGCAACCTGGCCCTGGCCGAAAAGGAAGTCGACCTGGTCAAAGCCCAGCTGGGACAGCTCGAGCTGCGATCCCCGATCGACGGCCTCATCTATAAATTCGATGTCCGGCTCGGCGAATCGTTGACCACGGACGATACCTCAAAAATCATACTGGGGTCAGCGGACCTCTGGGTCCGCCTTTCGGTCGAGGCCTTCTGGACGGACCGGGTCCGGATGGGCGACCGCTGCCAGGTCTTCGACTCGGAAACCAACGTTCTCATCGGAGAAGGCGAAGTCATCGCCAAGGCGCCCTATCTTGGCCGGCGGAATTTCCGGACTGAAGACGACCAGGAACGCTTCGACACCAAGTACATGGATGTCATCCTTAAGCTGGACGAGGCAGGAATCCACGTTCCTCTGGGGCTTTCCGTAGTGGCGGTACTACCGCCCCCAGCCCCGGCGGAGAAAAAATAAGCAGACAGGAGCGACCCAGGGACAGATGAAAAGTAAACAAGCCTACGTCATTTTTGTGACCGTGATCGCGGCTATCGGCGGCCTCCTCTTTGGTTTCGACACCGCCATCGTCGCCGGCGCCACGCGGTATCTCAAGGACCAGTTTGCCCTGACCTCGCTCCAAGAAGGCTGGGCGGTGAGTGTGGTTCTCATCGGCTGCATGTTCGGCGCCGGGCTGGCGGGGTCGATCAGCGACCGGATCGGCCGGAAGCGCTTCATGCTCGTTTCAGCCGTGCTGTTCTTCGTCTCAGCGCTCGGCTGTGCCTTCCCCCAGAACATCTTCCAATTCGTCATCTTCCGGTTCGTCGGCGGACTGGGCATCGGCTCGGCCTCCATCCTGGCGCCGCTCTACATCGCCGAGGTTTCTCCGGCCCGGGTCAGAGGGGCGCTCGTCTCGGTCAACCAGATGGCCATCGTCACCGGCATCCTCCTCGCCTACTTCGTCAACTGGGCCTTCGCCGGAGTGGGGCCTTCAAACTGGCGCTGGATGTACGGGATGGGTGCTTTGCCTTCTGTAGTGTTCTTTCTGCTTCTCCTTCAGGTGCCCGAAAGCCCCCGCTGGCTGGTCAAGAAAGGACGCGAAGCCGAGGCGCTCGACGTCCTGTCCAGGGTCAACACGGCCGAGATAGCCGCCGCTGAAGTCCGGAGCATCAAGGAGACGCTTCTCCTCGAGAAGGGGTCGCTGGCCGAGCTCTTCCGTCCGGGATTTCGGCGGGCGATTCTCATTGCCGTTGTCCTGGCCATTCTCCAGCAGATCACCGGAATCAACGCCATTCTCTACTACGCGCCCCGCATCTTCGAACGGGCCGGTTACGAGCGGGTCTCGGCCATCGGCCAATCCACCATCGTCGGGTTGGTCAACATGCTCTTCACCATCGTCGCCATTCTCCTGGTGGACAGGGTGGGCCGGAAGCCGCTGCTGTTGATCGCGGCCGCCGGCATGGGGGTCTCCCAATTGCTGCTGGGCGCGGCCTTCAAGATCGAGAATATTGCAGGGTCGGCGATCCTCCTCCTCATCCTTCTCTACATCGCCTTTTTCGCCATGGCCATGGGGCCGATCGTCTGGGTGGTGCTGAGCGAGATCTTCCCGACGCGGATGCGGGGAAGCGCCATGGCCATCGCCACCGTGGCCCTCTGGATCGCCGATTTCGCGGTCACGCTGAGCTTCCCCGTGATCGCCGACCGGCTGAACGAGACCACCGCCTTCTGGAGCTACGCGCTGATGTGCGCCGTCGACTTCTTCTTTATGCTCTTCCTCTTGCCGGAAACAAAGGGAAAGACGCTCGAAGAGATCGAAAAGTGCTGGCTCAAGAAGGCCTAGAGGCGCAGGAGACGTCCTCGGCCTTCAGGGTTCGGCAATCAGGAGTGTCGTCGGGTCGAGGCTCAGCCTGAGTTCGGGCGATGAAGTGAACCCGTGGTCCTTGATCAAGCGGAGCTGGACCCGGTCGTTCAAGTGCCGGAGGGTAATCAGGACATCGATGTAATCAAGGCAGCACTTGAGCTCGACCGGAATCCCCCCCTCGTCGAGCAACGGCTCAGGGCCCTTGAGCGAAGCGCTGAACCAGAGTTCGAGTCCCATCCGGCCGGCGAATTCCTTGAACCTCCGGAGGTCGTCGGGCGAGGATTTCGGGAAGCTGAAGCCGTCGACGATGATCGTCTCTGCGGCAAACCGGCCGTGCTGGATCATGGCCTCCAGACTGCGCAGGACCTGCTCCGTCCGCGTGCCTTCCTGGCTGAAGTTCATGATCACCCGCTTCCTGACCAGCTCGTCATGGATCTCGGCCGCCGGCTCGAGGTCCATCCTCCGGGCCAGCTCCCGGTAGATATCTTCGTACCAGTTGATGATGTAGTCGACACGGCTCGAATAGGAGACGTGGATGATGGGCTTATCCTGGAAAAGCTTGTCGGTGGCGATGTGGACCAGGCAGGCGGTCTTGCCGACGCCCTTGCGCGAGGCCAGGACGCCGATGTTCCCCTTGCCCAAGCCGCCGTGGATCGAGTTTTCCAGGATCCGCAGCGGGCTCCTCTTGACCAGATCCTCGATGACCATGCGCTCGACTCCTGTCTATTTAGACTGCTCTTTTTCGAGTTTGTCCTTATACAAGGCGATGAGCTCCTCGGCGACTTGGGCCGGCACCCGGGCGTATTTCAGGAATTCCATAGTGAACTCCGCTTTCCCCTGGGTCAGCGAACGGAGCACGGTGGAATAACCGAACATATCGCTCAGCGGCACCTCGGCGTCCACGCGGGCGAACAGCCCGTCCTCGACCGAGCTGACGATGATCCCCCGCCGCTGGTTGATGCTGGCGAAGATGTTGCCGACGAACTCCGCCGGGCCTTCCACGGAGAGCTTCATGACCGGCTCAAGGGCGTAGGGCCTGGCCTTGGCATAGGCTTGCCGGAAGGCGCCCTGGGCGGCGGCCTGGAAGGCGAGGTCTGAGGAATCGACCTCATGGGCCGCGCCGTCGGTGAGGATGACCTTGACACCGGTAATCGGAAAGCCGATGAGCCGGCCTTTTTTGAGGGCCGCCTGAAAGCCCTTATCGCAGGCGGGGATAAACTCGCGGGGGATCCGGCCGCCCCGTACTGCGTTCACGAATAGGTAGGGCTTCTCGGAGTTGGGTTCGATCGACCCGATGACCCGGCCAAACTGGCCGGCACCGCCGGTCTGCTTCTTGTGCGTGTAGTCGAACTCCGTGCGCAGGGCGATCGACTCGCGGTAGGCCACCTGGGGCTTGCCGGTGCTCACGTCGACCTTGTATTCCCGCTTCATGCGTTCGATATAAACGTCCAGATGAAGTTCGCCCATCCCTTGGATGATAGTCTGCTTGGACTCGGGGTCGATATAGGTGCGGAAGGTGGGGTCCTCCTTGGTGAAACGCCGGAGCGCCTTGCCCATGTTGTCCGACGATTTCTTCTCGACGGCAAAGAGAGCGAGCGAGATGACGGGCTCCGGCACATAGATTGGGGACATGGCCAGGTTCAACCCTGGTTTGACGAAGGTGTCGCCCGATTGGCAGTCAACGCCGAAGAGCGCAGCGATATCCCCGGCGGCCGCCTCTTCGATCTCCTCCATGCTGTCGGCATGCATGCGGACGAGGCGCCCCACCCGGAGCTTGTTCCGGGAACGGGCATTCATGAGCTCCGCCCCTTTGCGGACCGTGCCCTGGTAGACACGGATATGGGTCAGTTGACCGTATGGGCCGTCCTCGAGCTTAAAGGCCAGGGCTACCGGGTCGGCCTCCGGGTCTGAGCTGAGAACGGTTTCCTTTTCTCGGTGGTCCAGGTCATAGGCGATGTTCTCGACCTCGGTCGGGTTCGGAAGATACCGGACAATAGCGTCCAGGAGGAGCTGTACGCCCTTGTTCTTATAGGCCGAGCCCATCAGGACCGGTGTCAGCTCGCGGGCAACCGTGCCGCGCCGGGCGGCCTCGATAATCAACTCCGGTGTTTCGCGGCCTGCGAGGGCGGCCTCAGTCAGCTCATCCGAGAACATCGAGATCGCATCCAGCATCTCCTGCCGGGCTTTATCGGCCTCTGCTTTGAGCTCAAGCGGAATGGGCTCGCGGCGAATGACCTCTCCCTGGGTGCCGTCGAAATAGACGGCTTCCCTGGCGACGAGGTCGATGACGCCCTGGTGCTTGTCCTCGAGGCCGATGGGGAGCTGCATCAGGACGGCGTTGTGACCGAGCTTGTCGTGGAGCTGGTTCTTGACCTTGACCGGGTCGGCGCCCACCCGGTCAAGCTTGTTGACGAAGGCGATGCAGGGGACCCTGTAGCGCTTGAGCTGACGGTCCACGGTGATGGTCTGGGATTGAACGCCGCCGACCGAGCAGAGCACCAGGATGGCGCCGTCGAGGACGCGGAGCGACCGTTCCACCTCGATCGTGAAATCGACATGGCCGGGCGTATCGATGATGTTGATGGTGTAATCCCCCCAGGAGACATTGGTGGCGGCCGAGGAAATGGTGATGCCGCGCTCCCGCTCGAGTTCCATCGAGTCCATGGTCGCGCCGACTCCGTCCTTGCCCTTGACCTCGTGCATCTTGTGGATTTTATGGCAGTAGAAAAGGATCCGTTCGGTCAGTGTCGTCTTGCCGGAATCGATGTGGGCGCTGATCCCGATATTCCGGAGTCTCGTAAAGTCTGTAGCCATAGCCCTGCTATTATAGCGGATTTGAATTATGGTGTGAATTATGGTGACACCAAACTTAATNNATTAAGTTTGGTGTCACCATAATTCTTATCTAAAATCGACGGGTTCGAGTCTCGGAACCAAAACCTGGATGATTCCGAGCGCCAGAAGATAGGCGGAGCCGGAAATGATAAACAGAATGAAGTAGCTCCCCGTCCACTCCAGGATGTGTCCGGCCAGGGTCGAAAACAGCATGCCTCCGATCGCCCCGGCCGTCCCTCCCAGTCCCGTCACCGAGCCGACCGCCTTCTTGGGGAACATGTCGGAGGCGAAAGTGAAGATATTGGCCGACCAGGCCTGGTGAGCGCCGGCGGCCAGCCCGATGAGGAAAACCGCACTCCAAAGCCCCGAGACCTGGTTGGCGGCCATGACCGGGACGACGCCCAGAGCACAGGCCAGCATGACTGCCTTCCGGCCCCTGTTGACCGTCCTCCCTTTCTTGATGAGCGCCGATGACAGCCAGCCGCCGCCGACGCTGCCGACATCGGCCAGGGCATAGACCGCGACCAGCGGCAATCCCAATTTGATGAGGGTCAGGCCGAAC
Organism: Candidatus Aminicenantota bacterium; assembly: GCA_017886205.1. GTDB lineage: Bacteria > Acidobacteriota > Aminicenantia > Aminicenantales > UBA8522 > UBA8522. The sequence continues at coordinate 52,353 of JAFNEO010000040.1, read as the reverse complement.
CGGGCGTTTAGAAACTTGCCCAGCCAGTAGAGATAGAACCACCAGATGGGGTCGGTCAGGAATTTGCCGATGACGATGGCCCAGGTTTGTTTGTATCTCAGCAGGCTCAGCCAGCCGATCTTTTCTGGAGCTGCTTCTGGCGGGTCGCTGAGAATATGGGCCAGCTCTTTTTGCGATAGGCGCCTCTTCTTTTCAGGGACATCATAGAGCAGGATCCAAAAGAGTACCCAGATAAACCCGATCGCCCCGGTCGCCAGGAATGCGGCCGGCCAGCCGAAGGTGACCGTGATCCAGGGGACGACGGCCGGCGCGATGACAGCCCCGACATTGCAGCCGGCGTTGAATATTCCGGTGGCCAAGGCCCTCTCTTTTTTGGGGAACCATTCCGCCACCGTTTTGATGGCGGAAGGGAAGTTGCCTGCTTCTCCGAAGCCCAGGGCGAAACGGGCGACCCCGAAACCGAAGGCCGTCCGGGCGGCCGCGTGAGCCATGGCGGCCACACTCCAAACCAAAATAGCGACGGAGTAACCGACGCGGGTCCCGTATCTGTCGATGAACCTGCCGAAGAGAAGCAGCCCGATGGCGTAGGCGGTCTGGAAAGCCGTGACAATATAGCCGTATTCGACCTCGCTCCAGCCGATGATCTTCTGGAGCTCGGGCGCTAAAATGCCCAGGATTTGGCGGTCGATGTAGTTGATGGTGGTGGCAAAAAAGAGGAGGGCACAGATCATCCAACGGAAGTTCCCGGTTCCGGCCTCGGGTTCAGCGTGAGGAGGCATGGAATACTGGGTCATTCAGACAACTTGAGGCCTGATGACTTTGGCGCCCAGTTTGCCGAGTTCGTGAGTCAAGCGCTCGAACATATTTTCATCCCTGTAGATACCGACGACCGAGCCGCCGGACCCGGCGAACTTGGCCGAAGCGCCGCAGCGGCGGGCCGTCTGGATCATCTCCATGTTGTTCGGGCTGATCGTCATTATCCGGCTCCGCAGGTCGAAGTTCCGATTCATCAGGTCGGGCCAACGGCTGAAGTCGCCGCGTCCATAGCTCTTTCTTCCCTCCTCCGCCAGGCCGGCGATTTCCTCGAGCGTCCGGATAACCGTCTGGTCGCCCCTGTCATAGGCTGCCCGGATCTCGTTGAGGACCGCTCCCGAGACCTTTCCGAGGTCAGGCTTGTAGGCAATATAGAGAGGGGGCAGAAGGCCGGCATCAAGTCGCTCGTATTCGCCGAAGCCCCTTGCCTCGATCAGATTGCGGTTGAGGTCCATGTAGACGCAGCCTTCATAGACCTGGACGACGCGGTCCATGAACCCGGCATTTATGCCCAGTTCCTTGAACTCGGCCCGCAGGACCAGGGTCGGCAGGATCTCGTCGGGGATCGAGACGCCATGGAACGCCATGAGCGTCCCCATGGCCGCGACGATAATGGCGCTCGAGCCGCCCAGTCCCACCTGGCGGGGGATATCGGAGTCGTACCGGAGCGTGAAGTTCTTGGGTTGGGTGGGGATGTTCCGGATGCGGCAGTGGTCGAAGAAGGTCTTAACTGCCGCCTTGATCAGCCGGGTTCCTCCATAGTAGCCATAAAGGTTGAGGCGACCTACAAATTCCTGAGCGTCTCTGTAAACCTCCGCGTCTTTAGTGGAGGGTTCAATCCGGAGGTCGGGCGATTCGTCGAGGAAGACACGAGCCGAAAAATTCTTGACGGATATGGCGATGATCTTGCCGAAGTACCCGTCCGATGGGTTCCCGAGCAAACCGGCCCGGGCATAGGCTCTTCTTTCGATGGTCATGTGGATTAGGATGAGCGCAGGCTATAGCGTCGCCAGCACCCCTCTCAGGTATCCCACGGATTCCGCCAGGCCGGGCAGCGGGTCGCTGCCGTCCTTTTCGAACTCGAAGGCCAGAGTCCCGGCATAGCCGAGCTTGATAATGGTCCGGACAAGCTTCGGGATATCGATCACGCCTCGGCCCATCTCGATAGTATCGCCCTCCTTTGTGGCGGAAGTCACATCCTTGACATGGAAGTCGAGCAGGCGGTCGGCGCACTTTTGAGCAGCCTCCGAAGGGTCAACCCCCGCCCGCATGGTATGACCGACATCGATGCACAAGCCGATCCGGTGGTCCAGTTTCGCGATTCTTTCATAGACGCTTGCGGGTGTGGGATAGAGCTTGTCTTCCGGGCCGTGATTGTGGATGGCGAGCGCGATGTCGAATTCCTTGACCTCCTTTTCGACCAGACCGAGGAGCTCGGGGTTGGGCGCTCCGACGATCATCCGCAGGCCGGCCGCCTTGGCATACCGGAATCCCTGCTCGACTTCGGCCTCATTGGTCATGTAGACAACTCCGCAGCCGTAGAGGTCGAGTCCTGCTGTTCGGACTCTCTGGGCTGCAGCGGCGATGTCGGCTTCAGGGCTTTCCAGCGGGAGGTGCATGCTTTTCAGGACGATCCTCTCCAAAGCAAGCCTCTTGGTCATGGCGATTGTCTGCTCGAGGCTGAACTCGCGGAGGGTGTAGGAGGCCAGCCCGAGGCCGAAGTGGATCGCTTTTCCGACTGTTCCCTTGTTGTCGGAGTGAACCGGCCCTTTGCTTCCGGCGTCGAAAGACGCCGCCACCATGCCCCAAGCGCCGGACTTCAGGAATTCACGTCGGCCGAGTCTTGTCATGGTTTTCTCTCCTCTCTGGGGCGAAAAATCGACCATTTTCTTCGTCTCATAATATACAAAGTTGGTGGTGACTTTTCTACATTTTTTTGACATATTACAGAGGCTGGTTTTGAGACATCGGGATGCGCAATTCCTAATCCGCACAAGGAGAGCCCATGAGAAAGGCAAGAATTTCGCGACGAGATTTCATTCGAATGGCCGGCCTCGGAACGGCGGCGGCCTTGAATTTTCCATCCCTTGGCCGCAGCCGTGTTTTCGGCGTCAACGACAGGATCCGGGTGGGGATCGTCGGGTTTTCCGACCGCGCCCGTTCTTCCCTCATCCCCGCTTTCCTCAACTTAGCTCCGGGGCTGAATTTCGAAGTCGCCGCCGTATCTGATATCTGGCGGCTGCGGCGTGAGGAAGCCGTCGCCTTCCTCGAGGAGAAAACCGGCCGAAAGATTCCCGCCTATCGAAACAATGAAGAGATGTATGAAGCGGCCCAGTTGGACGCCGCTATAATCAGCACAGCCGATTTCCAGCATGCCCTCCACACGGTCGAGGCGGTCAAGGCCGGCTGCGATGTCTATGTGGAAAAACCCTTCGCTAACACGATGGCGGATGCGCGGGAGGCGCTCCAAGCCGTCAATCAGACAAGCCGGGTCGTCCAGATCGGCACTCAGCGCCGCAGCGGCAAGAACTATATCCTGGCCAACGAGTTCATTCGCTCCGGCCGGTTCGGCGATATCGTCGCCGTCGAGATGACCTGGAACGTCAATCAGCCCGGCCGCTGGCGCCGGCCGAAGCTCGCAGAGGCGGTGCGGGAGGAGGACGTCGACTGGAAGCGCTATCTCCTCAACCGTCCTTTTGAGCCCTGGAATGCGCGCAAGTTCATCGAGTTCCGCCTCTTCTGGCCCTATTCATCGGGGATCCCTTGCCAGTGGATGGTCCACCAGATCGATACGGTCCACTGGTTCACCGGCCTGCCGCGGCCGCGGAGTGTGGCGGTCAACGGCGGGGTCTATCTGTGGAAGGACGGACGGAAGAACTTCGACACGCTCACCGCCGTCTTCGACTACGGCCCCCTGACTGATACGGCCAAGGGGTTCGAGGTTATCTACTCCTCCCGCATGACCAATTCGGCCGGCGGCACCAAAGAGGTTTACTTCTCTAACGGCGGCGCGCTGAACCTGGAGACAAATAAGGTCACGCCCGATGGAGGCCTCACCCGAGAGGAGGCCGGGGTTATGGGGATGACGGAGAACCGGCTTCCGGAGATATCGTTGGCTGAGACGGGCGGCGCAGTCACGGCCGCCGACACCGGCTTCGATGACGGGACCTTGGTCCACATGCGCGATTGGATGGAGTGCATCCGCAGCCGGAAAACGCCTCGGGCCCCGATCCGCGCCGGGTTCGATCATTCAGTGGCGCTGTGCATGACCATCGCCGCCATGCATACCGGGAGGCGAGTCACTTTCGACGACGCCCGCCAGGAAGTGATCGTGGGCGGATTCTAATAAGGTCCCAGGCCGATCTTTTTAAGCAGGCCGACGAAGCGGATGTCTCCACGCACCGAATCCAGGAATGGATGTACCCTCATGAAGATCAGTGAGGCATCCCGTTCGGCGAAGGCATTCTCCAGACAGGCGATCGCCTGGTCCTTTTCGTTTAGGCCGGCATAGACCAAGGCCAAAGACATCTGGGAGACGTAGGCCGACTTGGCGGCATTGAAGGCCTCGGTGAGGATGCGGCCGACCTGCTGCCTCTGGCCCTGGCGGGCATGGATGTAGGCCCGGCAGAGCTTGACTTCCATCGGGTCTGCGCCGAGGTCTTCGGCCTCCTCGAGCGATCGCCCGGCCTGCTCGAACTGACCCACCTGGATTTGGACCAGGGCCGCACAAAAATGGTGGCCGGGATAGAGCGGATCGGTCGCCACCGCTTTCCTAACCTCTGCCTCCGCCTGTTCATAAAGCCTGGCGAAATATAGGATCAAGCCGGCCTGAGTGTTGACTTCGGAGCTGAGGGGGTTGAGTGTCTGGGCCGCTTGGCTTTCTTTGACCGCTTCCCCGTGCCGGCCCAAAGCCGACAAGAGAAGCGCATAGGACTGGTGAGCGGCCGCGTTATCAGGGTCTATCCTTAGGGCCTCTCGATATTCTTTCTCAGCCCAGGTGAAATCCCAATCGTAGTCCGTCTTGACCCTGGCCAAGGCAGTGTGGGCTTCGGCCAGTCCGGAATCAAGCCGAAGCGCTTTAAGGGCCGCCTCTTTGGCCTTGGGGAAGGCCTTGTCCCGTGCCCAGTAATGGCCGTCGGCCAGCTGAATATAAGCATCGGCGAGTCCTTCAAGGGCCAGCGCAAAGGTAGGATCTTTGGCCCCAGCCTTGCCGAAGAGGTCGATGGCCTTCTCAAAATTATCTTTTCCCCTCTTGTTCATGAAGAAGCCGGCCTGCGCATATAGGCTATAGGCTTCAAAATTCGCTGGGGCGCCCGGGCGCAGAGCAAAGGCGCCGTCGGGCGGAATTCCTACTCCGAGGGATTTGACGACCGCCTGGGCGATCTCTTCTTGGATGGCGAAGATCTCGCCGCTGCTGCGCTCATACTGCCCGGACCAGAGAGGTGCGCCTGAATCGGCCCGGAGGAGCCGGGCATCGATCTTGATTTTGTTTTCTCGCTCTTCGAATGTCCCCTCTAGATAATGATCGACGTGCAGCCGGCGTCCGACGAGGCGGCTGTCGCTCGCTTTCCCTTGGAAAGAGGACGATGAAGCGGCCGCGGGGATGAAGAGATTGTCGATCTTCCCGAGCGAGCGGATCAGGGTTTCGGCCATGGCAGCACCCAGGGCCTGGCGGTCTTTGGCCGGGGAGAGGTCTTCAAAGGGGAGGACGGCCAAGGAGAGCTGAGGGGGTGCAGTGGGGAGCGGCGGTGCGCCTTTTGAGGGCTTGAAAACAAGGCGCCATAGTATGATCGCCAGTATGATAACAGACAAGAGAGCGAGGGCGGGGAAGACGGCTTTACTCGGCAACGCGAAGGCTCTCTGCGGTCTTGTCTTCTTCTTGGCTCGGGCGGGCCGTGCTGCTCTTTCCGGCTCAGCCGCGGCCAGGGGCGCCGGCGCGATAACAGGCTTCGGCTGGACCGGCTTTTCGGTCGGCGGTTGAACAGAGGGCCTGGCCGACGCCTGGCTGGCTCCGCTCTCGATCTCTTCGAGCTCAGCTCGGATCTCCTGGGCCGTCTGGTATCTTTTTTCTTTCTCCGGTTCGAGACACTTGAGGACGAGCAGGCTGAGTTCACGGGGAATTCCGCGGTTGAGCTCCCGAGGGCTCCTGGGCTTCTCTCCCACTGGCGGCAGGTTGCCCGTCAGCATTTCATAGATGATGGCACCCATGGCGAAAATATCGGACCGGGCGTCGGCTTCCTGACCTGCGAGCTGTTCCGGGCTCATATACTGAGGCATTCCGGCAACTGCCCTGATGATTCCCTTGGCACGGAACAGCCGCGCGATCCCCAGGTCCATGATCTTGGCTGTTCCCTCCTTGTCGATCATAACGTTATCCGGCCTGAGGTCCAGGTGGAGCGCTCCGACCATATGCGCTTGGGCCAGGCCGCTGAAAAGCTGCTTGGCGATAGATAACGCCTCCACGACCGGCAGACGTTTTTTCTCTCTGATGAGGGACTTGAGATCCCTGCCGGCGACATATTCCATCGTGATAAAAGGCGTCCCTTCAACTATGCTGAGTTCGAAGGTTCGGGCGATGTTTTTGTCGACGATGCCCCGCTCGACCTTGAGTTCCCGGCTAAAGCCTTCGAATGCCTCGGCCCTTTGAGAAATCACCGGCTTGACCGCTTTGAGCGCCAGCTCCCTCTCCATCGCTTTATCAAAGACCCTATACACTGTCCCCAGAGTGCCTGTTCCCAACTCCTCGATAACCTTGAAGCGTTCGCCAAACGGCAGCCGGGATGACGGCTCTTCGACAGGGTAATCTTCGAACGGGGTTTCAGCTTCAGCCGGGAGAGCCTCGGGAAGAGGCGTCGGATGCGGTGGCTCTTGGAGAGGCTCTTGTTGTGGCGAGGGAAGGCTTTCCTCGGGACCCAGTTTTGCCCCGCACTCATTGCAGAACTTGGCGGTTTCCGGGTTCTCGAACTCACAATTCGGGCATTTTTTGAAAATCATAGTCCTGCCACCTTTTTAGTCGCATGAACCTGATGTCCCGACTCATTCGCCCCTAGCTTATTTCAGCAGCAAGAGACGTGTCAATGGCTGTTTCTTTGAATTTCGAGTTGAATATTGGACTCGATTTTGGAATGATACCTACGGAAAAACATCTAAGGAGGGCCCATGTCGATGAGCCGGAGAGAATTCCTCAAAACGAATACCGCAGCAGCTCTGAGTGTAGCGGCTGGACGGTCGATACTGCCTGAATTTCGTTTCCCGTATTCCGAATCCATCGGCCAAACAGCCGCGGAGAGGCCCGTCCGGATCGCCGTCCTCGGCACCGGAAACCGCGGCCGCGGGTTGATGGGCGTCCTGCTGGGCATAAAAAACGTTGAATTTCCCGCCCTCTGCGATATCCAGCCCGCAAACCTCGAGCTGGCCCAGGAGATGGTCGTCAAAGCCGGCCAGAAAAAGCCTGAGGGCTATGGCACGGACGAAACCGCTTACAGACGCCTTCTGGAGCGCGACGATATCGACGCCGTGATCATCGCTTCTTACTGGGAGTGGCACACGCCCATGGCGGTTGATGCGATGAAAGCCGGAAAATACACTGGCCTCGAAGTCCCGGCGGCCTATTCCCTTGAGGAGTGCTGGGATCTGGTCAAAACACATGAGGCGACCAGGGTGCCCTGTATGATGCTCGAAAACTGGAGCTTCCGGCGCGATAACCTGGCTGTCCTCAATATGATCCGGAAGGGGCTGTTGGGCGAGATTGTCCATTGCCATTGCGCCCATTCCCATGATTGCATCGACCACTGGTTTTTCGACCCCGAGACCGGCTTGGACAGGTGGGCCGCCAAGTACCTACTGACCCACAACCGCGACCAGTATCCGACCCATCAGCAGGGCCCCGTACTGAGCTGGATGGATATCGGCTGCGGGGACTATTTAGACTCGATCAGTTCAACGGCCACAGACTGCTTTGGGATCAACGACTACTTCAACCGGCGGTTCGGTCCCGAACATCCCAATGCCAAGCGCAAGTACAAGCAGGGAGACATCGTTTCCTCACTAGTGCGCACCAAAAAAGGCAAGACGATCGTCATCAACTACGACATGCAGCTCCCCCGCCCCTACGACAACCGCTGGATGATCCAGGGCAACCGCGGCCTCTACGACGAAGACCGGAGCGTTGTTTATTTAGCCGGGAAGAGCCCGCAATACCACCAGTGGGAGTCTTTCAGTCCCTACCAGGAACTTTATGAGCACAAGTGGTGGAAGGCCATCCGGAGCGAGGCCGGGCAGTTCTCCCATGGTGGCACAGACTATCTCGAGCTCAAGCTGTTCGTGGAGGCGGTACGGAACAAGATGCAAACCCCGCTCGATGTCTATGAAGCCGCGCTGATGAGTGCCAACGGCCCCTTATCGGAAGAATCGATCGCCAAAGGCGGCGCTCCCATCCCCTATCCGGATTTCACCAGCGGACGGTGGCAGACGGCCAAGCCCAAATTTGCCATCGAATAGCCTGGGACTCCCTATTCTGGCCGGCCTTTTGACAGAGGCAGTTGACCCCAGTTCGCCATTTAGCTTAAAATTGGATCATGGTGGGTGACGGCGACGAGCCCATTTTTTGCCCGAAGTGCTCAGCGGAACTTCAGCCCGGCGATAAAATCTGCCCCCACTGCGGGGCGGCGATACGAGAGGTAAAGCGGACTCTGACTTCGGGATTCACCCCGGCTCCGGCTGAGGGCGAGTGGGAGCGCTTTTCTCCCGGAATGGTCTTCGCTAACCGCTACACCATCATCGAGGAGATAGGGCATGGCGGTATGGGCCGCGTCTATAAATCCATAGACAAGTCCCTGGGAATAACCGTTGCCATTAAGATAATCCGTCCTGAATATGCCTCAAATCCCCGCATTATCGACCATTTCAAGAAGGAAACCGTCCTGTCACGGGCGATAAGTTCTGAGAATGTCGTGCGTGTCCATGACCTGGGAGAGTGGGAGAACACCAAATACATCTCGATGGATTTCGTGGAAGGCCAAAACCTGCGGGATCTTATCCAGGCCTCCGGGTCCTTGACCATTTCTACGGCGATCAAGTTCGGGCAGCAGATCTGTTCCGGCTTGGCCGCTGCCCACAAGGAGGGCATCATCCACCGCGACCTCAAGCCCAGCAACGTCATGATCGACAGGACGGGCCGGGCCCGGGTGATGGACTTCGGCTTGGCCAAGACAATCGACCGAGAGGACGCCCAAGGAGTCAGAGCGGTTGTCGGCACCCCGGAGTACCTCTCGCCGGAACAGGCCAGAGGAGAAAGGCAGGATCAGAGGACCGACATATATGCCCTCGGCCTGATCCTGTATGAAATGGTTACTGGACATCCCGTCTTCGAAGCCGAGAGCCTCACCGGCTATATTAAAAAGCACTGTGAGGTCAACCCGGAACCGCCGTCGCGGTTGAATCATCTGGTCCCCGTAGGACTGGAGAGCATCATTCTCAAGTGCCTCAAGAAGGATAGGAACGAAAGGTACCAGACTGTAGAGGAAGTCCGCCGGAGCCTCAACCTCGTCGTCGCTCCGGAAGTGCTTACACCGAAACCGATTGGACCATTGGTCCTGCGGTTGTTAGCGTGGATTGCGGCCGGCTCGGCTATCCTGCTAGCAGCCTATTTCCTTTTTATCTATCATAGAAAGCCGTCTGTTCCTTCCTGGCGTAAGACAGTAGCCGTGATGAACCTTGAAAACGTCACCGGCGATACCTCCCAGGATAAATGGCGGGCTGTCCGTTATCTACTGCTGATGGATCTCGGAGAGTCAAGGTTCCTGCGCTTGGTACCCCGCGAGAGGCTCCTCCAGGATCTAAATGACTTCCATGCCGAGGATACGGGAGTGTACTCTCAAGAAGTCCTGGATAAAATCGCCTCTAGAGAAAACGTCGACTATTTTCTATTGGGAAGTTTTATAATCTCCGGGCAATGGGGCCGGATCGACATCCAAGTTAAGAATGCCCGGATGCCCGATTCCGTCGGCTCTCGTTCTTTTAGCGCTGTCGTCTTTGAAGAAATCCAGGATCGGTGCGATGAAATATCACTCTGGGCCAAACAGCAGTTCGGGTTTAGTGAAGCCGATCTGGAGATGGATTTTGACAAAGAGCTCAAGAAATACACTTCGCGTTCCAGCGCTGCCGTGCTGCATTTTTTACACGGTCTTGATTTCTACAAAAAGGGGGATTACAAACAGAGCTCAGAATGCTACCTAAAGGCCGTGGCCGCTGATAAGAGCTTCGCCCTGGCCTATGCTCGATTGGCCTTGAACTTTTCCTATGAAGATCGGTTTGAAGAGGCCAAAAAATATATCCTCAAAGCCATGTCGCTCCGTAAGAACCTTTCACTTAGGGAGAGACTCCTGATCGAGGGGGACTATTTCAATTTCTTGGAAGGCGATTTCCCGAGAGCGGTCGAGAGATACAAAACTCTCTTAAGTAGCTACCCCGATGATGAGTTTGCCCTAGAACATCAGGGAGCGATCTACCGTAATACGGAAGAATGGGGCAAGGCCGCGGATTGCTTCGATCGTCTTCAAGCCATCAATCCCAATAACAGAATTACCGTCCGCAACCTCTCTTTTATCGCGGAAGCGATGGGGCAGTATGAAAAGGCGGCCGGCATACTTCAGGATAACAAGGGGGTTTTTGCCACACCCGAAGAATTTCATTACGACCTGGCCTTATGTTTTTTTTACGAGGGGCGAACTGACCAGGCCTTGTTGGAGCTGGAAAAAGCCCTGTCCCTCAACCCCGCTCGGCCTGGCTGCATGCGGCTCCTGGGCCAAATTCAAATCGTCATGGGTAACTACCGCGATGCCGAGGCCGCCTATCGGCGATTATTGGAGGACGATCGGGCAGACGCGGCAAAGCTTGACGGCCATTACTGGCTGGGGCATCTTTATTTGCTGCAGGGACAATACAAGAGCTGCTCAAGGGAAATTGAAGAGGGTTTGAAGTTGGCCAGGAAAAGCAACTTTTCCTATGAAGAATTGACGTTCCTCTTGTTCAAGTCCTATTTCCATCTCCTCCAGGAGGATTTCGCTAAAGCCTATGAAACTGCCCTCAAAGCCAAGCAGAAGGCTGTTGAGGTCCACGTTCGGGAGGACGAGATAGAAGCTCTCCATTTGACGGGGCTCTGTGAGGTCGGACTTGGCAAGCTTTCTGAAGCCCAGAGGACCGTCCTGACGATGGAGCAGATCATCAGAAAAATAGGATTTCCCAAGCTCTTGCGCAACTGCTATCATCTCGAAGGAATGATCGCCGGCGCTAGGAAGTCCTGGGATGAAGCAGTGAGCGACTTCACGAAGGCTGTGGAGACCCTGCCCCAACAGCACTTGGAATATGACAGGCAGGCTATCTATCTTGAAGCGTTGGCTTCGGCCCTGTTCCAGCTAAGCGACTTGGACTCGGCGCGAGCGCAATACGAGAAAGTGATCTCTTTAACCACTGGCTTCCTGACCGCCGGGGATGCTTACGCGCGGAGCCTTTACCAGTTGGGCAGGATCTATCAAGATAAAAACGAACCCGCCAGGGCTGAGGAGTTTTTCCGCAGGTATCTTGCGGTCTGCGGCGATGCTGACGCAGGCCTGGTCGAGCTCGAAGACGCCCGAAAGCGTCTGGCCTCTATTTCTTAGCTCGATCTGGCCGCCGCCCAGAACTTCCTGACCTCGTAAAACCAGATTTTCTTTATATCGCAAATCCAGGCCGGGATTTTCCCGATCGTTCCCGTACAAAAGGCGGCCGTTGCCGGACAGGCGCTGCAATACAAAAGTCGCGAGCATCTCCGGCAGGGCTTTTGTTCAGAATGGAATCTGCCCTGGATCAGTTCACGATAATTATTGAGAACGGCCGAATGATCCTCCCGCGGGTTTTTCACAAACTCCCGCATATCGCCGAAGCCGTATTTGCCAATCTCCGAGTGACTTGAGCTGCTAGCAAAATAATCGGCAAAGAACCGGCACCCCCAGAGCCGCCCATCCGCTGCGAGAGCTAGCCGTTCCTGGCCGGCCGCACACCAGAACATGGCTTGAAGCGGCCGCTCTTGGAAATTCCCAATGGGTATAGCGTAATGGCGGCGATAATGCCAAAGAAGAAACTTCCGGAGTTCCTCGACCTGCTCCCGCAATCTTTTCAGAGAGACAGAGTCCCAGGGATGGATGATGGAGTAGTTGAGATGACAATCATTGACTCCTCTCTCCAGCAGAAACCGGGCCGACTGGAAAAGCTCACCTGCAGTAGCCGGAACGAACACGCTGTTTGTTTCAAGCTCAATGTTTTTCAACTTGATCATCCGGTCAAGGTTCTCGAGGATGAGAGAATTCTTTCGGCTGGGGCGTGTTGTTCCCTGGGCGGTCCCGTCATGACTCAGGTTGACCCTGAACTTGTTGGCGTTCAAGAAGCGCAGGATCTCGTCCGTCAGCAGGCTGCCGTTCGTCGAGAGACTGTACCGAAGCTTTCTCCTTCTCAGCGTTGAATGATTTCGGATGTAGGCCACTGTCCGGCAGATGGTTTCGAACTCGAGGAGCGGCTCACCTCCATAGAAACCGATAAAGGCCCCCGGATGAAAAGCGTCCTGGAAGAAATCGAGGGCTTTCCGGATGCTGGAAAACCCGAGGCTACGGGATCGTTTTTTTTGAAAACAGTAGCGACAATCGAGGTTGCATTCTTCGGTCAAATGGAAAGTGAGGTCACTAAGATAAAGCTCCACTTCAGCGGCTCACTCGATTCATGAGCCTGTCTCTTCTGAGATAATGTTTTCAACCTTTGGTAGGGAGATCTCCACCCCAGCAGTGCCTGCCGTACCCCATAAGCACCCAGAGAAGTTTGCAGCATTCTAGAGCTTTGTCCTTTTTTTGTCCAAACCTTTTGTCATCAGGCTCTAGGGCCCGGAGGTTTTTACAAATGCACAAAAGGTAGTCTTTGGCCGTGGATTGATTTCTGTCAACCATTTCTCCCTCCTTCAATGTTTATTAAAGACCCATGCACAAAACGCGACTTCTTCGATCCCCCGTTAGTGACATTACGGATTGACTCTGAGATTGCCGCCTGGACATGGTTTCAAGGGGATTCGTTTCTTATTAAAACCGAGCATTTCTGAGAGCTCACCGAGACCGTCCAATGCGGCGATTTTCTTTTTCTTTGACCGTTTGTCCTCCGTCTTGATAGCGTCAACGTCCTTAATGATCTTATGCAAACAACTGTAAAAGGCTGTTTTTTTGACTTTCCCCAATTTTCCCTCCTGGTGTTCGGATAGTCAGATAATAAGGACCTCCCTTATAAAAGTCAATAATCTTTTGGGAGTCTGACGTTTCCCTGGGTTTTCTCTTAGATTTTCACCAGCTCGTCAATCTTGATCGGCCGTCCCTGTTCGATGCTGTGCCGGGCGGCGATCCCGACGAGCGCCGAGAGCGCCCCTTCCCGGCTCCCCGAAGGGCGGCCCAGGGGATCGGGCTCCGTTTTCCGGAAGATCTGGTCTTGCATCACCTGGTCGGCGCCCCAATGGCCCTCACCTCCCGACGGCAGGGCAAATGTTTTTGTGGATTTGAAATTTTGGGTGATCCGGAATTCAGCGAAATTCTCCACTTTCCAGGGCTGGTTGTGGTAGACGCGCACATCCAGCCGACCGTTCGTCCCGTTAAACCCGATGGTGAACCCCTCATACGGCATAAAGGCATTGAGCGAATAGCTCATCGTGACGCGGTTATGGTACTCGACCTGGACGTTCATCGTGTCCCAGATGTTGATCTTCTCGCGGAAGATGCAGGAGTCCCGGATATAGCCGTCGGCCGATTCGGCCTTGACATAGAGGTTCATGGCCTGCTCGTCTCTAGTGATGTCCCAGAAGAATTCACAGGCCGCCTTATGCGGACAATTCATGCACCGCTCGCCGCGGATCAAACCGTTGTAGCCGTATTTTCGGAGTTCTCCGTAGGCGTTGACCTCTACCGGCTCGGCCGCCAGCCACCAGTTCATCAGGTCGAAATGGTGTGTCGCCTTGTGGACGAGAAGCGATCCGGAGTTCTGTTTAAAGGCATGCCACCGTCGGAAGTAGGAGGCGCCATGATAGATGTCCAGGTACCAGTGGAAGTCGACCGAAGTGACGTCGCCGATTTCCCGGCTCATCAGGATCTCCTTGATCCTCGTGGCGTCGGGTCCGTACCGGTAGTTGAAGGTGACCAGGAGTTTCTTCCCCGTCCTCCGCTCGGTGTCGAGGATCTCCTGGACCATCTTCTCGTCAGTGCACATCGGCTTTTCGGTGACCGGGCGGCATCCGGCCTGCATCGCCAGGCCGATATATTTCGCGTGGAAACAGTCCACCGTCGTGACGATCACGGTATCAGGCTGTGTGTCTTTGATCATCGGCTCGAATTCGGTGAAGGTCGGGCAAGTCGCCCCCATGTACTTTTTGGCATATTCCAGCCGGATGGGGTTGATATCGCAGAGGCCGACCATCTCCAGGACATCGCCATAATTTTTGATCAGGTCCTTGCCCCACAGGGAGCTGCCGCGGCCTCCGGTTCCGACCAGGGCAATTCTCTGTTTTTTTGTCGGCGCCTGCCGGCCCAAGGCCCTTCCGGAGTCGATTAGAAACATACCAGCTGCGCCAAGGGCGACGGCCGATGAGGTGAGGAATTCCCTCCGGCTGAACTCGGTTTTGTTATCGGCCATTTCGACCTCCTCTAGGGGGTTTCCCCCGATGCCATTCACCTCAACTCGACCGGGTTATAACACAGCCGGCGAGCCGGTGCAATCGCATTTGACGCTTCCGGGCGTTTTAGATACGATAGCCCAAAACCCGGCATGGACAGAAAGCGACCGCGCGATTTCTACGAGATCCAAAAGCGGCAGTGGCAGCGGAGTATTCTCCTCTTTGCCGCCTTGATCCTGTTCTATTTTCTGGCTATCGGCATCATCGTCCTGACCGTATTCTTGAGCGTCGGAGTGTTCGCGGTCCCCAACTTCCTTTCCGGTCCCTTCTTGACGAAGCTCCTGCTCTGGGTCCTGGGTATTTCGGCCCTCATCGCGGTTTTCCACTATTACGATGCCCGGAAGTTTGGCGCCGCCTACATCCTCAAGCGGCTGGAAGCCCGGGAACCCGACCTCTCCGACCGATACCACAAGCAGCTGGCCGATACCGTGGAGGAGATGCGGATTGCCAGCGGCCTTCCCAGGGTCAGGCCCTACGTCATTCCTTCGTTCGCGATTAATTCCATGGCCCTCGTCGAGGCGGACGGAACTCCGGCCGTGGCCGTCACCGAAGGCCTCCTGGCCGACTGCACTCGCGATGAGATGCAGTCCGTGGCCGCGCACGAGTTGGCCCATATCTCACGCGGCGATGCTTTTTATGTCACCCTGGTCTGTTCCCTGGCCAATTTTCTGGAAAAGCTGCGGGCGGCGATGGAACCGGAAGACGTCCCGGCCGAAGACCGGATGGAGAGTGGCCGGGGCGGCGCCCCTCCCGTCCTTATCTACGGCGCCGTCACCATGACCTCGCTCGTCATGCATCTCCTCAGCATGCTGCTCAGCCGGGAACGCGAGACCCTAGCCGACGCCGCCGCGTCCGAGATCGGCCGCAACCCGATGAGCTTGGCCCGGGCGCTCTATAAAGCCCACCTGAAAAGCTCATTCGTCGGGGATTTCAGCCTGACCTACAGCCCTCTGTTTATCGTCACACCCGCCCTGAGCAGCGACGAAGACGAGGGCTTTTGGAGCCGCCTCTTCAATTCCCATCCCCCCCTTATGAAAAGGATTAGGCTCCTGGCCCAGCAGGACCGGCTCCGACCGGCCCAGGTCATCGAGCAGGTCTGGGAAAGTCAGAGAATGCGGGAAGAGGCCAGGGGCGTCGTCCATTCTTTCGAGGAAACCCCCGCTCCGGGCGCAGCAGATAAAACCGCCGGGCCTGTCGCCGGGCCTGAAGAGCAGAAGGTCTGGCAGATCCAGGATGCGAGCGGAAAATGGCAAAATCGTTGTCCCCGCTGCCATACCCTTCTGACCGACACGTTCTATGAGAGTGTCGCCGTACAGGCTTGCGGGCGCTGCGGCGGCAAACTGGTGGCTTCCTTCCGCGTTGATCGGATCATCCTGCGGCGGGAGGTCGCCTTTTCGGACGCTCTGCTCGCCAAGGCAAAAGATTTCCGGCAGCAATTCCTTCTCAACCCGGTAAAAAAACAGAGAGCGAAGGAGAAAGCCGCTCAGAGCCTCTGCTGCCCCAGCTGCGGCCAGCGCATGCTGGCGCGCCCCTACAACTATCAGTACTTTGTCCCGGTGGACAAGTGCCTGGCCTGCCATAAGATCTGGTTCGATGCCGACGAGCTCGAGCTCCTCCAGATCCTAGTTGAGAAGAAGGCCTGAAGCTCAGTCGAAGGTTTTTTCCAGTCCCTGGTACTTGGTGTGGACAACCTCCACAGCCGCAGCAATCGCCTCTCCCTGGCCTGACTTCGCTGTCTCGGCCAGAGCTTTGGTCGCCTCATGGAGTTCCTGCGCGGCCGTGCTAAAAGCCCCGGCTTTGGATTCCAGACGCTTGGGAAGCGTGGCCTTGGTGATGGCTTCGGCTTTGCTCAGCATGTCCCCGCTGGCCTCTGCGATCTTGGCATAGTCCTTGTCGGGCAGATATTTGTGATAGACTAGGTAGAGCGTCTTGTGGAAGTCGTCGATCTCCCGGAGGATCGGCCGGATGGTCCTGACTATCATCTCGTAGCGGGCATGGAGAACCTCAGCGGCGTCGAGGAGAGCGGCATCGTCCGTGCCGGCGGCTGCAGCCAAATAGGAGTCGACCGATTTCCTGAGCTCGGCCAGAGCTTGGTCCCACTTATCCTGTTTCTCATGAAGAATGGCGGGAAGCCGGGCCGAGTAAATGCTCTCGGCCAACCTCTTTACCTCGGGAGCATGACTCCGCAGGGCCGCATAGTCCTTATCCGGATAGGCGGTGTGCCAGATTGGATAGATGATCTCATGGAAAGCGCTGAGCTCGGGGACCGTGCTCTCGGTCTCTTGGGCTTGGGACTCCCGGGGTGAGGCCGAAACGGCGGCCGCAATCAGGAGCCCAACCAAGAACCCCCAAAAAGTGATCTTTTTCATCCTGACCTCCTTGAACTGGGGATGACCCGAAATGTCTTGATCTCGAAAGGCTTGATCATAAACCTCAGCATTTTACCATCCGTATCGGTTTTTGCCAATGGCCGTTCGATGAGGTCTGTCTCCATGGCCTCAACAGGCCCGGGAAGTTCGATGCTGACCTCTGTTTCTTTCCCGGAGACTTCGTAGAGGCGGAGGATCGTGGCCCGGTTGAAGTAGCCCGATTCCTTTTTGAGGGAGGATAGAATGACGTTCCCTGGCTCGACACGAAGGAAAGATTGATCTGCCGGCCACCCTCCGGGATGGGCCATCGCCGCGTGGGCGATGAGCGGGCTGTTGAGCTCGTACCCTTTGCGGAAGCTTCCAGCCTCCTTCCAGTCGCCGGCGTGCGGATAGAGGGAGTAGAGCAGTTCGTGCTCCCCGCGATCGGCCTCTGGGTCGGGCTCGGTGGCTCCGTGGACGATGGAGACCCGTAGGATATTTCCCTTGACGTCGAACCCGTATTTGCAGTCGTTGAGAAGGCTGAGGCCATAGGCTCCTGACTCGTCCGTTAGGTCAATCCACCTGAGGGCGGGGACCTCGGTCCCATCGACAGGCCGCGGGATAGCGCCATACGGGATTTCAAACACGGCCGTGGTGTTTTTCACAGCTGCAGGGAAGGCCGCCTTGATCATCAGGTTTCTTTCCTGCCAGTCCAGATGAACGCGGCAATCAACCCGGGGCACCTGATGATAGAGCATGATGTCCTGGACAAGAAGGGAATTCCGGAAAGCACTTTTTACCCTCAAGACAACCCTGACCGGTCCTCTCTCCACGATTTCAACGGACGCCCCGTCGGCGCCGATATTCCAGGAAGCATCCTTGAGCCCCAGTTCCCAGGCCGACATGTTCGGCGGTTCGTCGACGATGGCCTGGAGCACATTGCCCTCGCCGGCGAGCACCTCCCGGCCCGTCTTTTTGTCGAAGAGGCTGCGGATCCAGCCTGTCTGGGGATTCAATGCCAGCCTGAAGAACTCGTTCTCCAGTGTTGAGATGTCCACAGAGAGACCGGTTTTAAATTCCGCGCCGGCCTCGGCCCCCAGCACGCGATATGTCCTGTAGCCGAAGGATGGCATCTTTTCGGCGATAAAAAGCAGGCGGAGTTCCGTCCTGTCGGCCGTAGATCTCTCCTCCAACACTTGATGAGGGACTTCTATCCCGGCGCTATCAATGATCCTTATCGCCTTGACCGGACGGGAAAAGTTCACCTCCGCCTCGACGGGCTCCGTCCTCTCCCAGAAGAGCGGATTGTAGACGACGAGGGGGATGCCTTCACCGCGCGTATCCACCTGGTTGGAGAGCGCTTCTAGCGAGAAATCCAGCGCTCTCTGGCCTCTCTCTGCGGCGTCTTTGTAGTATCGTCTGGACTCGTCATAGACCGGGCCGATGCTCGAGCCGTCGAGGATGTCGTGGAACTGGTTGCGGAGGATGGTCTTCCAGGCCTCGTCGATATCCCGTTCCGGATAATAGGACCGGGCGCCGCTCGTGACGGCTACGGCCGAGAACTTCTCTGCGGTCAGGAGGAGGTTCTCCAGCCGGCGGTTATATTTTTTTGTTTGCGCCTGGGTCGTATAGCAGGCCGGGAAGGTACAGTTCAGCTCCCGTTTGACCACCGGGAGCTCGATCCCGGATTTCTCGAGCATCCGGAAGTATTGCTCCGGCCTTAGGAACTCGAGCCGTGGATGGTTTTTGTCATCCTTGAACTTCCTGATGGCTTCGAGGTCGGTGGTCCGCGGTCCTCCGCCATGGTCCCCTTCTCCGTAGAGAAGCATGAAGTCCTTGAGCGGAGTGTTCTTGGATGCTTCGAATATGAGGTCCCTGACACCGTTCTTCAAGTCGGCGAGATACCAGCCCGGCGGCACATAGGCCAATAGCCTCGACCCGTCCAGGCCCTCCCACCAGAAGGCCGGCATTTTCTCCGGAGCGCACCGTTCGAAGACGTAGTACTTGATCCCGGCCTTGTTAAGGATCTGGGGGAGCTGGAAATTGTGTCCGAACCCGTCGGGGTTCCAGCCCACGGTCACGTCGACCCCCAACTTATCGAGGAAATATCTCTTTCCATAGAGGAGCTGCCGAGCGAACGACTCGCCGTCCGGCATGTTCAGGTCGGGCTCTGCCCACATCCCGCCGACCGGAATCCATGTTCCTTCCTTCACCTTCTGCTTGATTCTCTGGAAGATCGCCGGATAGTCCTTTTCCATGACTTCATAGACGGCAGCCTGACTCTGGGCAAAGGTCAGGCCGGGGAACTTGTCCATTTGAGCCAGAGTGCCCAAAAATGTGTGGGTGGCGATGTCGTGGACGGTTTCTTCCCAGCGCCATAGCCAAGCCAGGTCGATGTGGGCGTGGCCGATGAGGTGGGCCGTGAAGTCGCGGGGTTTGAATGAGTCAGGCGCTTTTTCTTTTTGAACCTCAGCCCCAGACGCTGACGTCAAGAAAAGGACCAAGGCGACCGAGAGGATAGGCCTGGAGATGTCCCTCATTTCCTCCTCCTCAGACGAGAGTTCTTATTTGATGCCCTCGACGGGCAGGTCTTCGCGGGCCGACCATTCACTGAATCCCCCGTCATAGACCTTGACATTCGGGAAGCCCAGCCGATGTTTGAGTGAAAAATAGGCAAAGGCGGCCATCTGTCCCTGGCCGCAGTAGACGATGATTTTCCTGTCGGGCATTACACCTTGATTCGCATAAACGGCCAGAAGCTCCTCCTTGGGTTTCCAGCCGCCGTCGCTGCCGAGGTCCATGGCCCAGGGATGGCTGAGTGCGCCCTTGATATGGCCCTTGCGTTTCCAGGCTCCCTTTTCCCCCTTATACAGGTCCTCGGGCCGCACGTCCAGAAGGACGGTTCCCGCTTTGGTCTCTTTGAGGACATCTTCCAGCGTCGCCCGGATTTCGCTGTGCGGCTTGTCGGAGAGGCGAAAGGAAATCGGCTTGACCTTCGGATAGTCTTGGGTCAGAGGCCGGCCCTCCGTCCTCCAGCGCTCGATCCCGTCCTCAAGCAGGGCAAAATTTTTATGGCCGGTGAACTCGAGCGCCCAGAGCAGATAGAAAGGCGGGTAGCCGTTCTTGTCGTAATAGGCGACGACCATGGTGTTCTCTCCGATTCCCATCTGGCCTAATAAGAGGGCGAGGGCCTCGACACTCATGAGCTTCCCGGGCACTCCATGGTCCGGCCAGCGGAGCAGGTCGGTATCTATATAGAGGGCACCCGGTATATGCGCCTGCCAATAGTCCCGGATATCCATCCGGGTATCGATGATGCGGACGTTTTCATTGGCAAGGTTGGCGGCCAGCCACTCGCCGCTGACCAGCTTCTCCGTCTGGCCCTGCGTCTGCCCGCCGAAGGTTGGACCAAGGGAGAGACACAAGACGACGGCCGATAAAAGAATCGCTTTCTTGATCGGTCTGGAAGGCATCTTCATATCCTCCTGGGGCGGCCTTAGCCGCGCTCCTTCTATTTGCGAGCGATAAGGGGAAACGAGGCGATCCGCAGCCGGGCGCAGCCCATCGGAATGAGCATGACTTCCGTCTCCGGCTCAGAGGAAACTACCGGACCCGGCGGGATTTTGCCGACCATCCTTCCTTCGGCCTTCCAGCCGGGCAACCGCTTAGCCCGGGCCTTAAGGATAACGGGAGCCGCTTCAGGGGTGAAAGGCTGCTCGGCCGGCGGCTTCTGGCCGGCTAGAATGATTGTCGCCTCTGGATTATTGGGGTCGAGGACCAGGCCGTAGTTCCAGGGGGTCGTGGGCAGGATCTCATAGGCCGGCCAAACGTCCGTCCCCCCATAGCGTTTCCATTCCTCCCCGATTTTTAACGAAAACCAAAGGGGTCCGCGCCGGACCGAGACGGAATTTCCCATCTTCTCCCAGGTCTTTACCGTGATCTTCGGGAAGAAGTCCAGCCGGACCCGGTCTCCGTTACGCCAGTCCCGGCTGATGACGGCATAGGCGCCGGGTTGGAGTTTATCCCGCCGTTTTTTTCCGTCGATGGATACCGCGGCTTCGCCGGCCCAATCCGGGACCCTGAGGTAGAAGGGAAAACGAACGGTGGCAGAGGTCCAGATCGTGAAATCGATAAAATCTCCGAACGGATAGTCGGTCTTCTCGGATATACGGACCTCTGTGCCGCCCCCTACTTTGGCCGTGACCTCGGAGGGTGCGTACAACGCTGCCGCCAGGCCGTTGTCGGCCGTGGCCAGCCAGAGGTGCTCGGCGAAGTAGGGCCAGCCGAAGGCGACATTGTGCTGGCAGCAGCGGTAGGACCAGGGATCATAAGACACTAGAGTCCCGTCGTTCTGGAAGTCGTGCTCCCCGGAACTGTCACAGGAGATGAGGTTGGGCGCGGTGAGGTAGTGAAGCGCCCGGAGGTCCGGAGTCATCGCCGCCGGAAGGGAGTTGAAGGCGATCTCCTCACAGCGGTCAGCATAACGTGTTTCGCCGGTGATCTTGAGGAGCGCCTCGTGGCTGTTCATGAACTCGACCATCGAGCAGGTTTCGGCTCCCTGGCGCGGGTCGCCGTACCCGGGCCGGATGTTCTCGTCGGCGCCGAACATTCCGCCGGGCTGCTGGCCGTACAGACCCATCACCAGATTGTAGTTTTTCTCGACGAGCTCGAGATGCTTGCGGTCACGGGTTTGCTGATAATATACGGCCGGGTAGCGGATGCCCATGGTGATGTTCACGCCGTGATAAAAACGGCTGACCTCCCAGTTCTTGTCCCTCTCCGGGTTGATGATGTCGGTCTCCCAGTCGGCCGTCCTTTCGTAAAGCCGGCAGGCCAATTCGAGGAGAAAGGGCTCACCTGTCCGGTTGTAGAGCCAATAGACGCTGTCGAGGTTCTCTCCGCCCCGGAGCTTCTGCCAGCTCTCCGGCAGGAGGTCCTCGGCCGGGAGGTTGTGCTCGAAATGAAAGTACTTGGTCAGGAATGGGATCACCCGCTCGTCGCCGGTCGCTTCGTAAAGGCTCTGGAAGCAGGACAAGACGAGCATGTTGGGCCAGAGGTCTTTATTCTTTCGATTGTCGGGCGGTCCGAAGAAGCCGTCCTCCTGCTGGCTGCGGAAGGCCAAGTCGAGCCATTTTTTGGCAGTAGTGATGATTTCCTGATCCTTGAGAATGGTGCCCAGGTCGGCGTATCCTTTGAGCCAGTAGGGCATCTCCTCCCATCCCGGTCCTTTGAGGGTGATCCAGCCGCTGTCTTCTCCCAAAAACCGGCTGAGTTCAGGGAGCCGTCCGGTGAACCCGTTCCGCATGAGCTGGAGCTGGCTGAGGAGCCAGCCTTTGGGCCGGATACTCCCGATCGGAAGCTTGACTAGAGGGCTGCGAACAAGCGGCGGTCGGTTGGAAATATAATAACTGTTCGAGTTCGCAGCCGGAGGAGCTTTGACGAGTGCGATTTCAGCGGTCATGGTCTTTTCTCCAGCCTGGCCGAAAGCAGCGCTCAAGAGCATAAAAAAGAGGAGAATCGATAAGTTTCGCACGAGGCCTTATTATACGCTATTCAAAACTGAAAATAATGCACCGGATTTCCCGTCCAGGCAAGGCTCATCGCAGCGTCTTAGGAGCCTGGGGGTCCTGGATGGCGGCCGCCACGACGTTGGCCACCCGGCTTCTCAGGGCGATAATCGCTCCCTTGTCGTCGGGATGGACGCGGTTGGTCAGGAAGATGACGTACGTCTCGGTGTCGGGGTCGATCCAGATCGACGTGCCTGTGTATCCCGTGTGTCCATAAGAGTTGGGTCCAAAAAGGTCGCCCCCATTGGTGCTTTGAGAGGAATCCAGGTCCCAGCCGAGCCCGCGGCCGGCAAAGACGGCTTTGGGCCAGACCGTGGTCATCCTCGCCACGGTCAACGGGCTCAGGATGCGTGCTCCTTTGTAGCTGCCGTCGTGGAGCATCATCTCGGCAAATACGGCCAGGTCGTCGGCCGTCGAGAAAAGCCCGGCGTTTCCCGAGATGCCTCCCTGAAGCCGAGCCAACGGATCATGGACGACCCCGCTGAGAAGCTTCCCCCCGACGATCTCTGTGGGCACGCAGAGACTGCGCACCTTTTCGGGCGGACGATAAAAGGTGTGTTTCATTTTGAGCGGGCTGAAGATCCGCTCCTGGCTGAACTGAGCGATGTCCTGGCCGCTGACCTTTTTGATGATATGGGCCAGGGTGATATACCCCAGACAGCTATAGTGAAGAGCTGTGCCGGGCGGGTCCGTCTTGGGGAGCTGGGCGATATAAGCGGCCAGTTGTTCTGTCGCCAGATGCTGGCCGAACTGTTTTTCAACTCCCTCATGGCCTAAGAACTCGGTGTAGGGCGGCAGGCCCGAGGTGTGGGTCAGTAGATGCCAGATTCGGGCATCCTCTCCCGGCTTGCCGGATGGGTCGATATAGGGGACAAATTCCGGCACATATTCCTTGACCTTTTCATCGAGGCTGACTTTTCCCTCCTCGACGAGGATCATCAAGGATGTGGCCGTGGCCACGGGCTTGGTGATGGAGGCCAGGTCAAAGATCATCGCCTCGTCCATCGGCTTTCGTTTCGGGACCCACTGGCATTGTCCGTACGCCTTTCGGAAGACGACCTTCCCTCTCCTTCCGATAAGGATGACGGCTCCCGGAAAATCCTTGCGGGAGATGGCGTTTTCAAGGACGCCGTCGAGGAGGCGCAACTGCTTCCCCGACATTCCCGCCTCCTCGGGCCGGACAGTTCCGGACGATTCCAGCCTGCAGGCGGAAAGCAGTAAGGCGATCAGTATCGGGACGCCAAATTTTTTTACAGAAGATCTCATCTCCGACCTCATTTTATCTCCGAAAAGATACCATTTTTCCGCTTCTTTGGCAAAAAAGACGAGGGAGAGTCCCTACGAAAGCCTTCCGCAGCGGAGCGGGTCCATACCTAGGGGCCAAACCGCCTTTTAGGACCTCATTTGTATTGTATTAATCTCCCCAACCCCTCTTATGGAATTAAGAGGGACCTGAATAAGGTGGGCGGTTTGACCATGGTCGGCGAAGGATTCAGGTGAGGAACCCGATCCGAAACGCCCCCAAGACTCTGATTTAATGGCATTAACCACCCCTACCCCTCCTATTGAATTATGAGGGGCCAAAAAATGGTAGACGTTTCGGAAAAAGGTCGGAGCGGGCACGGATCTCCCTTTTTTAATTATTAGCAGAGCGAGGGGGAGTCCCTCAGAAAGCCCTCCGCAGCGGAGCGGGCATGGTTCCTCTCGGCCAGCCGAGAGGAGAGCGCAGCGAGGACAGGGAGCGGATTTTTCACGCTGGGAAAAAGCCGCGTCTTTCGGAGGGACTCTCCCGAGCTCACCCGAGCCTATTCTAACTTCTTCCGAAAGCGGAGGATGCTCAAGCTCAGGATGGCGAGTCCGAAGACGAGCAAGGCCGCGGTCTCATCCCAGAGGGCGCTCAGTCCGACCGCCTTGAGGAAAAGCCCCCGGATGATGACCAGAAAATAGCGCAGGGGAACGACATAGGTTAGCCACTGGATCGGCCGCGGCATATTTTCGATCGGAAAGATAAAGCCGGAGAGAATGATCTGGGGGATGATGAAGAAAGCGGCCGTCAGCATGGCTTGCTGTTGATTTCGAGAGATGGTCGAAATGAACAGGCCGAGCCCCAAGGTGGTCAGCATGAAAATCGGGCTAAGGCCGAACAGGAGCCAGACGCTTCCCCTAACTGGAACGCCGAACCCGAACACGGCAACGGCGACCACCACCGCGATCTCGACGAGCCCGATGAGAAAAAAGGGCAGGAGCTTGCCCAGGATGAGTTCATGGGGGCGAACCGGGGTGACGATGAGCTGCTCCATGGTGCCCAGCTCCCTTTCTTTGACGATGCCCAGCGATGTGAGCATCATGGTGATGATCATCAAGACCATCGCCAGCACACCGGGGATCATGAAGTTTCGGCTGCGGAGCTCAGGATTGTACCATACCCGAACCCGGGGTTCGACTCTCGGCAGGGAGAGTCCCGGAGAAGTCGAGCGCAGCCGCTCCAGGAGGATCTGACGGGAGTATCTGAGACCGATCATGGTCGCATAGTTAAGCCCGACGATAGCCGATTGGCTTTCCGCCCCATCGACTATGATCTGAACCCGGACGGATTCCCGGCCGGCCAGGCTCCGGCCCATTCCTCTTGGGAGGATGATGGCCAGAGGGGCCCTTCCCCGGTCGATGTACTCGTCCACATCCTCAACCCGGCCGACAATCGCCTGAAGCGAAAAATAGCCGGAAGCCGGGAACTGGGCGATAAAATCCCGGCTTGTCCTTGTCGCATCGAGGTCGCAGAAGACGACCGGGATATTGCGGATGTCCAGGTTGGCGGCATACCCGAGGAGGAAAAGTTGGAGGACCGGCGAGAAGAAGACGATAAAGAACATCCGCCGGTCCCGGCGCAGCTGGATGAATTCCTTGCGGATGATATGTCCGACCTTGGACATCTCTTTTTTCCTAAAATCTATCCTTTTTTCAGTGTTTTCCCCATCCGCACCGAGCTCAGAAACAGGGCCAGGAAGGCGAAACCCGCCAGCAAGGCCAGCTCCCGGCCGAAGGCGCCTAAACCGACGCCCTTGAGCATGACGCCTCTCAAGATAACTAGGAAATACCGGGCCGGGATAAGGTAGGTCACAGCCTGGACGATAGGTGGCATGTTCCGGATCGGGAAAACGAACCCAGAAAGGATGAATGTCGGGAGCATCGTCATGATGACGGCCAGCATGAAGGCCACTTGCTGCGTCGAGGCGATCGTCGAGATCAGAAGCCCCAGTCCCAGCCCGCAGAGAAGAAAGAGCAGTATGCCCGTGAGAAGCCAGGCATAGCTGCCTTTGAGGGAGACATCGAACAGAAGATAACCGAAAAGCAGGACGGAGTGCGCTGATAGGAGCGAGATGAGGGCGTAAGGAATTGTCTTCCCGATGATCAGCTCCGCCGGGCGGAGTGGGGAAACGATGAGCTGCTCGATCGACCCCCGTTCGATCTCCCGGACGACCGAGAAGGAGGTCGAGATGACCACGGTGATCATCAGGATAAAGGCGATCAGTCCCGGGATGAGGAAACGGACGCTCCGGAGCTCAGGGTTGAACCAGATGCGGGGATGGAAGTCCACGGGAAGCTGGAGATCCCCCCGCCCCGCTGTTCTCATCGCCTTAAGGACGAGCTGGGTGGAATAGCTCTGGGCGATGGCGCTGACATAGCCGATGGCGGTGCCGGCGATTCCGGTCTCTTCGCCGTCGATGATCACCTGGACCGGCGATTCCCTCGCGGCCAGAAGGGCCCGGGAGAAATCGCGGGGGATAACCAAGGCCACCTGGACCTCCCCTTTGCCCATGAGGTCGTCGATCTGTTTCATATTGTCCAGGTCGAATTTGAGGTCGAAGTACTCCGTGTGCAGGAACCCGTCCAGGAAATCACGGCTGCGCTGGCTCTTCTCCAAGTCGAGAACGGCCAGGGCCAGGTGCTTGACATCGAAGTTCAGGGCATAGCCGTACATGATCAGGAGGAAGGCGGGAAGGACCAGCAGCAGAATCAGGGATCGTCTGTCGCGGGCGATCTGCCGGAATTCCTTTTTTACGACCGGCCTGATCCGTTCAAGTATCATCGGCCGCCCTCGATCCTGTCACCGGGCTTCCGCCCGTCCTGGACTTTCTCTTCGATCAGATGGATGAAGACGTCTTCTAGAGTCGCAAGGCCATGCTTGTCCTTGAGCTCCCGGGGGCTCCCTCCGGCGATGATCTCTCCGGCGTGCATCAGCATGATGCGGTGGCAGTATTCGGCTTCGTCCAGGTAATGAGTGGTCACGAAGACAGTCACGTTCCGGATGGATAGGTCATAGATCAGGTCCCAGAAACGGCGGCGCGAGACCGGATCGACCCCGCCCGTGGGCTCGTCCAGGAAAACGATTTCGGGCTCGTGGAGAAGCGCACAACCCAGGGCCAGGCGCTGTTTCCAGCCGCCGGCCAGCTCTCTGGTCAGGGAATGCTCCCTTCCTTCGAGGCCGGCCATCTCCAGTATCCAGGGCAGCCGCGTTCTGATCCGGCTCCGGCCGAGTCCATAGATGCCGCCGAAGAAGCGGATGTTCTCCGCCACGGTGAGGTCCTCATACAGGGAGAATTTTTGGGACATGTAGCCGATGCGTTCTTTGACCTTTTCCGGCTGAGTGCCGACCGAGAACCCGCCGACGATCGCCCCTCCTGCACTCGGGCTGAGGAGCCCGCAGAGCATCCGGATCGTGGTCGATTTTCCGGCCCCGTTGGCTCCGAGGAAGCCGAAAATCTCTCCTTTTCCGACCCGGAAGGTGACGGAGTTAACGGCCACGAAATCTCCAAATTTCTTGGTCAGGCCGAAGACCTCGATGGAGTAATCGTTCATGGCTCCCTTACGGCCGGCCGAGTCATGGAGATAAAGACGTTCTCGAGGGATGGGGGTACCGGACGCCATTTCTCAATTTTGATCCCGCTCTCGGTCAGCCGGCGTTCGACGGCCGGGACGCCCCGGTCCAGGCTGCGCATGACCAGATGGAGCCTGTCTCCGAAAGCCTGGATATCCAGGACTTCGGGCAGCTCCCTGACGGCCGCAGCGGCCCGGCGGAGGTCGTCGCAGATGACCTCGATGATCGGGTCCTTCATCAGGGCCCTGACTTTTGCCGGCGTGTCGACGACGATTATCGAGCCGCGGTCCATCAGGGCGACCCGCGTTCCCCGCTCGGCCTCGTCCATGTACGGGGTGGTCATGAGAGTCGTGATCCCCGTCTGCAGAAGGTCGCGCAGGATTGTCCAAAACTCACGGCGGGAGACCACATCAACGCCCGTGGTCGGCTCGTCGAGAAGAAGGAGGTCGGGGGTGTGGACGAGCGTACAGGCAAGGGCCAGCTTCTGCTTCATCCCTCCGGAGAGTTTTTCGGCCAGCCGCCTCCGGAAGGGCTCAAGCCGGGTGAAGGCCAGAAGCTCTTCCCGCCTGCCCTGATATCTCTTGACCTGATGGATCTCGGCGAAGAACTCGATGTTCTCGTCGATCGTCAGGTCGCTGTAAAGGGTAAACTTCTGGGACATGTAACCGATGTGTTTCTTGACCCTGTCGTTCTCTCGGACGAGGTCGTAGCCGAAGACCCGGGCGGTCCCCGAGGTCGGCCGGATGATCCCGCTCAGCATCCGGACAGCCGTCGTCTTGCCCGCCCCATCGGGACCGACGAGGCAGAGCATCTCTCCTTTATTCAAGGTCAGGCTGAGCCCGGAAACAGCCTTGATCTCTCCAAAGGACTTGGACAGGCCTTCGGCCTCAACAACCGCTGAGGTCATGAGTTTTTTCCCTATTTCTCGTCCGGAACACCCGTCATGATCGAGGCGTCGGCCGGCATCCCCGGCTTGAGGATGCTCTCCGGGTTGGGGACCTCGATCTTGACCCGATAGACGAGCTTTACCCTCTCTTCTCTGGTCTGGACGTTCTTGGGAGTGAATTCGGCTTCGGGAGAGATGAAGATTACGGTGCCGTTGAGGCTGCGGTCCGGATGAGAGTCGATCCGGATTTCGGCCCGCTGGCCCAGCCGCACCCGACCGAGCTCGACCTCGGTGACATAGATGTTGAGACGGACGTTGCCCAGGTCGGCGATGGTCAGGAGGGGCGTGCCCGGCCCGACGAACTCTCCCGGCTCAACGGCCTTGTGAGTGACGATCCCGGAGGCGGGAGAGATAATCGTGGCATCATCGATCGTTTTCTTGAGCAGGTCACGGCCGGCCTCGGCCTGGGCGAGACGCGCCTGGGCCGCACGGACCTCCTCCGGTCGGGAGAGCTTCCTGACCTTGAGGAGAGCCTGCTCCGCGGCCTCATACTGAGCTTGGGCGACCTGGTAGCGCGCTTCGGCGTCCTGCTTCATCTTGGCCGTGGCGCTCTCTTTTTCGAACAGGCTGCGGATGCGCTTGAGGTCCTCGCCGGCCAGAAAGAGGTTGGCCTCCGCCTGCTTGGCGGCCTCCTCGGTCTGCCGGATATCCTCCACCCTGGCTCCCTTGAGGAGAAGCTCGAGCTGCGATCTTGCCAGGTCAACACCTGCCTCCGCCTGTCGGAGCTGGATGGCGAGCGAGTCACTGTCGATGACCGCCAGCTGATCGCCGGTCTGGACTCGGGCTCCCTCTTCGACAAGCACTTTCTCTACCTGACCGCTGGTCTTGGCGGAGACGCTGACTTCGACTGCCTCGATCGTCCCTGAGGCGTTGATCGCTTCGGTCTCTATCTGACTGCGGCAGGAAAGAAAGAGAAGCCCGGACAGGCATGCTGTTCCGGCCGCGCCAAGCCATACTCTTGATCGCGATTTCTTCTGGCTCATCTCTGGCTCCTCCGCTTTTTCGGCCTTATCCCGGCTTGAAGGGCTCTACTCCCGGGTCGCGGACGCGGTCGGAACGACCTCGAGGTTGAGTTTGTCCTTTCGGCGGAGCAGGCTGACAGTCACGGACCGGCCGACCGGCCACTCGGAGAGGAACCGGAAGAGGTCGTCCGGGCTCGTCACGTCCTGTCCGTTGACCGAGATGATAATGTCGCCCGTTTGCATTCCGGCCTTTCGGGCCGGGCTCGAGGGCTGGAGAGAAACGATCTCGACGCCATGGCCCTTGTTGAGCCCGTGGAAACGCACGACCCGACGGTCGAGTGGACATCGGAATCCGATCACACCCAGGTAACTGCGCTCTACTCGGCCCATGGCCAGGAGCTGAGGGACCACTGACCGGGCTGTGCTTGCCGGAATGGCGAACCCGATACCCTGAGCCATGGCGATGATGGCCGTGTTGATCCCGATCACCCGGCCTCTTGAGTCGAGCAGAGGACCGCCGGAATTTCCTGGGTTGAGGGGCGCGGTGTGCTGGATGATGTTCTCGATGAGGCGGTCGTCCTGGCTCCGGAGGGCTCGGCCGAGAGAACTGACGACACCCGTGGAGACTGACGATTGAAAACCGAACGGGTTTCCCACGGCGATAACGAGTTGGCCCACCCGAAGGGCCGACGAATCGATCAGGGACGCGTACTCCAGGCCTGAGGCATTGACGCGGATGACGGCCAGGTCCGTGGAGGGATCTCGGCCGATGACCGTAGCCATCAGCTTTTGTCCGTCGATGAAGAGGGCCCTGATCTCTCGGGCATTGGCGATAACGTGGCTGTTCGTCAAGATGTAGCCGTCAGGGGTTATGACAAAACCTGAACCGGCGCCCGACGGTTCGAATTCCGAGGTCCTCCTCCCCTCCCCGATATGGATGCTAACCACGGCCGGCCCGATGCCCTCAACGACCGCCGTCACAGCCCGAGAATAGGCGTCGAGGAGCTCGGCATCCGATGGGGCCTGCGGGCCAGCCTCGTGAGTCTCGGGGGGTGACGACTGATCTTCGGCGGCGGCTTCCCCGCTCAGCCAGGACAGGGGCGAAGGCTTCTTCTCCGACATGGTCATACTGCCATTATACCAAAAGCCGAACTTCTTTGGCCGATATCCCCAAACCTCCAGTGCTCGCTGGATTTACCTGGAGCGTTCGATGTTCTCTATCATCACCCTCTGCTTCAGCATCTGTCCTTCATCCGGCTGCTGCTGGATTTTGTGCACGACGTCCAGGCCCTCGACGACCCGTCCGAAGGCAGCGAAACCCTGGCCGTCCGGGTTGCGTTTTCCCCCGAAATCGAGCTCCGGCTGGTCTCCGACGCAGATGAAGAATTCCGAGTCGGCCGAACCCGGCGCCAGCCGGGCCATCGAGATGGTGCCGTCTTTATGGAGAAGCCCTGTCTTGTCCGTTGTCTCGTGGGTGATCGGCGGGAAGGGCTTTTTATCTTTAGAGAATTGGAGTCCACCCTGGATGACCTCGATCTTCACCTCATTATTGGGCTGGTTTTCCAGCTTGACGACGCGGTAGAACGAGGCTCCCTTGAAGAGCCCGGCATCGACGTAGCGCAGAAAGTTGGCCGCCGTGACCGGCGCCTGTCTCTCGTAGATTTCGACCTTGATGTCGCCGAGGTCGGTTCTGATCACGACTCCGGGATTGGCGACTTGGCATTTCCCCAAGGACATACTCGCGAAAACCAGGACAAAGGCAACGCCGACGAGGCCGGTTGATTTCATATTTTCGTCCTCCTCACTTGGGAAAAAATGGGTGCGGGGACTGGCGCCGTGCCACCCATTTTTTTCCCCGCTATTCTCCGAGCCCGAACAGCGCCCTGAACTCGGGGTGATTCCTGATCTTCTGGAAGGCCGGCAAGATGACGGGAAAGAAATAATCGGAATAGCCAGCATCGAGGGATCTCTTCAACGTGGAAATGGCGAGCTCATCCCGACCCAGCAGGGCATAGAGCTCGGCCAGATACATCAGCTCATCGGGTTTCTGGATATTCTTTTGCAGGACCTTGGCCAGATACGACTCCGCTTGTTCTGTCCGGCCCATGATCGCTTCCAGCTCTCCCAGGCTAAAGAGGATTCCGGTCTGGGGAGATGAACTCTGGATTTTTATCAAGAGTGAATCGCGAACTTCTTGCGCCGCCGACCAGGCCCCTTCGATGTCCCCTGATTCCCGGAGCGCCAACGTCAGAGCGAGGGTGTCTCCTTCCACATCGCCGGCCGTTTTTCCCTGCCGCGTGAGTTCGAGAACTTTTTTATAGAGCGCAACGGACTCAGCCGCCCGGCCGGACGCGAACAGGACGTGGGCCAGGTTAGCGAGGGCATATGGGTGATCAGGTTCGATGGCGATGGCCTTGCGGAATTCCTGCTCGGCTTCATCCAGCCGGCCCTGAGCCGCCAGGCTGTATCCCAAAAAGCTGAACGGATAGGCCAACTGGGGAGCGAGGTTGACCATGCGTCTTGCCGTGTGCTCCCCGGCCTTCGGGTCCTTGGTGTAGAGCAGTTGAACATACCACAGGTTCTGCAGCGGGATGCTGTTGCGCGGCGCCACTTGGGCCGCCTTTTCGAACATGGCCCCCGCTTCGCTAAATTTCCCCATGGCCATAAGGATCCGTCCGGAATTGTTCCAGGGCGGCATGAAGTCGGGATAAAGTTCCTGCATCAGGCGGTATTCCTCGAGCGCCCCGGCCAGGTCTTCCTCGACGAACTGCTTGTGTGTGGCCTTTAGCTTGAGGAGATCACGCTGGGGCAGATCTTGAGCCTGGGCGTCCTCGAGGGCTTGGCGCAGCATGGCCTGTCCCTTCTCTTTCTGGTTCAGAAACTGGATCATGACGAGGCCAAGCGAGCCGCGGGCATCCACGAACTGGGGGTCTTTTTCCAGGGCCAGTTCGAGTAAAGCGGCCGCTTCTTTGTATTTCCCTTCCTGCCATTTGGCCAAGCCTAGCGACATATAATTGAGCGCATCCCAGGATGAGGTGGTTACGTTGACGACGGGCCGGTCCGCCTTTTCGATGCTCTGGAGGGATTCTCCGAGGCGCGACCGCACCTGTTCGGCCAGCTTGTCGATGCCGCTGAGAAGGACGTCTTCCTTGCCCTTGGAGGTAACCCGGATGCGGTCGACATGGCGGCGTCTCACGGGATCGATCAGAA
Organism: Candidatus Aminicenantota bacterium; assembly: GCA_017886205.1. Taxonomy (GTDB): domain Bacteria; phylum Acidobacteriota; class Aminicenantia; order Aminicenantales; family UBA8522; genus UBA8522. The sequence continues at coordinate 19,899 of JAFNEO010000040.1, read as the reverse complement.
TGGCCTGGAGCTCGTAGGCCTCGCCGACCGAAATGATCCGCGGCAGGATGAACGCCCGGACCTGGCCGAACCGGCAGAGTTCGTAGCCAAGGCTCTCATCAACACGCGAGGATGGGTCCATTCTCATCAGGCGCAGAGTCTCGGCGATCTGCGGCCTATCAAAAACCGCCACATATGGCGATTGCTGGAGGTCGGCCTCGATAGCAGTGCGCAAGGCCAGGTCGAAGACTTGGTCACCGGTCAGGTTGTCAACGTCCGCGACCATCAGCTTGTCCCGACTTTCAAAGGCCAGAGTGGGCTTGGTGAACAGCCAGATTCCCAAGGCCACGGCGCCGATCGTCATCGCGGACGCCGCTGCCATCAGCCAACGCCTGCCCGGGCGTCGGAAGGAGAGCCGTTTGGCCGCAGCATATTCTCTCGCTGTCATCCTGAACTTCAGGTCCCTCAGGGCTTCGGCCATCTCCTGGGCCGAAGCGAACCTCTTGGCAGGGTCTTTGGCGAGGGCTTTTCCGATGATCGGCTCGAGCTCGGTCGGAAAACCCGGTCTCAGCGTCTTGACCGGCTTCGGCGGCTTGTTGAGGATAGCATAGAGAACCGCCTGTCCATTTTCGCCCTGGAACGGGAGTTCTCCCGTAACCATCTCATAGAGGACAACGCCCAGCGACCAGACGTCCGTCCGGGCATCCGCCGGTTCGCCGCGCGCTTGCTCGGGCGACATGTAAGCGACCGTTCCCAACGTCATCCCGGGAAGTGTCCGCCTGACTTGGCCGGCTAATTTGGCCAGGCCGAAATCGACGATCTTGACGGTTCCATCAGGGGTGATGAGGATGTTCCCCGGCTTGACGTCCCGGTGGATGATGCCCCGCTCATGGGCCTTGGCTAACCCTTCCGCGATCTGGACCGAATAGCCGATCACCTCGGCCGCCGCGATCGGGCCGTCAACGATCTTCTGTTCGAGGCTCTCTCCCGCATAGCAGGCCATGGCGATGAACATATCGCCGCTTTCGGTCTCGTCGATCTCGTGGATCGTGCAGATGTTCGGATGGTCAAGGGCCGAGGCGGCCCGAGCCTCCTGGACAAAACGCTCGCGGGCTTCCGGGTCGCCGGTCAGCTCGGCAGGCAAGAACTTGAGGGCGACGGTGCGATGGAGCCGGATGTCTTCAGCCTCATAGACGATGCCCATCCCTCCCCTGCCGATCTCTCTGAGGATCCGGTACTTGGCTGAGACGATGGTCTCGGGAGCAATGGACTTAACGGGCGTCACGATGGTCCGGGTGGAAGACGGATCGGGCTCAGTGGCCAGTTTGAAGGATAGGCCGCAGTTTGCACAATAGCGTGCGTCCAAAGCGTTCTCGACCCTGCACTTGGGACAACGCATCACTCACCGCACTCTTTTTCCCGCTGATACTAAAATAGTGATAATCCCGAGGCGTGTCAACACCGGAGGGGCAGGCGAGCTCAGGCGCTCAATCCCACATGGCGAAGACACGGGCCGGCCCTCCCGTCCCTTCCTTGATCAACATCGGGATGACATAGAGGGTTGTCCCTTTGGCCGGGAGCCTGTCGAGGTTGGCGATGTTCTCGAGTGCCAGCTTATCGGCCGCAAATAGGACCTGATGGACCTTGAAGTCCGCGGACTTGCCGCGGTCGATGCTCGGAGTATCGATGGCGATCCCTCTGATGTTCCTCTCTTTCAGCAGGAATTCGACGGATTCGGCCGAAAATCCGGGGAAGCTGAGTTCGGCGATGGCCTCCTTTCCTGTTTTTTCGGTGCCCAGCACCATCTTCTTATCTGGATAGTAGCGTGTCCCGATTCCGGTGTACATGATGACCCAGGCTCCGTCGGGAATCCGGCCGCTGACTTTTTCCCATGACTTCAGGTCATCCGTGCTGAGCAGATAGTCTCTATCCCGACCGCATTGCGCCGTGACATCGACCTTGACCGCCGGCCCGATCCATTCCGCGAGGGGGATCTGGTCGATCGTCCGGCCGCCGGCGGCGAAATGGATGGGCGCGTCGGCATGGGTACCACCATGTTCGGAGGCGCTGAATTCGTTCGAGGCGTACCACCAGCCGCCCTCCGAGATTCCCCAGGCCACCTTGGTCAGGGAAAAGGGTTTGGCCGTGGGCCAGAAGATCGCCGCCTCGTCCAGAGGATAGGTCATGTCCAGAATGGTCTGTCCGGGATGTTGGGTCGAACACGCCATGAGTACCAGCCAGCAGACCGGCAAAAGAAGCAGAATCCCCTTCTTTAGAACCCTCATGCCCTCCTCCTTCCTATCTGGTCATTTTTTCTTCATCTCGCGTTGGCTCAGCAGCTTCTCGACCTCGTCGATCTCCTTGGGGACATCCTTGGTCAGGACCTCGCAGCCGTCCTTGGTAATGAGGACGGTGTCCTCGATGCGGACGCCGATGTTCTTTTCGGGATAGTAGAAGCCGGGCTCGATGGCGAAGACCATGCCTTCCTGCAGTTTCTCCATCCGGGGTCCGACATCATGGGTGCAGAGCCCGACGTAGTGGCCGAACCCGCCCCTCTGACCCCGGGGGTCGAGCCCTTTCTTTTTCATGACCTCGATCACATGCTTCTGGACGTCCTCGTTGGTAACGCCCGGACGGTAGGCTTCGATGCAGGCCTTCTGGATCTCGAGCGCGATCTCGTAGACTTCTCTCTGTTCCTTGGTGAACTTCCCGGAGGCCGGCCAAGTCCGCGAAATGTCCATACACATATAGTCCAGAAGGCCTCCAAAATCCATCAGGACGAGGTCTCCGTCTTCCACCTGGCGCTCGTTCTTCTCATAGTGCAGGATGCAGGTGTTGGGTCCTGAGCCGACAATGGGCGGATAGGCGGCTCCGGTGGCCCCGTTTTTCAAGACGACGTGTATGGCCGCCGCTTCGATCTCGTACTCATAGCCGCTGGGTCGGGTGGCCAGCATGGCCTGCTTGACTCCCTCAGCCGAGATGTGGCCGTTTCGCCTCATGACTTCGATTTCCTCGGGGCTCTTGATCACCCGCAGGGCGTCGATCGACGGCGTGATGTCCTTGAAAACAGCGGAGGGGAAACGCTCCTTGAGTTTGAGGATCCGGTAATTGTCGAGGGAGATCTGATCGTTGTAGTGGAGGCGGGCCTGGCGGGCCGTGAAGATCAGCGTTTCATACCGGGCGTTGTCGATGGTATCGCCGGGAGAGAGACGAAGATGCAGGGTCATCCCCGTCCTCGACAAGTTTCGGCCGATGTATTCATCGAAGAAGCTCACCTGATAGATCTCGGTAAACCCGGTTTTTTCCTTGGCCTTGGCGTCCTTGAGCAGGTTGGCGCCCCCCATAAGCTCCTCGCGCGGTGTCTGCTGGGGAAGGAAAAGACAGGATTCCCTGGTCTTGGGCACCAGGATCAGCACCGCTCCCGGGTCTTCGAGGCCGGTCAGGTAGTAGAAATCATTGTCCTGGTGGAAATGAGTTCCGGGGAGGGGCATCGTCTCGCCGAAAAGGATGATCAGGCCGTCGCTCACTTTTTCTATGAGCGTGGCTCGGCGCCTCATGAATTCCTCCTTGGTATATCCCGTCCGTTGGCCGAACGATAGGGACGGGTAGAGGAGGAAGGCCAAAACAAAGAAGACAATCGCTCTTTTTAAGTGCTTTTTGTTCATCTGGAAGCTCCTTCGAATGGCTCGAATGCGCCCAAGTGCGTCCTATTTATTCTCGGCCCCTTCAGGCTTGACCCGGTACTTCTCGAACCAGGCCATGAGGTAGAGCTGCCGGAGTAGACGGTGTGACGGCTGCCGCCAGCCGTGGTATTCCTCGGGCATGCGGACGATCAAGGTGTCTTTTTTGAGCATCTTCAGCATGGCTGGTGTAGTCTTTGTCATCAAAACCGGTGTAGGCGATCCAGCGGCCATCCGGCTCCATTTCCATGAACGTTTCGATGCCCAGAAGCTTATCGGGTTTCTTGGCCTGGCCGCCTGGGGACAGGATAACTATGGCCAGCAAGCCAAGAACCAATCCGGTGCTCACCCGTTTCTCCATGGAGCATTCCTTTCTCTATTTATTATCGCGGCGCGACCTTTTCTGTTGGTTGCCGTGATGAGACTCGGCCGCTTCACATCAGCGCAGCAGTTCTTCCAAAGCCCCCAGGAATACCTTTGTTTCCTCCAGGCTGACGTAGTGGGCGAAGCTGGCCCGGCAGACGCTGTCCTTCTTCAAATGTCGATAAAAGACGGCCGAGTAGTGATTGCCGTCGGCCACCTGAATGCCCGTTCTATCCCAGAGGAATTTTTTGACCTCCCTGGCGCTCCGGCCGGCGACCTCGAAGGCAAACGTCGGGTCCCGGCGGTCGCAGTCGGCCGGGTCCACTAGACCGTAGCCGGTCCATCTCGCCCGGTCGAACCTCGAAAAAGTCTCCAGGACGGTCCGGGAGATCTCCCGTTCATAGGAAGCGATCGCCGTCATTGCTCTTCTGAACTTGGCCGGACGGTTTTCCGGCGAGGCTTCCGGTTCGACTTCGTCGGCCAGCCAGAGCAGGTACTTGAGAGCGGCTCCCAGTGAGGCGAGGGCCGGGTTGCTCAGACTCCCCTGCTCGAACTTAAATGGCGTTTCGTTTTTGTTGGTTTCCACGCGGAAAGGGATCAAGCGATCGAGCAAGGCCTTCTTTCCCCAGAAGACCCCCAGCATCGGTCCGAATACCTTGTAGCCCGAGAAGGACAGGAAATCGCAGTCCAAGGCTTGGACATCGATGGGTCCATGCAGGGCATGGTGGACGGCATCCACTACGACCAGACACGAGGGCGATTTCATCCTGACCTCGGGGACAAGCACTTGCAGGGGGACGATGGTGCCAATGCTGTTGGAGGCCAGAGTGACAGCTACGACACTCGTTTGTCTGTCGACCAATGATAAAAGATGATCCACGTCGAGACAGCAGTTGTCCCTGAGCCGGACCCGTCTGACTTCACCCCCCCACCATTTCCCGCCGATGGACTCCCAGGGTGAGACGTTGGCCATATGGTCGAGGTCGGTGACGATCAGGTTGTTCTTTCCCCGGATAAGCCCGCGCATGGAGAGAGCCAGGTTGAGGAGGGCCTGCGACGTCGAAGCATGAAAGCTGATTTCTTCGGGATTCGGGGCGTTCAGGAAGTCGGCGGCGATCTGCCTTATCTGCCAGTGAAAACCCTTGGTCGTCACCTCCGCAGGATACACTTCTCCGGGAAGTGAGTTGAGCCAGGTCGCCGCTTCGGCCATCGCTCTGGCGGCTGTATCGACAACCAGAGTGCCCGCCCCGCAGTTGAGATGGATGCGCTTGTTGCCGTGAATATCTTTTTCGATCTGGGGAAAACGCTGCCTGATTTTTGGCAGAGCGCCCAAGAACCGGGCGAGGGTTGGATTATCAGCCATGGCGGGAGTCATATAACATAGGCCTGTGCAGGATGTCAAAAACCGGCGAATCGTTCCGAATTTGTGAAAATTCAGTACACATCCCTGTACCTCTACCAGGCGATGCCGTAGTCCTCGCCGTAGTTGGAGGAGCCTCCCCAGAACGTCCCATGCTTCCAGTCGAAATAGATGGCGTTGATCGGGCCCGAGGTGTACTTCCTCACGGTCAGCTTGTAGTCCATCGCCGTAAGCTTGTCTCGGACATCCGGCGGGACTTTTTCGTTGATCTCCAGGCGACCCGGCAGAGTTTCATGCTCGCCGAAGGAATTCCTCATCTGGTAGCTGGTGATATTCGGCGCCTCGCAGGCCTGTTGGACGTTCATCCCGAACTCGACGACATTCAGGAAAAACTGCAGGAGGTTCTGGTCCTGGGTGTCTCCGCCTTGCACGGCAAAAGAGAGGTAGGGCTTCCCGTCTTTAAGGGCCAGGCCAGGCGTCAGCGTCGCCCGCGGCCTCTTCCCCGGTTCGACGACGTTGAACGGGTTCTCCTTCTCGTCCAAAACAAAGCTCTGCATGCGCTGGCTCATTCCGATGCCGGTCGTGCCGGCGATGCAGGCTGGTATCCAGCCGCCGCTCGGCGTCACCGAAACGACCCAGCCCTGCTCGTCAGCCGCCTGGATTGAGGTCGTCCCCGAGAAAAAGCCCGACGTATCCTCACGGCCCGGCGGAGGCACATTTTTCCATTCCTCCAGATAATGGAGATAGGGATTTTTCTTTCCTTCGAATGGATATGGATTACCAGGTTTTATATCCGGGTCATTGGCCTCCCAGTTAATCCCCTTGAGCCGTTCTTCCGCATACTTCTTTGAAAGCAGTCCATGGAGAGGCTCTTGGGGCGGAAAATGGGGATCGCCGTAGTAGAAATCCCGGTCGGCAAAGGCCAGGTTCATGACCTGGTAGAGGGAATGGATATACTTGGCGCTGTTGAATCCCATGGACTTCAGGTCCATTTTCTCCAGCATGTTGAGAGCCTGGAGCATGACCGGACCCTGGACCCAGGAGGTGAGTTTATAGACGTCGATGCCTTTGTAATTGGAGGTTACAGGCTCTTCGAGATAGACCTTCCATCTGGCCAGGTCTTCCGGCGTGATGAGCCCCCCCTGCTCTTGGCAGCCGCGGGCGAATTCGCCGGCGATATCACCTTTATAGAAACGATCGTAGGCGGCCAAGATCGCTTCCCGGCGGCTCTTCCCCGAGGCCAGCGCCCGATCTTCGGCCTCGACCAGCTTCCGGAGCGTAGCCGCTAGGTCAGGCTGACGGAATATCTCTCCCGGCTCCGGCGCTTCCCATTTCTCCCCCAGGTGAGTCAGGAGGACCTTCCTGGAGTATGGCCATTGCTTGAGGCGCTCTTTTCCCCTCTCGATGCTCCCTGCCAGCTCTTCCTCGATGGGATATCCATCGGCCATCTGGATGGCCGGCTGGAGGACATCCTTGAGGCTCATCGTGCCGAACTCAGCCAGCATCACCATCAGCCCTCCGGGAGTGCCCGGTGTAACCGCCGACAAGGGGCCGTAGGCGGGCGGGTATTTCATCCCTTTCTGAAGGAAGAATTCGGCCGTCGCTCCAGTCGGGGCGACACCCAGCGCATTGACTCCGATGACCTTTCCTGTCTTGGGATTATAGATCAAGGCCTGGGTCTCCCCTCCCCAGCTCAGCACGTCGTACATCGTGCAGACAGCGCCCAGCATGGCGCAGGCGGCATCGACGGCGTTCCCGCCCCTTAGGAAGATCATGGCGCCGGCCGTGGCTCCCAGCGGTTTTCCCGTGATGGCCACCCAGTGCTTGCCGTGCAGGACGGGCTTTTCGGTGCGGTCCGCCGCCCGGCCCTCACAACCGGCGGCCAATAGAGATAAAAAAAGGAAGGTCATTATTATGGTCGTGGATCCGAACCTATCTTTGCCAGCGATCATCGATCCTCCTTCTGGGCCTTGAGTCGTATCTCCGCACGGGCCATCAACGTCTCCGCCGTCACTGGGTTATTTTCACCGAGCACGAGGACGATATATCGCCCTGATCGTCTGGCGAGTATCGTTCTTCCCTTATCGTCCTTGGCATTGAGCAGCTCTCCATCCCACTGAATATTCCGGTATTTAGGTTCGGCGGAGAATTTCCTGCGGGCTTCGGAGAACCGTCTGCCCGCCGATTCCTCAGCGCCGTACTCAAACAGAAATAGGCTGCAGCCGTTCGCATACTCGCCCTTAATCCCTGACTGGAAAGCCAAGACATCTTCCCTGAAAAAGGGATAGCTGTTGTAAAGGGCGAGAGGGCCCTTGAAGAACTTGATGCTCTGGGGCTGTTGGTCTTCTTCCGGGAGCAGGGATATCAGGCCCGGACGCTGCCCGCGCTCGCTCAACTTCTTCTCGACTAGCCGGGCGAGTGCAGCGAGGCCCTCCTTTGCTGCGGCCTCTTGGTCGAGGCTGGTGATGGTCACCAGATAGCGGCCCTTGCAGAGGTTCAGGTAATAATCGGCCAGCTGGCATTCATCGCCTAAAGCAACCGCTTCGCCCCGAGGGCTTCTCTTGAACGTGAACATCCCGTAGGCGCTGTCGGTCGATTCCATCTCGAAGATTTCGATGGAGATGCGGTTCCCGGCATCGTTTCTGTAATCCTGGACGATGACCCTCCGAAAGCCGTACTCAAAATAGATCTCTGCACCGCCGTCGATATAGATGAAGAGGTCTTTGCCTTCGAAGAACTGAGGGTCGCCGTCTTTTGCCCAGCCTCTGAGCTCCGGCCCATCCGGGAGGAGAGCCAAAAGAGGGCGATCTTTAAGTTGAGTCCCTGCCTGCCCGGAGAACGCCGGACAGAGAAGGGACAAGCAGAGTACTACGGCCAGGCTCAATTGTCCCCGCGTCAGACGCTTATCTCCTTGATCTTGAGCTTCTTGAGGTCGTATTGGCCCAGGCCGTGTTCCTGCCCGCGCTTGATCATGACGATATCTTCGCCTTTAAGACCCCACAGCGCCGCGCAATAGGCGTCGATGGCCACCCGGTCTACACCAGCGACAACTTTTTTCGGCTTGATAATATCGCCCGGACCGAACGGCCCGTTGGTGGTGATGAACTCGGTGGCGTCGACCAGGTTGATCGTCGGCTTCACAGCCATGTTGAGGTCGGCGATCGACTGGTCGAGATGTTCTATGGCACTGCTGTCGGTCTGCCAGTTCTCCTTGTGAAAGGTCCGGTTGTTTGCCGGGGAGTTGATGCCCATCAGATTTTTCATCGTGCCCGTGAACTTGTTGCCGGCATGGTCTTTAGTCACCGGCATGTTGATGAAGACATCGTGTTCAAAGAGGACGCTCAGGATCCGGGCCTCAGTGAGGGCTTTCCCCCCCGGGACGGGCGCCGGCTTGAAGTTGGCCTCGTCGCGCTCAATCAGCTTCAGGGTGGCACCCTCCTCGGCGACGACTTGGGCCAGCCCCGTGGATTCCCAGTTTTTCAGGGTTTGCCAGCTCACCAGGCTGATCTCTTTGGCTCCGGCCTGCCGGCAAAGCCGGAGGACAGACCGGAGGACGATCGGGCTGGTGAAGGTCCCCGGATGGCTGCTCTGGACATTGGCCAGGATGGCGACCCGCGAGTTCTTGGGGACGAAGCGATAGATCCCCCCCAGGAGCTCTACGGCCTTGAGGGCGTTCCGCCCGTAATCGTCACCCTCAACGGCGGCGATGTCGGGCACGTCTTTGGCCAGGGCGAGAAGCGGGTGGTCGGCGAATTGGCGGAGGAGCGGACCGCCCACCGCCGCCGTTAATCCAACCCTCAGGCCCTTCTTGAGGAATTCTCGACGCTCGATGGATCGAGTCACAGAAACGCTCCTTTCCCGCCCCGAGAAAGGCGGTTCAACCACTTTTCTTGTAGGTGTGTTCAAGGAGGAGCATCTTGTTATCGGGAGAGATCTTAATGAACTCGATCCCGATCTCGAATAGCTCCTCCTCATTCATGCTGCGCGCCCACCACCGGACTATTCCCATGACATGGACAGCGCGGCGGCGCTGGGAGAGGACGATCTCCATCTTGAGAAGCGTGTTGACGGGCAAGGGCATATTGGTTGTCAGCCGGACTCCGCCGGGCGATATGTCTTTGGTCAGGGCGTAGATGATCGTCTTATCGGCCGGCGGCCGGCCGTTGGTCAGGAGCTCGATGACGACCTTGTCTTCCTCGTTTATTCGGCTGTCCCCGCGTCTTTCCCGGAAATGCGGGGCCGCTTCCTTTTTGTTACGCATCTCACCCTCTGGGGATTTTAGTCGGGCGGCCTCGACCCCTGACGGATCTTTTTTCCGGTCTTTCTTGCGCAACCTGGCCATAGGAAGAGAATATAGCAAGAGGGAGCGTGAATATCAATAGGATTTTTCTTGGGCCAAGGCCTCGAGCAGGCGCTGGATGGTCAGCGGAGCGCTTCCCTCGAGGTGGTTATTGACATTGACATAGGTGAGGACGCGACGGCGGGTGTTGGCCCGGACGATCCTCGCCGCCGCCTGGACCGCTTCGGGTTTTGGGGAGACGAGGCGATCCCAGACCTCTCCGGTATCTGTTTCGATCTGCCGTCTGTCGCCGCCGTGGAGGCGGATGATCGAGAAATCGGCCGTGTCGGGAGAGAATCTCTCAAAAATGCTGCCGATCGGCGGCATGTAATAGCCCTCGAGGTAGACATATCCGCAGTCGCAGTCTTTGAGAAATCGGAAAAACGGCGGAGAGAGATAGTTTGGGTTGCGTGTTTCGACGGCATACCGGAACCCCTGCGGCGCCCGCGAGATGAAAGCCTGCAGGCGCTCGCAAAACATGTCCCGGGAGGGCATTTTCATCCGGTTGAGGTATTCGAACTGGAACATGATCGGACCGAGCTTTCGGCCCAGTGGAGTCAGGCGCTCGAGGAAACGCTCGAGAAGGGCGGTGTCGAGGAAATGGGTGTTGGGCGCGCCGGCGGAAGCGGCATAGGCAGCCGGCTGCTTGGAATAGAAATGGGTCAGGGTCAGGGCGTTGGGGGCCTTAACGGTGAACACGAAATCGTCGGGGACCGATTCGGCGTACTCCCTGACGGTTCGGATATCAGGCAAACGGATGGCCTCGGGGTACAGACTCCAGAACCACTGGTCCACTTCCACCGAATTCAAGTGCCTGGCATAGTCAGGGAGGTAGTCCTGCTGACGATATCTCTTCCCGCCTTCGTAGAGCAGGCCCTTCCAGGAGTCGAATTTCCAGGAACAGGTCCCGATGCGGAGGTAGGGGCCATATTCGTCAGGAATGTGGGCGGCAATCATTCGTCCTGCCTGAGGAAGGAGCGAACTCCGCGTCCCATCACGGCTCACTCCATCCCGGCTCTGTGATCGAATGTATTAAAACAGAACGCCTTCGCTCTGTCAAACTTGATTAAATCTATAAAATCTATTGATATTATAGAATTTATATGTTACTATAATTTCGGATTTTCGTTTGGCTGGCTGGGCGGGAATCCGCCATCCCAAACCCCTCCTTTTGCTAATTCCCCGAAACAGCCAGCGCCCTCTCTCTGCCCGAAAATAAATGCAACCCTCTTGACACTCCCCTAGTTATCCTATATGAATAGTAAGATATAAGGTGAAATCCATGACCATCATATATGAACCGGAGGAGAGGTTCGGGTACGCGCCTGGTCTTGCGGACCCGGAGGACGGGGATTTCGTATTCGAGGAGCGAGCCGTTTTTAGCCGTTCTGGACGGGACGCCTCCGGCCCGCCGAGTGGGCACGACGGCGTTCCCGAATCTACGGGAGGAAACGGTGGCGATGGGGGAAACGGCGGGCCCGACTTGGATTTGGTGAGAGTCTACCTCAAGGATATGGGGCGGGTGATGCTGCTGACGAAAGAGGGAGAAGTCAGTCTCGCCAGAAAAATCGAGAAGGGCAAGCGCAAAATCGTCAAGGGACTGGTCCTGACTCCGGTTTTCTTGGAGTCCCTCCAAGACCTGGAAAAGAGAGTCCGGAAGTCGCCCCGAGCGCTCAGGGAGATTTTCGACCTCACCGAAGAGGAAGTCGAGGGCGGGAATCTGAGGACGGCTCTGCGTGAAGCTCGGGCCAGGCTCAAAGAAATGAAAAGCGTGGGAAAGCGGTTGAAGGGCCTGCCGCTAATAAAGAAGACCAGATTCTGCCGCGGGCGGCTGGTCATTCGCATGCTGCGGCTTTTCCCCGGACTGCAGCTCCGTCCGGATGCCTGGGAAGCCCTGGTCGACGATGTCATGGCCCGCTGCCGTGCCGCCATGCGTCGCGCACCGAAGAGAAGGCCGGCCGATTTCCGTAAGGCTTTTGACCTCATGCGAGTGGGGAAAAAGCTGCGCGATGAGTCGAAATCAGAGCTCGTCGCCGCCAACCTCAGGCTGGTGGTCTCCATCGCCAAGCGCTATCAGAACCGGGGCCTCCATTTCCTCGACCTCATCCAGGAAGGGAATATCGGGCTGATGAGGGCAGTCGACAAGTTTAACTACCGCCTCGGCCACAAGTTCTCCACATATGCGACTTGGTGGATCCGCCAGGCCGTCACTCGGGCGATCGCCGACCAATCCCGGACCGTCCGCATCCCGGTTCACATGACCGAGACGCTGCAGAAGCTGGCCCGGCTGAGCCAGTCGTTCATCAAGGAGAAAGGAAGGGAGCCCTCAGTCGAAGAGATCGCCCAAAGGACCGGACTTTCACCCCAAAGAGTCACCCAGATCCTCCAAACCACTCAGGAGACTGTCTCCATCGAGACTCCCGTCGGCGAGAAGGGTGAAAGTTCCCTGAGCGAGTTTCTCCAGGACAGGGACATCCCCTCCCCGCCCGACACGGTCATCCATTCGAGCCTGAGGCGTCAAATCGAGCAGGCCCTCCAGAGCCTGACGGACAGAGAGGCCGAGGTCATCCGTTTAAGGTTCGGTCTGGGGCAGAGCGGCGACCACACCCTGGAGGAGGTCGGGGAGCATCTCCGGGTAACGAGGGAACGGGTGAGGCAGATCGAGGTTAAAGCTCTGCGCAAGCTCCAATCTCCCGAGCTCAACGGCAAGTTGAAGGGTTTCGCCTGATAACCGGCCGCCTCAAGGCTGTCTGCGGACGTAAATGATCGCCTGCATGGCGGCGACCGCCCCCTCCGCGGCCGCCGTCACCACCTGCATCCCACCGCAAGTGATGTCTCCGGCGGCGAACACTCCGTCAACGTTAGTCCTCTGAAACCGGTCGACGGCCAGGCACTGCCTGTGGTCGAGAGACAGGCCGGCTTTCTGGAAAAGAGGCGAGGTTAGGCTTTCCCGGAAAATGAACAGGGCGGCCACCGGGAGCTCCTCTTCCCTGCCCTCTCTTTCGATCGCCAGCTTCTCCACGCCCTGCTCACCCCGCACTTCAGTGATCCGGGCCATCCGATGGATGGGAATTCCCTTTTCTTCGATCTCCTTAACTTTTAGAGGAGCCGCTTTATTATCCCGGGCTTCGCCCGGAATCCAGTGGACATGGCACCCCATCCCATGGAGGGCCAGGACCTCATCGGCCGCCTCCTCAGAGGCTCCAAAGGCCGCGACGATCAAACCCTTGTAAAGAGGGCCGTCGCAGGTGGCACAATAGCTGACTCCCTGCCCCACAAACCGCTCTTCGCCCCGAATCAGGTGTTCGCGCGGGACGGGTTTTCCGGAGGCTAGGACCACGGCCCTGGCTTCATACAGATGTTCCCGCGAGACAACGTATTTCGTCGGGCCGGGCAGGTTGAAATCGATAGCCTCCTCCGGGTAGAGCTGGGCCCCGAAGTGCTCGGCCTGGGCCCTGAAGGTCCGGAGAAGCTGGGCGCTATCGACCGAAATAAAACCGGGATAGTTCTCCAGTGCGTAGCCGACGGCGAGCCGCGACCGTCCCCGTCCTTCCAGGATGGCGGTCTTTCGGCCCGCCCGGGCGGCGTAGATCCCGGCCGTGTAGCCGGCCGGCCCGCCCCCGACGATAAGAATTTCGGTGCTTCGGTTCGTTGAGTTCATGGTTCACCTCGATAGAGATTTGTTCATCGGTCGACCCATATTTTGGGAAAAATCTTCCTGAGTTCACCCAGAGACTCCGGCAAGAGTTCGGTCAGGCCTATAGAGGCCCATTCCGCGTAGCCGATCAGCCACTTTTCCCCGACCTTGGCGAGGTCGATCCGGAGGCGATAGATGTCCGGTGATATCCGGACGAGACGCCGCAGGGCTTCGGCGCCGCCAGAGGACAGGGCCACCTCGGTCTCGAGCGCGGCGTGACCGGAGGTCAAGTCGATTATCCGGCTGCTCAGTCGGTGAACGACAATGCCCATGCGGTCGCTGAAATAGGATGAGAGGAGCGAGCGGAGTCTGCTCTTGTCGCGACCATCGAAGTCAGAGAAATCTTCGGCGAAGTGAGCCATGATGGCTTCGACGTCTTTCTTTTCAGCCAGGCGAGCCAGGGAATTAACGGTTTCCAGGACGTTGTCCGCTTCCGTTCTCTGGCGGCATGACGGCCAAAGAAGTAAGATCATTAAAAGGGCGAGGACAAGAGGGCTCGGTCTCAATCCGGGGCCCTTTCTTTTTTCTTGGAAATCGTCAGTCTGATACACGTACCAATCGCAGAGCTCCGAGACCCTGGGCGCAAAATCAGTCGCTTCCTCTACTTTTTCTTACGATCCAGGCTCAGCGGCCAGGGCCTCGGTATCTTCAGGAACATCAGGGTGGAGCCCAGGAGGGCCAAGTTCTTGCTGAACTGGACGGCTTCTATCATCTTCTGCTCGGCCGGCACAGCCCAGAAATTATGCATCAGGATGGTGACGGGGACGAAGAAAAGGACGAGCGCCGCGACTCCGACCTTGGGGTCGTACCCGAGCAGAAGCGTAATCCCGGCCAGGAGCAGCAGCAGACCGGAGCCGGCGACGGCGATTTCCGGGGCCGAGACTCCCTTGGACTTGGCGTAGGCGGCCAGCTGCGAGAGCCTCAGGAAATGGTTGATCCCGTTGTAGAGATAGTAGGCGCCGACGATGAGACGGCCGATCAAAAAAGCCAAGGACATGTTGCACCTCCTACTATTATGCCCGCAATGACGCATGACTGAACGCGTTCATATTAATCGATTTAAGAGAACCGTTGCCATTTTAACAAAAAGGGCGGCGGGCCGGTTCATTCGGGGGGCTCGGAGCCGTCCCAACAATATGTGCAGAGTCTCTCCTTGGGGAGGCTGACCGCCTCGACGAGGTCTTCCAGGCGCTGGTATCTGAGCGTCGTCAAGTTAAGCCGCCGCCGGATCTTCTCCTCCATGGCGTTGTACTGCTCCGTGCCGTGGACCGCATAAGGGGTCAGGTCACGGGGATGGTCGCCTTCGAGCTCGCGGATGGCCCGGCGCGCGGCCAGGTCGAACTCCGAGCGGGAGATCGAGAAGTTCAGGAACTTGCAAGCATAGACGAGCGGCGGACAGGCCGGCCGCATATGGACCTCCAGGGCCCCGACATCGTACAGCCGTTGGATCGTGTCCTTGAGTTGGGTGCCGCGGACAATCGAGTCCTCGCAGAAGAGGAACTTCTTGCCCTCGATGAGTTCTTGGATGGGAATGAGCTTCATCCGGGCCACAAGGTCTCTCAGGACCTGGCTCTGGGGCATGAAGCTGCGCGCCCAGGTCGGGGAGTATTTGACGAACGGTCTCTTGAAGGGGACTCCGGCTTCGGCGGCATAGCCCAGGCCGTGGCCGATCCCGCTGTCGGGGATGCCGGCGACGAAGTCTATGGCGATGGGGTTCCTTCGGGCCAAAAAGGCGCCACAGCGGTTGCGGGCCCACTCCACGTTGATGCCTTCGTAGCTCGAGGCCGGATAGCCGTAGTAAACCCAGAGGAAGGCGCAGATCTGCAGACGATCACGGGGCGGGGTCTTCTGCTCGTAGCCCTCGGCAGTGAGGAAAACCACCTCTCCGGGCCCCAGGTACTTTTCGGTCCTGAACCCGAGGTTGGGAAAGGCACATGTCTCCAGGGTGACGGCCGTGCTTCCGTCCTTGCGGCCGACCACGACCGGCGTCCGGCCCCACTTGTCCCGGGCCGCATAGATCCCCCGCTCGGTGAGCAGGAGAAGAGAACAGGAGCCTTGGATTGCATCCAGGGCGCCGGCGATCCCCGCCGCGAACGTCCCCTCCTGGTTGATCAGGGTGGCGATGAGCTCGGTCGGGCTGATCTCGCCGCCGCTCATCTCGGAAAAATGGAGCCGCTGCGTCTCGAAGGCGCGCTTGGCTAGGTCCTCCTTGTTCTTGATGACGCCCACGGTCACGACGGCATAATTCCCCAGATGGGAACGGATGAGCAGCGGCTGGTCGTCGGTGTCGCTGATGACGCCGATCCCCATTCTCCCTCTCATACCCGCGACATCGTCGTCGAACTTGGAGCGGAACTGGTCGTTCTCGATGCTGTGGATAATCCGCACGAAGCCCTCAGGCCCGCACACGGCCAGCCCTCCCCTTTTGGTCCCGAGATGCGAATGGTAGTCCGTCCCGTAAAATAGATCGCCGATACAGTCCTCTTTGGAAGCAATGCCGAAAAAGCCGCCCATCCTCTTTCCTCCGCCGATTGCCTCAGTTTTTCTGGAAAAGAACTTGGCCGCCGACGATCGTCAGACGGACCTGTGTCTTAGGAATCTCTTCCTCGGCCACCGTCATGATGTCCTTGGACAGAACGGTGATGTCGGCCAGCTTTCCGGGTTTAAGCGATCCCAGCAGGTTTTCTTGAAAAGCGGCGTAGGCGCCGTTAAGCGTATAGGTGCGCAGCGCTTCTTCCCTGCTCAAACGTTGTTCCGGGAAGAAGGCCGTGCCGTCCTTCATTTTTCTGGTCACGGTCGCATAGAACGACGGGATCGGGTCGATGTCCTCGACCGGGGCATCCGTGCCGTTGCCGATGACGGCCCCTCCGTCCATGATCGACCGCCAGACATAAGCTCCCTCCTTGGCCCTCTTCTCGCCCAGTTTTTTGACAACCCACGGACCGTCCGAGGTGCAGTGGACTCCCTGCATCGCCGCGATGACGCCGAGACGGCCGAAGCGGGGGATGTCCGACGGGGCGAGGTGCTGGGCGTGCTCCACCCGCCAGCGCAGGTCTTTTTTCTCCGGATGGTCCGCGAAGGCTTGTTCATAGATGTTAAGGACCTCGCGGTTGGCCCGGTCGCCGATCGCATGGGTGCACAGCTGGAAGTCGTTTTCGAGGGCCAAGCGGGCAGTCTCTTTCAGGTCTTCGATCGGGGTCGTGTTGAGGCCGGTGGATGTCGGCAGGTCGGCATAGGGTTCCAGAAGCCACGCGCCGTGGGCGCCCAGGGCCCCGTCCAGAAGGCGCTTGACGGCCCGCACGGTCAGATGGTTTTGACCGGCGCCGATGATCCGGTATTGGGCGAAGCGCTGCTGGAGCCCGGAGTTTTCTTCGCTGATCATGGCATAGATGCGGACGCCGAGCTTCCCCTGCTCGGCCAGCGCCCTGTAGAGGTTGATGGTCCCAAATGAGGCGCCGGCATCGTGGACGCTGGTGACGCCCTTGGACAGGCATTCCTGCACAGCCAGTTCGATGGCCTTCCGTTCCTGGTCGGCTCTCTCGGCCTCCGTCTTCTTCAGCTCAGAGCCATACAACGGGCGCCCGACTAGGCCTTGGGCGGTTTCCCGAAACGCGCCGATCGGGTTCCCCCGCCCGTCGCGGACGATCTCGCCTCCGGCCGGATCGGGAGTCATCTTGGTGACGCCGCCAAGCTCCATGGCTTTGGCGTTGGCCAGGCAGGAATGACCGCTGGCGTGCTCGAGCAGAACCGGGTTGTCAGGAGTCACGCTGCTCAGAGCATCATGAAAAGGCAGCCCGTCCACGCTGGGTTCCGGCCTCTTGTCCCATTTTTCTTGGTGCCAGCCTCTCCCTCGGACCCATTCCCCGGGCTTGGCCTTGCTGGCCGCCTCTGCGACCAGGGTAACAATCTCGTCCCAGTTTCTTGCCCGTGTCAGGTCAAGGATCATCCGGGCCTCGCCCACTCCGGTGAAGTGGGCGTGGCTGTCGATAAAACCGGGGATGGCTGTTTGACCTTGGAGATCGATCACCCGGGTCGAGCTTCCGATGTATGGTTTGATCTTCTTGGCGGTTCCCACAGCGATGATGCGATCGCCCGTGACCGCGAGGGCCTCGGCGGTAGGGGCAATATCTTCTAGAGTGATGATCTTCCCGTTGGTCAGGACGAGGTCAGCCGGCTGTTTTTTAACGCAGCCGGAAAGCCCTCCTATGACGAGGACGGTCAGAATAGAAAAGGACAGTCTTGCCAGGCGTTGGTGCGACATTTCGGATTCCCTCCATGGTTTAACCGGCTTTATCTTATTTTTTATATCCCCACTAGGCAATGGGAAAAAGCTCTCTTTCAGCGGAGGTTGGACTCGGGGGTCGGCTTGTTGTCTAGGATGGTCTCTATGCGCTCCATGACCTCGGGCGAAAGCCGGTCGACGGCCTCCAGCGCCTTCATGTTCTCGACCACTTGCTCGGGCCGCGAGGCCCCGGTGATGACCGAGCTCACATTTGGGTTCTTCAGGCACCAGGCCAAGGCAAGCTGGGCCGGGGTCATCCCGAGCTCATTCGCAATCGCGCGGAGACGGCGGACTTTTCCGATCCTGATTTCCGCCTCCGGGCCCTCATAGCGCTCGCGCAGCCATTCATAACCGGGAAGCGAGACCCTCGTGCCCGGGGGTGTCCCAGCATCGTACTTCCCGGTCAGAAGACCTCCGGCCAGCGGGCTCCAGATTGTCGTCCCCAGTCCGAAATCGCGGTAGAGCGGCGCGTATTCCTTTTCCACCTGTTCCCGGATGAACATGTTGTACTGGGGCTGTTCCATCGTCGGGGGGATAAGGTGCTCCAGCCTGGCGAAATAGCAGGCTTCCGAGATCTGCCGGGCGCTCCATTCACTGGTCCCCCAGTAAAAAGCCTTGCCCTTCCGGATAACCTGGTTCATCGCCCAGACCGTTTCCTCGAGCGGTGTCTCGACGTCGGGACGGTGGCAGTAGATCAGGTCGACGTAGTCCATCTGAAGGCGCGAGAGAGCGGCATCCGTGCCTTCGCTGATGTGCTTGCGGGAAAGTCCGCGGTCGTTGACGCCTCGGCCGCCCCAGAAGATCTTAGTGGAGATGATGAGGTCCGAGCGCCGCCAACCCGATTTCTTAAGAATGTCTCCCATCATGATTTCGGCCCGGCCGCGGGCATAGGCCTCGGCGTTGTCGAAGAAGTTGACGCCGGCGTCGTAGGCCGCCTTCATGCAGGCGGAGGCGATATCTTCTCCCACTTGATCGCTGAAGGTCACCCAGGCGCCGAAGGAAAGCGCCGATATCTTCAGTCCCGACCTGCCCAGGGAGCGGTATTCCATTCTGGCGATCTCCGTTCTGACTTTGAAGAGCCCAAAGAATATACCAGAAATCGGAATCGCGCAAGTTAAGGCCCAGGGTATAGGATCGAAGGCCCGTGAATTTCCCCCGGCGAGAGAAATTCGTTTATTTCCTCGGCACGCTCTCCTCTTAGAGAATCCCTGCCCGCTCGTCTGCGTCCTTTACCGGAAACGGCGACCTTACTCAGACCCCGCCTGTGATTTTTGATAGCTGCGCCCGCATCCACCGCGTTCTTGGCGGCAGCGAGTGTGCTCATGACGGATGGATTGGACTGGAGGGAAAAAGCGTCAAACTGCTCAGGAAGGAACAAACGACAAGCCTAACTTACGCCGTGCCGCCGCCATCCACCGCAAGCACCGCCCCCGTGACGTAGCTTGCCGCGTCGCTGACGAGATACAAAACCGATTGCGCGATCTCGATTGGCTGGGCATAACGGTTGAGCGGGCGCTCGGCGGCTTCTGCCATGAACTTATCTTCTGCCCGGCCGAGTTGTTTGGCTTCGTTGCGAAGCATGGGCGTATCGGTATCTCCAGGACAAATGCAGTTGACCCGGATGTTTTGCGGACCGTGGTCAATGGCCATGGCACGGGTCATGTTGACCACCGCTCCCTTCGAAGCGCAATAGGAAACCGCGTTTCGCCCGCCCTTGACGCCCCAGCCCGATCCCGTGTTGACGATCGAGCCGCCGCCCTGTTTAACGATTTCAGGGACGGCATATTTGCTCATCAAAAAGATGGACTTGACGTTCACGTCCATCACCCGGTCCCATTCATCTTCGGTGGTGCCGATCACATCGGCGCGGCGGATGATGCCCGCGTTATTAAAGACAATATCCAGCCTGCCAAATTTTTCAACGGCGTTCTGCACCGTGCGCCGGCAATCCGCCGCGAGCGCCACATTGCACTGAACGAAGACCGCGCGTCCGCCGGCGGCGTTGATTTTCTGTTCTGCCTGCTTCCCCTGTTCGGCATTGATGTCCGCGATCACGACTGCCGCCCCTTCTTCGGCAAGCAGTTGCGCGGTGGCGAGTCCAATCCCCGACGCACCGCCTGTGACAATTGCGCATTTGTTATCCAGTTTACCCATGAGGTCTCCTTGTTTTGGCGTGTCATTGCGGGCATAATTGCCTAA